>NZ_CAXBGN010000002.1:0-731166 GCF_963975415.1 uncultured Kriegella sp.
ACGAGGATACCGATACCGATGGCGACGGAACCGGTGACAATGCCGATACCGATGACGACGGTGACGGAACACCGGACGACGAGGACGACTTTCCTTTAGATGAAAACGAGGATACCGATACCGATGGCGACGGAACCGGTGACAATGCCGATACCGATGATGACGATGACGGAACACCGGATAGCGAAGATATATTCCCCTTGGACCCAACTGAAGATTCCGATATCGATGAGGATGGTATTGGCGACAATGCGGATACCGATGATGACAATGACGGAGTGGAAGACATTGATACCGATGGGGATGGCCTAGGAAACAACGTTGATGAAGATGATGACAATGACGGTTTCGTTGACGAGGCGGATGATTTTCCGACCGACCCCACAGAATACTTGGATACCGACGGGGATGGCACCGGTGACAACACCGATACCGATGATGACGGTGATGGTTATTCCGATGCAGAAGAGGAAGCAGAAGGAACGGATGTTAGGAACCCCGACCAATTCCCGAGTGATTTTGATAACGATGGTATTCCTGATAGTAGAGACGATGATGATGACAATGATGGGCTATTGGACGTTGAAGACACCTTCCCAAAAAATAGTGCTCCAAAATTGGTCCCTGCGGAGGCCTTCACCCCTAATGGTGATGGAGTAAACGATGCTTGGATAGTGCCCGGTATAGAGAATTACCCAAACAATATAGTCACTGTATACAACAGATGGGGCCATCTTGTTTACAACGATAGTGGCTATCAGAACGACTGGGAAGGCTTCTATAAGCAAAAAAGAGAGAAACTACCAGCGGGCTCTTACCTCTATGTAATCGATTTGGGTAACGGCACCCCCCCGCTACAGGGATGGATCTTTATCAACTACTAACCAAAAAAGAATATAAAAACATGAAAAATAATTTAATACTTACGTTTTGTGGTATGCTCTTGACCATAGGTGGAATTTTCGCCCAACAAGACCCACATTATACCTTTTACAGGTACAACATGAACATCGTCAACCCTGCTTTCGCCGGAAGCGTCGAGGGTGCCGAACTTGCCCTTGGCCTGCGTAGCCAATGGGCAGGCGTAGAAGGGGCTCCCGAAAGCCAAAGTGCCATATTTGGCACCTCATTAGGAAAAAAAGTAGGTCTAGGGCTCTCTATCCTAAACGATAAAACCTTTATCGAAACACAAACTTGGTTGGCCATAGATGTGTCGTACCACATCAAGGTCTCGCAAGAAAATACGCTCTATTTCGGTGTAAAAGGAAGCGCCAACACCTACGATGCCAACACCCAAGGTTTACGAACTTATGGTGTTGGGCAAGATGGCACCCTAATGGACTTTGAAAACAGGTTCACACCAAATATAGGGGCAGGTGTATATTGGAAAAGCAAGCGCTATTTTATTTCAGCTTCCATTCCAAAATTATTGACACCGGATCGTTTGCAAGAGAATAATGGAAACGCTTTTGTCGGCTCTGACAAAATGCACGCCTATCTCGCCGGCGGTTACGAATTTGCACTTTCAAAATCGACAAACCTACACATTACCAATATGCTGAGGTATGTAAATGCTTCTCCGCTATCCTATGAACTAACGGGGATGGTAGATTTTGCGAAGCGTTTCACTTTGGGAGCGGGCTACCGCTTCAGTGAAAGTTTCAGTGGACTCTTCCTATTTAATGTTGGAAAGGGGTTCGATATTGGCTATGCCTATGAAAGTGCTTTGGAAAAACCAGTAGACGGTATCGATAATGGTACCCATGAAGTTTTTATGCGGTTAAGAATGTAAATATATTCAAGGAATATATTCTATTCGCTAAAAACGAGAAAGGCCATTTTACTCACTGTAAAATGGCCTTTCCTATTTAATAATATTGTTGCAGACAACTTATCCCACAATCCATCTATAGCATATGCTTTTTTTTTAAATAGCACCAAAATTGATTTTTGCCTTACAAATTGGCGTTGACAGGCAATTTTTAAAATAGGTCTTTTTTTGTTCCCTTTTCATTAGTTTTAAAGCACAATGTCTAACCGTTAAATTTTTAGAGACTAGAAGTACCTGAGAACTAAAAAATTGAATCCAACCAATTTTACCATGAATCACAAAAGAATCGATTACAGAGTTATCCCACGATTTACACATGCTATTGATGGGGTACTTAACCGACAATCACACTATATTAAAAACAAAGTTCAAACATTTTTGGCCTTTACCCTATTCATGGGTCTGGTTTACGGGTATTCCCAAAACATCCCAAAATTATCGGAAACATTCCGCTTACAGCGCTTAGCGCCAAGCAAGGGCAAAATAAATGTTGTTATCGACACCGATACATATAACGAAATCGATGATCAATTTGCCGTGGTCTATGCGCTATTGTCGCCAGAACAAATGAAAGTAGAGGCGATTTATGCGGCTCCGTACTTAAATAATCGATCAGAAAGTCCTCGCGATGGTATGAAAAAAAGTTATGAGGAAATACTCAGATTAATGGGCAAATTGGGTATAAACCATGAAGGTTTGGTATACAAGGGTTCGGAAGATTTTTTAAAAAACCAAAACCAACCTTTGCAAAGTAATGCCACCAATGACCTTATAACAAGAGCATTGGCATCTGAAGGCCCATTATATGTTCTTACTTTAGGAGCGCCAACAAATGTGGCCTCCGCTATTTTATTGGAGCCTAAGATCATCAACAAAATTGTCGTCGTTTGGTTAGGAGGTAAAGGACTAAATTGTAAAACCGCCTCTGAATTTAATCTTAAACAAGATTTGCTATCTTCTCAAGTGCTTTTTGATTCTGGGGTGCCGCTCGTTCAGTTACCCACCGAACCGGTTACATCGCATCTGCAAACAACCATACCGGAATTGGAAACCTACTTAAAGGGACAAGGACCTATTGGAGACTATTTAATTGATATTTTCAAAGATTATCACAAAGACCATTATGCATATTCTAAAATCATCTGGGATATTTCGGCCATAGCCTATGCCGTAAACCCTGGTTGGTTTCAATCAGAAATTAGGCATACACCCATTTTAACAGATCAGCTAACGTATAGTTTTGACAACTCGCGACATTTCTACCGAATCGTTACTTTTCTTCATCGTGATAAAATATTCGGCGATATGTTTCGAAAAATTCAACAGCATCATAAATAACCGGAAAAAAGAATGAAGAAAGTAAAATTGTATTTATCGTATTGGGTCATATCTATAATGTCTACATTGGGAGTTCAGAGCCAGTCCCCCACTTTTGCCGAACCCATAGACATCAGCAATAGAACCGTGTCGGGGGTTTCATGTATCGATACGGGCGATTTTAACGGTGATGGCCTAGTTGATATTGCGGTATTAGAGGGTGGTGTTCATGCCAAAGATCGTTCTACCCTTGCCTGGTTCGAGCAGACCGCATCTGAAAAATGGCATCGGCATAATTTCAGTATCCCCGTGCCCTTAGATGATTTTATTGGATCAGCCCGTTGTGAGGATGTAGATAATGACGGTGATATCGATTTGATTTTCAGCAACGACGGACACTCAACTGGGCCAATACATGTTTATCTCCTTGAAAATCCCGGTAAAAATAAAGTATATGGGTCATGGAATTTTTATCTGATATCAAGTATTGATGGCTTTCATGCCAATGACATGCGAATTGAAGATATTGATTCAGACGGGAAGCTTGACGTAATTGTTCGGCACAAAAACCCAGAATCGGTAAAAATTATTTTTCAGAATGAAATTGACGAATGGCAGACGATAACCGCCTATACAGGTCAAGCCGGTGAAGGACTGGCCATCGGGGATATTAATTCAGATGGGTTTCCTGATATTACCATGACCGGCCATTGGTTCAAAACTCCTGACAACCCCCGTACGGAAGCTTACGAAAGATTTGATATCGAAGCTGGCTATAAGAACGTAAACCCGGCCACGAAAGAAGAAGTAGGAGACATAAACAATGATGGCAGATTAGATGTAGTGCTCTCACCTGCCGAGCACTTCAAAAAGTATGGTGGTGAAAATTATGATCTTGCTTGGTATGAATGCCCTAAAAACCCGGAAGAAGTCAAAAAATGGCGAAAACATCTTATAAAATCAAGCTATAACAAAGCACATTGTGTAAAATTGGCCGACTTTGACAACGACGGTGATTTAGACATTCTTTCTGCCGTGGCTTGGGATAATAGGGAAATAAGAATTTTCATCAATGATAAGGGTACGTTCAAAAATTCAATACAAGTGGCGAATGGAAAGGGAATCTATTCGGGCAGTATAGTTGATGTCGATGGTGATGGCGACTTTGATATTGTGGGAGAAGATAAATATGCCCAAGACTCAAAGCCCTGGTTATATAAAAATGGAATAATAAAGTAAGGCTGGGCGAAAAGAAGAAATTTCATCAAACATCCAATGCCCCCCGCGATAGCGCTTTTAATTTTGCCAAATTCAAGCTTTAAGTCTAGTAGAACTGAAAAATTAAGGCGTATTTGACAACAGTTATCTTTCGCAATCAATTTGAGTTGACTACGCCAACCAATCAAAAATAAAAGCATCAATTGACACTGCTTGGGATACCCATATATTTTGTCGACAGATTCGGTGTATATAATGTAGAAATATGCGCCAAACAATTTGAAGCGACCGGCAAACCTTATCTAAACCATTTAAAGAAAAGACTTAGATGGAACGGCTGCGAATTAATCAATTTACAGACCAAAGGAGAATTTGATTTTTCAGATATTTCTGAAGAAAATGGATTAAAAGGGGGCGCCAAAACCAGGTAACATTGACATTGCCGTCTTTCTTAAATCTGAAACCGTTCGCATGCGAACAATGAAAATCCCTTATGAAAAGCTCTATCTTCTTTAAATGAAATGACAAAGCAGGCCAAAACCAAGGGTGTCGGTGTATTAGTCGAAAATCATAATGATTTGTTTTCTGACATAAAAACCACTTAATAATCATTAATAATGTTCAAAAAGCAATTAGGAGTTCCGCGCTGATTTTGGAAATTTCGAACAAGATATAAGATATAGTTCCTTCGAAAGGACACCTCTTACCCAAAATTATTTTCTACAAAAACCAAAGATTTAAATGATCGGATAGCGCATGTATCCTTTGATTTGGGAAAATGTGTATGGAATTTTGAAAAGGGCGGTAACAAAAGGAATCTGCTCTTGTAAACAGTGAGGCTCCGACTTGAACAATAATTACAAAATAATAACCAATTGGATAATCGAAAAAACCATGAACCATATTAAACCGGTTATAGTAGAAATACTTTATATTAAAACATACTCACGATCACCTTACATTACATGGCCTTATGCTTAGCTATGTTACAGGAGTTTAACGTAAAAAGTTTCTCTCCAAAATGCCAAAGATCTAGTATCTTGTAAAAACATTTTTTAAAAAACGTATTCATCAGAAATCACGAATTAAAAATGGTGTCACCCCATCATTCTTAGTGCAAGGCAACCAACAATTTTTTTTGATATGAAAGGCTTAATAATGGATTATCCGCTTACCACGAACACCATTCTTGAATATGGCAATAGTGTTTTCCATAAAAAAAAGATAATAACCTATTTACCCAATGGCACGCGTCATGAATATTCGTTTGGTGATATGTATAAACGTTGCAAACAACTGGCCAATGCATTGACCCATAAATTGGGAATAACCAAAGGAGATATGGTTGGTACTTTTGCATGGAACCATGGTCCACATATAGAGCTATACTACGGAATAAGTGGTATAGGTGCCATTTGCCATACCATAAATATTCGCCTGTCGGCACAACAAACCGAATATATAATTAATAATTCAGAGGATAAGGTCATCTTTGTAGATGCTACTTTAGTGCCACTTTTAGAAAAAATTGCGCCATTATTCGAAACCGTCGAATGTTTCGTACTCTTAAATGCACCGAAAGATTTTGTCACCACCTTGCCCAACACACTGCACTATGAAGATTTACTTGCAGACCAATCTGAAGATTTTGATTGGCCGGTTATAGATGAAAAAGACGCCTGTGGTATGTGTTACACCAGTGGCACCACAGGCTTACCCAAAGGAGTGCTATATTCTCATAGATCCACATTTTTGCACGCTACTACCATTGTAGCGCCCAACGCAGGAAATGCAAGTTCACGAGATACCTTCTTACTAATTGTACCTCAATTTCATGTAATGGCCTGGGGCTACCCCTACATGTGTCTATTATCGGGATCGAAAATGGTATTACCTTCTTCCAATTTAAAACCTGAAACGCTGATCAAGATACTTACCGAAGAAAAGGTTACCAAGGCAAACGGCGTTCCTTCAATTTGGCTTGGTATTTACGAGGCCATGAAAAAGAATCCGCCTAAGGAAAAATTGGCGTTGGAGGAATACTTGGTCGGAGGTTCTGCACTGCCCATGAGCCTAATCGAGAATTTCGAAAAAGATTTTGGCATAAAAGGGATTCATGCCTGGGGTATGACCGAAACATCACCATTAGGAACACTTTGTCGATTGCAGCCCAACCACGATAATCTCTCGTACAAAGAAAAACTTAAGATACGGGCCAAACAAGGCGTTGCTTTTCCAGGAGTAGAATTAAGAATCATCACGGATGATGGCAATCGAGCACCTCATGACGGAAAAACAATGGGGGAATTACAGATTAAAGGAGCTTGGACAGTGAGTTCCTATTTTAAAACGAACAATCATGAGAGCTTCACCAAAGATGGTTGGTTCAAAACAGGTGATGTCAGTACAATCGATGAGGACGGTTACATGCAGATTACGGATCGAACAAAAGACCTAATCAAAAGTGGTGGTGAATGGATATCGAGTGTTGCCCTCGAATCTGCGCTAGTCTCACATCCGAAAATAAAGGAGGCCGCCGTAGTAGCCATTCCCGATAAAAAATGGGTAGAACGGCCTTTGGCCCTTCTCGTTTTTACAACCCCCCAAGATAAACCTTCCAATGAGGAGCTTATTTCATTTCTGGCCAAGGACTTTGCAAAATATCAAATTCCGACAGACTATGTAGAAATTGATGAAGTACCCAAAACTAGCGTCGGTAAATTTGACAAAAAAGAAATCAGAAGATTATATGCGGCAGGGAAGCTGACAATGGCTTTGTAATCAAGCAGACCATATAACGGTAATGCGACACAGCAACAAACCATTACCAACCTAGGCTCGTTTTCATAAAAAAATCCCGATACCGTATCGGGATTTTCTTACTTCGTTGACCTAATCGATTTCCATCATTTATACAGTACTATTTCTTTCCACCTTGGCTAATAATTCTCCTTCGTTTATACACCTCCAAGATTGATTTATCTGAGCCCAAAGCTATATCATCCTCAGAAAAATTTGTCACCAATATTTGTTGATCGCCTTTACGTTTATAATCATAGGTGATATAAATAGACCCATCAGCCGTTTGTTGCCCATCTGGATAGGACACATCTTTTCTTTGATCCAGTAATAGCCCCTCTGACCATGAATGGCCATCATCTTTTGACACAAAAGCCATCAGATGGGATCGACCAATTTTCATATCTATTGGCCCATGTTTTACTAGTAAAAGATTTCCGGAATTAAGTCTATAAATAAAAAATCGAGCAGTTGGGTGTTGGATTTTAGAAGGTATTAGAGAAGTCCAAGAATACCCCTTATCCTTTGAAATGCTTTCACCTATACCATATTTGGTTCGAACAAGCATCCACAATGTTCCATCTTTTCTCTCAATTATCATGTGTTCATCAGCATTGCGAAACAATTCTGGAACGTTAACAGAGCCGCGTACTTGCCAACTTTGGCCATGATCAACTGATATAACTGCTTTTGCCCCATCGTTTATTTGCCATGTTGAAACTGGTAAAACCCATTCCCCTGTAGATAACACGATTGGCTTACACATCATGATCCCATCAATAATCCGTTTTGGCGTAGGCCATGATGGGTTACTATCTTCTGCATCATCAACCTTCAAAACCCAGACACCGGTATTAATGCCATCGTAATGCTTATCCATCTCCTTATGAATTGATTGTGACCAAAATATCCAAAGTTTACCTTCAGGGTCAATCCATAGCTCAGGATCAAATGCCCTAACAGGACCCTGTTCGTCGGGATCTATTACAAGAACTTCTTCCCAAGTTTGCCCATTATCTCCACTAGTAGCAACAACTACATAATTATTAAAATCTTCCCCGGGTGTTATACCTGAATACCATGTGGCCCACATACGCCCTTTAGGGCTTATTGCTAGGCTAGAAATACCCGTGAATTTTCTGCTTTCGGGAGAATAATTCTTCACCGATGATGGATTCTTTATTAATTTGGGTGGGTCAAGAAAGGTCTTATCCATTTGGCCCAGAAACAAATTATGTGTCATTATGGTTATAAGAAATACGTAGCAAACTTTTAAATTCATCATATATTAAATTAATTTGGTTGTTTCTGATGCGTCAATATGACTAATATTATGAAGGGCTGTTTAAATTTTAGTTATAGTTCAACGAACATTATTCTTTTCCCCCAACCACTCTCTAGACAACTCTTTAGTAAACAATTAGGCTGGCACCTGACAAATGTTTGTTTTTTGTGCTTTGGACAAAATGGAAATATAACATGAAAAACTGCATACAACAACTTTCAGGTTTTTTTATGGAAACAAAATGTATCCATTTTCTAAAGACATAACTATTATCACACAGTTAATGATGTAACATAATTCAATAAAAAAAATCTACACTTTAAATTAGTACAATTTAGAACACTGACACATATTGAGCTAGAAAACAAAAAATCCCCTGATTTTATTAGAATCAGGGGATTATTACGTTGGCCTACTAGGACTCGAACCTAGAACGACTGGACCAAAACCAGCTGTGTTGCCAATTACACCATAGGCCATTACCACTTCTCATGCCGAAACAAGTTCAGCATTTTGAGCGTGCAAATTTAAAACAAAGTTTGGTTTGCACAAACATTTTTATGCACAATAACCAATTTATCTGTTTATGAAATCAACTTTAGCAATCATATTTCATATTCCAGGCACCTACTTTGTTTGAATCTACCCATTATCACTACCGCTTTGCAAGTTAAAATAACCTGTTAAAGGTTTATCAAAAATGCTGCCTCATATGTATTAAAATTAGTAAATTCGCCGCATCGGTAAAATTTCGATCGCATGTTTTCAAAAAACTTCGAGAAATGGGACACCATCTTGGGATGGTCTGTTTTTTTTATAGCCCTTATTACGTATGCCATTACCGTTGAACCCACAAGTAGTTTTTGGGATGCGGGGGAATATATCGCAACTTCCGCAAAATTGCAGGTAGGGCATCCTCCAGGAGCCCCCCTACTGCAAATGATCGGTGCTTTTTTTGCTATGTTCGCCCTAGAACCGAATCAAGTCGCACGAATGGTAAACTACGTTTCTGGCGTTTCAAGTGCCTTTACGATACTATTTATGTTTTGGACCATCACCAACCTTGTGCGAAAACTTATTGCCACCGATGGAGTTTTGACCAATAGTAAGGCGATTGCCGTTTTGGGCAGCGGCCTTGTGGGTGCCTTGGCCTTTACCTATTCCGATAGTTTCTGGTTTAATGCAGTTGAGACTGAAGTGTACGCCACAGCGAGTTTCATTATGGCATTATTGCTTTGGTTAGGGCTCAAATGGACCGATGATCTAGACCACCCCAGAGGAAATCGCTGGCTTGTACTTATTTCTTTTGTCGTAGGCCTGACCTTTGGTATACAGTTTATGGGTTTCTTGGCCATTCCTTCGATAGGTTTATTATATTTTTTCAAAAAGTACAAGACTACCACCGTCAAAAACTTTCTTTTGGCCAATATCGCCGTTATCGCGGTACTTATGTTGGTCTATAAATTTTCGCTCACCTATGTATTGGAACTCTTCGGGTGGAGCGAGGTCTTCTTTATCAACAATATTGGGCTACCTTTCAATTCGGGCAGTATTATTATGGGGCTCATTTTTATTGCCGCATTCTATTTTGGCTTGAACTACACCCGTAAAAACAATTATAAAACAGCAAATACCATCGTACTTTGTCTGATGTTTTTGTTTCTTGGTTTTTCTTCATGGATACTGCTACCGATACGCGCCAATGCCCAGGTAGTGATAAACGAGAATAATCCCGCAGATGCCCGTGCCCTTTTAGCTTATTACAACCGGGAACAATATCCTGGCGTCGATAGCCCCATTTACGGTACCTACTATTCAGATATGTTTGCACCCGCCGGGGAAGACAAAGATGAGAAGCCCAAGTATGAAAAAGACGAAGAACTAGGTAAATATGTCATAGTAAATCATTACAAAAACGCGCTTCAAGGTCCAAACCCGAAACATGTAGGCCTACTACCGCGTATGTGGAGCGGTCAAAATGCTGAAAACTATATGCGTTATTTTGGTCCGCTAGACTTTAAGATGAACCAATCGAACGAAGAGCTTCGCAAAGCGGTCAATCAAGTAAAAACCGGCTATGCCAACGGAGAAATAGACGCCGAGCAGTATATTAGCTTTTTGAGGCGTTTCAATGAGTACCTCGAAATTCAACCTCCATCGGTCTGGCAGAATATTCAGTACATGGTCGAATTTCAGTTCGGTTATATGTATTGGCGCTATTTCATGTGGAATTTTACCGGAAAGACCAACGATGTTCAAGGAAGATATGATGAAAACGGCAACTGGCTCAGCGGCATTGGTTTTATAGATAGCTGGCGTTTAGGCAGCCAAGACAATTTACCCAGTGATATAGCCGACAACAAAGCGAGGAACACTTATTTCTTTCTTCCCTTGATACTGGGTATCATCGGACTCATTTTTCAAATTTCAAAAAATCCCAAACAGTTTTGGGTCCTATTAATTTTCTTTTTATTTACCGGGCTTGCTATACAATTTTATACCAACCCATCTATCTTTCAGCCTCGTGAGCGTGATTATTCGCTGGTAGGCTCATTTTATGTCTTTGCACTATGGATTGGCATCGGGGTATATGGCCTCTTCGACGAATTCAGAAAATGGCTTGCCCCTAAAATATTGGCGCCTTTGGTAACCATTGCCTGTCTTTTGGCGGTTCCAACCGTAATGGCTTACCAAAATTGGGACGACCATGATCGCTCAGGCCGTTTTACGGCTCGGGCATCGGCCAAATCATATTTAGATTCGTGCCAAGAAGATGTGGGTGCTATATTGTTCACCATCGGCGATAACGATACGTTCCCCTTATGGTATGCCCAAGAAATAGAAGGTCATCGTACCGATGTACGCATCGTTTGCACAAGTCTTTTTGAAACGGACTGGTATATCGACCAGATGAAACGAAAAGCATATGAAAGCGAGGCCATCCCTTCGCAAATCACCCACGACAAATATCGCTGGGGGTCTCGAGATGTACTTTACTTTCAAGGAATTACCGAAAACAGATGGTTGTTGCAAGACTTTATCGACTGGGTAGATAGCGATAAACCACAGACCAAATTGAAGCACATCTTGCAACAACAAGGTGCAGATTTATCGGAATATTCTGAAAATAGCCAGAACATCGTTTTTTACCCCACCAATAAAATTCGCGTTCCCGTCAACAAGAAAAACGCTCTTGAAAGTGGTTTGGTCAAAGAAAAAGATTCGGCACTCATCGTTGACTATATCGATATTGACCTTCCGCAGAGCGCCATTACAAAAAAGAGTATGATGATGTTGGATATTTTGGCCAACAACGATTGGAAAAGACCATTGTATTTCTCTGGAGGAAGTTTTGACGACGCCGAATATATTTGGATGAAAGACTATCTTCAATTAGACGGGCTGGCCTATAAACTGGTTCCAATCAAGACCGAAAGAAGAAGTTCTTTTGAAATGGGCCGTATCGACAGTGACCTGATGTACGACATCGTAAAAAAATGGGATTGGGGCAATTCAGGAAGTTCAGATATTTATCATGATCCCCAGACTCGAATTCAAGGACTCTCTTTGCGCAGTAACCTTGCTAGATTGATGGAAAAATTAATTGAAGAGAACAAAATCGATAAGGCCAAAGACATTATAGAAATTGCCATGACCAACATGCCGGTTGACTATTATGGTTATTACACTTTTGTAGAACCCTTTGTCGATGGTTACTACAAGGTAGGAGAATCGAAAAAAGGCCAAGAACTTTTCGAAAAATTAAAGAACAAGTACCAAGAGCGGCTTGAGTATTACGCTGGCGTTGAGCTAGACCAGCAATACGATCGTATTGATGACATCATAGCCGACATGCAAGGATATCGCAGAAATATCGATATTCTAATCACCAACAATGACCGTGAGCTTGCCGAGAAGGAAACATTAATTTTTAATGAATACATCGATAAGTTTAGTCACTTTTATAAAGATGAGTTGATGGACGACATACCTCCGCAACAGGAGCCGTTAAGCGACCCGGATATGGTTGACACCTTGCCCATTTCGGATACTTCAGCTATAGATAACACCACTACGGAAGAACCATTGGTAATACCGGAAGAAAACTAAACTACCTTGTTTTTGAAAAATCAAGAACAATTGTACGCTGATTTAGCGTTACACTTATAAAAAAGGTACTGAGAAAACAGAACAATCCGGTAGTTTGCAATCTTCTAGACCAGACCTTTGCACCAACTAAACGTATTCGTTTAGTATTCCTATAAGGGTGTTTGCATCTTGCTCACCACTTTGACGCCAGACCATTTCACCTTTTTTATAGATCATAAGTGTCGGCAACCCTTTAACCCGAAGTGCTTGGGAAAGCTCTTGATTCTTATCTACGTCTATTTTGATAACCTTACCCTTATCACCAAGAGCGGCCGCCACATCACGTAAAACGGCATGCATTGAGGTCGATTGTTCATTCCATTCAGCATAAAAGTCTAACAGCACCGGAATGCTTCCTTCTATAAGTTCACCAAATTTAGACATATGTATAGCTTTGGGTTATGCGCCAAATGTAGTAAAAATTGTGAAAAAACAAGTAAGCCTCCCCTAAATGTCAAAAATTATAAGACATAAAGGCCTAGGCTAAGGTCTTTTTTTTCAGAGTTATTACAGTTATTTCGGGCCAAATACCAACTCTCCCAGGGTAGCCCAAAAATCCGAATCCTCTATTGACATTAATATATTGTCCCATTTCCTTATAAATACCCGCCCAATATTTATAGCGCCATTTAACAGGACTCCATTTTACCCATCCGGGAATCTCGATCCCGAATTGCATACCATGTGTATGACCACTAAGGGTCAAATGATAGTGATATTCATCATGAATTACCACATCTTCCCAATGCGATGGATCATGACTCAATAATATTTTAAAATCTTTTTCTGAAATTGCCGCACTGGCCTTTTTTAAATCACCTGCTTTTTTAAAACCACCCCTACCCCAGTTTTCAACCCCGACTAATGCAATTTTGTCGGCTCCTTTCTTAAGATAACGACTTTCGTTCAACAACAAATCGAATCCCATATCCTTTTGAAGTGACTTTAAGTCCTCTAGGTTTTGGAATTTTATTTCCTCCGACTCCCAATCTACATAATCACCGTAGTCATGATTTCCTAAAACGGAAAACACACCGTCTTTGGCATGCAACGTAGAAAAAAGAGGGGCCCAAGGGCGCATCTCCTCCATCTTATTATTAACCAAATCACCCGTGAAAAAGATAACATCACTATGTTGTTGGTTGACCAAGTCTACAGCATATTCTATTTCACTTCTATTATCGAAGCTACCGCTATGAACATCGGATATTTGAGTAATCTGATAACCGTCAAAAGCAGCGGGCAAATCATCGAACTCTAAACTATATTTTAAAACCTTGTAGTTGTACTTGCCTTTATACATCCCATAAAGCAAGGCACCAAAAGGAATTGCCGCAATACCAAGACCTATTAGACTGAGAAACCTTCTTCTCGCCGGTAGATTAAAAGTTTCGGAAGAACCTGAAATTTTATGATAGAAACCAACGACCACTCGAAAAAAGTCTTCAGAAAAAAGAAAAACAATGGCAATAAGCTCAAAAGCCAAAAAAGCCAGCAGAAAGCCAAAAGCATAACTTTTTGGCCGGCTCAATACCCGTCCCGGGGTATCGCCAAAGGCAAAGTGATAGATAAAATTACAAAGCACCAATAATGAAACACCAGCCGCCAAATAATATACCCATTGATAGCGTGTGACCGTTTTTAAGGCTTGGAGCACATAAAAACCCAGTAGACCATAAATAAGAACAAAAACAAACCAGCGCAACATATTTCTTTTTACAAATATATTTCATTAGTCGGCCTTTTATGGTTTATTTACTCTTTATTTTAACCGTATCGACTACTTCGGCAATAATCGAACCATCGGTAACGGCGATGGCGTCGTCTCTTAAAAATGACGGGGAATTCATTGACACCTTTGGCGGGGTGTCCATCCGCTTGACGAATCTACTTCCCGAAAGATGAACGGCCTTAAAGCCATCAGCCATAAAATGATGTACATTATCAGGGTTGACCCCTGAACCTGGCATAATAACTGTTTTCAAAGCCTTTTGATGTAGCTTCATCAACAAGTCAATCCCCTCGACTGCCGATTTTTGAAGCCCTGAAGTCAAAATCACATCAACACCTATTGCCTCTAATTGGCGCAACGTCTCCAAAGGATCTTTAACCCAATCAAAAGCACGATGGAAAGTAAATTTTAAAGGAGACGATATGCCCAATAATTCTTTCGTACGATCAACGTCTAGCGTACCATCTGAAAATAAAACCCCCGAAACAATACCATCAAACCCCAGTTCAACACACAATTCGATATTCCTTTTCATAATCTCAAACTCTATATCAGAATAGGTGAAATCACCACTTCTCGGACGTATCAGAACATGAACTGGAATAGTTATATGTTGTCGTACCATTTTAAGTAGGCCATAAGAAGGTGTAATTCCACCAACACCTAGTTCGGAACACAACTCAATTCTATCGGCACCCGATTTTTGTGCATTCAAGGCAGATTCAAGCGAATTGGCACATACTTCTACAATCATATTGAGTATATTTAAACCCTAAAATTAAGCATCCCTTTTTCATGAAACGAAGAAAGTTTTTAAAAAATTCCACAACAGGTGCGGCTGGTCTGATTTCCGCCCCCTTACTTGCTTCCTACAAAGAAAGCAATACGAAATTAGTAGCTGAGACAATAAAAGAAAAAACAATAAAACCCATTGCCGTATGCACATGGAACTTTCACCAGGCAACCGCCAAGGCCTGGGAAATTCTTAAAGATGGTGGTAATTCCCTTGATGCCGTAGAGCAAGGCGTAATGGTCGAAGAAGCCAATGTCAACAACCAAACGGTAGGCAAGGGCGGACGGCCCGACAGGGACGGAAACGTCACTTTGGATGCATGTATCATGGATAAAGACAGTAATTGCGGTGCCGTACTTTGCATACAGAATATCACGCATCCCGTTTCTGTCGCCCGAAAGGTCATGGAAGAAACCCCACATGTAATGCTGGCCGGAAAAGGGGCCGAAAAATTTGCCTATGAGCAAGGATTTAAGAAAGAAAACCTGCTCACGGAAAAATCAAAACAGCAATGGCTCAAATGGAAAAAGACTTCGAAATATGAAACCATAATTAATATCGAAAACCACGACACCATTGGCATGCTCGCAATCGATAAGAACGGAGATATTGCTGGAGCCTGCACAACAAGCGGAATGGCTTATAAAGTCGCGGGGCGCGTAGGTGATTCCCCGATAATCGGGGCCGGACTCTTTATTGATAACGAAGTTGGGGGTGCCACGGCAACCGGTGTTGGAGAAGAGGTCGTTCGTACCGTAGGCAGTTTCCTTATCGTAGAGCTTATGAGACAGGGCAAGTCACCCGAAGAAGCTTGCAAAGAAGGCGTAAGACGTATCATGGAAAAAAATAAAGATCGCGATGATTTTCAAATAGGCTTTTTAGCTATTAACAAAAAAGGGGAAACGGGAGGTTATTGCGTTCACCCAGGATTTACCTATAGTCAATATACGGAAGAAGGACAGATAAACCACCCAGCCGGATCTTTTATAAAAGGTTAGGCCCATATAACAATTGTATTTTAATATCAGGAAAAAATATACGATGCCAGAACAGAAAAGACTCTTTTTACTTGACGCCTACGCCCTAATTTTTAGAGGGTACTATGCTTTTATCAAAAACCCGCGTATCAATTCGAAAGGCATGGATACCTCAGCTATTTTAGGCTTTACAAATTCGTTGTTGGATGTGATAAAGCGCGAACGCCCCGACCACTTGGCCGTGTGCTTCGATCGTGGAGGCAGTGTTTCAAGAGTCGAAATGTTCGAAGATTACAAAGCAAATCGTGATGAAACCCCGGAAGGTATTCGAATAGCCATACCTTATATTGAAAAAATCTTGAATGCCATGTGTATTCCCGTAATCGTCAAAGAAGGATTTGAGGCTGATGATATCATTGGAACCCTGTCTAAAAAAGCGGAAAAGGAAGGTTATCAAACATTTATGGTTACACCCGACAAAGATTTTGCGCAATTGGTGAGCGAGAATATTTTCATGTACCGCCCCATGTTCGGGGGAGGATATGAAACTTGGGGCATCCCTGAAGTCCAGAAAAAATTCGAAGTCGAGCGACCAGAACAGGTTATCGATTTTCTCGGTATGATGGGCGACTCTGTCGATAATATTCCGGGACTACCCGGGGTAGGTGAAAAAACTGCCAAGAAATTCCTTGCGGCTTATGGCAGTATGGAGGGTTTGCTTGCGAACACCCACGAACTAAAGGGCAAGATGAAAGAAAAGATAGAGGCCAATGCCGAGCTCGGCATACTATCTAAAGAACTGGCGAAAATAATGCTCGACGTTCCCGTTGAATTTGATGAGGCCGATTTTGAGATGTGTGCCCCCAATGTCGAAAAAGTGACCGAAATTTTCCAAGAACTTGAATTCAGAAGGTTACTGGACAATTTTCTCAAAACTTTCGCTACCGAGGAAACCAGTACCCGTGCCGATGCCGCTCTTTCCGAGAAAAAACCTATAACCAAATCAAGCAATAAAAATACTGCCGGTGCCGGACAATTTTCATTATTTGGAGGCGATGGAGCAGCCACATCAAAAACAACAACATCAGATACCGGAAGAAAAACTATCAAAACTACACCTCACGTTTATCAAAGCGTTGCCGCAGGTATGGCCCTAAAACTGTTTACGCAACAACTGATGAAACAAACTTCGGTCTGTTTTGATACCGAGACTACGGGCCTTGACCCGATTACGGCACAATTGGTAGGGATTGCTTTTTCTTGGGAGGCAGGCAAAGGATTTTATGTGCCTTTTCCTGAAGATACCAACGAGGCACAACAACTAATAGAAGAATTACGACCCTTTTTCGAATCCGAAAAAATCGAAAAAATCGGACAAAACCTGAAATACGATATCAAGGTTTTAAAGAAGTACAATATTGAAGTCAAAGGCACTTTATTTGACACCATGCTGGCCCATTATTTGATCAATCCCGATATGCGGCATAACATGGATGTCTTGGCGGAAACCTATTTGAATTACACACCCGTTTCCATTACCGAACTAATCGGTAAAAAAGGAAAGAACCAGTTATCGATGCGACAGGTACCCTTGGAGCAACAAACCGAATATGCCGTAGAGGATGCCGATATTACATATCAATTGGCGGAACAGTTCAGGCCAGAACTGGCCGAAGCCAATACCGAAACTTTATTTAAAGACATTGAGGTTCCCCTGCTACGCGTACTTGCCGATATGGAATTGGAAGGTATCAATCTCGATAAAGATTTTCTACAATCACTTTCTGAAGATCTAAACAACGACATTACAAATTTGGAAAACCAGATTTATGAAACCGCCGGAGAACAGTTCAATATCGCCTCTCCAAAACAACTTGGTGAAATTCTTTTCGATAAGATGAAACTTGTCGATAAACCTAAAAAAACCAAAACAGGTCAATATTCCACGGCCGAAGATGTGCTCTCCTATTTGGCAAAAGACCACCAAATTATTCAAGACGTACTTGAATTTCGAGGTTTATCAAAGCTAAAAAGCACTTATGTAGATGCATTGCCAGAACAAGTCGAGCAGAGTACGGGGCGTGTACATACCGATTATATGCAGACAGTAGCAGCCACTGGCAGACTATCGAGCAACAACCCTAACCTACAAAATATTCCCATTCGTACAGAACGTGGCCGCCAAGTAAGAAAGGCATTTATACCAAGAAATGGGAATTACACCCTATTGGCTGCCGATTATTCGCAGATCGAACTTCGAATCATTGCGGCGCTCAGCGAGGAGACCACTATGATAGATGCCTTTAAAAACGGAGAAGACATTCACGCCTCTACCGCAGCAAAAGTTTTTAATGTGCCTATTTCAGAAGTAACCCGGGAACAACGGAGTAATGCCAAAACAGTGAATTTCGGCATAATTTATGGGGTTTCTGCCTTCGGATTGAGCAACCAAACCGACCTTTCCCGTTCAGAAGCAAAAGAATTGATAGACACCTATTACCAAACATATCCGAAACTTCGAAATTACATGAGCGAACTCGTCGATTTCGCCCGTGACAATGGTTATGTTCAGACCGTGTTGGGCCGCCGTCGGTATTTAAAAGACATTAATTCGCGCAATGCCGTAGTGCGCGGGGCCGCTGAACGAAACGCAGTGAACGCCCCGATACAAGGCAGCGCCGCCGACATCATAAAAATTGCTATGATCAACATCCATAAAAAACTGGCCGAAGGAGGGTATAAAACCAAAATGCTTTTGCAAGTACATGATGAATTGGTTTTCGATGTACCAAAAAATGAACTTGACGAAATAAAGTCAGTGATTAAATCCGAGATGGAAAATGCCTATAAACTGGCCGTGCCGTTAGATGTTGAAGTCGGACTTGGCGATGATTGGTTGGCAGCACATTGACCCACTAGAAAGACTGTTTCACAACATTTTATTGTACTTGATTTACAAATTGGCCTAATTTTGGTTTCAAATAGTGCATTGGCTACTATTAACTCCTTATAGCATGAAAAATGTATTGCTCTTATTCGTTCTTTTTACAGGCAGTTTTTACTGTCATGCACAAACCGAACACAGGCCTACAACATCCTCGGAAAAGGTGAATACGACAGCGCAAGTCAAAGTTTTCCCCAACCCCGCCACCAATGTAGTAAATATTCTAGGGCTTAATAACAGTGAAAAAGCAGAAATCTTGATTTTAGATATGTATGGAAATATTTTACTTTCATATCGTTGGAAAATCGTAAACAATGCGGTGAACATTCCTATTTCCACACTGGAGGCAGGCATCTATATGGTCACCATTCGTTCGCAGGAACAAAACATTAAAACAAAATTCTACAAAAGGTAGGGCTAGCACTCATTGTCTTGGCCATTATTTTCAAACAAGATTGCCCACAAAGCACTAAAACAGGTTAACGACCGTTACTTTCTTTCAAAGACAAGTTCTCCGGCCGAATTGAAGTTTGGAACATCTAAATCCCCGGCATCCAAAGTCATTATATCGCCGTCGATTACAACGCTCACTTCGATTATATCTCCCTCACTGTCAGCAATCGTCAATAGACTGTTCTCAAAAGTATATGTTCCTGCATCGGAATCCTTTTCGGTAGGACATGGAACCAATTGACCTGTGGAAGAAGCGTTAAATTCAAGGTAGTTTACTGAATTCTCAGCCACCACACTCTGATCATCATTAAAAGTAAATGCTATGATATAGCAATCATTACCAGTAAGTATATCCAGAATTTGCTTTCCAAATTTTGCATCATCGCCGGCCGTTTCATTATCGATTTTTAATTCCGTGGCCTGCCAAGTACCAACTATACTATTATCAACTTCCATAGTTTCATCTTCCTTATCAGACGAACAGGAAAATAAAAAAACACTAAAAACCATAAGCAGTATTGCACCGTACCTCATAATACCTTAATTTCTAATTAAATATAAAAATGCAATATGCGCTGATTTTTTCATTTGACCAAAACAATCTAACGTTTTCATCACAATACGAGGACATGAACCACAAAACCACGTGTACTTTTCGCACCAAAAACATGAAGACCAAGACCAAAATAGCTCCTTCTTTCAGCAACGCCGTACGATTCTGACAATATTGCCTCAAAAATCGATACAACCAAATACTTCGTAAAAAACTAAAAATAATCAAAAACAACCATTTGTAATTCAACTTAATAGTTGTACATTTGCAGCCCATTTATGGGGATTGAAGTATTAAACATTTAAAATAGCAGTAGTGGACACATTGAGTTATAAGACTGTTTCGGCCAATAAGGCTACCGTTGACAAACAATGGTTGTTGGTTAATGCAGAAGGAGAAACTTTAGGCCGTATGGCCTCTAAAGTAGCAAAATTGCTTAGAGGAAAGCATAAGCCAAATTTTACACCGCACGTTGATTGTGGCGATAATGTAGTTGTTATCAATGCAGAAAAAATCAATCTGTCCGGCAACAAGTGGGATGACAAAACTTACTTGAGATATACTGGCTATCCTGGCGGACAACGTTCGACCTCAGTCAAAGAAATGTTGGAAAAGAATCCGGGACGCATCGTCGAAAAAGCTATTAAAGGAATGTTGCCAAAAAATAAATTGGGAGCGGATCTCTTTAGAAACCTCAAAGTATACGCAGGTGCAGAGCACGACCAAACAGCCCAAAAGCCAACGGAAATCAATTTAAAAGAATTCAAGTAATGGAGACCATTCATAAAATCGGCAGAAGAAAAACAGCCGTTGCCCGTGTTTATGTTTCACAAGGAAACGGAAGCATTACGATAAACCAAAGAGACATCAATGATTACTTTCCAACTGCGACATTGCAGTATAAAGTAAAGCAACCTTTTTCCTTGACCAGTAACGAAGAAGCTTATGATGTAAAGGTCAATGTTTATGGTGGAGGAATTACCGGTCAGGCTGAAGCCATTCGCCTTGCTTTATCAAGGGCAATGTGCGAAGTTGATGCCGAAAACAGGCTGGTACTTAAACCAGAAGGTCTTTTGACCCGTGACCCAAGAATGGTAGAACGTAAGAAATTCGGACAGAAAAAAGCCCGTAAAAAATTCCAGTTCTCAAAACGTTAGTATTTTTTGTGTCGAATCGTTTCGGCATATTACATATATATTGCTCAAATACTGAAATGAGTTCAGTATAAAACAAGTTCATTGAAAGTCCTTATCTCAAATAAGGGCAATTAAAAAAGCAATCTCGATTTACATCGAGCAAGCTTCGGGAGACCACAGACATAACACTGGTTATGTTTGGGCACCGTTAGTTTAGCATCTAAATGCCGAAGGCTTCCGCGTTAAGCGGATACCACTTCGGCATTGCTAATTCAAAAGAACGTAAACTAAAATTAAATTATGGCTACAAAAGTCGAAGTAAAACAATTATTGGAAGCAGGTGTGCATTTCGGCCACCTTACAAGAAAATGGAATCCTAACATGGCGCCCTACATCTACATGGAGCGTAACGGAATCCACGTTATCAATCTTTACAAAACAGTTGCTAAATTAGATGAGGCCAACGAAGCCCTCAAAAACATATCTGCATCTGGGCGAAAAATACTTTTTGTCGCCACTAAGAAACAAGCAAAAGACATCGTCGCCGAAAAAGTGGCCAATGTAAACATGCCTTACATCACGGAAAGATGGCCCGGTGGTATGTTGACCAACTTTGTAACGATTCGAAAAGCCGTGAAAAAAATGGCTTCTATCGATCGTATGAAAAAAGACGGAACCTTCAATACCCTGTCTAAAAAAGAACGGTTGCAGGTAGATCGCCTTAGATCAAAATTAGAAAAGAACCTTGGTTCCATTTCTGAGATGACCCGTTTGCCAGGTGCTTTGTTCATTGTCGATACAATGCGTGAGCACATTGCCGTCAAGGAGGCCCAGAAATTGAATATTCCAATTTTTGCCATGGTCGATACGAATTCAGACCCTAGAGATGTCGATTATGTAATTCCTTCAAATGACGATGCTTCAAAATCAATTGACATTATCATGTCTGAAGTAACAAATGCAATTGCAGAAGGCCTAGCTGAAAGAAAGTCTGAAAAGCAATCTGATAACGAAGGAAAAGAAGCAGCACAGCCAAAAGCGAAGAAAAAGGCGGCTGCTCCAGTAGTTGAAGAAGCCCAACCTAAAGCAGAAGAGGCAACAAAAGAGGAGGCCAAAGTCGCTACCCCAGCCGAAAAGTCTCAGCCTAAAACGGAAGAAGCTCCGAAAGAGGAAGTTAAGTCCGAAGCCCAGGAACAGGCAGATGACCTTACCAAAGTTGAAGGTATTGGACCCAAAGCCGCAGAAGCGCTGGCGAAAAACAGCATTGATTCTTATGCTGCATTGGCAAAAGCAGAGCCTGAAAACATCAAAGAAATTTTGACCGAAGCAAGTTCAAGAATGGCTCACCTAGACCCTACTTCTTGGCCAAAACAAGCTGAAATGGCAGCCAATGGAAAATGGGACGAGCTTAAAGAGTGGCAAGACAATGTCAAGGGAGGCGTAGAATAAACCCCCTGAAATTATCTTTGAATTAAAAATTAATTGATTGTCTTACATCAAAAATAAGACTTAAAAAAGCGAAATAAAATGGCTAAAATTACCGCCGCAGAAGTAAATAAACTACGGAAAACCACTGGTGCCGGAATGATGGATTGTAAAAATGCATTAGTCGAGGCAGATGGAGATTTTGAAAACGCAATTGAAATTCTTCGTAAAAAAGGACAAAAAGTAGCTGCTAAAAGAGCTGATAGAGATTCTTCAGAAGGTGCAGCTATTGCCAAAGTAAATTCTTCAAATACCGAAGGTGTTGCTATCTCCCTTAATTGTGAGACCGACTTCGTAGCTAAAAATGACAGTTTCGTTACTTTGGCTAACGAATTGGCCGAATTGGCGCTAGGTTTTGACAACAAAGAAGCATTTTTGGCCGCTGATTTCAAAGGAATGAGCGTACAGGAAAAATTAACCGAGCAAACTGGTGTTATTGGTGAGAAAATAGAAATCGCCAACTTTAGTAAGCTGAGTGCTCCCTTTATTGGATCATATATTCACGCAGGAAACAAAATTGCTACCTTGGTCGGACTTTCCGCTGCCGTCGATGGTGCTGAAGTTGCCGCTAAAGATGTAGCCATGCAAGCTGCCGCTATGAACCCCGTAGCATTGAATGAAGAAGGTGTCGATCAATCGGTTATTGACAAAGAAATTGAAATTGCGAAAGATCAATTACGTCAAGAAGGGAAACCAGAGGCCATGTTGGATAATATTTCCAAAGGAAAGCTAAAACGTTTTTTTAAAGACAATACTTTGGTAAACCAAGATTTTATTAAAGACAGTAAACAAAGTGTTGCTCAATATGTAAAATCGGTAGACTCTGATTTAAAAGTAACAGGATTCAAAAGAGTTGCTTTAGGCTAACGATTACATAATTAAATTTTAAAGACCGCTCAACTAAATGGTTGAGCGGTCTTTTTTTTTACCAACTCTTCTCTTACTTTAATTCCAAGGGCTCAACTTTTCTAATGGCCGCATTTATCGAAATCACTATTTTTTTCATGGTAATCCCGAATTGTCAAACCAACCCACAAAAAAAGCACCGTTCAAATTCACGAACAGCGCTTTTTTTAAAGGAAATTATTTCCCTAGCCTTTTAACCAAGCTTCTTTTAACATTGATTGTCGCCCGCTAACGTTTTCTTCAGGAACAATGGCTTCCACGTTCAAACTAGGCACCCCCACTTTCTTAGACACTGCAATCTCTTCATCGCCGCGCTTTAATATCACATTGATTTCGGTTTCGGGCGTCCAACCAAAACTTTGACCAATAATAGGCCGGATGGTTTCTAAATTAATCGCGGTTCCATTAATACTCTTAATAATATCACCGCCCTGCGCACCTAAGCCAGTGAGAAAACTATTTAATTCAATACCTCTTCTTATAAAAACGGCATTATCATTTGTCTGATCAACATCAATAAAAGGCATTTCACCATTCAAAAAATAACCAGACTGTAGTTTCTCTTTTGAAGTAGTCAATCCTACCTTGTTAAAATAAACATTATAGTCAATAGGGGTAGTTCCGATTACGTGTGTATCAAAAAATGTTCGCACCTCCGGATAGGTCATTTTCACAATCTCATCAATCAACTTGTCGTCATCAAAAGGGGTGTTATTGCCATACTTCCCAGAAAGTTCTTTCATCAACCATAACACACCTCTTTCACCATTACTTAAGTCCCTAAGGGTAATATCAAGGGCCATGTTGATCAAGGCTCCCTTCTCATATACATTGGCATAGTTCTTTTCATACGGTTCTTGTAAAATATTCTTGCTCATCTCAGTAAAAGACATAGCGTCGTCATATGACTTGGCATTGCTTATTTTATCCATGATACGCTGATAAAACTCGGCCTCATCGATTAAGCCCTGTTGAATCTGAAACAAATTGGCAAAATATTCAGTAGTTCCCTCATACATCCATAAATGTTGCGACATTTTGGGATCATTAAAATCAAAATATTGAACCTCTTCCGAATGCACGTTCAGCGGGGTAACAATATGAAAAAATTCATGGGATACCACATCGATCATGGCTTGCTCCAACCGCTCCTTGGTCATGGCCTCAGGCAGCACCACCACAGTTGACGTATGGTGCTCCAAGGCCCCAAAACCTGTAGCATCGTCAGCTTCCATAGTACTTAAATACAACATTATGTTATATTTCTTAGTACCATCGATATCACCCAAAAAAGCTTTCTGCGCCGCCATCATTTTCTCCATAGGACCCCTTAAGCTTTCGGCTGTATAAGTCCCGTTTGGTGAATACACACTCAAAGTTACCTTGATATCATTGATTGTAAAAGATTCGGTATTGGGCTTGGCATACAAAATCGGATTATCGATAACCTCAAAATAACGCTCTGCTAAAAATGTATCCGACGTAGCCTCGGCTTGACCACCCGGTTTTCTTGTCAATGACGTCGTTGCCACCAAATCAGCTGGCTTGTTGATTTTAAGCTCATAGGATATTTCCTGGAATCCGGAAAAATATCCTACAAAACCATGCAAATTCAACATGAAATTCTCCCCTGCCAGAATATTAGTACCTGAAGGAGAAAATACGGGATTTGCAGTTTCTTCCTCAGTATCGTAAGTATCGTTCACATAGTAAACAACTTTATCAAGTGTATTTCCTTTAGATATGCCCCATGTGTTCTCATCAATTTTAGTAACCGGCAACTCCTTCCCGTTATAATCCAAAGCTCTAAATTCCTCGATATATTTCCCATAGTTATCCGTACTATAAGTGCCAGGAACCGTTTTAGGAATATAAAACGAAACACGTTCCGTAGTAAATGCCCCAGGATCCACTTCAACCCTAACCTTGTCATCTTTAACATTAATCAAGTCAATAGCCACTGCGACAGGGACTTTATTGGCAGAAATCACCCCCTTTGTCGACCCACAACCATAAACCAACATTCCCACAAGGGATAACACCAGCAATCTCTTCATATTTATACCTTTAAATTTAATATGTAGGAAACATCGTCCTTTTTTTAGTTTTGCAAGAATATAAAATAAAATAAAACCAACACTTAACATTAGCAAATAATTAAGGTTCACATAAGGGTAAAACACAAGGTGCATCCTAATTTTTTTTGATTATTTTTGCCAGAAACAAATACACTGCATGCAATACAAAAGAATACTTTTGAAACTTAGCGGAGAAGCCCTAATGGGAGAAAAACAGTATGGTATTGACTCCAAAAGGTTGGCTGAATATGCCGAGGAAATCAAAGAGGTAGTTGAGAAGGGCATTGAGGTTGCTATTGTCATCGGGGGTGGCAATATTTTCAGAGGTCTAGCCGGAGCTGCCACAGGAATGGACAGGGTGCAGGGTGATCATATGGGAATGCTTGCCACTGTCATCAATGGTCTAGCCCTACAAAGCGCTTTGGAAATCAAAGGGGTACAGACCAGACTACAATCGGCCATAAAGATTAACGAAGTTGCCGAACCCTTTATTCGACGCCGAGCCATGAGACACCTCGAAAAAGGTCGGGTGGTTATTTTCGGTGGCGGAACGGGCAACCCTTATTTCACAACCGACTCAGCAGCAGTACTTCGGGCCATAGAGGTTGAGGCCGATGTTATCTTAAAAGGAACACGGGTAGATGGAATTTATACCTCTGACCCCGAAAAAGATAAAACTGCTACCAAGTTCGATTCCATTTCCTTCAACGAGGTTTTAAAAAAAGGTTTAAAGGTTATGGATACCACCGCCTTCACCTTAAGTCAAGAAAACAATTTACCCATAGTTGTTTTCGATATGAACAAAAAAGGAAATTTGCTTAAACTTGTAGATGGCGAAAACATCGGCACAGTAGTGAATCTTTAATTGGTCCAATTTTTGTTAGTTTGGTTTTAAAATTCAAATTATGAACGAAGAGATTACCTTTATATTAGACGCAACCAAAGAAGCTATGGACGCTGCCATAACCCATTTGGAAAAAGAATTTGTAAAAATACGTGCCGGAAAGGCTAGCCCAGCTATGCTATCTTCAGTATTCGTGGACTATTATGGCTCACAAACACCTTTGTCGCAAGTTTCAAATATAAATACTCCCGATGGCCGTACTATTTCTGTACAACCGTGGGAAAAAAACTTGTTGCAGGAGATTGAAAAGGCAATCATGAACGCCAACCTAGGTTTCAACCCAATGAATAACGGCGACCTTATCATTATCAATGTACCACCACTTACCGAGGAGCGCAGAATTCAATTGACAAAGCAGGCTAAAGCCGAGGCCGAACATGCAAAAGTCGGCGTTAGAAGTGCACGGCAAGATGCAAATAAAGAAATTCGTGAACTTGATGCCTCCGAAGATCTACAAAAAAATGCAGAAGTCGATGTACAAGAACTTACCGATAAATACATCAAAAAAATCGATACTTTCTTGGTTGCGAAAGAAGCAGAGATTATGAAAATTTAATTTTGCCGCCGCTATAAAGCACCCACTAATTAGGCAGCGCTAATTAACACCACCATTAAAAAACAACCGTAAGGCGTTCCATGAATAATTCACGAACTATTCGAGGTACTTCTTTCTTTTTAGAGCTTCTTTAATTCCATTCCGCATATTTAGGAACACACCCAATCATTTTCTACCTTTGCGCACTGAAAAACGATCAGGGTGACAAAAATAACGAAGGGTTTTTGGGAAGCAACGGCACGGATAATCCTAAGAAACAGGATTTTAATATTGGTTCTGATTGCGGGCTTCACCGTCTTTCTGGGCTTACAATGGGAAAACATGCGGTTCAGCAACTCCCAAGCCAATTTACTGCCTGACGACCATCCGGTAAATATTGAATATCAATCGTTTTTAAAACAGTTCGGAGAAGAAGGCAATGCTATTGTATTTGCTGTTAAAGACAGTGCGCTGTTCACCCCCGAAAATTTCAAAAGGTGGAACAAATTTAGCAAACAGGTCGATGCCTTCCCCGAAGTTGATTTTGTACTTTCAACAGACAATCTACAGGAGTTGGTTCGAGATAAAGATGAAAATCAATTTGTTCTTGAACCCCTAATAAAATCAGAATTAAACTCCAAGCAAGAAGTCGACAGTCTAAGAAGGCATTTGTTCAATGACTTACCTTTTTACAACCGCTTATTGTTCAATAAAGAGAGCGGCACCATTCGAACCATTGCGAATCTTGATAAAGACATCGTAAACACATCAGTACGAAAAGACTTTATATTACGTGATTTGACCAATCTGATTACAGATTTTGAAGAAGACACCGGCTTAGATATGCACGTATCGGGTATGCCCTATATACGCACCATGAATTCTCAAAATATCATTGATGAAATAGGAAAGTTTATTCTTGCCGCCCTGGGTGTCACTTCTCTAATCTTCTTCTTTTTCTTTAGAAGTTTTAGAGCCACATTTATATCGATGAGCGTAGTCATCGTAGGGGTTATGTGGGCTTTTGGCGTTTTAGGTCTTTTACAATATGAGATTACAGTTCTAACCGCACTGATCCCCCCGTTAATCATCGTTATCGGTATTCCGAACTGTATCTTCTTGATTAACAAATACCAACAAGAAGTTAAGAAACATGGCAATCAGGCACTTTCGTTACAACGGGTCATTTCTAAAATCGGGAATGCCACTTTAATGACGAATATGACAACGGCTTCCGGTTTTGCAACCTTTATTATTACGGATAGTAAGTTGTTAAAGGAATTCGGTATCGTTGCCTCAATCAATATAATTGGCATTTTTATATTGTCTTTATTGATTATTCCCATTGTCTACAGTTTTATGTCGCTACCCAAAACGAAGCATCTCAAACATTTGAACAAAAGATGGATCGATACTTTTGTAAATTGGATGGAACGCATTGTTCGGGAAAGACGCATCTCTGTTTATATTGTCTCCATTATTCTATTAGTGGTCAGTATTATAGGTATATATCAGATTGATATTTCCGGAAGTCCCATTGAAGACATGCCGAAAAAAGCCGCCTTTTTTAAGGATATTAGGTTCTTCGAAAAAGAGTTCGATGGTATTATGCCAGTAGAGATCGTGGTCGATACCAAGCGGCCAAATGGAGTTTTGAAGTCTTCGACGTTAAAAAGCATGGATCAATTGGGCGATGTGATTGAAGAAATACCAGAGTTATCAAAACCGGTTTCCGTTGTCAATTTGGTAAAATACTCTAAACAGGCGTTTTACAATGGTATTCCCAAATACTATCAGCTACCAACGACCCAAGAAAATAATTTCATTATGGATGTCGCCCGAAAATCTTCGGGCAATAGCGACCTGCTTAAAAACTTTGTTGATAGCACAGGACAAACGGCAAGAATAACTACGTTTATGAAAGACGTAAAGACCTCACGCATGGAAACGATCGAGGCGAGACTCAAAGAAAATATCAATAAATATTTTCCTCCTGACCGCTATGAAGTATACATGACAGGCAGTGCGCTGCTATTTTTAAAAGGCACTAAATATCTGGTAAAAAATCTTGTTATGTCATTGGCATTGGCTATTGGTCTGATTGCCTTGTTCATGGCATACCTGTTTCGGTCTTTTCGCATGATTATTATTTCGTTGATTCCCAATTTACTTCCTTTGGTCATTACGGCCGGGGTCATGGGTTTCGCCGGGGTTCCTATAAAGCCTTCGACCATTTTGGTTTTTAGTATCGCTTTCGGAATATCGGTCGATGACACCATTCACTTTCTGGCGAAATACCGACAAGAGCTTATTGCAAACAAATGGCGTATTCAAAAGTCTGTCTATGCTGCACTGAGGGAAACCGGGGTAAGTATGTTCTACACGTCAATTGTACTCTTTTTCGGCTTTTCGGTTTTTGTGATTTCTAATTTTGGGGGTACGGTCGCTTTAGGAGCCTTAGTTTCCGCAACGCTGCTTTTTGCCATGTTGGCAAACCTTATTTTACTGCCCTCATTGTTACTGTCCCTAGAACGAAATATTGCAAATAAAGAAGTACTTAAGAAACCACAGATCGATATCCTTCCAAAAGAAGAAAGCGATATAAACGACTCGGATAAGTAATCGGTATAAAAGAGCTATTATACCATATATACTACGGTTCTTTTTATCAAAAAGCTATCTTTGCGAATCTAATTCCGATTTGATTAAAAATGAAGTCATTTAGCGTAAAAGAACTACTTACAGCCCCCCTAATGCAGGAGGTTGTCATAAACGGATGGGTAAAAACCTTTCGCAGCAATCGTTTTATTGCCCTCAACGATGGGTCTACACTTAGTAATATTCAATGTGTAGTCGACTTTGAAAAGTTTGACGAAAGCCTTCTGAAGCAAATTGCGACCGGTGCCGCTATTCAAGTAAAAGGTACATTAGTCGAAAGTCAAGGAAAAGGCCAAAGTGTTGAAATTCAAGTTGATGAAATAACAATTCATGGCACCGCCGACCCTGAGACCTACCCTATTCAACCGAAAAAGCATTCTTTGGAGTTTTTACGGGAAAAAGCACACCTGAGGGTGCGAACCAACACCTTTGCCGCAGTGATGCGTGTAAGGTCCGCTTTATCTTTTGCGATACACCAATATTTTCGCCAGAATGGCTTCTACTATTTTCATGCGCCCATCATTACAGGCTCAGATGCCGAAGGAGCCGGGGAGATGTTTCGTGTAACCACATTGAATGAAAAAAACCCGCCGCTAACCGAAGCGGGAGATGTTGACCATAAAGAAGATTTTTTTGGCAAGGAGACCAACTTAACCGTTTCAGGGCAATTGGAGGCCGAAGCTTACGCCATGGCCCTCGGCAAAGTATACACTTTTGGACCTACCTTCAGAGCAGAAAACTCCAACACCTCGAGACATTTGGCTGAATTTTGGATGATCGAACCCGAAATGGCGTTTTACGATCTTGATGCCAATATGGATCTTGCCGAGGATTTTATCAAAAACGTTGTCCAATATATTTTGGATAATTGCGAAGAAGACCTTCAATTTTTGGAAAAAAGACTTCTCGATGAAGAAAAGACGAAGCCACAGGCCGAACGCAGTGAAATGGCATTGCTGGAAAAACTAAGATTTGTCGTAGAAAATAATTTTAAAAGGGTGACCTATACAGAAGCGATTGATATCCTCAGAAATAGCAAGCCCAATAAAAAGAAGAAATTCAAATACCCTATAAACGAATGGGGCGCAGATTTGCAAAGCGAACATGAGCGCTTTCTTGTAGAAAAACATTTCAAGTGCCCTGTGATTTTATTTGACTACCCGGCAAAAATAAAGGCATTTTATATGCGTTTAAATGAAGACGGAAAAACAGTTCGAGCAATGGATATCCTTTTTCCGGGAATCGGAGAAATCGTCGGAGGATCCCAACGCGAAGAACGTTTGGATGTTTTAAAGGAAAAAATGGCGATTTTAGGTATCGACGAAGAAGAACTATGGTGGTATTTAGACCTTCGCAAATTTGGTACAGCGGTTCACAGTGGTTTCGGACTTGGCTTTGAACGACTTGTATTGTTCGCAACGGGTATGGGTAACATACGCGATGTAATTCCTTTTCCCCGAACACCGCAAAATGCCGATTTTTAAAATTGATTTTTTAACTTTAGGGAGAAGTAGAATTAAAACTCTATGCTGAAACAACATTTACAATTCAAATTATCCCAAAAATTATCTCCACAGCAGATTCAGTTGATGAAGTTGATTCAACTGCCTACGCAGGCTTTTGAACAGCGACTGAAGCAAGAACTTGAAGAAAATCCGGCGTTGGAAGGGGGGAAAGAGGAAAGTGACAGTATCGATGACGAATTCGGTGATCTCTACGACGATGATACCGAAACCGGGAGTGAAGAAATCAACACCGAAGACATCAATATTGATGATTACCTCAGTGACGACGAAATACCCGATTATCGCACTAAAGCCAACAATTATAGTACCGATGATGAAGAAAAGAATGTTCCTTACGCAGCAGGCATCTCTTTTAACCAATACCTTCTCAACCAGCTAAACACCGTATATCTTAGCGATGACGAATGGGCTATTGCCGAGTTTTTGGTGGGCAGCGTTGACGAAAGCGGCTACATTCGCAGACCGTTATCAGACATTTTAGACGATTTGGCATTTACTCAAAATATATATACCGACGAACAAACCATTCAAAAGGTATTAAAAATTGTTCAATCATTAGATCCGCCAGGTGTAGCCTCAAGATCCTTGGAAGAATGCCTTATCATTCAACTCAAACAAAAGGAATTAACGCCAAGCATTGAGCTTGCTATCACGATTCTTGAAAAATCTTTTGAGCAATTCACCAAGAAACATTATAAAAAATTAATTCAGAAATTCGGAATTACGGAAGAAGAACTGAAAGGCGCTATTTCCGAAATTGAAAGACTAAACCCAAAACCAGGTGGCTCCTATTCCGGAAACAATCGCATGGTAGAACATGTTGTTCCAGATTTCTCTATCAGAATCGTAGATGGAGAACTCGAGCTAACCTTAAATGGCAGAAACGCACCCGAATTACACGTCTCCAGAGAGTACAGCAATATGCTCAAGGGATATAAAGACGCCAAAGACAAATCGAAGTCACAAAAGGATACCGTACAGTTCATAAAACAAAAACTGGATGCCGCAAAGTGGTTTATTGATGCAATAAGGCAACGACAACAGACGCTCTATATTACCATGAACGCCATTATGCATTATCAAAAGGAATATTTTATGACCGGCGACGAACGTAATTTACGCCCAATGATCTTAAAGGATATTGCCGATGAAATTCATATGGATGTTTCCACTGTCTCCCGTGTCGCCAACAGCAAGTATGTCGATACTCCTTATGGCACCAAATTGATTAAAGAGTATTTCTCCGAGTCAATGAAAAACGAGCAAGGAGAGGATGTTTCTACAAGGGAAATCAAAAAAATATTGGAAACGGTTATCCAAAAAGAAGAAAAGAAAAAGCCGCTGACCGATGATAAATTGGCAGCCATATTAAAAGAAAAAGGATATCCTATTGCGCGAAGAACTGTTGCCAAATATCGAGAGCAACTTGGTATTCCTGTTGCTAGATTGCGAAAACAAATCTAATGCGCCTGTTCGCCAAGTTGATTTCTTACCTTTCACACCCACTGTTCATTCCAATTGCGGGAACTATTTGCTATTTTATTGTAACCCCCAAATATACCCCACGCGAGGTTCAAACGGGTACTATACTTCCCATTTTCATTCTAACCGTTATCATTCCCATTATCTCCTATTTTATACTGAGAAACGTGGGTATGGTAAGTTCTATTTTTATGCCAAACCTTAAAGAGCGTAAATACCCCCTTTACATTCATATAGTATTACTCTTGATGATTGTCTATAAGGTAATACCAAACTACGACGTACAAGAACTCCACTACTATTTTCTGGGACTTATTATAGCCTCAATGTCAACGCTTATACTTCTTTTGTTCAACATAAAAAGCAGTATGCATTTATTGGGACTAGGAAGCCTACTGACATTTCTTTTGACCTTAAGTATACATTTTTCAATCAACTTAACACTGGCCATTAGTTTAATAACCCTTTTAACTGGATTAGTGAGCAGTGCACGCCTATATTTACAGGCACACACCAAAGCGGAGCTTTTTATAGGCTTCAGCATCGGTATGCTTTCACAATTACTGTTAATCCAGTTCTGGCTATAAGATATAGAAGATAAAACCTACCCGTAATGGCTTCATATTAATATTTTCACCATTCAACTCTGCAGAGTTATTAAAAAGAGAATTTAGTGCATAGTGAACATGAACATTGAAGGTATTGTATCCGAAACTAAAAGTAGCGCCGTACTGAAACTTCTCAACATTCTTATTATAAAATGAGGTTTTTTCGGTATCGGAAACATATTTAGATCTAGCCCCAACGACGTATGCGAGTTTAAACCCGGCATAGACCCGCCAAAATCTATACTCTTCAGGCGTAGAATTACGCCATCGAAACTCAAAGGGCATTTCAAGCAGGTGTGTCTCTATTTTGTTTCTTTTTAAATCGGCAATGTCTTCCAACACACTATATAAAAACCCATCGGAAACTTCAGAAACCACCATATTTGTATAATATGAGTTTATACCTAGGCCTAAGCCCACGCCCAAGGCTGTAGTTCGCTTTCTATTTAAAGGAATATCTTTAATAACACCTGCCTGCAGGCCGTATGACAAATTTCGCTGGGTTACGGTCTCTGGCTTACCCAACAAAAAATTATAGGTGACCCCTAAATAGAACTGATCTTCCAAGTAGTTCAAATCGCTACCTGGAGGAACAGAATCCAAGGTCTGGGCATTTAGAAATACCATGGAAAAACACCCCACTAAAATTCCAACCAAAGTATGCCTCATAAAACAAAGTTACATAAATAAAAAACGCTCCAAATGTCTATTTGGAGCGTTTTTATAAGTTTGAAATTATAAATCGAAGCTACTGCAAGTTATTAAATGCATCACCTTCGTAGGTGGTATAATTTACCTTTAAAGCATTAACCTTTCGAAGCTCTTGCTTGATATCGGAAATCAATCCCATATTCGCATTTTTATCTACTTTAAGTGCCGTAGTAAGCACGTTCTGCAACTCTTGAGCCTTCTTGGCGCGTTCTTGCAAAATATAATCACCAACGTCAGACGGATCCGAAAACTTATCGTTCAATTGAATTTTCGGCTCAGTACCAAAAGTACTACTATACTGCGATGTAGGTGCGCCCACGTAAATATAGATTACCCTATCCTTTTTCTCTAGCTTCTTCGTCTCACTAGCATTAGGAAGCGTATTCTCAACTTTCAGGGTGCTATCTTTCATAACAGTAACTGTCATAAAGAAGAACAAAAGCATAAATACAATATCAGGTAACGATGCAGTGGACACCGCCGGGGTATCACCATCTTTTTTCTTATTAAATTTTGACATAGTCTTTATTTTAAGCTTTTATTAATTGGAACTTGATGTTTCCGCTTCCGAAAGTTTTTGAGGAAATAAATCCTGTATTTTTTTAACCTTTTCCTTCAGCTCATCTTTGGCGTCTGAAGAGGTCTCCGGATTCAAATACTCTGCTTCCATATCGGTAAAGGCTCTTCCAAAAAGACGCTGCGCCTCTCTATTCCGAAGATCGTTATAGGCTCCGACCAATTCATTTTGAACTGTAATATAAGTACCATATTTGGTCTCCCTATCGTTCTTCAATGATATAATCGCTTTAGTAGGATTATCAGACGATTGCGCATCTTTCTTACCCTTACAATAAGTGCAACTACCATCACCCCCATTATCTAAAAATTCCTTTGCCTTTTCCCTCAACGTCTTCAAATCAATCAATTCGTCATCAGCCAACAATTGGCCGTTCTTATTGATATTAACTTCGAAGATATTCTTCTCTTTAATAACAACATCAGTGTCGGGTGGCTCGATAGGAGGCAACATACGATCCAATCCTGCATCAGTTTCTATGGTGGTGGTCACCAAGAAAAAGATAAGCAACAAGAATGCGATGTCTGCCATCGAACCGGCATTTACTTCTGGTGCTCCTGCTCTTCTAGCCATAATTTTAGTTTTTATTTACTGTCCCATTTTCTTAACTCCTCCCCATAACATTGCCCCAACGGCAACGACGGTAAGAATAAAGAACATATTAAGACCTGTTCCGATGTTTTTAATCGTTCCTTCAGTGGTAGAGAGCCCTTTATCGGCCATCTCTTCAATACTAACATCGGTACCCGATGATAGTACATAGGCTATAGCCACGACCAATAAAAATCCGACTACTACAAATAAGGTCTTTTTAAGATTAGCGGCGTTAGAAAACAAGTTCTTGAGCGCGAACACAAGGCTAAAGACTACAGCTATCGCAAGAAGAAGATAGGTAACCCAAAACATAGCGTTCATGGCCCCACTTTGAGCTGCTTCTCCTGCCGGCATATCCTTTTCAGGAAGCATAAACCAGAGAACGGCCCCAATCAACCCCACTACAATTAATAATATTTTTACAATTTTATGCATGATTTTGTATTATTGAGTCCGACTTATTTTTTATGGTCTACCAACATATCAATCAATACGATTGATGAATCTTCCATATCATTCACGATACTATCTATTTTCGCAATGATGTAATTGTAGAAGATTTGAAGTATGATAGCCACAATAAGACCGAATACCGTTGTCAATAACGCCACCTGAATATCACCTGCAATAAGTGATGCACTCAAGTTACCAACTGCACTAATTTTCTGGAAGGCCTGAATCATACCGATAACCGTACCCATGAAACCAAGCATCGGCGCAATAGCGATAAATAAAGACAACCAAGAAACGTTCTTTTCCAACCGCCCCATTTGAACTCCTCCGTAGGCAACTACCGCCTTTTCGGCAGAGTCGATGCTCTCACCAGCCCTATCCAAACCTTGGTAGTAGATAGAAGCAACAGGACCTTTAGTGTTTCTACAAACTTCTTTAGCTGCTTCAACACCACCCGATGCCAATGCATCTTCAACTTGTTGCTTTAACTTCGCTGTGTTGGTGCTGGCCAAGTTTAAATAAATAATTCTTTCAATAGCTACAGCCAAGCCCAAAATCAAACATAAAAGTACGATGCCCATAAAACCTGCACCACCTTGGATGAACATTTCCTTTAAAACTTGGGTAAAGCCTTTCTCAGCTTCTGGAGCTGCATCCTGCAAAACAATAACCGCTGAAGTCATATTTGCACTTACTGTATTTGTACCTGCCACAAATAACCCAGCTACAGCCAGGATAGAGAATAATCTTTTCATTTCTTTCAAACTTAAATTAGATTAGTTAATAGGGTTAAAGATAAAAAAAAATTGCAATAAAAAAAGTAAAACTTCGTTAGCGAAACCGAGGGTTACCAAAGATAAGCCCTAATTTCTCCACAAAGAGAACATGAATCAAAAAAAGTTAAAACTTACTGTCAATCGTATAAAATCTCCGAAAATCATAAAACCAAATTCTATAACAATCAAAAGCACTAGACAACTTACTTCAAACTTTTTTTCTTCGCAGAGAGGAAGGGATTCGAACCCTCGATACACTTTTGGTGTATACACACTTTCCAGGCGTGCGCCTTCGACCACTCGGCCACCTCTCTAATCTAGCCCTTAAAAGGGTGCCCAAATAACGAAAAAATTATTGGTTAATAAAATTTAACCATACTATTTTTAATTCATCTCTCCCCTCAATGAAGTTTCGAACACGGTCTTGAACAATTTAGCAGATACATTGTTCCCTAAAAGATACATGAGTTTAGCAATAGCCGCTTCGGTTGTAATATCCTTACCATCAACAACTTTCAATATCTTCAATTGTTGACTTGTCTCATATTGGCCCATTATTACACTACCTCCCGAGCATTGTGTGACATTAATAATATGTATTCCCTTTTTTTTCGCACTTTGCAACGCTTCAGTCAACCAATTTTCAGTTGGAGCATTTCCCGCACCGTACGTTTCCAAGACCAACGCCCTTAAATCAGGAATTTTGAGCACTCCCCCTAGAACCGATTTGGTCATCCCCGGGAACAATTTCAAAACGGCCACACGAGAATCCATATTTTTATGGACTTGTAATCTTTTTCCCGGATTTGGTCTCAATAAGTATTCTTTATACACCTTCAAATGTACTCCCGATTCTGCCAATGGCGGATAGTTCATCGAGGCAAATGCCTGAAAATGTTCAGCATTTATCTTTGTCGTGCGATTTGCACGGTACAACTTATATTCAAAATAGAGACCTACTTCTTGAACCACGGCCTTACCTTTTTCCCGCAAAGCAGCAATCTGTATCGAAGTGATTAAGTTTTCCTTGGCATCAGTTCGCAAATCACCAATAGGCAATTGAGACCCCGTAAAAATTACGGGCTTGGCCAAATTTTCAAGCATAAAGCTTACTGCCGAAGCAGAATAAGCCATTGTATCACTGCCGTGTAAAACAACAAAGCCATCATGACTCTCATAATGATCTTCAATTATAGTTACGATATTTGCCCAATTTGCCGGATTCATATTTGACGAATCTATCGGCGTCTCGAATGAAAAACTTTCTATCTTACAATGCAATTGATTTAATTCAGGTATGCTTTTTAACAATTTACTAAAGTCAAAAGCCTTCAAAGCCCCTGTATCATAGTCTTTGACCATACCTATAGTGCCCCCTGTATAAATAAGCAAAATTTTGGTTTCGAGCTTTGACATCATACCTTTTTTTTAACACCTTCAAACAGGGCATGGCCCCATGACCTACATCATACGTTAATATTAGAACCCATATCTATACCTTAATTTAGTCGCGATTCGTCTATAAGCTATTTCAACCCTAAAAATAGCATGCCTTTACACCCCAAAAACCGCTTTGGAGTTTTCCGTGGTAATTTTGGCAATTTCTTCGGAAGTTACACCATATATATAGGATAGTTTCCCCAATACCTCAACAACATAACCACTTTCATTTCTTTTACCCCTGTACGGAACCGGTGCCAGATAGGGTGAATCAGTCTCTATAACAATATGCTTTAAATCAATCTTCTCAAGAAACGTATCGATTTTTCCATTCTTAAAAGTAACTACTCCTCCGATACCCAGTTTCATATTATAGGATATTGCCCTTTCGGCCTGCTCCAATGTTCCCGTAAAACAATGAAAAATACCGAACAAATCATCTCCTTTTTCCTGTTCCAGGATTTCAAAAATTTCATCGAAAGCATCACGGCAATGTATAACAATGGGCAACCTATATTTCTTGGCCAATTTGATTTGCCGTGAAAAAGCATCTTGCTGTTGCGGCAAATAAGTTCTATCCCAATAAAGATCTATACCAATCTCACCAACGGCATAGAACTTATGGCTTGACAGCATGTCTTCGACCTGATTCAACTCATCGAAATAATTCTCCTTCACATGGGTCGGGTGCAACCCCATCATCAGAAACATATGGTCAGGGTAGGCTTTTTCCAAATCTAACATTGCCTGGGTGTATGTTGAATCAATGGCCGGAATAAAAAAGCGTTCAACACCGTCTTCAATGGCTCTTGTAATGACGTCGTCACGATCTTCGTCAAAGGCCTCACTATATAAATGCGTATGGGTATCCGTTATTATCATGTGGCAAAAATAAGTTTATATCTCCTTTCTGACGTAAAATACCTATCAAATAAAATTGACAAAACCAGCGACATAACCATTCAAACCTGGGCTTATTCAAGATAAAGGGCATTTTGAAATGCATGCACCTCACTTTCCCTTCTCAACACCTCCCTAAAACAAAACACTCTGATTCAATTTTAATTCGCTCGATCAACAAAAGCGGTATCTTTACAACCAAGAATAGTTGGTATGACTTCCCTCAAAAAATTTCTGCAAAAGAAAAATTATATTAAAATTCCTCTCGTACTAACAGGTACGAACCATTTCGAAATTATCGCTAAAATAAATGGCACAAAAGGTCGGTTCATTTTAGATACTGGAGCATCGAATACCTGTATAGGATTCGATAAAATAGAATTGTTCAAGCTAACCTCAAAAGAATCAAAAATAAAAGCTGCAGGTGCAGGAGCCACGAACATGGAAACTTTGGTATCTACTAAAAACAGCATTGAAATTGGCGGTTGGAAAAAGAAGAAACTAAAAATCGTATTATTCGACCTCGTACATGTCAATGAAGCCCTGACCGCCCACAGGGCAATGCCTGTTGATGGAATCATTGGAGCCGATGTACTCAAGAAGACAAAAGCTGTTATTGATTATAATAAGCGTTGTATATACCTAAAGAAGAAATAACTATTTGGCAGCAATAGCTAATTACGAAAATTTTCAAATTGCGAATACCTACAACACTAAATTAAAACCTGTCAGATTTAACACCTGACAGGTCGTATCGTTTACATTTCCAACGCTCTTTTCACATTATTGTCCATCAACAATTCTTCCGGACTTTCCAGTGCCTCCTTAATGGCGACCAAAAAGCCAACGGATTCTTTGCCATCAATAATTCTATGGTCATATGAAAGTGCTACATACATGATGGGCGCTATAGCGATAGCTCCGTTTTTGGCAATGGGGCGTTCCACAATATTATGCATTCCAAGAATAGCACTTTGTGGCGGATTGATTATCGGTGTCGACAACATTGAACCGAACACTCCACCATTGGTTATGGTAAATGTGCCACCAGTCATTTCATCTACTGTAATTTCACCTTCCCTGGCACGTATAGCCAAGCGTTTCACCTCAGCCTCTACTCCTCTAAAAGTTAGGTTTTCGGCGTTTCTAATCACAGGCACCATCAGCCCTTTAGGGCCAGAAACCGCAATACTGATATCACAGAAGTCATAAGAAATCATTTCTTTACCATCAATCATTGAATTGACCGAAGGATACAGATCCAGGGCCCTAACCACAGCCTTAGTAAAAAATGACATAAAGCCTAGACTTACGCCATGCTTTTCTTTAAACGCCTCTTTGTATTGCTTTCTCAGTTCAAAGATAGGCGACATATCGACCTCGTTGAAAGTGGTCAGCATCGCAGTTTCGTTCTTGGCGGAAACCAGACGTTCAGCAACTTTACGTCGCAGCATGGAAAGTTTCGAGCGTGTTTCTCCCCTGTTCCCCCCGGTAGGCGTACCCATCGAAGGAACCGCATTTACGGCATCGTCTTTGGTGATGCGACCATCCTTTCCAGAACCTTTCACGGCCGCTGCATCGATTCCCTTTTCAGTCAATATTTTTTTAGCTGCGGGAGAAGCAGTCCCCGAAGCATACGTTTCTTTTGCTTGTGGAGGCTGTGGCGCTTTTTCGCTTTCGCTCTTTTTTTCTTCCGTTGCTTTATCTTTCGCCAAATCTTTTTCGGCAGCATCCCCAGAACCCTCATCACCTGTAGCATCAGGCTTTTTCGCACTTGTGTCGATCAAGCACACAACAGCTCCAACGGCTACGGCATCACCTTCTTCCGCCTTTAGGGTTATGGTACCACTTTCTTCAGCAGGTAATTCCAAGGTCGCCTTATCGGAATCGACTTCGGCTATGGCCTGATCTTTTTCAACATAATCCCCATCTTGCACCAACCATTCTGCAATCTCTACCTCTGTTATCGACTCTCCCGGAGAGGGAACTTTCATTTCTAAAATCATTCGCTTATTATTTGCTGTGTTATCTTCTCATTATTTTTAATAAAATCTTCCTTAACAGGAAGGTAATCTTCTTTATCTTCTCCATTGACCACAATGGAGTCAAAATATAATTTTGCTCCTGTTGAAGCCTCCATATCTGGAGCATTCTGCAGACTTAAATGTAAATGCGGTTCCGTTGAATTTCCCGAATTGCCACATAGCCCCAGTAATTCACCCTGTTTTACAAATTGCCCTTCACGAACCACAATTGACCTGTCTTTCAAATGCGCCAAAAGCACATATTCGTTATTCAATGTTTCCAAAACCACCGTATTTCCTGTCAATTGCCTAGAGTTCGTCTCACCTGGCACATTATCCGGAATCCCACTGACAACTTTTGCCACTCTGGCATCGCAAGGTGCGATAATTTCCTTTCCAAAGACAAAATAGCTTTCATTGCGCATGGCGTCTCCTGAAAATGAAGCACCATCTTCGACCATCATGAGGTCGTAAGCGTATTGCTGGCTTACTTCGGTTAGGTGATAATTTTGTTCTACGGTCGTACCTCCCCAAAAAACAAACCATTCTTCATTAAAAGGCAATATCATCTGGGTACTATTTCGCTCCAAAATTGGAACATCCAAGGATTTTGGAGGCGAGATATAAAGCCCATTAATATTATTTTTAGCATCTAACGAAATCAACACATCGGCAACTGCCCGATCAAAACCGGTTCTGTAGATGTGCGCACCTTGTTTTAAACCATAAAATTGCATGTTCTTGATTCCTCCCATAATACCATTCACGTTTTCGGTAAAAAAGCGAATAGTTTTTTGCCTTGGGAGGGCTTTTTTCATATTTACATCGAACAAATCAAAAATACCATCATAGTTACCTCCGTTATAGAGTGACCTGAATTCGGCGGCCACCCCTGCGTAATTTGCCTGTTCATCTTGAGAAAAGACAGACCATATCGAAGAACATAATACTATGAAAAAAAACTTAATCATTGTTCGTCACTACTTTTTGGCCGTGTCATATTATCCTTTGTTTTATCGAAAACATAGTCGATAACTTGTTGATGACGTCGCTTCGATCGCACTGCACTACCAGCAGCCGGTGACGCATAGAACCTTCGTGAAGCCACCCTAAATTTGCCCGCATCTTTGAAATGCATCATTAAGTGGCTCCAAGCCCCCATATTGCGCGGCTCTTCTTGTGCCCATACCACATCATCGGCATTTGTATATTTTTCGATTACCGCGCTCATCTGATCGGACGGCAAAGGAAACAATTGTTCAACCCTGACCAAGGCCACATCGTCACGCTTCTGGTCCTCTTGAACCGCCAATAAGTCGTAATAGAACTTACCGGTACAAAAAACTACCGATTTCACTTTTTTGATATCGGCAGAACTATCATCGATAACCTCTTGAAACTTTCCTGAAGCCAACTCATCGACCGTCGAAACAGCCTTTGGATGCCGTAAAAGACTCTTGGGTGTGAATATAATCAACGGCTTTCTAAAATTCACCTTCATTTGTCTTCGCAAGATGTGAAACATTTGCGCTGGGGTCGACACATCTGCAACGTACATATTGTCTCTCGCACACAATTGTAAATAGCGTTCCATTCGGGCGGAAGAATGCTCCGCACCTTGCCCTTCATAACCGTGTGGCAACAACATGACCAAACCATTTTGAAGCTTCCATTTATCCTCGGCCGCAGAAATGTACTGATCGATCATTATCTGGGCACCATTACTAAAGTCACCAAATTGTGCCTCCCATATGGTCAACGTATTCGGACTCGCCATGGCGTAGCCATAATCAAACCCCACTACGCCGTATTCTGACAATAATGAATTGTAAATTTGAAAATGCCCCTGTTTATCAGAGATTCTGTTCAAAAGCAAAATTTCTTCTTCACTCTCTTCGACCTTCATCACGGCATGTCGATGTGAAAAAGTACCTCTTTCAACATCTTGACCTGACATACGCACTCCGAAACCTTCTTCCAATAAAGTGCCGTAAGCCAACAGTTCACCCATGGCCCAATCTAATTTATCGGTCTCGAAGAACATCTTTTTACGGTCACCAACTAATTTCTCAACCTTTCTTAAGAACTTTTTATCTTGTGGAAGTTCGGTAATCACCTTGGCAATGGTCGCCAACTTTTTCTTATCGTAAGTGGTATCGACAGGATCCATCATTTCCCATTCCCTTACATTTTCAAATCCGCTCCATTCATCGGCCATAAAAGGAGTGATTTCCGTCTTATCTTCCTTTCGGGAATCTTCCAACTCTTCCTCTAAAGAGGCTTTATATTCTTCTTCCAAATGCTTTACATAACCCTCTTCAATTACCCCCTCTGCCAGCAAACGCTCGGCATAGATATCCCTTGGGTTTTTATGTTTGGCAATGGCCTTGTATAATTTTGGCTGGGTAAACCGGGGCTCATCACCTTCATTGTGCCCGTATTTTCTATATCCCAATAAATCAAGAAAGACATCACGGTTGAACCGCATACGATATTCCAACGCAAATAGCGAAGCATGTACTACTGCTTCAACATCATCGGCATTGACATGAAGTACGGGGCTCAGGGTCACCTTGCCCACATCGGTACAATAGGTAGAAGTTCGCGCATCTAAATAATTGGTCGTAAAGCCAATTTGATTATTGACCACCAAATGTATCGTTCCATTGGTTTTATAGCCATCTAAATTGGCCATTTGAATCACCTCGTACACCAAGCCCTGTCCGGCAATCGCAGCATCACCATGAACTATAATTGGCAATACCTTAGAAAAATCATCGGGAAAATGTGCATCTTGCTTCGCTCTTGCTATACCTTCAACTACGGCACCAACAGTTTCCAAATGGGAGGGGTTTGGAGCAATATTCATTTTGATTTTGTTGCCATTATTGGTCTTTCGCTCTGAAGTCCAGCCTAAATGGTACTTTACATCACCATCAAAAATCTCCTGCTCATAATCTTTGCCGTCAAACTCACTGAAAATATCCTTTGCCGCCTTTCCGAAAATATTGGTCAATACGTTGAGTCGACCCCTATGGGCCATACCCATTACAAATTGCTCAACACCCATTTCGGCCGCACGTTCGACTACCACATCCAAAGCGGGAATCAGAGACTCGTTACCCTCTAGGGAAAAACGTTTTTGCCCAACATATTTGGTATGCAAGAAGCCCTCAAAAGAAACGGCCTGGTTTAATTTTTTTAATATATATTTTTTTCGATCTGCATCATACTTCGGATGATTGTCGTTTACGTTCAACCAATTTTGTATCCATGCGATACGCTCAGGGGTTCGAATATACATATACTCTACGCCAATAGCGTCACAATAAATACTTTGAAGGTGCTTTATAATCTCACGTAGGTTGTTCGACCCTATACCGATAATTTCACCAGCATTGAAAACGGTATCCAAATCAGCATCGGAGAGTCCGAAATTCTCAAGATCCAGTGTGGGAACATACTTCCTTCTATCACGAACCGGATTGGTTTTTGTAAACAAATGCCCCCGACTTCGATACCCGTCGATCAACCGAATAACCTGAAATTCTTTTTGCAGGGACTGCGGCATTTCAACTTGGTCTCCATTGGCTATCGTTACCATTCCGTTTTGGGAAGAAAGATCCAATTCATCCAATGAGCTTTCCATACCAAAGTCAAATCCTTGGAAAAAAGCACGCCAACTAGGCTCAACACTATCGGGGTTTTTGAGGTATTTATCGTATAACTCCGCAAAAAAAGAAGTATGTGCGGTATTTAAAAAAGAATATTTGTCCATAGACTACTTTAATAGCTGTAGCACTTGTTTATCAAAAACATAAACGCGGGCCTATTTGATAAAAATGAAAACAAAAATACAACATTTACCATTTCTGGATGTAACTTAGTAAGCAATAATGGGAAAAATCAAAGATTTTGATTAAAAAACAGCCTATGTATCACAAAAAGATTTTTTTAAGCTTTATTTTTTTATTGGCAACACTCATTTGCTCATCGCAAAACCTCAACGGAAGAAATGACTTTTGGGACAATGTTCGTTTCGGCGGAGGTATCGGTCTGGGTTTTACCAATGGCGGCTTTAACGGTTCGGTTTCACCAAGCGCCATTTACGAATTTAACGAAAAATTTGCAACGGGCCTAAGCCTCAACCTCAACTACGCCAAATTTAATGATGATAAACTGCTGGCCTACGGAGGAAGTGTACTTTCACTATACAACCCACTACCCTACCTACAATTTTCGGCAGAATTTGAACAACTACGTATCAACAGAACATTCGATACGGGCACCGGTACCCTTGAGAACAATTATTGGTCCCCTGCTTTATTTTTCGGGATCGGATACAGCAATAGCAACGTTACCTTTGGTATTCGCTATGATGTATTGTATGACGGCACAAAAAGCATTTACGCCAATGCATGGATGCCCTTTGTACGGGTATATTTTTGATTAAACAGCCTCAAAAAATGAATTGAGCCAAGCGCACGGCGCACTATCAATATCACTCAAAAGGTGATAGAATATTAACCCTTGCTTTCTATTTATTTTACTATTTTTAAAAAATTTGTTCAACAACTTAAACATTTCACTATCATGAAAGACGAGAAATCAAAAAAATCGACCACATCTCGCAGGTCATTTATCAAAACGGGCGCCGTAGCCTCCTCCATTTTTATTGTACCCAGACATGTTCTTGGTGGGTTGGGATATATTGCACCAAGTGATCAACTGAATTTGGCGGCCATCGGTGCTGGAGGAAAAGGTGCAAGTGACATCGCCAATGCATCGGTCAATGGACGCGAACGGGTCACTGCACTTTGCGACGTAGACTTTTCCGGCTCTGCCAAGCGTTCGGTCGAGCGCTTTCCAAAAGCAAAATTATATAGTGATTACAGGGAGATGTTGGATAAAGAAAAAAACATTGATGCCGTAACAATTTCGACTCCCGACCACGTACATGGCCCTGCGGCTTCCTACGCCATGCAGCGCGGCAAGCATGTATACGTTCAAAAGCCGATGACCCACAACATTAAAGAAGCACGCATGCTTACCGAAATGGCACGTAGCAATAAAATTGTAAGCCAGATGGGTAATCAGGGAGGCTCCAACCCATTATTGAACATGGTTCAAGGCTGGATAGATTCAGATGCCCTTGGTCAAATCTCAAAAGTACAAGTCTGGACCAATCGCCCTGTTTGGCCTCAAGGTGGCGCAATGCCAAAACCAGACCCGAGCCAAAAACCAAAAGATTTAGACTGGAATCTATGGCTAGGGCCCGCGGAACAAAAACCGTACACACCCAATTTACACCCATTTAGCTGGAGGGGTTGGTGGGATTATGGTACCGGAGCACTTGGCGATGTAGGCTGTCACCTGATCGACATACCTTTCCGTACGTTGGGCTTAAAATACCCCACTGACGCAGAATGCAGTGTAGGCGCCGTTTACACAGATATGTGGAATGCCGATTACCACCCTGAGGGATGCCCCGCTTCTTCATTTATCACCTTACATTTTGGAGCGACGGAAAAAAGCAAATCGCCAATCGAAATGACATGGAGCGATGGCGGAATTAGACCTTCACACCCAGAAATTATTCCTGCAAATCATGATATTGGAGGTAACGACAGTGCAAATGGCGTTATGATCATCGGGGAAAAAGGAATCATCTCTACCAATATAAATGACAGTTCACCATTAATGCCGAAATTATACCTTAACGACGGCACTACCGATTTTGGTCCTGAGACGGAACCTAATGACGAACCAGAATATGGTCACCAACGCAAATGGGTCGATGCCTGTAAGGCTGGCTTTAACAGTCCGGAACACAAAGGCCTTACCTCTTCGTTCGATTATGCGGGACCAATGACGGAAACCGTACTCATGGGTAACCTTGCCATTCGAAGTTCTATGTTACGCAAAGAAAACAGCAAAGGAAAAATGGAATTCTTCGCCCGTAAAAAGCTATTATGGGACGGAGAAAATATGCGTATTACAAATCTTGAGGAAGCCAATCAATTTGTAGGCAGAACGCACAGACCCGGTTGGGAGGTGTAACCTTTTGACAGGTACCCTAACACAACATTTAAAAAGCTGTTGCTCGAATAGTAATTCAAGCAACGGCTTTTACTATTCTAACTTCCGCTGTATTTTTGTTTTAACCACACCTTTTGCAACTCTCTTTTTAAAATCAAAAAGGAAACCTGCTCGGCTATTTCGACCACATCGGTCACCTTAATATCCTTAAAAGATTTTTCAGGGACATCGACAATGTAAAGTAGATTAAGGTAGTCGCTAAATTTTTCAAGAATAAGCACGTAAATCTTCTCGTGCAAAATAGTTTTCAATGTTATAGGATCTGAATTCGATGAAAATTCCATGGGAATATTTGCCAACCCAAAATCTTTCTGCAATTGGGCAACCATTTTACCATACAACTTATTTTTTGTTGCACTCTGTAGGAGCTCGGTGCTATTTGCAAAATTCAAAACCATACCCTATTTACGAAAATTTCTGACGATTGGTTTATGTCAAAAACCTTTATATGTACAACCCAATACAGAAACCTTCTTTCGATTAATCTTCGATGTTGAATGTATCAACCTAGCTTCGAATCTTTTGCTCCCATTCCCAGGCAGACTTCATGGCCTCATCAAGGGTATAGGCCGATTTCCAACCTAAAACTTCATTAGCCTTGGTCGTATCGGCATAGGCCGTCGTAATATCACCGGGCCGCCTATCCACGATTTTATAATTCAATTTCTTGCCAGAAACTTTTTCAAAACTTTGAATCACTTCCAATACACTGCTACCTTTACCCGTACCAACATTAAAAACCTCATAATTGTCTGAATTTTTTTTATTTAAAAGTCGTTTCAATGCAATTACGTGTGCTTTTGCCAAATCTACCACATATATGTAGTCACGAATACAAGTACCATCTTCTGTGGGATAATCGTCACCAAAAACCGAAAGCTGTTCTCGAAGTCCGGCGCCTGTCTGCGTTATAAAAGGTATTAAATTCTGTGGCACACCAATAGGCAATTCTCCAATTTCTGTACTAGGGTGCGCTCCCATTGGGTTAAAATAACGAAGTGCAATGGCATTAAGGTTCGGGGTTACTTTACAGGTGTCAGCAATAATCTCCTCTCCCATTTGTTTGGTATTGCCATAAGGCGATTCTGCCTGTTTGACCGGAGCATCCTCTGTTATGGGCATTTGATCGGCCTGGCCATAAACCGTACAAGACGAACTAAAAATAAAACTGGCTTTACTCTTTTTTGAAAGTTCTTTAAGCAGATACACCAACGTACCAATATTGTTCTCATAGTATAAAAGCGGTTTTTCAACACTTTCCCCTACGGCCTTTGATGCAGCAAAATGAATAACTCCCACAACATCGGCATGTCTTTTAAAAAAATCCTCGACCTTCGCTTTTTCCTTTAGGTCCAACTTTTCGAACAGGGGCTTTTTTCCTGTAATGGCGACAATGCCCTCCAATACATTTTCGGTAGAATTGGAGCAGTCATCAATAATGACCACCTCGAAACCTTCATTTTGAAGTTCGACAACAGTGTGCGAACCTATAAACCCGAGTCCTCCTGTTACAAGTATTTTCATTTTTATCTAGTTTAATTTTATGGATTGGTTATTTATTAACAAATTCAATCACTGTGCTGGTAATATATGCGATTTGCTCATCGTCCAATTCGGTGTGCATGGGTAGCGAAATCACTTCTTTCACCAACTGATTGGTAACAGGAAAATCGGCTTCAGTATATCGCTCATCGGCGTAAGCCTTTTGTTTATGCAACGGGATAGGATAATACACACCACAGGGTATCCCTACCTCCCCAAGACGTTGTACCAAAGCATCGCGTTTGCCGTTGGTAATTCGCAGGGTATATTGATGGAAAACATGACAATTGCAGTTTTCACAAATCTCGTCGCCTTCGCATACCGTTTTTGGTACAATAATGTGCTCTTGGGCCTCAAACGCTTTGGAGTACTTTCTAGCGGCTTCTCTTCTAGCTGCGTTGTATGCGTCTAAGTTAGGTAGTTTGGCACGTAAAACTGCCGCTTGTATCGAATCCAATCGTGAATTTACACCGACCACATCATGATGATATCGTTCATACATCCCGTGATTTACAATTCCCCTTAGCGTATGGGCCAATTCGGCATCGTTCGTAAAAATCGCTCCTCCGTCACCATAACATCCTAAGTTTTTAGATGGAAAAAACGATGTAGCACTTACATGCCCTAAAGATCCCGCTTTTCGTTTCGTACCATTCTTAGAAACATAATCTGCACCAATAGCCTGGGCATTGTCTTCAATTACATACAGGTCATGCTTTTGGGCCAGTTCAAGAATGGCATCCATATCGGCACATTGGCCAAAAAGATGTACGGGAACAATGGCTTTGGTTTTTGGTGTAATGGCCTTTTCAATAGCCTTTATATCAATATTAAAAGTGTCTGGATCTACATCGACCAAAACCGGTGTCAATTGCAATAGTGCAATGACCTCAACGGTGGCTGCGAAAGTAAAGTCGGCGGTAATAACCTCATCGCCCGGCTGAAGACCCAATCCCATCATGGCAATCTGAAGGGCATCGGTACCGTTGGCACAAGGAATGACATGAGCAATATCTAAATAGCTTTCAAGTTCTGCCTGAAAAGAATGAACTTCAGGCCCATTGATAAATGCCGAACTCTCCAAAACCCCTGAAATAGCCGAATTAACTTGTTCCTGAATACCTTGGTATTGCCCATTAAGGTCTACCATTTGAATTTTCTTCATAACTAGGAATTAGAATGCCCCGGCAAAAATACAAAATGCCTATCAATGATATTGTCGAAAGAAGTGTAATTTAGCCACAAAGAATTTCACAGTGTATTTTATATACGATCTTATAGTGCGTATTTCGTGGGGACTGCTCATATTTATTGCCAATTTCAACAATAAAATCAAGCTTTTCGTCAATGGGAGAAAAAATACATTCCCTAAACTAAGGGATGCATTTAACAAAAACGATCAAATAATTTGGATGCATGTGGCTTCCCTTGGAGAATTTGAACAAGGCCTACCAATACTCAAAAAAATAAAACAGGATTATCCGTCCTTTAAAGTTTTGGTTACTTTTTTTTCACCCTCTGGCTTTGAGGTGAAAAAGAACACACCAGATGCAGATGTGGTTACCTACCTTCCGATGGATACGATTAAAAATGCCCGTAAGTTCGTCTCCCTCGTTAACCCTAAACTTGTTATTTTTGTTAAATACGAGATTTGGCCCAACTATCTTAGGGAGTTACGAAAAAAGCTAGTTCCGACACTTTTGATTTCGGCTATCTTCAGGGAAAGGCAAATTTATTTCAGGGGGTATGGTGGCTTTATGCGTGATGCATTACGTGTTTTCGACCATTTTTTTGTTCAAGACGAAAAGTCTCAACAGCTGCTGAAATCAATTCAGATAACCAATGTATCGGTAAGTGGGGATACAAGGCTCGATCGTGTTTCCGAAATTCTTAATCGCGATAATTCATTGTCGTTTATGGATCAGTTCAAAAAAGACCGCTTGTGTTTTGTCGCGGGAAGCACTTGGCCTGAAGATGAGGCCATACTTATAGACTACATCAATAATTCACCCAAAAACTTCAAATATGTACTAGCGCCGCACACCCTCAAAACAGATAAAATTCTTGGACTGACAGGAGCTATATCAAAGAAAAAGGTGCTTTATTCCAAAATGGACGAACGTACCTTGGGCGATTATGATGTGCTCATCGTTGACACCATAGGTCTTTTGACCAAAATTTATAGCTATGCCGATATCGCTTATGTAGGCGGTGGTTTTGCAACTGGCCTACACAACACCTTGGAACCCGCAGTATTTGGCATCCCTGTGATTATCGGCCCACAATACAAAGGCTTCAAAGAGGCTGAGGAATTGGTGGCTCAAAAAGGAATTCTTACAATAACCGACCAATGGACCTTCGGTGAGCTTCAAAAAAAACTACTCGATGATCCCGAATATCGCATAAAGACCGGTGCGACAAATGCAGCTTACATTGCAAAGAACAAGGGGGCAAGTATTCAAATCATGTCTTATATACAGGGCGTATTAAAATAGTTTGAAAATAGAAGCAATTTCAAAATTGCTTCTTGACCACATTTTAGATTTTGTACAATTGGCCTAAACACTCCGTTTTGCGCGACATTGCCAATCTTTTATTTTACTGTGCATTTTTTTGTTAGTTTTACAAAAACCGTAAACCCAAACAAATGAACTCAAAACTTTTTCGAATATCGCTCACAGCTGCACTCTCAGGTTTTTTATTCGGATTTGATACTGTTGTCATCAGTGGTGCCAATTTACCCATAAAAGAACTTTGGGATACCACGCCTTGGTTCCACGGCACGTTCATTATGTCTATGGCACTATGGGGAACAGTAGTTGGGTCACTTTTTGGCGGAATACCTTGTGATCGATTTGGAAGGAAAAAGACTTTATTTTGGATTGGTATTCTTTATGCTGTTTCAGCAATTGGATCGGGCATAGCCACCGACCCCTATATGTTTTCGTTTTTCAGGTTTATAGGCGGCTTAGGTGTTGGCGCCTCTTCTGTCGCAGCCCCCATTTATATCTCTGAAATTTCCTCTCCTGAAAACAGAGGAAAACTGGGTGCACTTTACCAATTCAATCTTGTATTGGGTATTTTAATTGCGTTCATTTCAAACTACTTGCTACAAGGTGTTGGCGGCAGCAGCGACTGGCGATGGATGTTAGGTGTCGAGGCCATTCCTGCACTCCTATACACACTCATGGTTTTGAGCATACCCAACAGCCCAAGATGGCTGGCCATTTCCAAAGGAGATGATGAAGGCGCTCTTGCCACCTTAAAATTAATTTACAATGAAAATCAAGCACTTAACAAATTGCAAGAAATAAAAGAGAGCATATCGACCCAAAACATGAAAGAGAAACTCTTCTCCGGCCGTTACAAAACACCACTTTTACTAGCTTTTTTAATTGCCTTTTTCAACCAGTTATCCGGTATTAATTTTATTTTATACTATGCCCCTGAAATTCTTGAACGCGCTGGCTTGGCTGCACAAGAATCGCTATTCAGTTCGATATCGATAGGTATTGTGAACCTGATTTTTACATTTGTGGGCGTATGGCTAATTGATAGGTTAGGCAGAAAGCAACTTATGAAAATAGGTTCTTTTGGCTACATCATTAGCTTGAGTATGGTTGGTTGGTGCTTCTATTCAGGGGCCAGCTCCGCTTTGCTTCTCACTTTCATACTTATTTTTATCGCTTCTCACGCCGTCGGGCAGGGGGCTGTAATCTGGGTGTTTATTTCAGAAATATTTCCAAATAAGGTACGGGCTTATGGTCAATCATGGGGCACAGGAACACATTGGGTATTTGCCGCGATCATTACCTTGGTCACACCTATTTTCTTAGATGCCGAAAATGGTATTTTCAAAGACAATCCTTGGCCAATATTTATCTTTTTTGCCTTTATGATGGTATTACAATTGCTTTTCGTGCTTTTCATTATGCCAGAGACCAAAGGTGTATCGTTAGAGGAACTCAGCAAAAAGTTAAGCGGAAAGCCTACAAAGAATTAACCGCTATCTAGTTCAGTTGAACGAATTAATTGACAATTTACCGAACAAACGCACTAAACCCATCCTACACTGTAAAATACTGGAACAGAAATACATAGTTTACATATTTTTTTTATAAATTGGGATAAACAATAAGATCATGGAAAATGAACTATCTTTTGGCACGAGAATGTTAAATGGATTTCTTACCATTATGGTCGTGGTTTTGATAGGCATATTGTTATCGGTGGTTATCGGTCTCATTTTGGCCGGTATCGGCATTCTTTAACATGCAAAAAATCAAGGTCATCTTTAAAGACCAAGGGAACATTCACAATTTGGAAATTGACTTTAACAATATCCGCAGGGACTCTTTATTTTTTAAAGGGTCTTTTTTATGCTTTTTACCATCAAGAATTCATGTCGAAATATTGGTTACATCAACTTCACAACCCTTGCCTTTAAAACGGGAACTTGCCCTTCTTGTAAATCATTTCCTAAAATCAACACACGCCTATCGGCCAAATCATTACGTCCCTCATATTTTTACCAGACCTAATTCATTGCAGCAGACCCTAAAGATAAATACTAGATAGTGTTTACAAAGATGTTCAGTTACGTTAGTTTTTTTATAATTTAGAGCGCACCAAAAATGAGGCACGCTTTTAACTTTGAATTTTAACAAGAAGAATGAAATATATTGTATGTGAAGAACCAGGAACATTTCTAATAAAAGAAAAAGAGATTCCTGTAAGAAAGGCCAAAGAAGCGCTCTTAAAAGTCAATAAAGTAGGTATTTGCGGTACCGACCTGCATGCTTTCTCTGGCAACCAAGCCTTTTTTACCTACCCTAGAATCTTGGGGCATGAATTAGCCTGTGAAGTTGTTGAAATCGATGATAATGAGCAGGGTATAAAAGCCGGTGACAATGTTGTGGTAATGCCTTATCTCAGTTGTGGCACCTGTGTTGCCTGCCGAAATGGAAAAACGAATTGCTGCACCGATATTGCAGTTCTGGGCATACATACCGATGGGGGCATGCAAGAGCATATTACCGTTCCTAGTGACATTTTATTGCCGGCCAACCAATTATCGGATGACGAAATGGCCATCGTTGAACCATTGGCCATAGGGGCACATGCCGTACGCCGCGCCAGAGTACAAAAAGACGAGACTGTGGTAGTTGTCGGTTGCGGCCCTATTGGAATAGGCATTATAAAACTGGCACAGATTGCCGGGGCGAGCGTTATCGCCATGGATGTGAACGATAACCGCTTAGCCTACGCAAAAGATGAAATCGGTGCCGACTATGTCGTCAATGTAACTGGCGACCCCGTAGCCCGAATAAAAGAAATAACTAATGGCGATATGGCCACTGCGGTCTTTGATGCCACCGGGTTCAAAGGAGCCTTAGAAAGGGGCACTGATTACATGGCCCATGGTGGGCGATATATACTCGTAGGCCTATCGAAAGGAGAACTCACCTTTACCCACCCCGCGATTCACGCCAAAGAAACAACGATCATTTGTAGTAGAAATGCCACAACAGAAGATTTCGAACATGTTATCAATGTTATTAACCAATTTCCTACCGAATCATTTGTAACACACAATGTACCCTTTACAGAAATGATAGCAAATTTCGAAAGTTGGACCAAACCCGAAACTGGCGTTATAAAAGCAACCGTTAAATTCTAAGTTTCAAAGCTGAAAAGATAAGCAAACAAAATATGATTGTTCTGACCTAACTTGGCACACTTATCTCTAAATAGGGACAGAACGGATAGCTAATAGAATAAATAAACTACAATACATATGGATTTAGGCCTAAAAGGAAAAGTGGTCGTTATTAGTGGAGCCGCCGGGATAAAAGGAAGCATTGGCGAAACCATTTTACAGTCATTGGCAAATGAAGGCGCAACACCTGCAATAATAGATCGAAATTCCCGTGGTTTCGGTTATGCGGAAGGACTTCAAAAAAAAGGAATTGATGCTTCATTTTTTCAGACAGACGTAACCGACCCCGAACAGATAAAAATAGCCATGGATGGTGTCATCGATAAATATGGCCGCATTGATGTAGTTATCAACAATGTAGGCGTTAACGATGGTGTAGGGCTCGATGCCTCTTATGAGGAGTTTATGAACTCTTTAAAGTTGAACTTAGTCAGCTATTTTCTAATTGTAAAACATGCACTCCCCTTGTTGATAGCCTCGAAAGGGAACATTTTGAACATTGGCTCAAAGGTTGCCCTCACAGGACAGGGAGGAACTTCAGGGTATGCCGCAGGAAAAGGTGGCGTACTTGGTCTTACCCGCGAATGGGCAGTCGACCTCATAAAGTATGGCATTCGTTCTAATGCAATAATTATTGCCGAAAGCTGGACCCCTGCCTATGACAATTGGATAAAAACCTTGGAAAATGGAGCCGAAAAATTAAAATCCATCGTTAAAAAAATACCCTTGGAGAATCGAATGACTACTCCTCAGGAAATTGCCGATACCTGTCTTTTCGCTATTTCTGAAAAATCATCGCATACCACAGGTCAATTCATCACAATTGATGGTGGCTATGTACATTTAGACCGATCATTATTGACCGAATAATCAAAACCAACTTAATAACAACAGTATATAACTCTATGGAAAACGCAAATAACATCCCGGTAGTCTCTAAAAAAGTGCTATTGCCCTTTATACTTATCACCTCCTTATTTGCCCTGTGGGGATTTGCCAACGACATTACCAACCCCATGGTTTCTGCCTTCAAAAAAGTATTGGAACTAAACAACACACAGGCATCATGGGTTCAAATGGCTTTTTATGGTGGTTATTTTACCATGGCGTTTCCTGCCGCAATCTTTATAAAAAAATATAGTTATAAAAAAGGAATTCTTGCAGGTTTAGTCTTATATGCAATTGGGGCCTTATTGTTCTATCCCGCGGCCGCATATGCTGAATTTGGCTTTTTTCTAGCCGCACTTTACATACTGACCTTTGGTCTTGCTTTTCTTGAAACCACCGCTAACCCGTTCATTCTTGCTATGGGTGATGAGCGCACGGCGACACGAAGATTAAACCTTGCACAAGCTTTTAACCCTATAGGAGCCCTTTCTGGATTATTTATTGCACAGGCCTTTATTTTAGGTTCCTTGCAATCAGATGATATTGACGCCAATGGCAATGCCGTGTATGACACGCTTTCTGAATCTGCGAAAGCAGCGGTACGAACGTCCGATTTAATGGTCATTAGAAACCCGTATGTTATACTCGGGCTATTTGTACTTATTATGCTTGTTGTCATTGCAGTAGTAAAAATGCCAGAAAGTAAAGATGAAGGCAGTGAGTCCGTAGGAATAGGTGTCAAAAGACTTTTTAAAAACAAGCGATTTGTAGAGGGTGTTATCGCTCAAATGTTCTATGTTGGAGCACAGATTATGTGTTGGACGTATATCTATCAATATGCAGAAACACTTGGCATCGACAATAGAGATGCTGTTACGTATGCCTACATTGCACTTATTCTCTTTTTGATCGGCCGTTGGATAGCCACCTATATGATGAAATATTTCGACTCGGGACGGTTATTGATGCTCTTTTCAATTGGAGCCATAGTATTTACCCTAGGCGCGATTTTCATTCAAGGAATGACCGGTCTTTACTCTTTGGTCGGTATTTCTCTTTGTATGTCGCTCATGTTTCCAACGATTTATGGCATCGCTCTCCAGGGGGTAGGTGACGACGCCAAGTATGGCGCTGCGTTTTTAGTTATGGCTATTGTGGGTGGTGCCATCATGCCTGTGCTACAAGGTGCAATTTTGGATCTGGGTGGAGACGGTTATGCCGATATCGAAATTTTAGGAGTTCCAGAAGTAAATTTTTCGTTCGTTTTGCCGCTTATCTGCTTTTTTGTTGTGGCTGCATACGGCTACAGAACCCATAAAATTCATACATACTAATAAAAACAGCACCATGGCGAACAAAATGTATTGTTTTGCGTGTGACCTCAAAGACGACCTCAAATGAATAGCGGAGTATAAGGAATACCATGCCCCTGGAAATGCATGGCCTGAAATTACCCAAAGCTCCAAAGACCTTGGTGTTGTTGATTTGCAAATTTATCTCACCGGAAATCGTATGTTTATGATTATGGATGTAGATGAGAGATTCGACCCGGTTAAAAAGGCAGAAGTAGATGCCAACAATCCGAAGGTCAAAGAATGGGAAGCATTGATGTGGAAATACCAACAAGCACTGCCTTGGGCCGAAGAAGGTGTTAAATGGGTTTCTTTGGAGAAAATTTTTCAACAGACATGAAGTTCAATTGCACTTTCCTTTTATATGGCTTTATTTTAAAACTTGACATGCCTTTAAATTTTTATGGGTGAACCGCTCTTTGTTTTCCTCCAAACTTTCAACTGTTAACCACACAAGACTTCTTAACGCCAGCAACGTTAACGTTCGTGCAGTTATGATAAAATAAGCAGCGGTAAAGAAAGTGGATGGGTTAAAAAAATTTTCAATACCTAACACAAACCAGGTTGCTTTCAACAGTTAAACCTCTTTTGGAATGTATTCCGTATTTTCGGAATTAGGATTAATAGTAATAGGGGTCATCATAAGCACCACCGATCAAGGCTAACAAAATCACAATACCCACAATTATTCCGAGGATAAGCAAAATAGCGCCTGCTGTTTTATTTTCCTTTGTATTCAGGGCTATTATTCCAGCAATTATCCCAATAAAGGGAAGGCAAAGTGTTCCTATACCCAATAAAATTACCAAACCTATATTCCACGGTTGTTGTGTGGTATCTTTACTCACAACTGTTCTGTGTTGCACAGGCTTCTTATCTGTATTCGACAGTGGTGATTCGAAATCTGAGCCCGGCTTTTTTACATCATCCCTTGTTATTTTTTGTTTAGGTTGAGAAACTGTGGTTCTTTCTAAAAGTGCGTCTATATCTTTGGCCGTGGCGAACAGTAAATCATCATGTTTTCGTAAGCGCTGTAATAAATGTCTAATGTCTTCATGGTCTACCTGTGGGTCATCTAATTTTGACTGCAGGGTTTTTACCAAACTAATCTGCTCATTTCTACTCATTTTCGGAGCATCCACTTTCTCTTTAAGGGTATCAAGATACGATATAGGTATCTCTGGAGGCTCTGGTAAGGGGTCGGGAAGTGAAGTTATCGGTTTAATCCCGTTCAATGACTTGATCAAGTCAATAATAGCATTCTTTTGGTCAGATTTTGTATAGTCGGCATACTGTACGTTGGATATGTATCTTGGTGCCAAGGCCAGCGACACATCATTCTTAATCAAGACGGGTAATGGCGCCTTGCCCAATGCCTCGGCATACTTTAATTCACGTATACATGCGGTAGAATCAATCGCATCTTTAGCTATGGCGAATACATAAATTTCACAATCCCTGATCTGACTTAAAATATTGTTCCACCAACTTTGTCCTCCACTTATATCCCTGTCAAACCAAACCTCATGGCCTAGTTCTTCCAAGTCTCTAACCAATGATGCTACTTCCCGTTGCGATGATCTACTATATGTGACAAATATTTTCATATTTCTTAGGTAATGCCCTGATTTAACATGCCATTTTTACACCTTATTTTTTTAGAACTAAATAAAGCCAGAGCACTAAAATGGGGAATTGCGTAAAGTCTTGACCAAAAAAAAGTTGACCAAACATTAAGACCTAGCCTAAAAACCGAGTTTTATTGTGCTCAATCTAAATTAAAAAAATAATTTGATAGCTAAAAGTAGCGTATTTGAACTATAACTGTCAATTAATTATGTGTCATTTACTCGAAAAGCAGTATAATTCACAATTGAACTCTACCTATAAAAGCCACGAATTTTACAGAATTACTGATTACCACTCTGCAAAGTTTCCATCTTCGTTGCGCCATATAGGATTCGCCCAATTATGGCCAATTTTCTGTCCTTCCACCAACTTTTCTTCGTTAATTTCTACACCGAGTCCTGGTTTTTGGATTAAATCAATATGCCCATCTTTGACGTTGAAAATCTCAGGGTTCCGTACGTAATCCAAGATATCATATCCTTGATTGTAATGAATACCAAGGCTACTTTCTTGAATAATAGCATTTGCCGACACAAAATCGATATGCAGTGCGGAAGCTAATGAAATGGGGCCTAAGGGGCAATGGGGGGCAAGCGTTACATCATAAGCCTCTGCCATAGTTGCAATACGTCTTACTTCCGAGATCCCTCCTGCATGACTAAGGTCTGGCTGAATGATATCAACTACACCCTGATGCAAGATTTCTTTAAAATCCCATCGCGAGAACATACGCTCGCCCGTAGCAATAGGAATATTGGTGTACTGATAAATATGTTTTAAAGCATCATTATTCTCCGACAGCACAGGCTCTTCTATAAACATAGGTTCGTAGGGTGCCAGTTCATCGATCAACTTTTTTACCATCGGTTTATGGACTCTACCATGAAAATCGAGCCCGACGTCCAAATCATAGCCAAATTCCTCCCGCAATAGTTTAATGTTGAGTGCAACCGTTTTAATGTCCTTTAAGGAAGAAACCCACCGCATTCCCCCTGTGGCATTCATTTTCACCGCTTGATAACCAGCCTTTACTTTTTCGTGCGCCTGCTCTAGAACCACATCGGGATTATCGCCTCCGATCCAGCAGTACATTTTCATTTTATTACGTACGGCCCCTCCCAACAATTCGAATACGGGAACATTTAAGAACTTCCCTTTAATATCCCATAGCGCCTGATCGATTCCAGATATGGCACTCATTAGAATAGGTCCCCCACGGTAAAAGCCACCACGGTATAAGATTTGCCAAATATCCTCAATATCATTGGCATTTCTTCCGATAATATATTGTTCTAATTCCTTTACACAAGCTGCAACGGTATCGGCCTTACCCTCGACAACAGGCTCTCCCCAGCCTACAATACCGTTTTTGGTCGTTATTTTAAGGAACAACCATCTGGGTGGTACTTTAAATAGCTCAATTTTCTCAATTTTTAGGTCGTCCATTGTTTTATTTAATTCGTTCTACAAATTGTTGAGCGGTATGTCGAATGGCTTCAACATCTTCAGTTGCGGTACCCGATTTTGTCAATACGCTTCCAATTCCCAAGCCAGAAGCTCCAGCGGCCATCCAGTCGCGGGCATTTGCTAAATCAATGCCGCCGACAACAAAAAATTTAGTATTCGACAACGGTCCACGAATGGCTTTAAAATAATCAAACCCCATAGTGCCCGCCGGAAAAAGCTTTACAATATCTGCACCGTTTTCCACGGCAACGCACACTTCCGTGGGCGTCAAAGCTCCCATTAAAACAGGAATATCATTTTCATGCGCCAATTTTATAACGGCTGAATTGGTATTGGGTGTCACTAAAAATTGGGCTCCCGCCTTAATGGCATCAGCAGCTATTTTTGTATTGGTCACGGTGCCTGCACCGATAAGTGCCTCACCATACAATTCCCTGCCTTTTGAAATCTCCTCTAAAAAACCCGGGGTGTTCGACGTAATTTCCAATACTTTAACTCCGCCTAAAACAAGCCCTTTTAGCACATTTTTTACTTCATCTTGCTTTTGCAAACGAACGATGGCAACAATCTTTTCTTGTTCGATAATCGCTGTTATTTCATTTCTTTTCATCGCAATACATGTCCGGAAGTATTCCCTTCCATTATAGAACTAATTTCTTTTTCAGTACTGGTATGTTGATCCCCAGGTATGGTATGCTTTAAAGCAAAGGCCGCTGTAGCAAAATTGATTGTTTTTTTAAGACCCCAACCTTGATTCAAGCTATGCAGACAGGCTGCCGCAAAAGCATCTCCGGTTCCAAAACGATCTGTAATCGCTACTTCATAGGTGTGGGAGACAACCGACGCCCCACCCGACCTAAAAACACCTGAAACTTTGTTCATACTAGCTGACGAATGCTCTCTTACCGTAAAGGCGAGTTGATCGACTTCAAATGTTTCAGCAGCCATTTCAGCGGCATTCAGCGTCTTATCTAATGCTGTATCACCTGAAACGTGCATTCCATATACATCATTTAAAACCCCCGTATTGCCAAACAAAAGGTCTGTATGCTGCAATATTTCGTCAAAAATTCGACGGGCATCAGAGGCTTTTTGCCAGAGCGATCTTCTATAGTTCATATCGAAACCAACCTTGACCCCTAACTTTCTTGCGATTTTGGCAGCATTTATTGTTTCCTCAGCACATTGCTTTGAAAGCACTGGGGTGATTCCCGAAAGAAAAAGCCATTTTTTATTAGCCAATATTTCGGCCCAATTCAATTCTCCCCTTTTGATTTCACTTATGGCAGAATTTGCCCGGTCATAAATCACACTAGAAGGTCGTATCGACGAACCTATTTCAATAAAATAAGTTCCTATTCTATTTCCACCCCGAAGTATATGATTCGTATCAATGCCAAAAGCGCGCAAGGATGCAATTGCAGCATCACCCAATTGATTTTCCGGGAGTTTAGTGACAAAGCTAGCATCATTGCCCAAAACGCCCAATGAACTGGCTACGCTAGCTTCAGACCCTGCATAATTTACCCCAAAAGTTCTTGCGGCATATATTTTATCTCCAAGCTGAGCTGGAGTTAGTCGTAGCATAATTTCCCCAAAGGTTACAAAACTCATAGTTGCTTTATTGATTGAACATAGTTTGCCCGTGTTTCCAACAAGTGATTTTTCATGGCTTCTGATGCCCCTACCTCATCCTTCAGAACAATTGCCCTAAGTATATTTTCATGATGTTCAAGCATGCTATTTTTAGCTTTTAAAAGATTACCACTTGTAGGTTTGGCAAAGACACTGGCTTTAAATTTTGGCATCAGACTGAAAATAGGTCCGAGCAATAGCTCCAACACTTCGTTACCTGTTATTGACAGCAGCTTATTGTGAAAATCATTATCTAACTCTGCCTCTCTTTTGGTAGCATCTAGCGCACAACTGCGCATATTCTCCATATTTTTTTTAAGCAAATCAATATGGTGATCGCTCCGATTTTTAGCCGCCCTCGCCGCCAATATGGGCTCAACGATCTGTCTGGCATCAATAGTTTGCAGAATAAGATCTTTATTTGATGATAGCTCAAAAAACATATTTAATATTTCTGAAGCATTTTGTACACTTACTTCAGAAACATAAGCCCCACTACCTTTTCGCACTTCAATAATGCCACGGGCACTCATTTTTTTCACCGCTTCACGAACCGCCGTTCTACTAACATTGAATATTTCACAGAGTTCACTTTCGGTAGGAATTTTTTGACCTGTCAGGTACTTACCTGAGCGTATTGCCTTGGTCAGTTCCTCTTCAACTTGTTCGGTAAGTGACTTTCGTTGACCTAATTTTGAAAACATGCAAAAAATATATAAATACAAATATATAATTTATCAGACATCATACAAATATCAACTTCGAAAGTTGCTATAATATAGGCGAACAGACACGGAATCCTATGGCTTAAATCTGCTACCTAAATAACGTTCTGCCACATCCCATGGGCCTACAGGCCTCAAATCATCTATAAGCCCAACCTCATCATAAATAGCTATAGAAAACCCATGTAACAAGACAACTTATCGAAAACCTAATCTTGCCAATGTGCATCAATCACCTTCTGAATATGAGGGTACTTGGCATCGGTTTCATTAAGGTCGTCTCGAAGTTTTATCAACCGCTTCTTTAAATCGGAGATAACCTCTTCGTATGCCACATCACCATAAGCATTGTTCATTTCTTTAGGGTCTTTCTTTAAATCATAAAATTCCCATGCGGCCGGTGTATGTGTGGCAAAATCGTTGCCCCAACTCTTTTTGTTCCATTCGGAATTGGGATTATCGGTATCGACATAATACCTACCGTAGAAAAATATCAATTTATAGTCTTTGGTCCGGATTCCAAAATGAGCAGGATTTTGATGTTTGTGCGCCATATGCATCCAATACCGATAATATGTTTCCTTTTGCCAATCGGCAGGCTCTTCCCCAGTTTCCAATATAGATTTAAAACTATTTCCTTGCATATAATCAGGCGTACTGCCACCTGCCAATTCTATAAGTGTGGGGGCAAAATCGGTATTGTTGATAATCGCATCGGTACGGCTCCCCGCTTTTATCTTTTTTGGATATCGTACAAAAAAGGGCATTCGCATCGACTCATCGTACATCCATCTTTTATCGATATAATCATGTTCGCCCAGCATGAAACCTTGATCTCCGGTATAAACAATAATTGTATTTTCCAGAAGATCTTCGGCCTCTAGATAATCAAGCAATCGCTTGACGTTGTCATCGACGCCTTTGACACAACGTAAGTACTTCTTGATATAATCTTGATATACCTTACTGGTATAATCTTTTTCTTCAGAAGACATTTTCCATTTCACATATTCCTCTGGTCGAATATCTTTCGCTTCCCTGTATTTTCGATAAATCGTTGTATCCTTAGTGTATATATTCATGGCTTGATTTCTAATCACATTTCGGTGCGAAACCGACGATCCGATTATTCTTGTCAACGAATCATTTTTCCCCCGAGTGGCAATCGACCCATTATTTCCATTATCATATAAACTTTCAGGTTCAGGTATAAAAGTATCTTCTAAATAATCTTCGTATCTGGGAGCATTTTCAAAATCATCGTGGGGCGCCTTAAAATGATGCATTAGAAAGAAAGGCTTATTCGGGTTCCTTTTATTTTTTAAATAGTCCAACGTTGCATCCATTATCATATCAGAGGAATGCCCGGTAGTTTTGACCATATTATTTGGCCAAGGTTTTTCGCCTTGAACCCTAAACTCAGGGTTAAAATATTTCCCTTGTCCAGGCAGAACATGATAATAATCAAACGAAGCAGGCTCTTCATGCAAATGCCATTTACCAATAATGGCAGTCTGGTAGCCCAGTTTCTTCAACTCTTGGGGTAAATATTGTTTTTCGACGGGCAATATGCCTTCTAAATCGAGCACCCCGTTTGCCTGCGAATTTTGGCCTGTCATAATTGCGGCGCGACTAGGCGTACAAATGGCATTGTGGACAAAACAATTTTCGAAAATCATACCCTCTTTTGCAATTTGATCCAAAACCGGAGTAGGATTTAGGTCGGCCAAACGACTTCCATAAATACCAAAACCTTGAGTGGTATGGTCGTCAGACATAATATAAATGATATTTGGCTTATCCTCTACATTTTCCTGTTCCTCTTTGCAGGAGGAAAAAGCCAATAGAACCAATAGACAATAAAGTGTTCCGTTTTTATAAGAAGTCATAATGAAGAATTTGTTGGTTGTTAATTGTAAATATATAGTATGAAAACACGCATATCTTATATTTCCATTAATTAATGTACCTTTTTATGGTATGGTTTTTCGCAATGGATTTAATTAGGTCAATAGGTCTTTCACTACATGGCCATGAACATCGGTCAGACGATACCGTCTTCCTTGGTGCTTAAAAATCAAGCGCTCGTGGTCGATACCAAAAAGATGTAACAGCGTGGCATGGAAATCATGGACATGAACCGGATCTTGGGTCACATTATAGCTAAAATCGTCGGTCTCACCATAGGTGAATCCTGGTTTTACCCCTGCACCGGCCATCCACATCGTAAACGCTTTAGGGTGATGATCTCTGCCGTAATCCGAACTGGTCAACTGACCTTGGGAATATACGGTACGACCGAATTCCCCTCCCCAAATCACCAAAGTATCTTCTAACATGCCTCGCTGTTTCAAATCTTTGATAAGTGCTGCATTGGCCTGATCGGTTCTTTTGCATTGAGCCCTGACCCCTCCGGGGCAGCCCGCATGTTGATCCCAACCTTGATGGTATAATTGCACAAACTTTACATCTTTCTCAAGAAGTTTTCTAGCCATTAGACAGTTGGCAGCATACGTACCGGGGTCTCGACTGTCTTCGCCGTACATATCAAAAATATAATCCGGTTCGTCAGAAACATCAGTAACCTCGGGAACCGAAGTCTGCATGCGAAAGGCCATTTCATATTGAGCCATACGTGCATTGATCTCGGGGTCTCCGTAGGCATCGTGCTGTATACTATTGAGTTTTCCGAGATAATCCAACATTTTTCTGCGGTCGTTGCCGTCATAATTCTCAGGGTCACTCAAATATAAAACTGGGTCTTTGCCAGAACGGAATTGCACCCCTTGGTGTTCTGTAGGTAAAAATCCATTGCCCCAAAGGCGGGAATACAGAGGTTGACCTCCCATATTTTTGGTAATCAAGGTGATAAAAGTGGGTAAGTTTTCATTGTCTGAACCTAAGCCATAACCTAACCACGCCCCTATGGAAGGGCGACCGGGCAATTGGTTTCCCGTTTGCATAAAAGTAATGGCAGGGTCATGGTTAATGGCATCGGTCTGCATAGATTTGATAAAACAAAGGTCATCGACCACTTCCGCCGTATAGGGCATTAATTCACTCACCCATGCCCTTGATTCTCCGTATTGCTTGAAATTCATTATGGAAGGTGCGATTGGAAACACCGTTTGATCCGCACTCATACCTGTTAATCGTTGTCCCTGTCGAACCGAAGGTGGCAGGTCTTTACCGAACATATCCTTCAATTTTGGCTTATAATCGAACATTTCCAATTGCGATGGACCGCCACTTTGAAAGAGATAAACAATCCGCTTTGCTTTGGGCATGTAATGCGGGAGTCCCAATCTGTTCCTATTATAAGCCTTTAAAATCGTATCGGCACTTGAACTTTTAGTCACCGCCCCAAATACGTTTTCAGTATTAAGCAATGAGCCGAGGGCCAACGCTCCCAAACCCATGGAGGTCTTGGTTAGAAAATTACGCCTGTCCCACTGCTTTTCTACCTGTTGTAGGTCTTTATTGTTCGATTTTAAAATGTCATGATTATGGCACATAAACTATAATTTAATTGGACACTATCTTTTGGTTATTGTAGCATCGGCATTCATAATGGTACTTGCCACCACCGCATTTGCGGCCACCAAAGCACCGTCATCACCGGAAGAAATACGGAACTCCCCCGTATTGAGCCACCCTTTCGTTTTCTCCGGATAATTTTTAAATGCTTCGTACTCCTCCTTTCTCAAATCGAGTAAAGCCGTTAATTCTTCCTTCTTTATTTTTCTTCCCGTCAATTGCCTGAATATTCTAGAAATGCCTTTGATCGGGTCTTGATGGCTTAACATACTCTTACCAAGTACCCGAGCAGCCTCGATGTAGGTAGGATCATTGAGCAGCACCAAAGCCTGTAATGGTGTATTGGTCTCTTGTCTACGAATAGTACAAATCGATCGGTCGGGAGCGTCAAAAGTTGCCAATGTGGGGTGAGGAACTGAACGCTTCCAAACCGTATACATGCTTCTGCGATAGAGTTTATCACCCTGATCCTCTTTGTATTGCGAGCCGTTTACTTTCCATAGGCCATTTGGCTGGTACGGCTTTACACTCTCCCCTCCAATCGTATCATTAAGAAGGCCTGAAGCGACCAAGGCATTGTCTCGTAGCATTTCACCACTCAGCCGTTTCGAAGGACCTCTTGCCAAAAGTACGTTTTCGACATCCCTATCCGCCAATACAGTATCTGCCACCGAACTTTGTCGATAAGTATTTGACATTACGATCATTTTTTGAAGGGCCTTCATGTCCCATCCCGACTCCCTAAAATAAATCGCCAACCAATCTAACAAGGCCGGATGACTAGGCATTTCCCCTTGATTACCAAAGTCTTCACTAGTTTTGACAAGACCTTTTCCAAAATAGTGCTGCCAAAAGCGATTCACGGCTACTCTTGCCGTCAATGGATGTTCTTTTAAGAATAACCATTTGGCAAATCCCAAACGGTTCTTCGGATACTTTTCGGGCATAGGTAGAATAGCCTCCGGAGTATCAGGAAAAACTTCTTCGGCCCTGGCATCGTACACCCCACGATCCAAAAGATATGCTTGAACCGGCTCTGAGGTTTCCTTCATAACCATGATTTCCTTTATATTTTCGACACTATCAACATAGGCCTTACGCAAGTCGGCCAGCTTCTCATTTGGGCGATCCAATTTATTGGTCACAGTACCTAGATAAAAACGCTCCAACATTTCCCTTTCTTGTTTAGAAAGTGTAGTTGCGACTTTATCGGCTATGGCATTTACTTCTTTATTTTCGGCCAATTGCATAACCTCTAATGCCGAAAGTTCTTTTTCGAATACCTTAATCTCATCGACAACTGCCCCTTTTATCCCCTTGCCCCGATAGCGTGCACCTAACTGTAGTCCGGGCTCAGGCGACCTTCCAAAGAGAATATCCTTAAACAGGTTATCAGACTTGACAATTGTTTCAGCCTCCTTGCCATTTACATAGAGCTTAAGACCGTCGGCCTTGCTAGAACCATCATAGGTCATAGCAAGACTTAGCCACTCATCTCTCGGAAATCCATCCTTGGTCAGTTCTGTAATGGAATTATCAGGGGCGGTATGCGCCAACATAATTTCCAATTTATCATCGACTATTTTTAAATGATACCCCCTCCAATTGTATAAGATAGCCCCATCACCCTTATGAAATACATTACCGTTTTTTAAATTCTTGGGAATATTAACCCATAGGTTTATACTGAATTTATCACTACGGCCATATACTCCCGTTTTTTTAAGGTCTAACCAGCTATCACCATCAAACATTATCCCGTCGCCACTTTTCCCTTTTACCAAATTTATTTCCTGTCCCTCACGGGATTCCCGCTTCATCGCTCCTTTGTTTTGGGGATGTAATCTATCCGTTAGATTTCCTCCGTCCAAAGTATAGTAGGCTACAAGTTGGTCCTTTGGTTTAATGTTCAGTGCTTTTTTATGGCCCTTATTTTCCAACCACCGTTCAAAGTCGGCATATACTACCTCTTTTTCGATATTTTTCACTTCCTTTTCAGCTTCCTTTAGCAATCCGTTCATGTAGACGATCATCTGATCTTCTTCCTCGGTTGTCAACAACATGGTCGGAACGGGCATGGCACTATTCCATGAAATTTGTCCAGATTCGTTCAAATTATTGAAGAAGCTTGTCATTTCATAAAAATTCTTATGTGATATAGGATCATACTTATGATCATGGCATCGGGCACAGGCCACAGTGAGTCCCATAAATGCCTGTCCGACCGTACTAGCCCTATCAACCGCATACTCTATCAAAAACTCTTCATTGACGATGCCTCCCTCCATATTCTGAGGATGTATTCGGTTAAAAGCCGTTGCCAATTTCATTTCCCTCGTCGGATTCTCCATAAGATCACCGGCCAACTGCCAGGTAACGAAAGTATCGTAAGGCATATTTTTATTGAAGGTCTCAATTACCCAATCACGCCATGGCGACATATCTCTATATCGATCCACACTATAGCCGTGCGTATCGGCATAGCGAGAAAGATCCATCCACCCAAGGGCCATCTGTTCTCCATAATGTGGGGAAGCCAATAATCGGTCTACTTGTTTTTCATATGCATCGGCTGTTTCATCCGCTAAAAAAGAATCAATTTCACTTATTGTGGGTGGCAGTCCCGTGAGATCAAAAGACACTCTTCGAAGCAATGTTTCCTTATCGGCTTTTTCAGTGGGCTCTAAGCCTTCCTGTTCCAATTTTGCCAATACAAAACTATCAATAGCATTGCCCACTTTATCCTTCTGGACTACCTCTGGTACCGGTTGTTTTTGGGGTGCTAAAAACGCCCAATGGTCTTTGTACTCTGCACCATCTTCAATCCATTTCACCAACAACGCCTTTTCCCTATCACTAAGGGTCAAATGTGATTCAGGATCAGGCATAATCAACTCTGGATCATCGGTAAGTATGCGCGTAACGGTTTGGCTTTTACTGAGATTGCCTGGAACAATAGCATATTTACCCGGGGAGTCAGGCAATTCGGCATAGGCTTTCTCAGGAATATGCAATTGAAGCCCCGCTTTTATCTTGGCCTTATCGGGGCCATGGCAGATAAAACACTTATCCGATAAAATCGGCTTAATATGTTGGTTAAAATCAATACTTTTGGGAAGGTTTTCATATTCCATAGCCACATTTTCCGGTAATTCTGGACCGCCACACGATAAAAAGAAAACCCACGAAAAAAATCCCAAATAATACTTAAGTTGTTGCATAAATCAATGGTAATTGACAAATCAATCAAAGATAGGGTTTGTACTCACAAAAAACATTTTACGAATCAGACTATAGAATGTACATTTCCGACCTTAAGAGGTTCTGTTAAATCTGAAATTATGTTAACTTGTAGCATATTAAGGGATATTTATAGAGTATACAATATACAATTTAGTACAAATCCGATATAAATGAATCAGCTATTGCGCTCTTTACAGCTTAGCCTTTTGAATATAGGATACGCCCAACTAGGTAAGGAGTGGGACTTCGACAATGTATTCAGTCCATTTACTCGCATATACTATATTGCAAAGGGAAATGCCAAGGTATTCCATAGCAACCAAGAATTTTATCTTAAGCCGGGTTACTTGTATTTGATACCAAGTTACACGTACAGCCGATATAAATGTGACACGTACCACGAACAATATTATATCAGCTGTTTCGAGGGAATGGGCAATGGCCCCTCTGTCTACAATCTATGTCACTATCAATACGAGGTAGCTGCCCAAGAAATGGATCTATATTATTTCAAAAGACTTTTGGAGTTAAATCCCGGGCGATCATTAACAAACAACGATCCACAGGCCTATGACAACCGGCCTACCTTAGATCGCTTTGAGCAAAGCAACAACGATTTAACGGCACAAGATTACCTGGAAACCCATGCTATATTAAGCCTCCTATTTTCCCGATTCGTTAGACATAGTAAAATATCGGATAGCGGTGCCGAAACGCGGCGGGAGATAGGTGATATTCTCAACTACATCGGTGAAAACCTGCATTTAAGAATCGATGTAAAACAATTAGCGGACTATAGTAATTTGAGTACGGACTATTTCTCAAGAATGTTCAATGAAAAAGTCGGCATTCGACCAAACCCTTATATTCAGGCCAAGCGTATTGAACGCGCACAATTACTGTTGTTGACCACCAACAATTCGTTAAAGCAGATTGCTTCTAAAGTAGGCTTTGAAAACCTTTCATACTTTTCGCGGGTCTTTAAAAAACATGCCGGAAAATCTCCAGGTGGCTTTCGAAGGGAACAACTTAAAAATGGGTAAAAAAAATAAAGAACACCTTTAGATGCGAATTCGTATCGACTAATTTTCTATTCAAAAAAAACTGTTTTCTAATAAACCATTACTTATTTTAGTAATTTATTGATTACATCATCACACTAAAACAACCCAATGAAGAGAAGAAAATTCATGTTTTCTGCAATGGCTGCAGGAACCTTGCCATTGACCGGTCTAGCAAATCAGCCCCTACCAGCCGCAAAAGAAAAAGAACTTTATGAAATCAGAACCTATGAAATGAAATTTGGTGCGGATCAGAAGGTTCTGCTAAGCTATTTAAACGAGGTATTGGCCCCTTCCATGATTCGAATGGGTGCAACTACTTTCAAATTATTCCGGGAATTGGGAAATTCCGGCCCGACCAAAATTTACGGGCTTATCGCCTATCCCAACAGTGAAGTTTACCTGAGATCCCAAAATTTGAATAGTGATGAGAAATATGTCACTGCCGCTGCCGAGTATAACTCCCTGCCTCCTGAAAAAACCCTGTACAACAGGTTTACATCTTCTTTGCTTCTGGCATTTGACGGAATGCCGCAAATGATGGACCCCATTGACGGGGCTTCCCTATTTGAACTGCGAACTTATGAGGGCTACAGCGAAGATGCCGTTCGACGAAAAATCAAAATGTTTAATGATGGCGAAATCGACATATTCCTAAAAACAGGATTACATCCCGTATTTTTTGGGGAAATGATTGTTGGGCCGTATAGGCCTTGTCTCACATACATGCTTAACTTCAAAGATATGGATGAGCATGATGCCAATTGGAAGCGCTTTAGTTCAAATTCCGATTGGGAAACCATGAAAGTTAAAGAAGAATACGCAAACACCGTATCGAACATTCGAAAAATATTTTTGACTCCTTTATAATTTTTTACGAACCCTAAAATCATCTATGATGGCTGCCCTTTTTAAAAAACCGACTAATTTAAAAAGCATTTTTAGTTATTGCTTTTTAGCGCTACTCCTTGTTTGGGCCTGTAAGGAAGAACGTAAAAATCAGAGCAAATCCCCAAGTCTAAAAATCAGTCCAGATAATGCAGGTCTTACCCTTCCTGATGGATTTGGGGTAATAAAAGTGGCTGATTCCTTAGGAAACCCCCGCCATATTGCGGTCAATGCCAACGGAGGCATCTATGCCAAACTAAGGGAACTCGTAGATGGAAACGGCATATGGTATTTAGAAGATACAGATGGTGACGGCGTCGCCGAAACCAAACAAGGCTTTGCCGATTATGGCGGTACGGGCATATATCTTGACAACGATTACCTATACGCTTCGTCAGACGAAGAAATATTTCGGTACAAGCTGGATGCCGGTGGAAAAGTAACCGATACGAAATCACCTGAAACAATTGTCACCGGATTGCTAGCCGGGGGATCCCATGCCACAAAATCATTTACCCTCGACCCCAAAGGCAACATTTACGTGAATATTGGAGCGCCATCCAATGCCTGTCAAGAAGTAGACAGAAAGATAGGTTCCCCTGCCATGATGCCCTGCCCCATTCTTGATTCCGCCGCGGGAATTTGGCAGTTCAGGACCGATAAACTAAAACAATCGTATGGTGAGGGCACCCGATTTGCAACAGGTCTTCGCAATATAGTCGGTCTTGATTGGAACAAAAGCAACGATCATTTATTTGTAGCGCAGCATGGCAGGGATATGCTTCATACTTTATTCCCTGATTTATACGACGCGGAAACCTCGGCCCTATTGCCTGCCGAAACCTTATACATGCTAAATGAGGGAGACGATGCGGGTTGGCCCTATATTTATTACGATCAAATACAACAGAAAAAGATTCTGGCCCCCGAATATGGTGGTGACGGCAAAAAAACGGGTGGAGAAAACACCATTGACCCAGTTATTGCCTTCCCGGGCCACTTGGCCCCAAACGCCGTACTATTTTACACAGGAAACATGTTTCCTGAAAAATACAAAAACGGTGCTTTCATAGCTTTTAGAGGCTCTTGGAACCGCGCCCCGGAACCACAGGCAGGTTATATGGTCGCCTTCGTTCCATTTAAAGACGGCAAACCCAGTGGCGATTGGGAAGTTTTTGCCGATGGATTTGCAGGTGCCGAAAACATAAAATCGCCGAACGATGCGGCGCACCGTCCCACTGGTTTGGCACAGGGACCCGATGGCTCTTTATATGTTTCCGATGACGCAGGGGGCACCATATTTAGAATAGTTTATACCAAAAAATAAAATAATGGAATACAGAAAATTAGGAGAAACAGATTTAACGGTTTCGGCAATAACTTTTGGCGCATGGGCTGCAGGTGGTTGGATGTGGGGTGGAAATGACACCAACGATGCTATCAAAGCCATTCGTAAAGCGTATGACCAAGGCGTAACCTCAATTGACACAGCCCCCATTTATGGGCAGGGTACGAGCGAAGAAGTGGTCGGTGAAGCAATTAAGGGTTTACCGCGCGACAAAGTACAGATCCTAACAAAATTTGGTTTGCGATGGGATTTGGCCAAGGGAAATTTCAAATTCAACAGTGAAGATAACGATGGTAATAAAATAGATATTTACCAGTATGCCGGAAGGGATAGCATAAAAAAAGAGGTTGAAGACAGCCTCAAAAGACTCGGCACCGACTATATTGACCTCTATCAGATTCACTGGCCGGATACGACCACGCCCATTCAGGAAACCTTCGAGACGGTCGCCGAACTAATCAAAGAAGGAAAAGTGCGCTATGCAGGGGTCTGTAATTATAGTGTAGCTCAAATGAAAAAAGCCGAAAAATATGTCAAATTGGCTTCGAACCAAGTACCGTTCAGTATGGTCGACAACGGAATAGAAGAGGAAATTGTTCCGCACTGTATCGCTAACAATAAGTCAATTTTAGCCTATAGCCCATTGCAACGAGGACTGCTAACCGGAAAAATGAAAACTGGCCAGCAGTTCGAGGAAGGGGATCATCGTGCAAGCAATCCTTTTTTTACCGATGAAAGCATCTCCAAAACCAATGCGTTTCTTGACAAAATAAAACCGCTTGCCGAAGAAAAGGGAGCAACTCTGGCACAGCTAGTCTTAAAATGGACAATTGAACGCCCCGGAATCACCATTGCCCTTGCAGGAGCCCGAAATGCGGAACAATCGGTTCAGAATGCCGCAGCTGCAGATTTAAATCTTACATCCGAAGAAATTGCTTTCATCAATGATGAACTTGAAAAAATAAATAAGAAGCTACCCGAGAAAAACCACTAAAGGTTTCAAACTTTGCGCGAAAGGGCTGCCAGAGGCAGCCCTTTCGCGCAAAGTTTGTCCGCTGGCTTCATCAAAAAGTGATAGGAGTTATTAAGCCCCACTTTTTAGCAATCAGTTCTTCTTGACACATCCTTTACGGTATTGTGAAAGCCTGTATTTCAACAAATCAATACTTTCCAACAAATAGCTTGATCAAAATCCTTTTTCATGTCTTAATTTTGCCATGGCAAATACTAAAATGCACCTTATTATGAAAAATGGTTTGCACCGCTTTCTTTATGACTATTTGTTGAAGACTGGGATAAGCGAAGATTTTGCCGCTTATCTCAATACACTACTTTTACTTGTCGGGGCTTTGATTCTAGCAGGAGTGCTCGATTATATTGTTTGGAAAGTGCTTCGGTCCGTATCGGTACGATTGGCCAGAAAATCGAAGAATAATTTCGACAACTTTCTAGTAGCCAATAAAGTACCAAGGTATCTAGCCCATATTCTTCCATTTTTGGTATTGTTTGAGCTTGTTCCCATTGCTTTTTCAGACTTCGATTTTGGCGAGCGCATCGTACTTAAGTTACTTCATATTTTATTTGTGGTTCTGACGCTTTTTGTGGTCAAAAGCATTTTTAGAAGTATCAACGATTACCTTAAGACTCGCCCGAGGTTTAAAGACAAACCCATGGACAGCTATATTCAAGTATTTATGATTTTTGCTTGGATTTTTGGCATGTTGACAATTTTCGCCATTGTAACCGATACGACCATCTGGAGGTTTTTCACTGCACTTGGTGCCGCATCCGCCATTATATTATTGATATTCAAAGATTCCATTCTCGGATTGGTAGCCAGCATTCAGGTCAGTATCAATGATATGGTTCGTATCGGTGATTGGATAACTTTCGACAAATACGGGGCCGACGGCGATGTTAGCGAGATAACCTTGGCAACGGTAAAAGTGCAGAATTTTGATAAGACCATAACTACCATTCCTACCTATGCCTTGATTTCCGATTCATTTCAAAACTGGCGGGGCATGCAAGAGTCAGGGGGAAGGCGTATTAAAAGGGCGCTGATTATTAGCCAAAAAAGCATACGGTTTTTAAACGATGAGGATATCGAATCATTAAAAAAAATTCAGCGTATTACACCGTATATCATCACCAGAAGTGAAAATATAACCAGTTACAATAATGAAAACGGAATAGATAAGAATTTGCTAATAAATGGTCGTAACCTCACCAATATTGGGGTGTTTCGAAAATATGTGGAAACTTACCTAGAAAACCATTCTGCCATTAACAAAGGAATGACGTTGATGACACGGCAACTACCGCCTACGACACAGGGCGTCCCCTTGGAGATTTATGCATTTAGCGCCGATAAGCGTTGGGAGAACTATGAATATGTCATGGCCGATATTTTTGACCATCTTTTGGCGGCACTACCGTATTTTAGCCTTGAGGTTTTTGAATTGCCGGTTTCGTTGTCTACGACCACCGTAAAATAGTTATACCTTGCCGTGCTTTCCAGCCCCCAACCCCATGTAGAGTTTCAAAAATGCAATAATAAAAAGAAAGACCAGTGAATACGCCCAACTTCCGGTAAAGTCAAAAATACTACCAAAAATTAGGGGTCCTGTTGCCGCAATAATATAACCGATAGATTGTGCCATTCCTGACAGTTCAGTGGCAGTGTCCGCATCTTGGGACCTAAGCACAATAAAGAGAAGCGCCAACCCAAACGTTCCCCCTAACACCAGGCCAATAAGTGATACCCATAACGGAACCCAGCCAATTTGTGGAAATAAGAGTCCAGCCAAACCTATAATCTCTATTATAACCAAAAACAAAACGACGGCCCGTTGGTCTCTTTGTCTTCCTGCAAAAATAGGAATGGTCAAAGACCCTAAAATACCCGTTGCCTGTGATAGGGAAAGCATCCAGCCTGAGAATTCGGCATCGAACCCCCGACTCTGTAAAATAGCCGGAAGCCATGCCAATACGACGTAGAATGTCAAAGACTGTAATCCCATAAAGAGCGCGACATTCCATGCCAATCTCGATTGACCAAGGGTCTTCATAGCCTCAAGATAGTTGCGTTTTTGATTGGCTTTTTTTAACCTGCTGAGCTGAGGCAACCAGATCATCAATGCAACGGTGGCAACAATTGCCCATACCCCAAGGGAAAAGCGCCAACCTAATTTATACTCATGTGCCAAGGGAACGCTAATACCAGCGGCCAAGGAAGCCCCAGCGGCCATAAGGCTGGAGTACAAACTTGTTACCAAGCCCGAATTCGCAGCAAAATTGCGTTTGGTCAGACTGGGCAATAGTACGTTCCCAAAGGCAATCGCAATACCAAACAAAAGTGTCCCTAAATATAGCATATACACCCCCCCCAACGAACGAATTACAATACCCGTTACCAACAAAAGCATTGCTCCGAACAACGTGCCACCAATACCGAACCTACGGGTGAACAAAGGCGTTAAAGTTGAAAAAACACCAAACGCCATAAGGGGCAAGGTGGTCAAAAGGCCTAACATAGCGTTTGAAAGACCGGTTGCTTCCCGAATATCACTGATCAACGGTCCAACACCGGCCAGTGCAGGTCGCAAATTGAATGCTATACATAGTATTCCTGCAAGTAATAAAACATTGATGGAACGTTGACCTTTGTTTCCTGATTTTGATTTGGGCATAACGATTCGCCGTTTTGAACATTTCCACTAAAGAACAACGAAAGTAAACAAAGCCAGACAAGAAATGGTCTTAATCATTAATTGGGGGAGAACCTTTTTTTAGGGCTGCCCGGAAATATGTTTAATTTATCGAACACCTAAAAACGCTGACAACCACTTTAAAGCTCCTCTAAAACCAGGAGACAACTTCCTAAGAAAAAATAGTAACTTTAAACTTGTTCATGAAGAAGCAGCCAATACCATATAAATCAGTATTACAGGAACGCACAGCAATGTTTCTTCAGTTCCCGACCCTATTTTTGATTTTTTTAATTTCCGCTTTTCCCTCTCTGGCAAGAGCACAGGTTATAACGGTAAATGGAGCTATCCCCCCTGAAGAAATAGGTCTTGTCCTTATCCATGAACATATAATGGTCGATTGGATCGGAGCGGATAGCACGGGCTACCATCGTTGGAACAAGGATACCATAGTAGAACGTGCATTGCCTTATCTGAAGGCGCTTAAAGAACATGGCGTCACTTCCTTCTTAGACTGTACACCTGCCTATCTCGGTCGTGACCCCTATATTTTAAAAAGATTATCTGATAGTACGGGCATCAACATACTTACCAATACCGGTTATTATGGGTCGGGAAACAACAAATACATTCCTAAAAGCATTAGAAACAACTCTCCTAAAGAAATGGCAGCGCATTGGATTGACGAGTTTCAACACGGAATCGATGGCTCGGGCATCAGGCCGGGCTTTATAAAAATGGCAGTCGAAAATAAAGAAAAGCTTTCTGAAATACACACTAATTTGATAAAGGCAGCCGCGCTTACCCATTTGGAAACCGGTATGACCATTGTTTCGCACACAGGGGAAGATGCCCCTGCCATGGCCCAAATCAAGGTATTAAAAGAAATGGGTGTATCGCCGAAAGCATTCGTCTGGACACATGCGCAAAACGGCTCGGTGGCGGGCTATCTGGAAGCAGCTGGTCAGGGCGCATGGGTTTCATTAGACAACATACATGACCGGCCCACTACTAACGCCAATGACCCCGGAAGTATTGGCTGGTATGTAAAAACACTTTCAGAGCTTAAAGCGTACGGAATATTGAACCATATCCTCATTTCACACGATGCCGGATGGTATAACGTGGGACAAAAGAACGGTGGCGATTACAGAGGCTATACCGATTTATTCGCAAAGTTAATTCCGCGACTTAAAGAAAATGGTTTTACGAAAAAAGACATCGATTTATTGCTAAGGGAGAATCCGAAAAGCGCCTATGCCATTAAAATCAGAAGATTCCTCTAGATCAATAGGTCGTATTGTGCATTAAAATTTACAAAAAAACATGAAAAAAGAGATTATCCTACTGTTATTGTTCACCGGTATACTGACGGCATATCAATGTACTGGACAAGAAACGGTCTCAGATTCCGAATATACTTTTAAAAAGGGGGATCCGAATGGGATTGGAAAATGGTATATGGGACGGGAAATTGCCAATGTCATGGGGTTTCAAGGTATGGAATGGCTGGATCGCCCCGAACGGGAAGGAGAGGAAAACACCAGTAAATTGCTTCTAAATATGGATATTGATGTAGCCGATGATATTGCCGACATTGGGGCCGGATCGGGCTACCATGTATTCAAAATGTCCTCAATGGCCAGAAAGGGACTAATTTATGCCGTTGACATTCAAGATGAAATGCTAGCGGAGCTTCGCAGAAAAAAAGAAAAAGGCAAAATCAAAAATGTAACTATAGTTAAGGGAGGCGATAAAAGCATAAACCTTCCAAAGAATTCAATTGACAAAGTCCTCTTAGTAGACGTATACCACGAGTTTGACTATCCTTTTGAAATGATAGCTTCGATTAAAAACGCCTTGCGCCCCGATGGGAAGCTCTTCTTAATCGAGTACCGCGGTGAAGACGACCAAGTACCCATCAAAAAAGTACATAAAATGACCGAAAAGCAAGCAGTTGCCGAAATGCGGGCGGGCGGCATGCACCTAGAACGTAATATTAACAACCTGCCTTGGCAACATTGTTTGGTTTTTATCAAGAAATGATTTTCATAGCTATTTCGACAAAACGTGTAGTCAACCAATATCAAAGAACCGATTCTTAAGAGTTTTAGAAATTCTCCCACAAAAAACAGAAGAATAAAAATAAAACGATACATTTGTATATGTTATACATAATACATATTTAAATGAAAAATCTAGTAGCTGCCACTTATGCGCCAATGCAACACGATGGCACCCTCAATTTGAAGATAATTGGTCAATACGCTCAATTTTTAAAATCAAAAAAAGTGGCAGGCGCCTTTGTAAACGGTTCAACCGGTGATTTTGTTTCACTGAGTACAAAGGAACGTAAGCAGCTCATCGAAGCTTGGTCGAAGAACAAACCTGAAGATTTCTTTCTAACGAATCATGTGGGTCATACTAACTTAAGGGAGGCCCAAGAATTGGCGGATCATTCAAAAGACCTGGTAGATGCCACATGTGCCCTCCCCCCATCGTATTTCAAACCCAAAACCTTAGAAAGTCTACTGTTTTATTGTAGCGAAATTGCAAAGAAGGCCGCCAATATACCTTTCTATTACTATCACATACCTGTTTTAACAGGTGCCGATTTTCCGATGATCAATTTTTTAAAGATGGCACATCAAACAATCCCCAATTTTGCTGGAATCAAGTATTCTGATTTCAACTCAGTTGATTTCACAAAATGCCTGAACTTTGATAACGGATCTCAAAACATACTTTTTGGAGTTGACGAAAAGCTTATCAAAAGTCTTCCCCTTGGCACAAGTGGTTGGGTAGGCAGTACCTATAACCACTTGGCACCCCTCTACTATGAACTCATTTCTTCTTACCGAAATGGAGATACCGAGAAAGCCGGGCTACTCCAAGAAAAGGCAGTATTCTTCGTCGAAACTATTGACAGAATAGGCGGCTTCAATGGCGGAGGAAAGAGCTTTATGCGCTTGTTCGGTCTTAATATGGGGCCAAGCAGATACCCACATCATACGTTAACCAAAGAACAGTTAAATACTGTGCTTCGTGCACTAGACCAGAAAGAAATGCTACCCTACCTCGGTTTACATTTCCCTATGAACTCTTAACCACACCTAAAGAGAAAAACGTCGTTGAATGTTAAAAACTTATGTTTTGATTTGCATTATGTATAACATAATACTTTTTATACTATCTTGCAGCAGATTTATTATTTAATATTAATTCAAACCAGCAGGATATGAAATTATCTGAAAAAAACTACAGGGTTGATAAACGTCCTCCGAATGCAGGATTGCGTATCAACATTATACAAAGAACAGCTACGCTCTTATTCGTATTCTCAGTGTTCTTTTTTAGCCAAAATACATTCTCCCAAGAGCAACAAATTACAGGTACGGTGGCAGATGCTCAAGGAGTACCCTTGTCCGGGGCTAGTATTGTCATCAAAGGCACAACAACGGGCACACAAACCGATTTTGATGGTAATTACTCAATAATCAGCCGTATCGGCGATGTTTTACTATTCAGCTATCTGGGCTTCAACACACAGGAACATACTGTTTCCGATGAAACCAATATCAATATCATTCTGGTTGAAAATACGGCTATGCTTGACGAAGTTGTGGTTACAGGCTACGGCACACAGACCAGAGCCACATTGACAACATCTGTTTCCAAACTAGATACCCAAATATTAGAGAGCTCCACAAGAGCTAATGCGGCTACCGCATTACAGGGCACGATAGCCGGGCTACGGGTAACCAATACAACTGGGCAGCCGGGAGCAACACCGCAAATCGTTTTAAGAGGAGGGACCAATTTCGATGGAACCGGATCACCATTAATCCTAGTTGACGGCATCCCTAGCTCTTTTTACGCCTTAAACGCCGACGATATCGAATCTATTGAGGTACTAAAGGATGCGGCCGCAACTGCTATTTACGGTGCCAGATCCGCCAATGGAGTTATTCTGGTAACGACCAAATCAGGTAAAGTCGGCAAAACCTCTATTAACTATAGGTATAAATATAGCATGAATGAGGAAAGAAACGACCAACAATATCTCGGTGCCGCCGATTTCATAAACTACAATAGGCAATCTATTGCTTGGTACAGGGAGGCCATCAACAATCCCACCTCTTTTGGTGCCTTTTTAGACGGGGCCAACAGCATGGGCACTGGGGGAAACACTACAGACTCCCCCTTTACCACGCAACTTTTGACCCCCGAAAATAATTACCTATTGAACCAGCCCGGTTGGAACTCCATTCTTGACATCCTAGACCCCGGGCAAACCATTCTGTTCTACGATAATCAAACCGTAGGCGATCGCATTTATCAAAATAGTGTCTCAAAAGATCACTATTTATCCTTCGATGGGGGCAATGAGAAAGGCACCTATTATTTAGGCCTTGGTCTTTTAGATAATGACGGATTAATCTTAGGTTCCGGATTTAAAAGGTACTCCGGTAAATTTTCAGGATCATATAGCATATCGAAAAAGATAAAGGTAAATTCCAACATCCTTTACTCCCATTCTAACTTAAGTCTTAGTCCTTTAGGTGGTGATGACACCGTATTTAGAAGATTTCAAAGTCAAGCACCTACATCTAGAACCTATGACAACAATGCCGATGGCACTTTTTCAACCATTTATGCTGTTGGACAAAACCAAGGTTTTGGTAACCCTCTATATTATCAGGATAAATTCATCAGAAAAAATTTAGAGCAACGTCTATCGGCTTCCGTGGGTATCGACTGGAATATTATAGAAAATCTGATACTCTCTGCCAATGGAAGTCATTTTGCGATAAACAACCATAATGAAAGTTTCGACAGGGCCTATCGAGTAGGTAGTACTTCGGGTCCATTGCGCACCGCTCGTGAAGCTTCCGTAGGTTTGGAAAGAACTTTAAGAAACCAATTGACAGGTACCCTAAATTACACCAAAACTTTTGGTGACCACAATTTCAACGCCTTGATCGGCGCCGAGTACTTTAAGGATAATTATTACGAAACTTTTGCCGGAACAAGAAATTCACCCACAGATTTAATCGAAACCCTAAATGCAGGAGCAGAAGCCAGTGGCATCCCCTCTAGTTTTGAAACGGAATATGTTATTAGCTCCGCTTTCGGCAGGCTGCTCTATGACTACGACAATAGATATCTGCTCGGTTTTACCTTTAGAAATGATGGCTCATCTAGACTTGGAAACAATAAATTCGACTTTTTCCCCGGTGTATCCTTCGGTTGGAACCTGCATAACGAGAGTTTCTTTATTGATTCTCCTATTAATAAAATCATTTCCAGGGTAAAACCAAGAATTAGCTATGGTGTTAACGGCAATCAAGGTGTTTTGAGTAACTATGGTGTCTTCGGCGCCTATGGAAGTCAGGGAGTGTACAACGGTCAGACCGGTTATGCCAACTCAGCCTTACCTACTTTAGATCTTCAATGGGAAAAGTCAACGACATTCAATGCAGGTCTAGACATTTCTTTCTTTAGTGAGCGACTGACGTTTATAACAGACGTATATTCTAGAGACATAAAAGATAAACTAGCTAACCTCACACTACCCTTTTACACGGGCTTTGGCAGCATATTGACCAATAACGGGACTATCAGGAACAAAGGTTTTGAACTTCAAGTCAATGGAGATATTATTAGAAATGAAAATCTCTCTTGGAATGTAGGAGCAACCATCACCTCCAATAAAAACTATGTCACCAAACTTCCTGAGAATGCCAACGACTTAAATCGACAAGACGGACAATTGATCTGGAATTCAAAAACGGGACAGGAAGAATGGGTTGGAGGTTTACAAGAAGGGCAACGAGTTGGCAACGATCTTGTTATCGCTTATGAACAAGACCATATTTATGTCAATCAAACAGAGGCCGATGCCGATAACAATATTCAGGACGACTTCTTACCTGGAGACAAATTCAAACACTTCGCAGGAGATGTCAAATGGGTAGACCAGAATAACGATGGAATCATCAATAGCCTTGACAGAAAGGTCATTGGCCGTACCACACCTGATTTTCTTGGAGGCCTAACGACGAGTTTAAAATACAAGAACCTTAATCTATTCGTTAAAACAGATTTTGCCACAGGACATTTGATTTGGAACCATATTAGAAATAAGGGATACGCACAAACGCAAGGAAATCTGAATCAACCCACAGAAGTTCTAGATTCTTGGACTCCTAACAATACCGATACCGATTGGCCCCGCTTTGTATTTGTGAATGGAACAAAGAATGTATGGAGAGGCAATGAAGGCGCTAGTTCGGGTGATAGCTCAAGTCTCCTAAACGCCGGGAATGACCAATTTTGGGAAAAAGGCGATTATTTAGCCCTTAGAGAAATAACCTTGAGCTACGATGTACCCTCTGAATATTTTAATGACGCCATAAAAAGATTAAATATTTATGTAACAGGTAGCAACTTACATTACTTCAAAAGCTATGCGGGTGAAACACCAGAGGTTGGCGGCGTGCAATACGGGGCATTTCCGGTTCCTAAAACCATTACCATTGGATTAAACTTAACTTTTTAAATTTTACAAGATGAAAAATTATATCTATATAGTAGTGATTGCCATCGCAATAACCTTGGGAGCATGTGAAAGTGAACTTGAACTAGAAAGCCCCAGTGAATTGACAACTGCCGGTTTCTGGGATACCGAAGAAGGGGTGAGAACCGCCCACACTGGACTATACGCAAATTTAAGATCATCGGCTCAAGACCTATGGCTGCTGGGCGAAATCAGAAGTGATATCTGGGGCGGGATTACCTTCGAGTCACCCAATAACGAAACCCTAATTCGGTCTGATATTACAGTGGCGACAGCGCCCTTTGGCGGATGGGCAAACCTATACACAAGAATACACCGAATCAATGATTTCTTGGCAAATGCCCCCAGCGTCAGTTTTATTAATGAGGATGAGAAAAAACATCTTATTGCCCAAGCCTATGGCTTGAGAGCTTTCTATTACTACACACTTCTAAAAACTTGGGGAGAAGTGCCAATTATTTTAGAACCAGTAGGAACCATTGACCCGACAACCTTAACCAAACCAAGATCATCGCAAACCGAGGTAATGAATCAAATCAAGGCTGATATTCAGGCATCACTAGATAATTTTGGTGATGATGGTAGCTTTTGGGAGAGCAATCGAAACTTTTGGTCTAAAGCGGCAACCTTGGCATTAAAAGGGGATGTCTTTATTTGGTCGGGCAATTTACTAGATGGAGGCGCTGCGGATTTTAACGAGGCAAAAGCGGCCTTACAACAAATTGCATCGCTTGGAATAAGTTTAGAGAGCAACATTGCTGATTTATGGGGAGTTGAAAATGAAGCGAACAGCGAATTTATTTTTGCATTACAATATAAACGTGATGAGGCCTCAAATTTCTACAATAACTTGACAGGCCGAAGCACGGAAATCAATCCACAATTTGATGATAGCGGAAACGCTATGATTGACTTTGTTATTGCAGGAGCTAATAGATATGGGCAGTCAGGGAAAACTATAGCACTATTGGATGATAATGACGATTCTCGTAAAGATGCCACGTTCATTCTATTATATTCCGATGACAACGGTGGAACCGGGTATTCCAATTACACCGAGTCCGCATATTTTGGTTCTATATTCAACAAATTTTTAGGTCAAGTTGATGGCACCGAAAGGATATTTGAAAATGATGTACCTATCTACCGGTTTGCTGATGTTCTATTACTTTTGGCAGAGACAAAAAACCTTCTTGGAGAGGACCCCTCGGGTGAAATAAACCAAATTCGCCAACGGGCTTATGGCTCCAATTTCGAGGAAGCCACCCACGGTTATGTCAATAGTTCACAAACAGAAAACACAAATGCCATACTAGACGAACGCTATAAAGAATTTGTCGGTGAAGGTAAAAGATGGTGGGATTTAAGAAGAGCAGGTAACAGTTTTGTATTTGACAACATAGAATTTCTGTCATCTAGTGAAGCATATAAACTAGTATTGCCCATCACTACTGATATGATAGGTCGAAACCCGGCATTAGAACAAACCTCCGGCTATAATTAAATGGAGTTCTGAGTTAGTTGAGGAAAGGCCTTGTTTTTTACAAGGCTTTCTTATTTAGCACCGTTTTTGAAAGCATGATCAAAATGCGGTTCCAAATGCCGGCGCATGGCATTTCTAAAGGTTTCCGGAGTGCCCACTTTCAGATTTTCAAATAACATGCGATGGGTTACGAATTTACCTGTTGAATAATGATAGTCATCAATGCCTGTATTCTTTGTTTCTTTCAGATAGACATAATCAAAAACAGGCAACAATAAGTTCTGAAATTTTAATAATGTGGTATTGTTTGACATTTCGTATAGTTTGCCATGAAATGCAATCTCCTTATCCAGAGAGAACCATATTTTCCCTGCCCCAATAGCTTCTTCAGCGGCAACGATTTCCTCCAGCTCTTCCATATCTTGAGTAGACTTGTGCTCAAAGAGAAAATCAGCCATTCCCATTTCTAAAATCAAGCGCAGTTCAAAGAGCTGCTTTAAAGTATCTTCCCCTAAAAGGGTAGGGTCCATAATACGCTCAAAATTGTTGATAATGTCGGGTTGTTTCAAGATCATGCCCCGATGTTTCCTTGACTCTACCAACCCCAGTGTACGTAAACGGAGAAGCGCTTCTCGCACAACGGTTCTGCTAACACCTAAAGATTCAGCAAATTCAAGCTCTTTGGGTATGGCATCTCCCGCTTTAAGGTTATTCTCTTTAAAAAACGCCAACAAACGTATTTCTACCTTGTCCACGAGGGAACCGGTGTCTACAGGTTCCAACTTTTTGAATTTCTTCATACGTTCGTATTTAACATCGACTAATTCAACTACCTCAGCAACAAAAATACTACTACTTAATTAAATGATAAGCATTCTGGCGTTTTACAATTTGGAAGGACCAATATGCTATATTTATGTCTTTGTCACAAGCGAAGTTAAGATAATTTTGCTTATTTTTGTATTATGTTATACATATTAGATGAAGTACGCAGAAACATATAAGAATTCGTTACTGAACGATATACTTCCTTTTTGGGAGCGCTACTCTTTAGATTCCGTACATGGTGGTTATTTCACCTGCTTAGACCAAACAGGAAAGATATTCGATACCGATAAGTTTACATGGCTTCAAGCAAGACAAGTATGGATGTTTTCGATGCTCTACAATGAAGTGGAGCAAAAAGAATCTTGGCTACAAATTGCAACATCAGGGGCCGATTTCCTAAAAAACAATGCAAGAGATTCAGAAGGGAATTTCTATTTCGCCCTGACAAAAGAAGGAAAACCTCTGGTACAGCCCTATAACATTTTCTCCGATTGCTTTGCCGCCATGGCTTTTGCCCAATATGCCAAAGCCTCAGGAGACGAACGGTTCAGCAAAATCGCAAAGACTACCTATAACAACATTCTGCGACGAAAAGACAATCCTAAAGGAATTTATGAGAAAAGTACGGGCGTACGGACCCTTAAGAATTTTGCTCTCCCCATGATTTTGTCAAATCTGGTGTTGGAACTTTCAGCTATTCTCAAACCCGAAGAAATAGAACAAACACTCGATTTCAGCGTAAATGAAGTTATGGGCGTCTTCTTGGATAACGATTCTGGTCTGATCTATGAGAATGTCATGCAAGATGGTTCGCTACACGACAGTTTTGATGGAAGGCTAATCAACCCAGGACACGGTATCGAAGCCATGTGGTTTATGATCGATATCGGAGTACGGAAAAATAATCAAAACCTTATTCAAAAGGCGACAGACACCATAATCCGCATACTGGAATACGGTTGGGACAAAGAATTTGGCGGTATCTTTTATTTTATGGATGCGCAAGGACATCCGCCCCAACAGTTAGAACACGATCAAAAATTGTGGTGGGTACATTTAGAAACATTGGTCGCATTGGCAAAAGCCCATGAACACCATCCGACAAAGACAATCGCAACTTGGTATCAAAAAGTTCACGACTATACATGGTCCCATTTTCCAGATCCCGAACATGGCGAATGGTTTGGGTACCTAAATCGCCAAGGAGAACCTTCGTCTACGCTAAAAGGCGGAAAATGGAAAGGATGTTTCCATGTTCCGAGAGCGATGTACCAATGTTGGAAATCATTTGAAAAAATAGAAGCTAAATAATAAATAAATACCAATGAAAAAAAATACGCTGTTCATCTTAATAGTGTTTTTCGCTTTATCCGTAAACGCTCAAGACCCTACATATCAAATGGCAGAGGGAATAAAAAGTCATCAGGATCTATTCAATACATCTATGAACGATTCGGTATCCTGTTACCGAATACCTGCCCTTGTTACAGCGCCCAATGGCGATCTTATTGCTGCAATCGATGAAAGGGTTCCTTCATGTAACGACCTTAGGGGTAGTGATGATATAAACATCGTTATCCGCAGAAGCGACAATAACGGAAAAACCTGGGGACCGATCGAGACGGTCATTGATTTTCCTATAGGTCAGTCCGCATCCGATCCGTCTATGATCGTTGACGAAATTACCAAAGAAATTTTCTTGTTCTATAATTTTATGAACTTAAATACAGAAAAGGACATCTACTACCTGCATGTGATGAAAAGTTCCGACAATGGAAAAACTTGGAGCGAACCAAAAGACATTACATCGCAAATTGCCAAACCCGAATGGCATAAAGACTTTAAGTTCATAACCTCTGGCAGGGGCATTCAGACCAGTACGGGAAAGCTCTTGCACTGTATGGCCAACTTGACTAGCGGTATGCATGTATTCGGAAGTGATGACCATGGCAAGACCTGGTTTCTAATCGACACCCCAATATCTCCCGCCGATGAATCAAAAATCGTCGAATTGGCCGATGGAAGTTGGATGATCAATTCTCGTGCAAACAAAAAAGGGCTACGCTATATTCACACATCGACGGACGAGGGAAAAACTTGGGTCACCAAACCAGACCCGACCCTTATCGACCCAAGTTGCAATGCCAGTATCATTAGATATACCGCCATTGAAGATGGCTTTAAAAAGAATCGATTGTTATTTTCCAATGCCAAAACAACAAAAGGACGCACCAATCTGACGATTCGTGTTAGCTATGATGAGGGAAAAACATGGACCGATGGCAAAACAATTTATAAAGGTCCTTCGGCCTACTCATCGTTGACCGTCTTAAAAAACGGAGATATCGGCGTATTTTTTGAAAAAGATGAATACACAAAAAACGAGTTTGCAAGCTTGTCACTAAAATGGTTGACCGACAAAAAAGACAGTTACAAGAAACCTAAGAAAAGAAAATAGTCGCTGTTACGCCACATTAAGACCAAAAATACAGCACTGAATACTGCGTAAATGAATAGAAAAGAAATTAGAAAAACGATTGCCGTAATTATTCTATTCGTTTCGCTAGGTTTTGGCCAACAAGCTCCTAAACTTCATACAACCGAACTTCCCGAAATACCAAAAAGAAATCAAGATTCGGTTGCTTTCGGCTATGCGGGCATGGTCGGCGGAGTTCACAACGAAACCATTATCGTTGGTGGCGGCGCCAACTTCCCGAATGGCTTACCATGGAAAGGGGGCAAAAAAATCTATAGTAACAAATTATACATTCTAAATGATGGCAAATGGCAATTATCACATCAGACCTTGCCTTCGAAGCTTGCCTACAGTGCTTCCGTATCGGTTCCCGATGGTATTCTGGTAGTAGGTGGCGAGAACGAAAACCGAACCAGCGACCAAGTTTATTTACTGCGTTACAGTCCTTCCACCGATACTACGGAAATTATCGATTACCCTTCGCTCCCCGAACCCTTGGCTTATTCTGCGGCGGTCGTAGAAGATGGCTATATCTATGTTGTCGGAGGTAAAAATTCTGAAAGAAGTGTAAACTCCTTTTACAGAATGTCTTTGAATGATAAAAAAGAATGGGAAAAATTAACCGATTTTCCCGGTGCTCCGCGAGCGGTGCATTCCATTATCGTACAAGAAACCAAAGACTCCAGAAAAATTTTTGTGATTGGTGGGCGCAATCAAATTACCGGAAAAAAATCGGAACCCCTGACCGATTACCTATCCTATAACCTGAAAGAAGGACTATGGCAAAATGAGGGCAAACTAATTATAAACGGGAAGCCACGGGTTTTGATGGCCGCATCGGCCGAAAGCATGGGGTCTATGCATTTAATGGTCTACGGCGGTTCAGATGAAGTACTTTTTAATCAACTGGAAAATTTAGCCTTGCAATTGAAAAGGGAGAAAAACGATTCCCTAGTACAGAAATTAGAAGAAAAAAGAAATGAAATTCTGAACACCCATCAAGGATTTTCCAAAGAAATATTGAGCTACAATACTATAACCAAAAAATGGTTTGTATATGACACGTTAACGAACAAAATCCCTGTTACCGCTCTATCGTTTAAAAAAGACGATGAATTTGTAATAGTTTCCGGAGAAGTTTCTCCCGGCATAAGAACACCAAAAGTCAGTAAATACAAAATAGCTCAAGCCACCGAACCTTTTGGTGCTATCAACTATACGGTTTTGGTGCTCTATCTTTCGATTTCCCTAATGATCGGGGTCTATTTTGCCCGAAAACAAAAATCGACCGAGGATTATTTTGTAGGTGGCGGCCGTATTCCTTGGTGGGCCTCGGGATTGAGTGTTTTTGGCACGCTTTTAAGTGCGATTACGTTTATGGCAATTCCTGCCAAGGCATTTGTAACCGATTGGTCTTTCTTCTTTCTAAACATTACAGCCATTCTGATAACCCCCGTTATCGCTTTCATATTCATTCCATTTTTCAATAAACTAAAGATTCGAACAGCCTATGAATATTTGGAAAATCGTTTCAACTATATGGCTCGTGCCTTTGGAAGCTTGTCATTTATTTTATTCCAATTGGGAAGAATAGGTATTGTATTATTATTACCTTCTTTGGCCATTTCAATTGTTACCGGCATACCTGTTGAAATCAGCATTCTGATTATGGGACTACTATGCATTCTCTATACGACCTTCGGAGGCATTGAAGCCGTAATTTGGACAGATGTGATGCAAGTCATCGTTCTTTTAGGGGGCAGCATCTTAGCGGTAACCTGGATAATACTTCATACAGAAACTTCTTTTACCAATATGATTACCTACGCTGCCAAAAATGATAAGTTTAACATCGCAAATATGAATCTCGATTTTACCGAATCAACCTTTTGGGTCGTATTCATCGGAGGTCTTGCTTCGGCAATGGTTACGCAGGGCACAGATCAAACCATCGTACAACGTTACCTGACCAGCACCGACCTGAAAAACTCGCAAAAGACCTTGTACACCAATGCAGTTTTAACTCTGCCGGCAACCGTCATCTTTTTCGGTCTTGGAACTTTGTTGTTCATTTTCTATTCAGAAATGCCCAATGCGCTATCTCCTGCGATTTCAAATAATGATTCTATCTTTCCGTGGTATATTGTGAGGGAATTGCCCATTGGGGTTTCCGGTCTATTGGTCGCCGGTATTTTTTCGGCTGCCATGTCAAGCATCAGCAGTAGCTTGAATTCCGTTTCAACCGCCTATTGCAATGATTTCCATCAACATTTTAAACCAAAAACACCAGATCATGAATTGTTGAAAATTGCTAGGGTCGCCACCATACTAACTGGAATTGCCGGGGTATTATTGGCGCTCTGGATGGCCAACTCCAATATCAAATCCCTTTGGGATGAATTCTACAAATTTCTCGGTTTGTTTACCGGAGGGCTCGGAGGTATGTTCCTTTTAGGCATGTTGACCAAAAAAGCCAATGCCAAGGGAACCTTAGTCGGACTGGCAGCCAGTGCTTTATTAATTTGGTATATCAGTGTCTTTACCAATATCAGCTTTTTGATGTACGCTTTTTTCGGAGTAGTTTCCTGTTTTGCTCTTGGGTATGTCTTTAGTCTGATTATTAAGGATAAAAAATAACTGATATAACTCCTTCGCTAGAATATTTTTATCAAGATTCTTAATTTATTTTCAATGATTTACACACAATGCAGGGAAGAGTTTTAATCATTAAAACACGTTCAACAGTTTACCTGCTTTCCGAAAGAACATTTAAAAAAATGGCATTCCTTGATTTTATCATAGAATCTTGCACTAGGCCGTTAAAATAGCGAATCTGACAATTTTAACTCTCAATGGGATTTTGCTCGAAACATTCCCAATACAATTGTTCTCCTTTAAAAAATACGAAATTTCAACAATTTCCATAATAACATCGAGCAAGGTTGGATTAAACCGCCCTATTTAGAAATTAACCACGGGACGTAAAGACTTGATTTGTTTACCGACAGTTCAAACAAAAGCTTTCAAAAAAATTCCGCCATTCTTTCAACTTTATATTTTCTTCCGATTTTTCAGACCTTCGGAGGACCCTGTAGCCTTAGCCAGCAAAAACGAATTACACCTTAAAAGCACTCATGTTTTATATTTCATTCAATTTAATCCCTTATTAGTATTAATCTCACTATTTTTATAGGAAATCGATAGATTTCGAAGCCCTGATTTGGAATTTAGCAGCTAAACCTCTTAAATTTATAACATGCTGATATCCTTAAGTATATAATAATGATACATTGATATTATAACGCAACAACAAAATCTTGTTCTAATGAAGAAGTGTTGATATTCCAATATTAGAACTACATAATTGCAGGAAACAGAATGACCAAAAATCTGCAACAAAATATTGAGCTTGTCTTTAAGAAACACTATAGAGAGTTTTGTCTGCTCTCTTATAGTTATGTATCTTCTATAGCGTTTGCGGAAGATATAGTTCAAGATGTTTTTGTCAAGATAATGGCCAATGAAGACTCCCATCAAATAACCAATCTTAAAGGGTATATCTGGAAATCGGTCAAATATTCAAGCCTTCAACAAGTAAGACTTTCCAGAAAATTCATTCCGATAGACGACACTAATGGGATTACTATAGTTTCTTCGGAGGAAGACAGTAGATCAGAGCTTGACTTAGGACCAAAACTTCATAGTGCAATTGCAAAATTGCCCACGCAGTGTAAAAATGTGTTCATAATTTGTGCCCTAGATGGCCAAAAATACCAAACTGCGGCAATTTCATTGGGAATCTCGATAAACACGGTAAAAACACAAATGAAAAAGGCTTATAGTATTTTAAGAAAAAACTTGAAAAATACATATATATTCTTGCTATTCTTTGAGAATATTTAACTCCCTTTGAAATTAATTTAAATTTTTAGCATCCTAGACATCACCCTATTTTACTTTTTCGACACTTATATTCGAACAGGTCTCCCAAACGGCCCTTAAGCTTACACAACGAGCTATGGATATAGCAAAGATTATAGCAAAAAAATTAGCTGGTAGCCTCTCTAGCCAAGAGCAGCGATATCTTGACCAATGGCTAAAAGAATCCGAAGAAAACAAGTCACTATATTTTCGCTTACAAAAAGCGAGCAATCTCAAGGAAATTCATACCATCAAAGATATTGATGATAACAAGCAATGGCAGCAAGTTCAAAAAAGAGTTAAGAAAATCAGGTTTAAGAGACGCCAAGCTTCTCGGTTCAAATCGGTGCTCAAATATGCAGCAATTTGCATTGGACTCATCGGATTAGGCTATGGATACCATTATTTCAACTTTTTCGATAATGAAGCCGCTAAAACTACGGATGCTATTACCCTTAAACTAGAGAACGGAGAGATACGCACCATATCGTCTGAGAGCCAGCAGAACATTGTTGATTCGAGAGGTCGGGTGCTGGGCAGACAAATCGGAAATCAAATCGATTATTCAGACCATCCCAAATCTACAAAATTGGTCTACAATACGCTTACGGTGCCTTACGGCAAAAGGTTCAGTGTTATCTTATCAGATAGCACGATTGTCCATCTAAATGCGGGCTCATCGCTGAAATATCCAGTGAATTTTATCGAACACCGCAAACGTCAAGTCTTTTTAATTGGTGAAGGCTATTTTGATGTAGCCAAAGACAGCGCCCATCCCTTTATAGTCACCAATGGCACTATGGATGTCAGGGTATTGGGCACCAAGTTTAATATTTCTGCATATCCTGAAGATCGTGACATAAACACCGTTTTGGTCGAAGGTTCGGTCAGTCTTTACAACTCACAAGATGATTATGATCCCAAAAACGCCAATGTGCTTGAGCCAGGGCACAAAGCCGCTTGGGATAAATTTCATGAAAAAATAGAAGTTGAACAAGTCGATACTAATATCTATACAGGTTGGGTCAATGGGAAGCTGGTATTAAAAGAGATGTCTTTTAAAAATATAGTGCCAAAATTAGAACGTCATTACAAAGTAACCATTGATAATAACTATGAAACCCTGAACAAGGAAGTATTTACCGCTACTTTCGATGTAGAAACCATCGAAGAGGCCTTACAACTATTTTCTGAAGAAACTCCCTTCGATTATAAATTCGAGGGCAACGCTATTATTATAAATGAACTGAATATAAACTAATATAAAACAACTGCCTATGGAGTGACACCCCTATTTAATATTAAATCGAACGAACAAAAATTTGTCGACCGTCAAAGAACAAAAAAATCGGAAAATGTTGCACCATTTCCCGATTCATGATAATCGACGCGTATTGGTCAACCAATAAAACTACACAAAAATATGGAAAAAAGTGAAAGAAAGGGCTTTTCGAAGCCTTGTTCGCTAAATCTTAGGCTGTCTTTGAAATTAACCGCGCTTCTTCTGATAATTTCCGTCTTCTATGTTGAAGCGAATGTTTATTCCCAAAAAGACAAGTTGACCCTAAATCTTGAAAGGGTAGAAATGAAAAAAGTACTGGAAAGGATCGAATCCCTTACAGACCTAAAATTCTTTTACAACAATAAAAAAATCGACTCCGAAAGGCTGGTTTCGGTAAAAGTTACCGAAAAACCAGTAACGGAAGTATTGGACATATTGTTCGAGGGTACTGCCATATATTACACGCTGCGCAAAAAGCAGGTAATTCTCAAGCTTAACGATACCGAATTGCCATCTAAATCGGGTAAAGACGCGTCATCAATTAAAGATGAAACGTCAAATACAGATCTCGAAGTAGTTCAGCAAGCTATTTCGGGGATGGTAACCGATTCGAACGACGTACCGTTACCCGGGGCTAACATCGTTGAAAAAGGAACCATCAATGGCACCCAGACCGATTTTGATGGCAATTTTTCCCTTGAAGTGGGCGATGATGCGGTCTTGGTCGTGTCTTATCTTGGGTTCATGACCAAAGAAGTTAACGTCGACGGACAATCGAGTATAATTATTAGTTTGGACGAAGATGCAGCGGGGCTGGATGAAGTGGTAGTTGTAGGTTACGGTACCCAAAGCCGCGCAAAGGTTACCGGGGCAATTAGTACAATCCCAACCGATGAAATTACACAACGCCCGGTTACGAGCACTGCAAATGCCTTGCAAGGTCAAGTACCAGGTTTGACAGTCTTTAACTCAGGGGGAGCACCAGGAGTAGAAGACACGAAAATACGAATTCGGGGTGTAGGTACACTCAACAATTCCAACCCATTGGTCTTGGTAGATGGTATCGAACAGGCCCTTGGCACTGTCGAACCCCAGAATATAGAATCAATTTCAGTTTTGAAAGATGCTGCTTCTGCCGCTATTTACGGATCCCGAGCCGCAAATGGAGTCATTCTTGTGACCACAAAGCGAGGAGCTTCGACTGGGGTTACACTGTCGTACAACACTTTATTTGGTTTTCAGCAGCCTAGCTTTTTTCCAGAGAAGGCAGATGATGAAGCATGGATGAGGTTGGAAAATACCGCACAAGTAAATGCAGGGGCCAATCCCACGTATTCCGAAGAATATATTGCAAATGTACTTGCCGGCACCAACCCTTTACAATATCCTTTTGCCAATTGGGAAGAGGGAATCTTTAGAAATGGTGCGCTAATGAACCAGCAAAGTTTCTCAATATCTAGTGGAGGTGATATTGGAAAAATCTTTGCTTCCTTGAATTATAACGATACCGATGGTGTCATTAAGAACTTCAATAACAAAAGAACTACCATGCTTGTCAATGCAGATTTGTATGCTAATGATAAGCTGACCTTTAAGGTGGGGCTTATGTACAGAAACGGAGATTTTACCGGGCCAGGACATGCCATAAATTCTTCGGGAGTAGCGGGACAACAGATTGTTCAAGCACTTCTTCATATGAATAGAAACGTAGTAATGGAATATCCCGATGGCACGTATGACTTGATTTCCGGACAATGGAATGCAGCTGCGATGGCATCTGAGGGCGAAACGGTCAGAACTCAGAACGATATCGTGGCACAAGGAGGATTTGATTATGTCTTCAATGATGCACTGACCCTTAAAGGAAATGTCACCTATAAATCGAATTATCAGGGCACGTCTACTTTTATGAATAGTCTAGCCGGCATGAAAAATTATCTTACCGGTGAGCCTGTTACGGTATCGGGGTGGTTTGCAACAAATAGTTTGACCGAAGCCACCATTACTGAAAAGGAATTGAGCCAAAGATTATATTTGGATTACAACAAGAGTTTTGGTTCTCACGACCTTGGAGCGCTATTGGGGTATGAGGAGATTCACTACAATTACAAAAACGTTTCGGCTACCAGGCAAGGTTTCTTCAACAATGACCTTAGAGATTTGAATGCGGGAGGAGCCGATAATCAGCAGATAAGTGGTTATCGGGAAGAATGGCGCCTTCGTTCCTTTTTTGGCAGGCTAAATTATTCGTTTGATGATCGGTATCTGATACAAGCTAATTTAAGAATTGACGGTTCGTCAAGGTTTGGAGACGGCAATAGATATGGCTTCTTTCCTTCGGTTTCTGCCGGTTGGAACATCTCCAATGAGCCGTTTATGGAAAAATTTTCCGATGGCACGTTCCTTAGTAATCTTAAATTAAGAGGGTCTTGGGGCCAATTGGGAAATCAGAATATCGGACTCAATAAATTTAGAAATACATATAACCTGAACGAAGGTTATCAATTTGGCGGCACCCCCGTTTCCGGATCAGCGGTAACCCAGGCCGGAAATCCAGATATTACTTGGGAAACGGCAACAATTACAAATATCGGTCTTGATGTCTCTTTTATGCAAGATAGATTGGAATTTGTAGCAGAGTATTTCTGGAAATATACAGATGATATTTTACTGCAATTACCAATTTCCAGCACAATTGGGGTTGAGGCTCCTGTTCAAAATGCAGCGGCGGTCTCGAACAACGGTTACGAACTTAGCTTAACTTACCATGGGGCATATAAGGAAAATGGCTTCAATTACTCAATAGGTGCAAACTTTACCGATGTAATCAATAAAATCGAAGATTTGAACGGGGCAGGTCCTTACTTCCCTGATGGCTTTACGGTATGGCAAGAGGGTTACTCCATTAACACGTTAAGAGGGTTAGACTCACCAGGTCTTTACCGTACCCAAGCCGATTTGGATCAGTATCCCGCACGTTTAAGTTCCCTTGCAGGAATAGGTAACATTATTTACAAAGATGTGAATAATGACGGGGTCATATCGCAATCCCTCGCTCCTGGAGGAGACCAGATTATTATCGGAAATGAAGATCCGAGATATGAATTTGGTATTAGGGCCAATGCTTCCTATAAAGGCTTTGACTTTTCTATGTTTTGGCAAGGTGTGGGAAAACAATATCATACGTTGGATGGTGCATTGGTAGAAGGACCCGCTTATCAGAACTTTATACCTAAAGAAATGACAGATAACGCTTATGACCCAGTTACAAATCCTAATGGAACGTGGCCGATAGCGAGAGCTGGCAACAATTGGGATATTGTAAAATCGAGTTTCTGGTTGATAGACACCAAGTACATCAGACTAAAAAATTTCCAAATAGGATATACTATAGATCAGGATGTTTTTTCAAACTTCAGAATTTATGTTTCCGGAGAAAATATGATGACTTTTTCCGCCCAGAAACTTTTTGATCCGGAAACCCCTAGAGGTAGAAGTCAGTTCTTTCCACAAACGAAGACTATGAGTTTAGGTTTAAACATCGTATTTTAAAAAAAAATTATGAAAAGATATAATAATATAAAAGGCATATTATTCTTCGCTGCTGTAGCCTTCTTATCAGGATGTAGCGAAGGATTTGATGAAGGTCTCGACATAGAACCGACCGGCGCAGTTTCGGAAACCACCTATTGGTCTACCGTAGAAGATGCAGAATTGGCAGTTAATGCGGTATACGCAGAATTGGATGGCACTCAAATGGTCATGGCACTAGATGGTGTTACTGATATTGGCTATCACTCTTATTCAAATGTTCCTACCTTTAATGATGTCCGTTTTGGTGAAATCGATCCTTCCAACGGCACCATTACCGGTATTTGGAATAGATATTATATAGGCATCCGAAAGGCTAACGATGTTATTGCAAATATCGATAAAGTAGTAGGTGGTGATCAAGATATGATTGCAAGAATAACGGCAGAAGCCCGGTTTCTTAGAGCTTATTACTATACGCAACTTTCAAGTTTATGGTGCAATGTGCCTTTAATAACCGAGGTTCTTGATATTAATGATCAACGCCCTACAAATTCCAAGGAAGAGATTGTCAGCTATGTTATCGATGAACTTGATGACATTATAAATTCAAATGCCTTGCCCTTAAGCTATTCGGCAGATGATGTAGGCAGGGTTACTCAGGGAGCCGCCTTGACCTTAAAAGCCAGAGTGGCAATCAGAAATAGCAATTTTACGGTTGCACGCGACGCTGCCAAGGCAGTAATGGATTTGAATATTTATGGACTTTATCCAAATTATGAAGAATTGTTTCAAGTAGTGGGACAAAATTCGCAAGAAGTGATTTTTGACAGACAGTTCACAGTTGGTGGTAATACGTACAATGCATTTGGATATTCCGCCGCTTCTTTGGGAGGAGGCTCTGGCGTGGAGCCGATGAACGGTCTTTTTGAAAAGTATGAATATACAGGACCTATAAATCCCGATGACCCATTTGAGAACATAGATCCAAGATGGAATTATATTGTCTATTATACAGGGCAACCGATTGGAACCGACACCTATAATTCTTGGCCAACTAGTACTACCCCCGATAAAACAAATAGTTCTGAATTTGCTACGGTTAATGGGTACAATTTAAAGAAGTGGGTAGACTATGAATCTTTTGCCGCCAATTCAAATCTTGGCGACATAAATATGATTTTGATGCGCTACGCTGATGTTTTACTGATGTATGCCGAGTCTAAAATAGAATTGAACGAGATAGATACTTCGGTATACGCCGCAATAAACGCAATCAGACAAAGACCAACGGTCGACATGCCTGAAATTACCGAAGGAAAGTCTCAAGCGGAATTAAGAGAAATTGTCAGGGATGAGCGAGCTCGGGAATTGGCCTTTGAGGGTTTGCGTTTATTTGATATTAATCGTTGGCAAATCGGTGAGGTAAAAGCCGGACTGGTTCAAGGAATGCATTACAAGAATGAATCAGGGCAATGGGTGATTTTAGACTATGGAAGGGTTGCTACTTTCAATGAAAATAGGGACTATTGCTGGCCCGTTCCCCAAGCAGAAATGGATATTAACGACGTAATTACCCAGAATCAGGGGTATACAAATTAGAAATTATGGCTAAGGAAAATTTTATTACTCAAAAGGAAACAGAAGATCGACGAGCTTTTATAAAGAAAGCGGGAGCCGCTACCTTGTTCAGCGCAACAACTTTGAACATGGGTTTTGCTACTCCTCTAGTGTCCAGTTCCAAAAGCGTTTTAAAAGTTGGGCTTGTGGGTTGCGGTGGCCGTGGCACAGGAGCCGCTGCCCAGGCGATATCGGCAGACCCCGACACCGTACTATATGCTATGGCAGATATCTTCGAAGACCGACTAAAGAGTTCTTTGGAGGTGCTTAAAAAAACGCACGGTCAAAAGGTGCAGGTAGAAAAAGAAAGGCAGTTCATTGGGTTCGACGCATACCAAAAACTAATCGATTCGGGAGTCGATGTGGTAGTGTTGGCTTGCCCTCCGGGGTTTCGACCGAACCACCTTGCCGCTGCTATTGATGCCGGCAAACATGTTTTTTATGAAAAGCCTGTCGCTGTCGATGCACCCGGAGTTCGTAAGGTTTTAGCAGCGACCAAAAAGGCGAAAGAAAAGAACCTATCGATCGTATCGGGATTCTGTTTTCGGTATGACCTTCCAAAGCAGGCGCTTTACGGAAAAGTCTTGGCCGGGGAAATAGGGGATATCAAATCGATTTCCGTTACCCGAAACGGAGGGGAGCTCTGGTACAAAGAAAAACAGCCGGACTGGAACGATATGCAATACCATATGCGCAACTGGTATTATTACAATTGGCTTTCTGGAGATTTTATTGTAGAGATGTTCGTACATAGTCTCGATATGATGACTTGGGCCATGGGTGGTAAGATGCCCTTAAAAGCTACCGGGACCGGGGGAAGACAATGGAGAACCGATAAAAAATATGGTAATATTTACGATCATTTCGCGCTAGAATACGACTATGACAACGGGGTCAAGGGTTACGCCTTTACACGACAGCAAAATGGGGGTTCATCCCAAAACTCCATTGATATAATGGGTACCGAAGGGAATGCTCATTACGGCGGCAACCGGCACGAAATAACGGGTAAAAACCCTTGGCGCTATCGAGGGGAAGGAAACGACATGTACCAAGCCGAACATGACGCCCTTTTCAACTCAATTCGAGAAGGAAAAGGAATCAATGACGGTGAAATGGCCGCTAACAGTTCATTATTCGGTATCATGAGCAGAATGGCCGCCTATAGTGGCCAGACCATAACTTGGGATGAAGCCATGAATTCAACCAGAAGCCTGGGTCCTAATGATTTTAATTGGGATTTAGAATTTAAAGGACCCGAAATTGCGGTTCCCGGAATTACTAAGGTGCTAGGATAAAAAAGTTTAAGCTATAACCGTAAAAAAAATAATTTCTATGCCTCAAATAAAAAGTGAAGTCCGCTCATCAAGAAGAAACTGGTTAAAAAATGCGGGGCTGTTAAGCGCCGCTTCGATGGCCCCTTCGTTAGTTATGGCCGGTACGGATGAAAAAAAAAAGAACCATAGCTATGATAATCGGCCCATAAGGCTCATCGTATCTACCTACTCCTATTGGCATTTTAAACCAAAAAAGTATCCTATCGAAAAGGTTATCGAAAACGCTTCCCAAATTGGGTTTGATGGGGTAGAAATCCTTCACCGCCAAATGGAGAACGAAACGGTGCCCTACATGAACAAATTGAAAAGAATGGCTTTTGAAAGGGGGCTGGCACTTCCATTTCTATCCATCCATCAAAACTTTGTAGAACCCGATGCGAACAAACGAAAAGAGCATGTAGAACATACCATAAAATGCATCAAACTTGCCGTACAGATGGGCATACCCGCCATACGCATGAATACGGGCAGCTGGAAAGGGAAAAGAGCTCCTGACTATTATCAGACTGGTATTCAAAAACCAATCGAGGGCTATACCGACCAAGATGCCATAAAATGGGTAATTGACAGCATGCAAGAGTGCCTGAAGGAAGCTGAAAAAGAAGGGATTACACTTTGCCTAGAGAACCATTGGGGACTTTCATCGAATATCGATTACCTCGAAGAGATATACAAAACCTTGGCTTCTTCACCGGCAATGGGATTAAACCTTGATACTGGAAATTATGTCGGAGAGCCATATCCACAGTTTGAAAGATTGATTGGATATGCCGATATTATTCAGGCAAAAACCTATTATGGTGGCGGCAAATATTATGATTTAGACCTAGACTATGATCGGATTGCCAGAATTATGCGCGATGCTAATTTCACAGGTTATGTTTCATTGGAAATGGAAGGCAATGAAGACGCCGAAACCGCAGTTCCAAAAAGCTATGCCATGTTGCGGAAAGCATTTGAGGTTTAACCTAGTACTTTCATCTAATTAACTTATCTGAAAATGAAAAAATTAAAAAAGAGTCTTGTTTTAAATGTATTCATATTATTCATAATTGCTACACACAATTTTTGTAACGCCCAGCACGAGCCCTTCGAGTTCGAGTTCGGTACATCTACTACTCTGGAAAACGCCTTAAAGACTAGTTCGGAAGAGGACTCCAAGATCAAATGGATAAATGTCAATACCGTCAAAAAAGGCTGGACAGTCAATAATGAAGGCGTGTTGGTAAATTTAGGCCACCCGATTGGAGTCGTACGATCAGAAAAACAATATGAAAATTTTATTCTTCACGTAGAGTGGAGGCATATGGAACCGGGCGGAAATTCTGGTGTTTTTGCCTGGAGTAATGGCAACCCCGAAGAAGGAAAAGAATTACCCGACGGGGTCGAAATTCAAATGCTCGAACTCGATTGGATCAACATCAACGCAAAGGATGGTATCCAGCAGCCCATAGCTTATGTCCATGGCGAAGTATGGGGCGTTGGCGGTGTTGTGACCATACCCGATAATCCAAGAGGAGAAAGGAGCAAATCAATAGAAAACCGTGCCTTGGGAAAAGGTATATGGAATACCTACGACGTCGTTGCCATAGACGGGGTCATCAAACTTTCGGTTAACGGTAAATTTGTCAACGGCATCTCAAAATCTACCCAAAAGAAAGGCTATTTATGCCTTGAATCAGAAGGAGCGGAGATTCATTTCCGAAATTTTAAGGTTATCGAACTGCCGCCTGGTGTAACTTCTTCGGAACAGACAGCTCCTCAACTCAAATAATTTATAAAACCACCCATTATGAAACAGCTGATTTTCATTCTATCATTTTCATTGTATTTCGGATTTGCCTTTGCTCAAGAAAGCAAAAGTTTGTTTAATGGCAAAGATTTATCGGGATGGACCAAACACGGTACCGAATACTGGTATGTTGACAACAAAGAACTCGTTTGTGAAAGTGGCCCTGAAGCGAAGTACGGTTACCTTTCTACCAACAAACCCTATAAAAACTTTATTCTAGACCTTGATTTTAAATTAGAGGCCAATGGCAATAGCGGTGTGTTCATACGATCGCACGTAGGGGGTGAAGATGGTACGACCATACGAGGTTGGCAAGTAGAGGTTGCCCCACCCAACAAGCACACCGGGGGCATTTATGAATCTACCCAAGGTGGAAGGGGGTGGGTAATTAAACCTGACCCTGCTGATGAAAAACAGCTAGACCCAAGCAATTGGAACCACATGAAAATCGAAGCTAAAGACGATATCATTAGTACATGGCTGAACGGAAAACAAATGGTAAAACTGAAGGATGAAAAAATTGGGGAGGGTCGGGGATCCATTGCTCTTCAAATACACAGCGGGGGCGGAATCAAAGTAAGGTGGAAGAACATTGAAATTCAAGAAATTGAATAGCACCCGTTCTTTGTTAAACTTACTTTATTCTTATGCTATTCTTAAGAAACCATTACCATGAGAAAATCGGTCAGGCTACGTTTATCCATTTTAATGCTAATGGAATACTTTATCTGGGGGGCTTGGTACGTAACTATGGGCACATACCTCCTAACCTATCTGAAAGCCGATGCCTTACAGGTGGGTGCAGCTTATGCCAACCTTTCCATTGCCGCCATTATTTCGCCGTTTTTCGTAGGTCTTATTGCCGATCGTTTTTTTTCTGCCCAAAAGGTTTTGGCCGTCTTACACCTCATAGGGGCCGCAACGCTATATTATGTTAGTACGGTCAAAAATTTCGGAGACTTCTGGTGGCTGATCCTTTTATATACTTTACTCTATATGCCCACCATGTCATTGACAAATGCGATATCTTTTTCACAGATGGAAGATCCCGGTAAAGAATTCCCGCGCATACGGGTATTTGGAACATTGGGATGGATAGCTGCCGGACTCTTGATCGGTTTTATGGAACTCGAGGCTTCCTATATGACATTTCGTATTGCAGCCGGATGTTCTCTTGTCTTAGGGGTTCTAAGCTTCTTTTTGCCGAATACGCCCCCAACAAAAAAAACGGCCAGTGTTGCTTCTATTTTGGGTTTGGATGCCCTCGTACTGTTTAAGAATAGCTCTTTTGTCGTTTTCTTTGTCAGTTCGGTTATTATCTGTATTCCCTTAGCCTTCTACTACAGCTTCGCCAACCCTTTTCTTAACGACATAGGGATGGAGAACGCAGCTGGTAAAATGACTTTAGGACAAGTATCGGAATTTCTATTTTTACTTCTTATGCCATTGGCCCTTAGCCGATTTGGAATCAAAAAAGTAATGCTGATAGGCATGTTCGCTTGGGCCGCACGCTACTTATTTTTTTCCTTTGGAAATGTCGAATCCGCAATTTGGATGATTTATTTAGGAATCATACTTCATGGCATTTGTTATGATTTCTTTTTTGTCTCGGGCCAGATCTACATAGATAAGAAAGCCAAAGGTGCCTTTCGAAATTCCGCTCAAGGTCTGATAACATTTGCTACTTATGGTGTCGGTATGCTGGTAGGTTCGTTCGTTTCCGGTTCGGTAACCGAAAACTTTCAACAAACGATCAACGGTTCACTGAACTATATGTGGCAATCTATTTGGATGGTGCCAGGAACAATTGCTTTAGCAGTAGGGATACTTTTTATGTTCTTTTTTAAGGAAAAGTCGGCATCAATGTTAAGTAAAGACAAAAAAGACGAACAACCACAACACGATAAACCGGCCATAACCATAAAACATATCAAAAATTGACGAACATTACAAAAAACCTTTTGGGCCTTAGCAGATGGCCATTATAACTCGGAAGCATCCTATGCAGAGGCATAGCATTTCTTTGAAAAAAATCCATTAAAAAATAAAATACAAACCATCTGCACGAATCTAGAAGGATATAGAAACAACCTAGATATTCTAAATTTTGAAGACTATGAAAATACTATGCAGCTTACTTATTCCAGTACTCGTTATTTCTTGTGGAGAAGGCGGGGAATATTATACCTATGAGGACTTTTCGAAAGTTGAAAAGATAGATGTGCACACCCACGTATGGACAGACCGCACCGATTTTGTAGATCTAGCGAAAGAAGATAATTTCAGATTGCTGAATATTGTCGTCGATCTTTCCAAAGGCGATGAATTCGTCAAAGAACAATATGACCACTGCATGGACCAAAAAAATAAAAACCCTGAAAATATCGAAGTAGCCACCGCTTTTTCGATGGATGATTGGGACAATCCTGACTTTACCAAAAATACAATCACCTGGTTGGAGCAATGTTTTTCAGAAGGAGCGATTGCCATTAAGGTTTGGAAGAATATCGGCATGGAATTCCGAGATAAGAACAACGAACTGATCATGATCGATAATCCGAAGTTCGATACTATTTTCAATTATTTGACCAAAAGGGAAATACCCCTATTAGGACACCTAGGGGAACCTAAGAACTGTTGGCTCCCATTAGATGAGATGACCGTAAACAATGACAAGGAATACTTTGAAGAACACCCGCAGTACCATATGTACAAACACCCCGAACTACCCTCATATGAAGACCAGATTGCCGCCCGCGACCGCATGCTTGAAAAACACCCCGACCTTATATTTATGGGTGCTCACATGGGAAGTTTAGAATGGGACACCGACAAATTGGCAAAACGTTTGGACAAATTTCCGAACATGTGCGTGGATCTCGCGGCTAGAATGGGGCAGGTTTTTTACCAGACAATCGAAGAACGTGAAAAAGTGCGTAATTTTTTTATAACTTATCAAGACCGCATTCTATATGCAACCGATAAAGCTGATGATGGCGAAGACGAAGTTGCTGAAATGCAAAAGGACACCCATGAAAGATGGCTTCAAGATTGGCGTTTTTTTGTAACGGATGATAAGATGACAAGCGAGCGCGTAAATGGAGAATTCAACGGATTGAAGCTTCCGAAGGAAGCGGTGGATAAAATCTTCTCAAAAAATGCTAAAAATTGGTTAGGGATGTTTAGTGATGAAGATATATGATCAAGCTCCTATTTCGTCAACATGAAAGAGAAAATGAATCTCAAAAAACCAATACATGACTGTGCACACGGGCTTCAATTCTCGAAATCAAAACTTAGGCCGAACCTAATTAGAAGTTTTGCCGGTCATTTCTTTCAGCGCATTCAAGATTTGCTTAGGAGACATCCTTTCTGTGTAATTTGCCTCGACATGACAGGCTTCAATAATTCCAGCTTTATTAATTATAAAGGTAGCAGGAACGGGTAGATTTTTTGAACCGTCACCATTTAACAGGCTTAAATCACGGCGTTGGTGATAATCTTCTCCCGGGTCGAACTGTAAATTGTAAGCATTGATCACCTCTTGGTTTGAGTCGCTAAGCACCTCAAAGCCCAAATTATTTTTCTGAACAGTGGTCAGTGCATTCTCCGGCTTTTGCGGACTGATTGCGATAAGTCTAGCACCGAAAGCAGTTATTTTGGGCAGGTGCTTTTGCACAGCCATAAGGTCTAGATTGCAAATAGGACACCATTCACCACGGTAGAATTTTAGAATAACAATATCGTTCTTCAACACATCATAAAGTGATATTGGCTTACCAAAAGCATTTGGCAGGATAAAATTAGGCGCCCTATCCCCTACCGCAAGCCCTTTTACTTGAGATGCATTGGCAATTACCAATTTCTGAAATTCTTGTAGACCACCCATTCAATATGTTTTAAAAAATTATTTTATCAATTGCTATTTAATGGTGAGAAAATCATCGTTCCCGAGGACGGCAAAAAAACAGTGGCATTTCAGGACTTTGAACTAAAACTTGAACATCATTTATTAATCCGTTAAGATTTTAAAGATGAAATGCCTTCCGAAAACACCCCTAAATAAAAACCAGATCAAAAAAAAGTGGTAGCCAATACCATGGTCATCCGCCAAGAATATGACGATATTTTACGCTTCAGGCCCATTAAAAACCGGTTCAAAAATTTCCAAATACAGGGAACAAAAAATGTACCTATTTCTCTAGCTTTAAGACGGCAAATTTGCCTTTATTCCATCCATGAACGAGCAAGTATAACTGCTTTGATCCATTTTGGCCTTCTACAAAATGGGGCCATACCTGATGGATATTGGTTAAGACCGGAATATCAAGATCTCCGGGAATTACAGTCGATACTAGCTTTTCGCCAGTATGAACGTAGATAGGGGCCGATTTCTGTTCACCGATTGCACTCAATGCATTCAAGAAGAAATGCTCCGTTTTATAGGAGACGTTACAAACCAGGCTTCCTTCGGGAATATCATTAAAGGTTTCCACGAACTTGCCTTTTTTCGTGAATTTCACAACCTGACCTGCTGCACGATTGGCCACGAGTATGTGATTATCATGGGCATATACCCCATGCGCTGTCTGAAATTGACCGGGATTATCTCCCTTTCCTCCCCACGCAAGCTTCCCCCAACTCCAAACACCATTTTTTTCTTTTATCGTCATCACGAAATCGCCTGCGGAGTAACCATGGGCGACATATAGTGTACCTTTCAGATAGGTTACATCCGTTACGCCAAAATTGCTATCCTCAGATGAAAAGAATTCATTGGCAGGGGCAAATTTGAACTCGTTTCCGGTAGGCTTCAAGATTTCGCTTACAATTGTTCCATCTAAGGTCAATACGAGCACCCTTTTCCCCTCTTGTGCTACGGCAAGGTGTTTTACGCCCTTATGAACAAAGAAAACAATTCCGTGAATATTATCCTTTAAGCGCTCATCAGTACCAATGATGTTCCATTTTTTAAGATCAGGACTGATCGAGCAAAGCCCATACCCGGGAATTCCGGTGTAAACGATTCCTGTTTCTGGGTCTTCGTTAAAACCACCATGCATTTTTGGTTCAAATTCATGGGCATCTTTGGGGAAGGCATCAGTTAATTCTTGGTCAAAGGAAAAAATAAACTCTCCTTGGCCAGTTACCAGTTTTGCCAGACCACCCACGTGATCAGATGGCATTGGGCCATGCTCGTGATTATGAACTATGCCGGCATGCTCATGCGAATGATGTGTATGGTCATCATGCGCCTCTTGGGCCATTGCGTTATATGAAAACCCCAGAAAAGTTATAATTGACAATACGGCAAGCGGTGTTTTTTTTATCATGGTCGATCCTATATTTTTTTTGAAAAGTAATCATTTCTAGCTTAATGTTCAAACAGCTCCGACTTTCCTGTTTTTTTCCGTACTATCAGGTACATAGAACATGCCGATAATTGCAAGTTATTGTTTCACGGGAACCCAACATAAATAACAAAGACAAACCGCAGGGGCGTTTCGCATTACCCCTTCAGAATGAACTTACTACGTATTTTCATTGGATTAAAAAATTAGACTCCGTTTTTAAAGCACTTTAACAACATAGCTTTCCCAAACTACCGAAACATCAAGACCTAAAAAACATCTTTTTTATGCTTCAACACCTCGAATATATCGTCACTTTAACACGACCCGATTTTCTAAGTGATACGAAAAGGCCTTCCCATGGACTGTTTCCTATTGAAGAAAACCTTATTTACTAAACCCCAAACTTTTGTTTAATGTTACCGTATACCTCGAACATTGAAGAAACTGGCTTCCTAAACTGTTCTTTTGAATAAAATATAGCTGAATAAATAAATCCTGATAGAAAATGAAGTTACAACGAACGTTTACTTTATGGGGCTCGTCTGGAACATTTTTCGATACGCCCTAGGTGTCATACCTGCAAATTTCCGAAAACTGGCATTAAATCGGCTAATGGAGTTGAAACCGGCTTCGTACGCAATAGAGGTAATCGGGTCTATTGTTATGGAAAGTTTTCTTTGCGCATACAATACCCGCTGCTGAATTAGGTATCTCGATAAAGATTCGTCAAAGGTTTGTTTAAAAATGGAATTGGCATAATCAGGGTGTATCCCTACAGCAAATGCTACATCGGTCACCTTAATTGGATTTGTAAAATTTTGTGCAATGAAAATAGCCATTTTCTCGACGAGGTTCATGGTTGACATTTCCATTTTGAGCTTTGACGCATTGATCCTTGGCTGTTGCTGCATCAGGCGTTTTAAATAAGCTTGTATTTCAAGGGTACAGACCTCATTTAGATAGTCTTTTTTGCTATCCAAATCTAACGCCCATTGTTGAAACATGTCTTTTGTTTTCTGAGTATTTTGAACAGTTTCAAAAAGTTGTACCTGACCTTTGAAAAGTATATCCAAAAATGGTTTGGGCATATTCCATTGCGATATCAATGTAAATGGTATGGTAATTACAAAATAAGGTGAATCGCCATTATACTCAACAATTTGATGCGGAAGCAATGCCCAAAAAATTACTAACCCACCTTTGGCGACATGTATCTTTCTATCATGGATAAGATAGGTAATGGATCCACCGGGCAAATAATTAATTTCTATCTCATTATGCCTGTCTGGTCTTCTCATAACATTGGGACGCCATACTTCACACGTAAGACCGTACGGAGTTAAATCTTCTCTTTTTTCATCGAAATGTTTCAGCATATAGGAAAATGATAGGCATTTATCCAAATATAGGAAGTATAGATGTTTTTACGAGCATATCTTTACTTTTTGAAGTATTGTCATTATATCGTTGAATTACAGGTTGGCTATAGCAGTTGTATGGAGGTTTTTTGCCCGCGCAAAATTTAAAATTGAAATTATGAAGCTTTTTACGCTTACTTTGACCTTAGTTACCACGACTTTTTTGACAACCTTGGGTTCCGCTCAAGATAAAGCAACCGATTACCTTGATAAAAGATGGTCGGAAGTTGCGAACAAAATGCCTTCGGATTGGTATGGTTCAAACGAAGCAAAATTGGTTGCCGAAAATGTATTGCTCAGTCAAAAGGCTATCGGCGGCTGGGAGAAAAACAAAAACTTCCACCATCATTTTTCCGAATCGGAAAAAGCAGATTATCGAAACAACAAGAATAAAATAGGTGCAACTTTCGATAATGGCGCTACCATTACCGAGCTGAAATTTCTTGCCAAGGTATATGCAAAAATCAAGGATGATCGCTACAGACAGGCTTTTAGAAAAGGTTTGGACTACATTTTTGTCACTCAATATGCAAACGGTGGGTGGCCACAGTTTTTTCCTGTACGGAAAGGAAGTGTAGCATATTCTGGCCATATCACCTATAACGACTATGCCATGGTCAATATCATGAAATTTTTAAAAGAGATTGGTTCTGATACCGAAGAATATGCAGCACTTCAACTGGGGCCTAATATAATTACAAAGGCCAAAAGGGCATTTGACAAGGGTATTCAATGTTTTCTTGATACCCAAATCGTATACCAGGGTAAACCCGCTGTCTGGTGCGCCCAACATGATTCAATAACACTCGCTCCCGCAAAAGCCCGTAGTTATGAACTTCCTTCGTTCAGTGGGTCTGAATCTGTGGGCATCGTACAATTATTGATGGATATAGATAATCCTTCCAAAGAAATTGTTGCATCTGTAAATGGCGCGGTGCAATGGTTTGAAAACAATCGCATAGAGGGTATAAAAATAGAAACGGAAACGAAAAAAGATGGACGAAAGAACAGAATTGTAGTTGAAGATAAAAATGCACCAACATTATGGGGGCGTTTTTATGATTTGGAAACAAGTACAATATACTTTTGCAGTCGTGATGGTATTAAAAGAAAATCCCTAGCAGAAATAAGCGATGATCGTCGAAACGGATACAGTTGGTACACAAATGCCCCTGAAAAGGTGTTAAAAAGATATCCGAAATGGCTGGCCAAGAATCAAAAATCGATGAACTGACCGCTAGATTCTACATTAGACAACTTTATGATTGCAAAACAAAATCTTATCCCAGTAAAAACCATGGTTCATCTGGGCATCTATACTAATTAGAACAAAATCAAAATATTTTATATGAGGATAGCCCTTTGGTTCATTTCATTTTGCCTGATATGTCAAATCTCGACCTTCGCTCAAGTAAATAATAAAAATAGAGTAGTCATTTTAACCGATATTGAAGCCGACCCTGATGATACACAATCATTGGTTAGGCTGCTCTTATATTCAAATCAAATTGACATTAAAGGTATCGTTGCCACCACCTCTTGCTGGCAACAGCACAAAATTGCGCCCGAATCTATAGAACGGGTTTTACGGGCATATGGTGAAGTGCAGCCCAACCTTTTAAAACATGAAACCGGATTTCCAAAACCGGAAGCATTGATAACCCTCATTAAAACCGGACTTCCCGTTTATGGAATGCTCGGTGTAGGCAATGGAAAAGATTCGGAGGGTTCGGACTGGATTATAAAAGTTCTCGAGGAAAAAGACGAGCGACCCTTGTGGATATCGGTTTGGGGAGGTGCAAATACGTTGGCCCAATCACTGCATAAAATTAAAAAAACAAGAAGTGCAAAAGAGGCTAAACGACTCATCTCGAAGCTGCGAGTTTATACCATTTCGGATCAAGATGATAGCGGTATTTGGATACGGAATAACTTTCCAGACTTATTTTATATTGTTACCCCCGGAGACTACTATGCCAATGCTACATGGGCAGGGATCAATAGTTTTATAAAAGGAATAGATAATACATCGATCAGTAATGGTTGGATAGCCCAACACATTCAACAAAACCACGGCCCTCTGGGCGCCGAATATCCTGATGTCGCCTATGGAGTAGAAGGCGACACCCCCGCTTTCTTGTCATTGATACCTAATGGACTTAATGAGCCTGAACACCCGGAATGGGGCAGCTGGGGCGGTCGATATGCTCTTTACAAGCCCGATTTCTCAAAAACAAAAAAAGGAAGCTCTATTGTAACAATAGCCCCTGAAACAAGGGCCATATGGACCAATGTCACTGATAATTACACCCCATACATACCCAAGGAATATGGTCGTACAATAAGAAGGGATACTGTTTCATTTAAAGGCAACAAGGTCACTTTATGGCGCTGGAGGGATGATTTTCAAAATGATTTTGCCGCCCGAATGGATTGGAGCGTCATGCCGTATGAAAAAGCTAACCATCCACCTGTTCCCGTTTTGGCACATTCTGAACAGCTAATGGTGAAGTCGGGCGAGAGATTCAGTTTAGACGCATCTAAGTCTACAGACCCTGACGGTGACAGTCTCAGTTACTTGTGGTTTCATTATCCTGAGGAAAGTTCGTATAAAATGGATATAGATCCCGGTGCGGCAAATTTACATATTGTAAATCTTAAGGCCCCAGAAGTTCAAAAAAAGGAAACAATCCATTTCATATTGAAACTTTCGGACAAAGGCATACCCTCGTTATCGAGATATAAACGCGTAATCGTAACCGTAGTCCCTTGATACCCGATTGGGCCAGTTGTGAGACCTCTCTCCAACTTTTTGGGAAGAAAATAAACTACAATGAATAAGCTGATTTCTATACTGTGTTCCCTGATTATTATGGGTTGTGCAACCAACAATGCGCAACAAACCAAAGCAAAACCTCGTATTCTAATCAGTACCGACATTGGTGGTACAGACCCCGATGATAATCAGTCCATGATTCATTTTTTAATGTATAGCGATCAATTTGAAACCGAAGGCTTGGTTTCTTCACCTTCTTATGGTTTTGGTACCAAACAAAATATTCTAGACATGATTGCTTTATATGAAAAAGATTATTCAAAGTTGAAAGAGCATAGTGCGCAATTCCCTTTTCCAGATTCCTTACGAGCGATCACCAAACAGGGAAGAAAAGGCGCTGCTCCGTATATCGGTTACGGCTCTGCAACGGAAGGTTCCGAATGGATTATTACGTGCGCAAAAAAAGAGAGCGAACAGCCGCTTTGGGTTCTTGTTTGGGGAGGTCTTGAAGATTTAGCCCAAGCATTACATGATGCTCCCGAAATTCAAAAGAAAATAAAAGTATACTGGATCGGAGGACCAAATAAAAAATGGAGCGCCAACAGTTATGCTTACATTGCCAAAAATTTTCCCAATCTTTGGTTCATAGAGGCGAATGCTTCCTACAGAGGTTTTTTCTCTAACAGTAATGTACCCGACAGTTTGAAAGGCAATAGGTATTACGACCACTACATAAAGAAGTTAGGATATTTGGGCAATGATTTTAAGAACTATTACAATGGAGATATAAAAATGGGAGATACCCCTTCGCTACTCTACACCATGAATGGGGACCCGAATAATCCATTAAAAGATAGTTGGGGAGGCAGTTTTGAAAAATTCAGCCATAGTCCAAGATATATTTTTAACCGAAGAACAACAGTTGAAGATACCGTTTCGATATATTCGATTATAGAGTACCGTTTCGATGGCCCGAAAATTAGTATCCCTAAAGATTCCACCTGTTTTACAATGACGGTACATGCAGGGGTCGGCGAACAAAAATGGCCAGGGTTTTATCTTGGTGAAGGTAAATATGCAATACGATACGCTCCAAAAAAGGCTGAAAATTTAAAGTACTCAATTACTTCAAAAGTTCCGGGCTTCCCAAAACAAAGTGGTCAACTTGTTGTTAATAATATTTGGCCACGTGAGCAATCAGCGAGTGATTACCAGTTAGGATCCAATTGGTACACAGACTCCACCAATCCTGAACTATTTGACAACGAATGGCAAGGTGCCCGAACCGTCTTAAAATGGCGCAGTGCTGTTTTGTTGGATTGGGCCAAACGTTGGTCCTGGTTACAAGGGCCATGATAGTTTTATATACTTCCAATGAGGTGTAAACCTTTAATAGTCTAAATAAAGGCGATATAAAATATCTACAACTAATTGCGGTAAGCCAATGGTTGGCTAAGAATTATTCTTAGTAGATATGATTATAATTATCTTTCTTTTTAAGCTTTACCTTTAATTGTTCTAAGTTAATTGTCAAATTTTAAAGGCTTCCAAAGCTTAATTCAATTTGTAATTTTCCCTGTAAGCAGTGGGGCTTATACCTTCCTTATTTTTAAATAGTCTTGAAAAATAAGGCGGATATTCAAAACCTAATTCATAGGCCACTTCTGAAATGGTTTTATTCGGGTTCAACAAGATATTCTTGGCTTCATCGATCAAGTACAACTGCAAATGTTCGGTTGAAGTTTTGCCTGTTTCCTTTTTAAGCGTATCGCTTAGGTACCGTTGGGAAACCGACAGTTGATTCGCAATTTGCTCTATGCTAGGAATACCATTTTCCTGTAATTGTCCCGATTCAAAATAGTCTTCAAGATACTTAATAAATTGCTCCAATAAATCATTGGAAAGCTCCTTTCGGTGCAAAAACTGTCTTTCATAAAATCGATTGGCATATTTTAAGAGCGTGCTAAGTTGCGAAATAATGATGTCTTTGCTGAAGGCATCTTGATTGTTCTGGTATTCAATCTCAATATTCTCTACAATCGATTCTATCTGCTTTTCTTCCCTTGGGGAAAGATGCAAGGCTTCGTTAACGGTATAGGAAAAGAATCCATATTTCTTGATTTGCTGGGCCAACTCCGTCCCTTTTAGAAAATCTTCATGAAAGTTTATCGAAAAACCTTTTTGCTCAAAAACTACGTTCTCATCCCATTGCAATACTTGTCTCGGCGCGATGAAAAACAATGCGCCATTGGTAAAATCATATTTCGTACGGCCGTAATTTAAGTCACCTTTTACAAACTTCTTAAAGCTAATGGAATAGCAATCGTTCGTAATGGGGGGCGAACTCTCTTTCGGGCATGGCAGAAAACCTTGCCCAATAGCCGAAAACACACTGAGCATGGGGTGCTCAGGGCTCGGAAGTTCTAGGTAATCTAAGTAAGCCGATAATGTTTTAAAGTGCTGCATTTTAATTTTTCGATTCGTTTACTACGGATAATAATTGTTTGTGGTAGGTATCGATTCTGGCGTGGGCCGTGCCGTCAATCAACAAAATAACCACCAACATGGCGACGGTAGTAATCATGCTTGCTCGCCATATGGGTGTATTGACAAATAAAATGACGAGGGCACAGGCTATGATGATTAACGGAATAACAGTAAAAACAATGGTCTTATATTCCTTTAAGGTGCTTTCGGCCCGTTCAATTTCTGATGCCACAAAAGCCGATGCATCCGTATTGTAAGCCGTTTCAAATTGTGGAATTCTTGATTTGTTGGTAAAAAACAATCCGAGCCCGATGATTGTCAGTAATGCCCCTGCTACTAAAGTGGGAATGATATAGGCTTTGGCCATATCGGTTTTTCCCAATTGCCAAAACCCCAGGCTTGCGAACATAAATACAACTCCGAAAAGAATGAAAAATGGAGTTGAAAAAAGTTCGGCTCTTGCCCAATCGGTGGCTTCTTTTAATATATCCATGTCATTATATTTTATAAGGATTTCCAAATTATATATTCCACTTCAAATTAGTGGTTTTTTCCGACACTTCCCACAATCGCTCCATCACGGGCTTATCTTTCGCATGAGGTTCTAATTTGCATTCGCCAACCGGACCGGTCCAATAATTTCGGCCTGTAGGACCATAAAAACCACTTTGATCCAAGTCAGGTTCTGTAGCACACATCAATTCAGGATATGCCCCTTTTTCAGCGGATTGTACGAATGGAGACCATTTCATCAGTTGCCAAACGAAGCGTGTCATCAAGCCCCCGCTGGTTTTGATCAGCGACGTTCTGGAAGCTCCGGGATGACAGGCATACGCTTTGACATTGGTCTTGCCGGCCTTTTTCAATCTATCCTGTAGTTCATAGACGGTCATTATCTGTGCTAGTTTGCTTTGGCTATATACACTATTGGGACTGTAGTTCTTATCCCAATTCATATCGTCAAACTGTACGGTTTTAATACCTAAGTTATAACCCATACTACCTACTGTTACTATACGTCCGTTAGATTCTTCAATTCTTGGGTAGAGCAGTCCTTGTAGTAAAAAGTTACCATAATGGTTCACACCCATTTGGCTTTCAAAACCATCAACGGTGAACGTTTGTTTGGGCACTTGGGCAATTGCGGCGTTCAACAGCAAGGCATCGATTTGCGGTACTGTTTTGAGAACTTCTTCAGCTGCCTTTCTTACAGAATCTTGCGCTGCCAAGTCCATCTGTATATTCGACACGTCTATATCATTATCGAGCTCTTGTTTCAGGGCGGTGATGGTGTCTTCCGATTTTTTAGTATTCCGATTAAGCATCACCACTTTTGCTCCTTTTGACAGCAATATTCTTGCTGCTTCAAATCCAGTACCGCTCGTGGTACCAGTTATTACGTAGGTTTTACCTTTCAGCGACCCGATTCGATCGGGGGTCCATCCTTGTTTACCAAATTGAGTTGTATTCATTATTGCTTATTTTTTGTTTCAAATAATAAGACAAAGGTAGGTGTGAGGAGAGCTTAACTCCTTATACGGATTTTCGAATCTTGTATACTTTTTGGTTTTCAGAAACTCATCCAGCTGCCGGTTGGTCTTCATAGATATTTTAGAGAATTACCCGTTCGATTTGGCGGTGTGCTTACATACAGAGAATGCATTTGTTCAATGATACCGATTCAATGTAAACTTTTAGGTGTAAGTCCTGTTTTCAAAAGCCATATTCTGAGCTTAAACAAAAAAGACTTCAAAGAAATTAATCTTTGAAGTCTTGGTTTTCAGGTGATCGCGGAAGGATTCGAACCTTCGACCGTCTGCTTAGAAGGCAACGGATTTATGGTTTTATATGTTTTTAAATATATTTAAAAGTACTGATTATCAATATTTTAAAAATTATATGGATTCATATAAAACCATATAATACCCGATTTTGAGTGCAAATTGAGTGCAAATTTTTTGTATCTTCAATTTATGAAGACCAATATAACCCTCTCAATCGATACAAGACGAAAACGAAAAGATGGTATGTGCCCGATTATTTTCAGATTGAGCCATCATCGAAAGACCATTGCTATTTCCACAGGATTTGCCGTTCCGCCAGAATACTGGAATGAAAAGAAGCGTGAAGTCAAAAGAACGTACAGGGGTGTATCCTCTGTTCCTCGTTTGAACAATATGCTGACCAAAAAGAAAACCGAACTACGGGACGACATTAATTTGTTAGAGGAAAATAAACAGTTGGAAAGTCTAGGCATAACCGACTTGAAACGCATCCTCACCAAAACGACCAAAAAGATTTCCTTTTTCGAATATACGAAACAGCTCATTGATGAAATGGAAGAGGCCCAACGATATGGCAATGCGAGAGCCTATAAAAGTGTTCTTGGCGCGTTAAGGAATTTTCATAGGAAAAAGAGCCTACGGTTCGAGGAAGTGAATTATGCCTATCTCAAAAAGTTTGAGACCGCTCATTTAAAAAAAGGAAACAGCATAAATGGGTTGTCCACCTATATGCGTACGATCAGGGCCATTTACAACAAAGCCATTCATCAGGAAATTGTATCGGCAGATAGTTATCCATTCAGAAAGTACAAGATAAAATCGCAACCTACGGCTAAACGGGCAATAAGCAAGGATAAAATCAAACGGATTCTTGACTTGGAGTTGGAACCCGACAGCCCATTATTCCATACACGCAACTATTTTCTATGTTCGTATTTGATGAACGGTATCTCGTTTATTGATATGGCTTTTTTGAAAGTAGGAAACATTATAGATGGTCGTATTCAGTATCGCAGACAAAAAACTGCAAGACCTTATGACATTAAAATAACGAATCAGCTCTCCTCCATTCTTGAATACTATCTAAAAGGCAAGGAGAAATCCGATTTCATTTTTCCGATAGTACGGAGGGAAGACCTACAGGATCAATATTATGACGTGCAATGGGAAAGAAAACGTTACAACAAACGATTAAAAGAAATTGCCGAACTGTGTGATATTCAAGAAAAACTAACGAGCTACGTAAGCCGTCATTCAATGGCTACAAACCTTATTCTTAATGACGTACCCATCAATGCCCTCAGTAAAATGCTTGGTCATAGCAAACTGCAAACCACGGAAATCTACATCAAAAATCTACCGACTCATATCATGGACGAGTATCAAGAGCGGTTGGAAATCTAGAGCTAATAATTGAAATTCATTTGCGATTTACTACGGAAATTGTAGTATTATGCAAATATGGGATGCCTTTTTAAATCTTATGAAAGCCAAATGACTATAATAATTAGTTGACTTACAGTGGTATCAACGCCTTCTTAAACTTCAATTTGTCGGCCAAATCATCATTTTCTTCTTCTCGAAGGGTATAAATGATTTCCTCATATTCTTCAATAAAAATATCTATGAGTTTTTTGCCATTGATTAGTGTGATGGGCACTTTATATTCATCACTAGCATTTTCAACAGCTTTTTTATGAAAATCACTAAGGGTAATGAAACAACCCTGAAAATCACGTTTCATGGCCCCGCGAAAACTAGCTACTTCTTGCCAAGAGATTGCTTTTTTGGAGTAAGCTTTGACTTGTACCTGTAAATTGATTGAAGCCACACCAAAAACGGATAAAACACCTTCAAAGTCAATGCCTCCATCGCCTACACCGCCTTGCTTTTCATCAGTTGGTTCAAAACCTATAGAGCGCAGCAAGTAGCTCACTAACATTTCAAATTCAAAAGCATCTAGTTCTAAAAGCTTCTCCTTGATGATTTTATAAATATTGATATCGGCTCTTTGAACGACCTCATTTTTTGGAACAAGATCGATGGCTTGTAAGATCTCACGACCGTTACTAACTCTATATACAGTAAGGCTACTCCTTAGCGTATTTTGTAATGGAACACTTAGTTCATAACGATCAATAGTTTGGTTGAACCAATTTACCTTTTTGCGCTGACCATATGGGGAGGTGTCATCAGGTTCATAATAATTTTCGCTGATAATTTCACCCACCAAAAGCTGACCACTTTTAAAAGGTGTAAGTACGATATCACCAACATTAATTTCATTTATAAAGCGATAAACCTGTCCAGAATTTTGACCTGCCCTCAATGGAACATCTTTTGGAAACTTTTTAAAGTAATGTTTTTTGATTTCTTCTCTGGCAATGCCCTTCTCCATCAAAAAGTCAAACCAACCAATGCCCACATAGCCGTTATCCTTAAAGGCCTGTGTATACCTACCGAAGTCTGCTCGTACAACGTAAATGTTTTTCATAAAAGTTCAGAAAGATATTTAATATTGGAAATGTTACTTGCTACGTAGGGATACTCATTACCCGGATTTTGATTAATTACCTCAAAATCTTCTCTTTTTTGAAGTTCATTATTTATATGCTTATCACCAAAGGAGTAGCCTGATATTAAAATATTTTCAGTTTCTGCCACGCACTTTTCAAACCGTTTAAAAAGAACAGAATACATCAAATCATTTTTAATAATTTTAGTTTTATCTGTACCGGTTATGAATTTTGGTATTATATCAGAATTAAGGTCTTGCAAAGTTTTTTTAGTTTCAGGATCAACCCTAATGGCAAAATGTTTCTCGCGATAATTTGTAGTTGTGAAGTAATTGTACTCTCCCGTGGGTTCTAGGTATGGTTTCTCTCCTTTAATATAGTGTTCAAATCGATAGAAATCTAGACTGCCATGTAGTTTGTGAATTCTTATAGGTTTATCAAAAGTACCTTTGAAGACTGCAATTGATGTTCCTTCATCTTGATAGTGGATTTCCGAATCTTGCTTGGTAAAACCACGAGAATATTTAGCTCCATAGGCCTTGCACAAGTTTTCTAAAAGTAAGTCATGGTTCAAGGTAAAAATATCAACCTCTTGGAAACCCCTGATATATGTGAAGAATTGCCCATACTCATGCAGCGAAGTGTTGAATTGGGAATCACTGTAACTCAATAAATCAGCAATCAAATAATTTACGATGCCAGAAAGTTTTGAGAGACTTGAATCATTTTTGAAACTATAGAGGTAAGGTGAAGTATCTCCCTCATATTCTGGTTTGAATTCTCCTATGAATGGATAGTCGTTTAGTAATTCTGACTTAGCATTTTCATAGATTTGGCCTTTAATATCCTGACTGAATGATATATCATTGATCCATTGGTAAAAGAGTTCGTAATTATCAAAAGAACCTTTTTCTGATTTGTATTTTTTTATGGCCTCATTCAAAATATAAGAGTAAACCGTATTATCCGGATCAATTGAACCGTTATGCTTATCCACATCTCTTTTTCCATCCACCCAGGTCCATTCACTTGAACCAAATAGCAATAATTTTTTTCTTTGATCTCTATCGAAACGCTCTCTAATATCATTGGCAAGAGGAAGACCTGTGGGCCTTGAAAACCCGGCACCCAATATGACCACTAGATTATTTCCCATAATTGCTCCTTTTATCTGCAACCCAACTTAAATACTCCTTTGCCTTTACTGCCTTAAACCTTTATTCATTATACTAGGTGACAACCAAACTTTTCGATTAGTGTTAAACTTCATTCTTCAGATTTTCAGCGAATTTTTTCTGGTATTTTTCCCTTCATCCAGTTGATGGATATTTCATCTTCTTCATCTTCAACTTTAAAATGAATTGAATCAGATTCTTGGAACAAATCACCCCTACACTTATATATGGCTCTATAATCCTTAGATTCATGGTCAATAAATATTACTATTTCATCACCAAGTTTAGCGTTCTCAACTTTAATACGATAAGGGGCATTAGCATCTCTAGTACTCGGCCTTATAGTCCTGTTTCTAATTATTACACCCATACTATTTATCTCATATATTTAGCCCTCTTTCCAACAACTTAAATCACTCATTCTGTAAACCAACATTTACAACAATAATGCTCATTTTCACATCATGTTCATTCGCAATTACAAACATATTCCATAATATTATCGTGAAAGCGTTCCCCATAGGTTTCACGCTCTCCATAACCGCCATTCTTAAAATTTGACCATTTATTAGAGGGAATATCGCAAAAAATATAGGAACGCGATGAGTAGGTTTTTTTCACTTTTATTTTGGCGACCACGTATATTTTGTATTCATAATCATAGGCGGTCACTTCTGTCAGCCAATCGGAATCCAAAGTATAACTTCCTACACTACCTTTTCGATATCCTTTGTCTATTATGAAATCTTGAAAGGCATCGCAACTTATTGAGCTGCCAGCAGATTCAATACTGCCGCCGGCGCAATTTTGAAGAGATTTGACGGCAGCATTCAACTCATCTACCGCTTCATTTAATTTTGATAATGCATCGTTTGCGTAACTTTTGGCATTATTCAAATAATCTGCTAGATAATCAGGGTCTTCTTCGTATGACGCGCTAGAGAGTTCGCTTTCAGCATTCGATAAAGCTCTTTTCGCCTCATAAAAATAGTCTTCTGCATCTTCTGCAAAATCTTCTACATCATCACAGTCTATACTACTTGCTTCGCTTTCTGCGTCATCAGCCTCATCTTCGGCGTAGCCTGCTTTAGTTCTTGCACTTGATATCTCACTTTCAGCATTACTGGCCTCAAATTGAATATTTGAAATATTCGACTGTTCGAAAGCTTGATCGATATAATAAATGCCTTGTTGGGTTTTCTTAAATGCAGATTGGTATTCTTCAAAAGCATCCTCTATTTCCGCCATAACATTATTTGCTTGAGCCTTTATAGCTAAAGGGCATAGTAGTGTCAATAAAAATAAAAAATGCGTTTTCATAAATCTTAATTGGGTAGTTTCATATTCCATCTCAGGTGAATCGCCAAATGAATAATTGCAAAGGTTTTGGTCAATCATTTTTTTTAAGATTGTTTACTATGAATTTCGCACGTTCAAATAATTCATCATAGGTAAGTATCTGAATATTCCGACTATCATTTCGGTATAGTTCAAGTGTTTTTTTCTTTATTCTTGATTCCTGAAAGTTTTCTGAACTTTCTAACTCCATCCAATTTCCTACTATTAAAATAGTCTTAGAGTCATATGCTTTTTCAGCGATTAAATTTCCCTCGCCATCCTCCTGCGGTTTGTCAAACTTTATCAGGCCTGCTGCTTTTTGTTCTAAAATCTGAGAACACGCGTTTTGTAAATCTCTAGACAGTGACCATGCTCCTGAACGATTCTTATCTTTTCCAAAAAGAGGTGTTGTAGGTTTTTTAAGCTCAATGAAGGTTACAAATTTAGAATCTGATAGTAAAAAGTCTGTGATAACAGCATTGCCACCAGACAAATCTTGTTCTGAAACATTCGCCTCTTTTTCCAATACCCTTTGAAATTTATAGTCCATCCCGAGTCCTAGAATCCATTGATTACGTTCGAAAAAGGCTTGCCAAGTGGTTTCTTCTTTTGCCTTCGGCAAGTCAATGAGCTTCCTATACTCTTTCCAATATTCTGGATTTGATAGTAATTTCTCAAAGTAGTCAAGTCCTCTTTTCCTAAATGCTACGTTTACGATATCACGAGATGTGATGATTCCTTCTTTAATTACTGATTCAACTACCTGTTGACCACCTTCTTTTGCAAGAAGTGTTTTTATAAGTTTGATATTTTCAACTGTAAGTTCAGAATCAGCTATCTTGATACGTTTCTCGGAAATCGCAGATAAATCAGTTTGATTCAAAAAGCTCAAAAAAGCTTTGAGTTGAGCTAAATTAAATTTGCTAAAACCTACTTTCTGCTTCTCATCCTTTCCAATAAGCTTAATAATCTCAATTCCTTCAATATCATTTTTCTCTTTGATATACACAGCCTTAAGCATAGTTCTAGTGGAAAGTTTTATTTCAAACCCTTCCTCATCTTCATGTACCACTTGAAAAAACCTTCCTTTCTCAAACTCATGACTGTACAAGTGATTTGGTTTTGAATTGTTGATAATGTCGTCCTCAGTAGGGACAAGACCAGTTCTTCTATTTCCTAACATATTATTTATGTTCAACTATTCTTATTTCCTCTTCAGTTAACCCATACAACTCATACACCATTACATCAATTTGTTGTTCGATGGCATCAATTTGTGTTTGTAAATCTTGGGCTTTTTTCTTGTTTTGTTCAAATAGATCCAACCACTCAAACTCGTCAGTTTTGGTAAGCATAGCAATGGATTGTTGACCCTCTTTTTCTCCCTCTTTATTGGTTGCTTTGATGGCCTTATTCAATTCTTTTATGAATTCGCCGAAATTTAGATTTAACCAGTTTTCAAGTTTTCGAGAAAGTTTAGTTATTCCTACTATATTTTTTAAATACACGAGAAGTTTAGTCCTAACACTTTCTTTCTCGGCAGATAATTTTAAAAGTTTCTTTATTGGGCTAGAATCGAGATATTTATCTGATATCGGAAATTCTAAAATATGGTTGACGTTAAGTTTTGGAAATGCTTTTCTACCCAAATTGATGTTGTTCATTTTGAAGAATTGAGCACATAGGCTACTTCCCAATATTCCCAAAACTGTAAATATTTTATCTTCATTATTGGTTTTGGGAATGAAATTAAAAACGTCCGTATTATTGATTAGAGTTTTCTCTGTATATGTTACATCTATTGATGACTTGGACAGTATTCTATTCAATAATAGTCTTGGGCCCTCAAAAATTTCTAATTTTCTGGGCGCCGCTAAATTTGCACCATATAAAATAAAAGTGTCAGATTCTCTTATATAATATTTTTGAACATGGCTTGCTCCAATTAATGGAAAGTGATTTTCACTTTCCTTTCTATCGGAATGATATATGCGTTGATTCATCATTTCTCGGGTCATTGCTGGTGTGCCTTTGCCTTTTTCGTAAGGCTTCATTCCTTGGTAACCATCAAAAAAATCCCCTATTGTGTACTCCCCGTTCAATTCTATGTTCGAATTAAAACTAATATTTATTTTACTTGAATCATTTCCAATTTTCAAAGATTTAGAGAGTAGCCAATTCTCTTGATCCAGGGCTAATAATCGCTGATTTATTGAAGTTAACGTGTTGTTTACACTATGTAAATGAGTTGTTTTTGGGTACGTGGGATTATCGGTCCGTTTTCCGGTTATTATCAAGGTATCCACAGTCGCATCTTCAAATACTCGATAAAGATTTATTAATTCAGAACAGTAATTCCTATGGAATAAAAAATTCCTTAATCTATCATCATATTTTGTTGATATCCAATAGTTAGGTATAATAAAGCTATATAAACCGTTATCTTTAATTATAGAAAATATTCTTTCACAAAATAGACCATAGAGATTTACTTGATATTCGGCCGTTTGGTAATTCTTGTAAAAATATTCTTTGGTTTTTGTATTGATAGCATGTGATTGCACATATGGCGGATTCCCGATTACAACATCAAAACCCCCATATTCAAAAACTTTTAGGAAAGCGGTCTCCCAATGAAAGGCCTTGTCTCCGGCAATTGCTTTGCTATCTATCAAGCTATTTCCACACTTAATATTGCTACTCAAGTCATTCAATTTTCGACGGGGTTGTGCGGTACGTAACCAAAGTGAAAGTTTGGCAATCTCGACGGACTCTTCATTCAGGTCTACGCCGTAAATATTGTTTTCCAAAATGGTATTCTCAATATCGGGAAATTGGAGCCCCCCACCTAACACTTTTGCTTTAAGCTCATCAATATATTGATGTTCTTTGATGAGAAAATCCAAGGCTTGATTGAGAAATGCCCCAGAACCACAAGCGGGATCACAGATAGTTAATTGTAATAACCAATCGCGGTATTCATCTAGTATATCTACTAATTTTTGAACGGTGGCTTTCTGTCGGTGTTTTCGGCCCCTGAAATATTCTTCTTCCTTAAAACCAAGAGCTGCCTTTTTCTCTTCGCAGAGTTTGCCTATGGTATTCTCAACAATGTACTTGGTAATATATTTGGGCGTATAAAAAACACCATCCTTTTTTCGCTTACTCTTTTGTTTGTCGAACTGGGCACCTTCGATTTCTGCGTTGACGCTTTCTATCTCGTTAAGGGAATTTTCGAAAATATGTCCCAAAATGTTGACATCTACTTGGCTTTCGAAGTCATACTTGGCCAGTTTTAGAGTATGGCGGTATAGCAGATTATCATCGATTTCTAAACCGTCAAGAATAGAATCCGGTTGAAAAAGGCCACCATTATAGGCATAAATTTCTGCCCTGCTAGACGTTCCTTTTCTTCCTGTATCCAAATAGTTAAAATATTGCTTGAACAAATTGTACAAAGGGCGTTCATCCCCAAAGTCCATATCTGCCTTCCATTTTTCAAGTATTTGAAGGGTAGAGTTGGGCGTGAGAAGGCCTCTGTCTTCCGCAAAAAAGACAAACAGAAAGCGATCTATCAGTTTTTGTGACCTCTTGAACAGGGCGAGTTTTACGTTTTTTTCCAGACCTTGCAATTCCTGTTGATAGGTAAGATTGGTAGATATTTCCTTTAATTCCTGCTGTCTTTCTATTCGAATTTTTTTGGCGTTCCGTTTTACCAGATCGCGAAAAAGTTCCCGTTTGAAAAGCGAATAATCGTTATAAAACTCCTTAGTAATCTGCTCTTCCTTGACCAATGAGTCCTGCTTTATTTTAAACGGTACGCCGGTAAGCAGATTATCTTTATACAAGCACAAATATAAAAGAGCAAATCTGTCCGGCGTTAGTTGGAATAGGTCAAAAGACTCGTGAGCAGTGGCATCATCGATATAAAACCGCAACTTTTCGAAATTGGAGGTAATCACATATCGGCAACCCTTATGATTTACTTTATAATCGAACGCTTGGCGTCGTATACTCTCCAAATCTTTGGTATTAGTGCCTTTTAGCTCTACGACGGCAAGCGTTGTAGCATCGTTTAGTATGGCACCATCTGCTTTCCGATTGTTCTTTTCGTTTTTGTACTCTGTGGTTAGATTGTATTTAGGACTAGGATTTATGGTATAATCAAATACATTCACAAACAGTTCGGTAAGAAAGGTAGCCTGAAATTGCTCTTCCTTACTACTTCGTATATTTTCCTGTATTTCAGTATTGAGAAAATATTTGGAGTATTTCCGATAGGCTTTTTCTGCTGCTGTTTGGTCCTGTTGAGATAGGTATTTTTTAAGTACCGATGTTTGGAATAATGGCATTTATTTTTGGTCAGGTTTTAATACTTAAAAATAGATTATTTTTATGATTGAAGGAAAAATCCAACAAAAGGTTAGGAAAGTAAAGTGGTTTTAACCCACTCGAATGCCGCTTCTTGGTCATAATCAATCCCTGTTCTTAACAATCCCTCCATATCTCCCGAAAAATTTGGGTCGGTTTCCTTTTCTTCAATATTTATCAAGAATTCCTTTTTGCTTGGTGGTTTACCCACAGAGAAAGCCATATATTCATCAAAGGATTTTAAAATCAGCTCATGATCTAATTCAAGATGTAATCTTGAATAATCCAAATCGAACAAGTCACGGCCTTTACTACGTTGATACAGTGCTCTCAACTTGGTTCCCAAAAGTTCATTGATATTATAGGTTCTGATGGTGGCACTTCCTGAAAACCACTGGCTGTTTACCTCAAATGGGAACTCCACCCATGGCAACACGTTAAAGTGCTCTTTACAATTGATTTCCAGTTTGAGCCGCAATCGAATATTTTCATATTCTGAATTGAACCGATACAATGCCTTTGCCCCATGGCCCCGAATGTCCGTTCTTCTGTCCTCTTCAAAAAAATCGATGACCTCGCCGATGCGCTTCATTATCGGTTTTATGGGTCCGGACTTTATTTGAACAAGGTCAATGTCCTCGGAATATCTTGGGGCGGGATTCAGATATAACTTATGTAAAGCCGTACCGCCCCTAAAAGCTAAGTTCTCTTGAAGGAAATCATCAGAAAATAAGGCCACCAAGGTTCTGCTAATGACCAAGTCTTGCTCTACTTGTGAAAATTGTTTCCAAGGAGCGTGGTCTTGCCATTGGGCGATATGGGGTCTAGGTATCATATATCGCTCTCTAGTTTAACGTTGACATCCACCTTCCAGAAATTGTCTACCGCCCCAGCTTTTTCTTTGGACACCGGACTCAGCAATACGGGATAAAACTTCACGGATTCAAAATACTCAACTAGCAATTGAACCAATTCATCACGTTCATCGGTTTCGGAACCATCAATAAAATATGCCAAACGCTGTAAAGTACTCTTATGGGGATACCACGACAATAAGTCCGATAGATTATAGAAGGTTATGCCCTCAATGAGCTCTTGCAGAATCGATAGCATTCTATTCAACCCCCCTAACTTATTCTGATAATGTATCAAGTCTACGGCCGTTAAAACAGGATCTGAAATTTTAAAAATCCCGGCATCGGCTTTCTTATCGATAATGTTTTTTTCGGGCCACGTGGTCGTCGTGAAAAAGCGTAAATCGATTGTACCCTTTTTTATATCCAAAAGGGTGGGCTTTGTCGTAATGATATAATCTCGCTGAATTTGCTGATGGCTTGCGCCATGGAATTTTGCCGCAGAATATAAACCTATATAATAAGGTCTATCCAAAGTTTTGAAAAGTTTTTCTGAGTATAGTTCAATGGGCAGCTTAGCCTGTTTTGAATATCTAGGAGGTATGATTAAATAAAAACCTTTTCTTAAGGGAATTATATCGCCTTTTGCAACAGCGTATGACAGTTCATTGGTCAGGGCGGTTTTATTCTTTGGGCTACTGTTTATTAGTTCGGCCCTTGAAAAGGAGTATTCTTCAAGTGATAGGCGTTCTTTAATGTAGTTCGACAGGTTCAGTTTTAGTAATTTTCCGAGAAAGTTATGGATTTTTGATAACTTTCTCGCATTTTTACTAAAAAAAATGAATCATTACTTTAATCTATGGAATCAAAAACCGTAACTCCAATACCTCTTTATCCGTACGATTGGCCTAAACTAGCAATTCACATTTTCCAAAATATAAATTATCTGACTAAGGTGGTATCACAAATTGTGATACCTCATATTCGGCCGCCCCTATTACTGCGGAAGTCTTGCAAAAATTCCACTCCGATCCTCCCGAGCGGGCGACCTTCGCCCGCCCGCTTTCGGTCGTCTTTCCGTTCCGGTTTTGCAAGACCCCCTCGCGTCCGCGCAAAAGCACAAGCGGCAAAAAAGCCGCTTGAACTTTTTTCTCCCTACCCACAAAAAACTTGAACACTTCCGTATTTCCTTCCATTTTTCAACACCATATTAGACCAGATAAATCTCTTATCTGTACCCATTTATATTGATATGGTTCTATATGATTTTACGACTTAAATAATTGATTATAAGATAGTTAAATTCATAATTGATTACTTATATTTATCCGTGAAACGGATAGCGAGGTGCATTCTAAGTAACTTAGAATTGTCTACTTCTTGCGAAGTGTTTTGCCTTAAAAAGCAATAAATATGAAGCAGCGAAAAAGAGGCCGAAAACGATTGGGGAAAATGAAACGGTATCATAACGTGATGCTACGGTTCAACGATACGGAATATGAAAGATTGGGGAAAATCTGTGAATCCTATAATCTGGATATTTCCGAAAGGGGAACGATAAGTCCGCTTTTAAGAAGGTTGGTTTTGCAAAGCGAATCCGAAGAAAAGGATATGCTCCCCGATACCTCGAACCTTGCTTACCACATTAACAAGATCGGCAACAATATCAACCAACTGGTCAAGATAGCGCACCACAAAAATCTGAAAAGTCCGAACAGTAGTTTGCAAAACGAGATAAAAAAAGCGAACGAACTGCTGTACTCGCTCATTGAAATTACGATGGAAGAAAAACCAGCATGATAGCAAAGATTATTTATGGCGAAACCTGTACGGGAACATTGAACTATGTCCTTGGAAAGGAAGGTATGCGGATACTCGGTTACGGCAACACGTTTTCCCAAAACATATCGCCAAAGTTCTTTGGGAGCGTACTGTATTTTCAAGGACAGCGCAACGCCACCAAGAACCGCTATGCCCACATCAGCCTGAACCTTCCCCATGGGGAACATTTAAATGACAAGACCTTTTACAAGATTTCCAAGGAATATATGGAAAATATGGGTTTTGGAGAACAGCCCTATGTGGTGGTCAGGCACAACGATACCAAGCATGAGCATGTCCATATCGTAACCACTATCGTAAAAGAAGATGGAAAAGTCCTGCCTATTTACAATAGTCATAAAAGGAGCATGGCGACAAGGCGGTGCCTGGAGAAAAAATACGGGCTGTCCCAAGCACCGACAACGAAACAAAAAAGCCAACTACCGATATACCGATTGCCGGAAAAACAATTCGGCATGGATGCGGAAAAAGGGACGAAATTCTATCTACAGGATGTGCTTAACAGCATCAACCAAAAATACAAAGTGCGGAGTTTCGATGAACTCGAAAGACTGGTAAAGCCTTATCATATTGAAGTTAGGCAGACGAAAAACGAAATTGGAAGAATCGGGGTAGCCTACGGGCTGGACAACCAAAAAGGCTACAGAACAAGGTTCATCAACGGTTCCGCAGTGCACCGAGGTCTGAGCGGCCCGAAACTGCAAAAGGTCTTCGATACACATTCAAATTCGAAGCTATTGCCGATGTATCGGAAACGATTTTTGAAGCAGATAGGGACAACCTACGACCTTTTCAAAATAATCCGTCCGCACGACCTAAAAGATGTGCTCAAGGAATATCAGGACATTGACATCAAACTGGATATAAAAGGAGATGTTATCGAGGGATACACCATCTTTGATAAATCGCGCTATGTCTTCAGGGCAAGGGAACTCGGCAAGAACATTAGGATGCAGAATCGTTTGGACATTTTTGGCGACAAGGACGAACCCACCCAAATCGATATGGAAAGTAAACAGTTCAAATTGGAGATCCAAAAACTTATAAAGGACGCTTTTACAACATCCTATCTGAAATCCCCAAAACAGCAAGGACTGCTTTCGGAACATATTATGAAAACCAGCTTTGGGGATATCTTTTCCAGCTTGACCGCTTTAAAAAAGCATCATTTCTTGGAACGTTACATCCCAAAAGATAAAAGGAAAGAATTCAGGAAAGCAGTAGAAAAGGCCTTTCCAATCGTCAAGGAAAGACTATATGAACTTGAAACCAGAAAGGAAAAGCAAACCTTGGAAAGCAAATTCAAGCTCATTGGTAACGTATTGAAAAAGGGCATTTTCGATGTTGGTACAGAACAGGGTAGCGCTCGGCTTTTGTTCCAATCTCTGGGCGTAAAGTATCAAAATAACGAGTTGTCCTTTACCAAATCGAACAAGCATATGGTTCCCGTTCCTCTGGGACACTTGTCCTTCCCCGAGCATATGGAAAAACATGTTTCCACGGGATTCGTCCGCCAAAACCACCTAATGCTTGAAATGTTATCGGAGCAGTCTTCCGAAAATAGCCCCAAGTTGACGGCAACGGCTATGTTCTTGCCCATGATTTTTCCGAAACTTCATGAAAAAATGAATCCTGTCTACAAAAAGCAATATGAAAGTGTCGCTTTGGGTTCCTATATAAAAAATGCAGAACGGATGCACGTTCCCTTCGAAAAATCACCGAAGGACTATATCGCGTTTTTCAATGCCAAGGGGTTCTATTTTGTAAAGGGAAAACAAGAGTTCGAGGTCAAATCGATTTACACGGACAACAGAACAAGTTGTCCTTTACCGAAAAGAACGGGCCAGTATTTGAGTTCAATACCCGATTTGACCGAAGCATTAAAAGAACAGCAACCCGTTATCAATGGCCTTGTAAATGACGGCAGGAACAACCTTGAAAACCTTTGGGCGGGACATTTAATGGAAAGGGGGATGTACGACAAGGTAGCCTTTATGCTAACGGTGGAAAAAGTGTACCCGAACCTGCACCGGGAAATGGTGCAGCACCATATGGATAGCGGACTTCGCGAAAGCGTGAACGTAGCATCAACGAGGCATTCCAATATCCAACAAAACCGACTGCTCAGAAAAGGTGTTTATGCCGTTTCCTCTTTATTGGGCGGTAGCGGCAAGAAAACCGAAGAAGTCTACAACGGTTTCAAGGATGAATTTACGGATTTTACAAAGTCCGAAAGGAAAGGCACAGGCATGGGGCTTCCGTGGTAAAATTTGAAGAGGTGTTTTTGACATGGGATATTGCGCTTAGAAGAATGTTATCCTTAAATAACTTTTTGCATTAGTCATTCCAAATACAGCTTAAAATTGCCCTATCGCTCACTTGAATACATTGCTCATAGAAACCAACTTCCTTATACTTTTTCACATTAAAGTCATGTAAAAACCAATCTAAAGCCTCCACGGGTTCAGGTTCATTTGGGAGTTGATGGCCATCGTAAAAATCTACCGCCACCGAATTTTCTGGTACATCCATGCCTTTAGGGACATATTGAAGTAAGAAATCGTTAGAAAAGCTACTCCATTCGACCTTTCCTTCATTGCTAAAAATTATGGCTATAGGAAAATCTCCTAATGAGAGATATTTTATGAGCGTAGAGGTAATGGACGTTTGAAAAAAATTGGCAACCGATATTATCAAATCCAAATTGAAAATTTTTCCGCTAACCTTTTCAAGATATAGTTGTGAGGGCATCAATAATTCTGCTGCAAATCTGTTGGCTTGGTTTTCATGCGGACCTTTGTTATACCACTCGCTTAAGGTCCTTTCATCGTCATTATGAACCTGATTGTTTAATAATTCCCTATGAAGTTCGAAATGCCCGATTTCATGGGCAATTACAAATCTTCTCTTTCCTTCAATATAAATTTTATTGTCGTAAGAGATGACCGCTTCGTTTCCGTCAATCATTATTCGGCCTTGCGAACCATCTATGTTAATGGCTTTGACATCAGTAATGCCTCTTGAGTAGGCAATGTCTTCACAAGGTAAGGCGGTGGGGTCGTCGGTTAGACCACATTCTTCCAAAACTAGCCTCGCCTTTTTAGAACCAATATCGCTAGGAATTTCCTTCATTTTTCAAGTCCTCCTTAAGCTCTCTAACTAATTCCATGAACCTTTTATCCTTTAGCATCTCTTCCTTGTCTTTATCCGATATATTTTCAAATTTGCTAAATAGCTGAGGAGCTAATTTTTGATATTTAGGTTGAGTCAGTAAAGTTTCCACAAATTGATTTTTTCCAATTTCACTTATTAGAGATTCTAAAATTTCCTTGGCCTTATTAGTAAGGCTTTGTTGCATTTCGGACTTTGCCTTAGTGTTTAACCTTTTGATATACATAATGTGTTTGTTGAAATCATTGTTTGGGTTTTCCTTTACATAATTTGCAATGTCATCGTCTGGAAGCATTATTATGGCTTCTTCAAATAGTTCAGAAAGTCTTTTTATAGTTTCTGTATTATTCATTTTGTCATTTTAATGGTTTGTTCCGAAACATAGTCTCGAACCCTATTTTTCATCCGGTCGGTAACTCTGTATAGCTTCTTCCGTTCCCATCCGGCTTCAGCACAAATCTCATCATTTGTTTTTTGATCCATTATTAGCAGCAGCAGAGTCTCCATATTAGCATTTCTGTCTATCGCTTGCAAGACAACATTTAACTGGTTTTCATATATTTTTTCCCTTTCATTTATTTCAACTTCTTCATCAAAAACCTCTTCAAATAAAAAGGCAACATCTTCAAACTTCGTCGTGGGTTTTGTAAGGGCATCGTCATCGGAAGTCCCTTTTTGATACTTGCGTACCTTTTCCGATATTAAACTTCCAATTATTCGAGAAAATTGTTCAGGAAAAGAGTATTCTTCTTTCCATTCCCAGATACCATCATACAGTTTGTCTATGGCCTCCTTTACATAGTAGTCGAACGGAGATACTCCCAGTTCCTTTTGACTATGGCACCCATACTTAGTTCTTCCTTTTACCCGATAAGAAATTAACCTTCTTGCCTTCTCTAGAGCAATTCGCCATTCTTCATCGGTTAGCTCGATCAGTCTTTGTTTTGTACTCTTTTTATTCATCCAAAGCAGCTTTGTAATAGATTAACTGAAATAAGAATATTTTCCTTTCAGGGGTAATATTGAAAAAGTTCAGTTAATAGATGGATGAAGCCACAAAATGCTTCAAATCATAAATTTAACTTTTTTATTTAACTAAATTATTTTGTTATGGAAAATCCAAAATTCCAGATTTTTAAGGACACAGCGGATGAATTTCGCTTTAGGTTGAGAGCCAGAAATGGTGAGATTATTTTGCACAGCAGTGAGGGCTATTCCTCAAAACAGGGCTGTCAGAATGGTATTAGCTCGGTCAAAATCAATGCGCCGTACGATAGTCGTTACGGTAGAAACACAAGCGTGAATGGAAAATATTACTTTGTGTTGAAGGCAGCGAATGGAGAGCCTTTGGGTATGAGCGAAATGTATAATTCCAATGTGGCAAGGGAAAATGGAATATCTGCGGTAAAACGCGATGCTCCAAATGCACCTGTTGAAGACTTGACACTATCTAAAAGTTCATTCAGCCGATGGTAGAATTACACCGCTGCTTTAATACAAGCTGGCTTTGTATAATATGTTGCAAAGCCAGCAAGTATTGAAACCCCGCAATACTTGATTGTCTGTTATGACCATAATTATCCTTACCGACTCTTTTCTCCTGCTGCTTTCATCTTTAAAAGTTCCCCTTATCATTAGAGTAGACCATGACTACTGAAAATTCGATTATCAGTAAGACTAAATTTATTTGGTCAGAATAGTGCTTGCTAAAAGTAAAATACAAGTCCATTTTTCTTGGTTGATTAATTCCAAATATTGGTTCGATTGACCCTTTTACGATGCAAAAGATTATGATTGAAGAGGACTAAAAAAGAATCTTGCGCCCTAACGGGCGCTTTTTTGTGGTTAGGGAGAAGAAGAAAAAAGTGCATTTTGGTCAAATACTAACCCTATAAAACTCAAATCAATTCATATAAAACCAAATAACCCTAAATTTTGAGTGCAAATTGAGTGCAAATAAAAAAGACTCTAAAGAAATTAATCTTTAAAGTCTTGGTTTTCAGGTGATCGCGGAAGGATTCGAACCTTCGACCGTCTGCTTAGAAGGCAGATGCTCTATCCAGCTGAGCTACGCGACCCGACTACATATTCTTGGAAAAAATCCAAAAATGTGCCGCGAAGTTACTAAAAAATCTAGATTAGATAACAGCAAAATCATTCAAAAAAGAAATAATTGCTAAACTTCTTCATACGCCTTGGCTGTTTGCTTGGAAATACCAAGTCCTTCAATGCCCAATTCTACTACATCACCAGATTTTAAATAACGTGGTGGATTAAGCCCCAATCCCACACCAAACGGAGTTCCCGTAGAAATAATATCACCAGGTAACAAGGTCATAAACTGGCTGATATAACTTATTGAAGTCGGAATATCAAAGACAAAATCAGAAGTATTACTGTTCTGTAGCATTTTTCCGTTTACCTTTAACCACAAATCTAGATTGTGCGGATCACTTATTTCATCTGATGTAGCGATAAACGGACCTAAAGGAGCGAACGTATCACAACTTTTTCCTTTGACCCATTGACCACTACGCTCAATTTGAAATGCACGTTCACTATAATCATTGTGCATCACATATCCGGCAATATGATTCATGGCTTTAGCTTTGGAAACATAAGACGTCTTTTTACCGATGACCACGGCCAATTCGACTTCCCAATCGGTTTTCTCACTTCCCTTAGGAATAATAACATTGTCATTTGGTCCTACAATGGCCGAAGTAGCCTTAAAAAACAACACGGGCTCTTTTGGCACTTGCATACCACTTTCTGCGGCATGTTTTGCATAATTCAAGCCAATGCAGATTATTTTTGAAGGACGACATAACGGTGCTCCCAAACGAACTTCCCCTCCGACAACCGGACAGCTATCTGCGTTTTTGTTCAACCAACTTTTCAACTTTTCTAATCCGTCACCCCCAAAGAAGTCTTCGTCATAATCTTGGCCAAAGCCGGAAACGTCAAGCCGCTTTCCGTCTTCCAATTGCACCCCAGGTTTCTCATTTCCTATTGCTCCAAATCGTATTAATTTCATATCCTTTTAGTTATATAGATTGTTCTAATTTCCAATTATTCTCCGTCAACAGCAACATCTGTCCCACAATAAACGATACCTCATTAAAACCAAAGCACGGTATTTAATACCAATCTCTAACTTGTTACTCTATAGCCCTGTCTTGGTTCCCCGATATTGGAATGGAATCGCGATCTACAAAAAATGGTTGGATTGCCGCATCGATCCCGTTATCTATCAAAAGCGCCGGGGCCGCATTCCGTAAATTGTCCAAAGCGCTTTGCGATATGTTGGTATCCCATAGATACAAACTTTTCAATTTTGTCAAATTCTTAAAAACGGCAGCACTTGGGTCACCGATATCGGTACCGTATACTTTCAGGGTATGCAGGTTCGAGAGATTTTTAAGACCTTCGATCTGGGTATCGTTGATCGGGGTACGGTCGACCTCCAACCATTCCAGGTTTTCACAGCTGCCGACCAGTTCCATCTCCTGTTCACCTATGGGCAGTCCGCTAAGATCCATCTGCACGATGTTCTTGCTGATGGCCTTCAGGTCCAATATCAATCGGGGATCGTAGGTGGGTGGTTTGTACATATTGATGTGCAGGGCATCGGTGCTTCCCGCAATCCGTCCGATGGTCAAGTAATCGGAACTCAACCGTTGAATGGTACTATCGGCCACCTTGGGCAGTTTCGCCCATTTTTCCATGGGGTCGGGCTCCATCATTTCCTTGACCAGGGAGGCCAGGGGTTCGTTGGCACCCAAATGGTTCAGGCGTACCGTATCGGAAGCCCCGAGGGCGACCCAACGTTCTAAAATTTGTATTTCACTGGTGCTCAATGGCTTTTCGCCCTCGGGGGGCATATGTTCCTCGTCGGCCAGGGGCAGGTACAACCTTTTAATGATCTCGCTCTTTTCCGGATTTCCAGGGACCAAGGTACTCCCGCTCTCTCCCCCTTTCAAAAGTCCGTCAAGATCGGTCATCAACAATTCGCCTTTCTGCTTGTTGGGATTATGGCAGGAAACACAGTTGTTCTTCAGTATTCGGGCCACCACGTGTTGGTATATCAACGGATTGTCGGGTATCGGGCCATCCATACTCTTTTCGGTGGGCAGTGCCAGAAAGTTTTCCCCGTGGGTGATCATTCCCCCGAAATGCCCCGTAAACCCGACCAGAACGACCAGTAGTACCTGGAGCGCTTTGGTGTAAACGGTATTTCCGAAACCTTCCCCGTCAAGCCAGTACCATACGACCGCCACAAGGGCGGTACCTGCCCCAAGCCATTGGTGCCAAAACAGTAGATTGCCCTTTTCCACGGCCTCCTTACCCAGAAAAAAACCTGAAATGGCCGTGACCAAAGCGGTAACGGTGGCTACGGTAAGCAATGCCCTGGGCACATTCTTTCCCGTTAGCCCCAAAAAAGCCGCGATCAACAAAAGAACGATGGGAAAATGCAGGATCAACGGATGCCAACGCCCCAACCAGGCAATGAGAATAGGTAGCCGTAAGAACGACTCGAAAATCAGACAGAACACGAGAAATACGGAAAGGCCAAAAATGAGCAGATCGACCCTTCGATTTTTTGTAGTGGTTGATGTCATAGGTTACGCCAACAGGTCTTTTACAACATTACCCGCCACATCGGTCAATCGGAATCGGCGCCCTTGATATTTATAGGTCAACTGTTCGTGCTGAAGGCCCATGGTGTGTAGGAGCGTAGCGTGAAAATCATTGATATGTACCGGGTTCTCAACGACATTGTACCCGAATTCATCGGTCTGGCCATAGGTAATCCCTGGTTTGATGCCCCCACCGGCCATCCAGATACTGAATGCCCTGGGGTGATGGTCCCTTCCATAGTTTTCCGGGTCGAACTTCCCTTGGCAGTAGTTGGTGCGCCCGAACTCCCCGCCCCAAATAACCAGGGTATCCTCCAGCATGCCCCTTTGTTTCAGATCGAGTATCAACGCCGCGGAGGCCTGATCGACATCCTTTGCCTGACCGGCCATTTCATTGGGCAGGTTACCGTGTTGGTCCCATCCTTGGTGGTACAATTGTATGAACCTGACCCCGTTCTCGGCCAACCTTCGGGCCTGCAAGGCATTTGCGGCATAGGTGCCGGGCACTTGGCAATCTTCGCCGTATAATTTTATGATCGACTCCGGTTCCTTTGAAATGTCCATGACGTCGGGTACTGACATCTGCATGCGGTAGGCCATCTCATATTGTGCGATACGTGATTCTATCTCGTCGTCGCCCGTTTCTACATGGTGCAGTTTGTTCAGCGACGATACGTTGTCGAGCAGGTGCCGTTTGTCGGAACGGGATATCCCCTCGGGGTCGTTCAGATAAAGTACTGGATTCTTTCCGGCGCGCAGCAATACGCCCTGGTGCTTGGAATCAAGGAATCCGCTCGACCATAATTTAGAGTACAGGCCCTGACTATTGCCCTTTCCACGGGATGTCAATACCACAAAAGAAGGAAGGTTCTTGTTCTCGCTGCCGAGCCCATAGCTCATCCACGATCCCATACTGGGTCTGCCCCCCTGTTGGCTGCCCGTTTGAAAAAAGGTAATGGCCGGGTCATGGTTGATCGCCTCGGTATGCATACTTCTTACGATACAGATCTCGTCGGCTATTTTTGCGATATGGGGAAAAAAATCACTGACCCAGGCCCCGCTCTTTCCGTGCTGGTTGAATTTCACCGCCGGGGGCATCAGGGGGAACTTGTCCTGTCCCGAGGTCATTCCGGTCAATCGCTGTCCGTTCCTGATCGATTCGGGCAGATCCTCGCCCATCCGTTTTCGCAGCGTAGGTTTGTGGTCGAAAGTTTCCAATTGTGAGGGCGCCCCGGCCTGGAACAGATAAATAACGCGTTTGGCCTTGGGCGCGAAATGCGGTATTCCCAATGCCCTGCCGGTCAGAACATCCTGTTCCTTTTTAAAAAGGTCGGGTATCAATAACGACCCTAGGGCCAAAGACCCGATACCCACGCTCAATTGTGAAAAAAAGTGCCTGCGATTTACCTTTAACGGGCTTTCCTTGTTTGTTTTGTCTTCTTCCATGATCTTATTCTATCGTAATCGTCTCGTCCAGATTATAGATGACCTGTGCAGTAAGCATCAGGGCAGCGGTCTTCGCGGGGTCCGTATCCCGTTTTTCGTAGTCCCCGACGGCCAACAACTTTTCGGCATCTTCTTTACTGTCCAAGAACTTTGCGAATGCATCTTCATAGTAGAGCTCCAAAGTTTGCAGTTCCTCCGTTCGGGGCTTTCTCACCAGTATGTTCCTAAATACATCCTGCACCAGGGAGTCCGCATCGGTATTGGCGGCCACTTCGTTCTGTGCCAATACCCGTGCCGCTTCGAGCATCTGCACATCGTTCTGCAGGGCGAGCGCCTGCAACGGCGTATTGGTCTTCTGGCGCCTCACTTCGCAAAAATCACGGTTAGGGGCATCGAAAATCGACATGGTGGGGGGTGGCAAGGTACGTTTCCACAGCGTGTACAACGAGCGCCGGTACAGCTTTTCACCCTCATCTTCCACATATTTCGTCAAAACGCCACGATTGCCCCCCGCATTGGTCTCCTCCCAGAGTCCTGCGGGCTGGTAGGGTTTTACGCTCGGCCCTCCGATCTCTCGGTTCAGTACACCACTAGTGGCCAGCACATAATCACGGATCATCTCACCGCTCATTCTGAACCGTGGGGCCCTGGCCAATAATTTGTTCTCGGGATCGGCCTTTTTCAGTTCTGGTCTGAGTTCGGAACTTTGTTGGTAGGTGGCCGAAAGCACTATTTTCTTCAATAAGTATTTGATGTCCCAGCCATTCTCCATGAAATCCCGCGAAAGCCAGTCCAACAATTTGGGATGGGTAGGCAAACTGCCCTGTACCCCGAAATCCTCTTCGGTCTCCACCAGCCCCCTGCCAAAGAGCATCGACCAGGTACGGTTTACAAAAACCCGGGCTGTTAGCGGGTTATCAGTACTTGTCACCCATTTTGCGAGACCTAATCTGTTCTTGGGTAGGTCTTCTGAAAACGGGTAGATGCGTTCCGGAGTTCCCGGTAACACCTCATCGGTAGGGTCATCGTAATTGCCACGGTTCAACACATAATTTTCCTTTGGTGCCGAATCGTTCATAACCATTACGTTTATTTTTTCGTTCTCCTTCATATTGATGAAGTCGAGTACACTCTTGGTCTCCTCTTGGGTTATGGTGATATAGGGCGCATCGGCAAAATATTTTTGGTTCTTGGCCTGAACGGCATCCATTTGCAGACCCTTTTCATTCACTTGATTGAAGAAGGAGTAGACCTCGAAATAATTTTTCTGGGATATGGCATCGTACTTATGGTCATGGCATTTGGCACATTCGAGGGTGATGCCCAAAATACCCTTGCCCAGCGTATTGGTACGGTCCACTACATAGTTGGACCGGTACTCCTCTTGAATGACCCCCCCTTCTTGTGTAATGGGATGGTTCCTATTGAAACCGGTGGCCAAAATCTGTTCCCTGGTAGCATCGGGCAGGAGGTCTCCCGCCAATTGCCAGGTCAGGAAATCGTCATAGGGCAGGTTCTCGTTGAATGCATGGATCACCCAATCCCGCCAGGGCCACATGGTGCGATAGCTGTCGTCTTGATAGCCGTGGGAATCGGCGTAGCGCGACACGTCCAACCAGACTTGGGTCATGCGCTCGCCATAGGCCGGGGAGGCCAAAAGTTCGTCTACCAGGCGCTCAAGACCTTCCTCCGAAGGGTCTTTTTGAAGTTTTTTTATTTGATCCGCCGTCGGCGGCAGGCCGGTAAGGGCCAGTGCCATTCTGCGCAAAAGAATGTCCTTTTCCGCACGTTTCGAGGGCAGAAGCCCGCTCTCCTCCAATTTCTCCAGTATAAAGGCATCTATCTCGTTATGGCCCCAACCGGCAGTCTCCGGTTTAGGCGGCTCCGATTTCTCGGGAGGGATGTAGGCCCAGTGTTTCTCGAACTTGGCCCCCTGTTTGATCCATTTTTTGATAAGCTCTTTCTCATGGGGCTTGAGCTTCAATTGTGAATCGGAAGGCGGCATGACCTCGCTCGCATCCTCCGAGACAATACGCTGGTAGAGCAAGCTCGCATTCGGCCTGCCGGCGACGAGCGCATGCTTGCCGGGGCTTTCGGAAAGTTCCGAAAAGGCGCTCTCCTCAAGGTCGAGCCGAAGGCCCGCCTTGCGCTGGTTCGCATCGGGACCATGGCAGGTGTAACAATTATCGGAAAGAATGGGCTTGATATGGAAATTGTAGTCGACCACATCGGGTATCCTCACCTTCGCATATCCGTCGTTCTTAAATGTGAACGTACCCTGCTTTACGGCAAAGAGGGCGCCGACCAAAATTGAAAGAATGATGAAAATGCCTATTTTTTGTTTCATTAAACGGAGTAATTAATGTTTAAAGTTAATGATTTCCGAATAATAAGCCCAAATGCTTTTTTGATTACCTATACCCCCTATTTTGTCGCTAAAAGAAATAAGACTGTATGATGTTATGGTAGAAAATACCATTTTCAAAAAAGACAGAATAATATGCTCTGTTTTTCTTAAACATTAAAAATGGCTAACAACATACATCACTGTACGTATAATCAAGATAGGAGTAAATTCAAAATTCGAAAAATGCTCTTGAGCATTAAACACTTACTCTTTGATAAAAGACAAATCGAAGTTTACCGTAATGTCTTCACCCACTACAATTGAACCGAACATTGCTGTGGGAGGCTCCATATTAAAATCGGCCAGCTTTAGTGCTTTGGCACCGCTCAATTTTAATTTACTATCAGTTTGCTCTACTTTGGTCTCAATCTCCACCTCTTTCTCAACACCTGCAATATTCAACGTACCTGATAACGTTTGATTTTCCGCTCCTAGGTTGCTAACATCCTTCAGGGAGAAAATCACTTTTGGGTATTCGTCTTTTTTTAAAGCTTCGTGCATTTTTTTATCCATTGCCGCACCCCGTTCACTTTGAATGTTTTCTACGGGCACTTCAAAAGAAATTTCGTTCAAAGTAGCCGTGGTTGCTTTTAAACTTCCCGCTAACGTATTGGCAGTAACCGTCCAATCATGAATGGTCGATGAACCATCTATCTTTAATGTGCTCTCAGGAGAAAGGGTATACGTATCTTGCGCCAATACATTCAACGTTAAACCTAGGAATGCAAAAATCAAAACCTTTTTCATATGTCTATTTACTTTTTATTAAATTAATAACCCTTACGGCAAAAATTCCTAATTATCCGCTGTTCCTGACACCTCAACCAAACCATTAACTCGAATGGTCTTGCCCACCCTCATTCGAGGATCGGTTAATCTGGTTATTCTCGAATTTTAGACTAGTTACTATCCCTTTATCACGGTACCAAATTGAAAATTCATTTTCTATTGCAGGCTTCTCTGTGGGCAGCCAATTTCTGCCCTCCTTAACAACAATAATTACGCCATTATAATCTCCTACCCAACAAAAATTATCGTTGAAACCAATTTCTTCCAACGGTTCCACATCAAAATCTCGCACCAGTCTTTTCGCTACTTGCATAGGATTCTTCACTGGAAGACCAATTTCGTTCACTTTAATAATACTATCGGCCGAAAAAGAATGTTGCGACAAATACTTTAACGAAGGCCTTTCGATAAATTCGACAATGTTTGCGTCCTTGTCATAAAAATAAATAGCCCTTCCCGAATCAAAATGAATGATCTTATCATTTCTAAACCTTAATAATTCGATAGATCTATCTTCTACATAAGTTATTGCCGATTCTATGGATTTCGGTGGTATCAGAAAAGCAAAGTGATAGTACGACGCGCTGTCAGACTTTTCAAGTATCAACTTGTTTTCTTTGGTAATCACCTCCAAGGTCGAAGCCGATGTGCGAATACAGTTGAAACCCAACACCTCTGAATAGAAACTTTCTTGCTCATTAATATTTTGCGAGAAAATTTTCAACTCTTGGATTTCCATCTTTTCTTATAAAACCTATTCGTCTAATACGGTCTGCCAGAATTTTGCTTGTTCCTCTGCACTTGGTTGCGGTTCTGGACTTACCAAACGGAAACCAACAAAATTAGAATCTGTGAACCACCAAAAACTTTTTGGAATCTGTGGGTCGCGCTTTTGCAATTTCAAACTTGAAGCCGATCTTGAAGCCGAACGAAGCACTTTGGCATCATCGTCCCAAGAACCGCCACGATAAACACGCGGGTGGATAACCTTTGGGGTCAGCCATGGATTTTTGCTTTCCAAAGTAGCATAGGCATCCTCTTTATATTCATCCAAAGTCCATTCCGCAGCATTTCCATGCATATCATAAAGGCCCCATGGATTGGGTTTTTTCGTACCAACTTTTGCATATTTTCCATCCGCATTTTTATAATATACCGCATAGGCATCCAAATCAACTGTAGTATCCCCGAAGCTATAAGCCTCTTCTGTACCCGCCCTGGCAGCGTACTCCCATTCGGCTTCGGTTGGCAACCTGTAGAACCTTCCTGTGACGGTGCTCAGCCATTTGCAAAAAACCAAGGCTGAATAAGCAGACATACTGACGGCAGGAAACCCTTCTTTGCCCATACCGTATGAAGGATCTTCGTAAGGCGGGCTTGGTCTGGTAATGGCATCGATTTTCATTACCTTATCATTATCTAATTTTACAAAAAGCTCTTGGTTCTGCTTGAAAAAAAGTTCGAATATTTCCCAAGTAAGTTCATACTTACCCATATAAAAAGCATCTAGCTCAACTTCTCTTTGAGGACCCTCATCAGCTTTTCTATCTGTTTCCGATTCGGGACTTCCCATTTTAAAACTCCCTTTAGGAATACCTACCATTTCAAATGAAACATCGGTTCCCGGAACTTCTTGGGTGAAATCAGCAGGTTTGGATTGTTCTTTTTGAGCTACTTCTTTCTCATTTTCAGTTGCTGCCGGTTTTGCCGATTTGCAGGAGACCAACAAAAGTCCGCTCACAAAAAACCAACAGAAAAAAACCTTTAATTCTTTACCCATACGATACTTCATTTTCTATTTTTTAAATTGCATCCCAAGATATGGATTCTTTACGCATTGCGAAAACTTTTTTGTTTTTGCCCTTTATTTTTGCGGCATGTGAAGTTTAACCTGCTAATATTGATTTTTAGGAAAATATAGTACTTTTGATGTGCTAATTCTAGTCATCTGAACTTAACAAAACATAGATAAGCAAAAAAATGAAAAATTCCCTTCTATTATTTATAGCAATCGTTTCGCCTATACTCTTATTGGCACAAAAAAGAAATATCAAGGAACTGGAAAAGTTCACTGAACTCAAAGTATATGATCGCATAGTCGTTACGTTGGTAAAGAGCAATGAAAATAGATTGGAAATTACTGGAGATGATAAAGACGAAGTGAACATCTCGAATAAAAACGGATTACTAAAAATTCGTATGGAATTCGATAATTTCATGGATGGGGACGAAGCTAAAGCGACACTCTACTATTCGGAAACATTTAAACTTTTGGATGCCAATGAGAATGCCAAAATAAACTCAAAAGAAACTGTTTCAGGGGAACGTGTCGAAATAAAAACACAGGAAGGCGGTCACATCGATTTAAAGGTCGATATCAAGGATCTTTACTCAAAATCAATTTCAGGTGGTGAAATTACCTTGACCGGAAATGCCGATGCACAAGAGGTAATGGTCAATACCGGTGGAAAAGTATACAACGAAGCCTTGAACACGGGCACCACCAAAGTAACTGTAAACGCAGGCGGAAGGGCCGATGTAAAAGCTTCGGAAAGTGTTGTGGCAAAGGTTCGGGCCGGTGGATCGATTTATATACACGGCAACCCAAAACAGATAGAAAAAGACAAAGTATTCGGTGGAAAAATAAAAGTAATGGATTAAAGCTTTTCAATGCCTTCCCAAACAGTATTAAAGCTAAAACCCAAAGCTCAATTTTTAAATTTTAGTCCTGGACTTTTAGAATACGCTTGCATAAATATCGTTATTGTTCGATATCCGCAGCCTCAAACCCAACCAACTCATTATTCTCAAATTTAGGCGTTATTGAAATAGGGTTACAGCACACTTCACAATCTTCAACATACGTTTGTTCAGAAACCGAAGGATCAAGCAACATCGATATTTCTTCCCAGCAATATGGACATTGAAAATAGTGTTCGTACATTTTTTATATCAGACCTTAAGTTCTTCGATTACTCAAACGACCGGAATCAGATTATAAAGATACAACTCGTGCTTCTTCCGATGATTTATAAATGGAGGTAATTACCTCCACTGCTTTTCGTGCCTCGGGACCATCGACCATTGGTGACCTGTTTTCCATTACTGCCGTCATCATATCTTCGATAACCTTCTTATGGTTTAAATGGGTTATCGCCGTAGGGTCGCTTGCTCCGCTGCCCAACTCTCTACTTGGAGTAGATGATGGTCGCGGAAGTCCCTTTACATTCCATTGTACAATTTCCCCCCCTTCCATAAGAATACTGCCTTTTTCTCCGTAGACTTCCAATTTTTCGGGATAGCCCGGATAAAGTGCCGTACCCCCCGTTATCGTACCAATTGCCCCACTGGCAAAGGAAAGTATGGCCGAACCGACATCCTCTCCTTCAATATCATGTACCAGGGTCTTTACATTTCCGAAGACCGAATTGACCTGCCCCATGACGTTCAATAACAAATCAATAGTATGTACACCTTGATTCATAAATGCGGCACCACCATCCAACCGCATAGTTCCCCGCCACGGATTGTTCTTATAATATTCGGTAGGGCGATACCAATTGATATGCGCATTACCCATTAACAATTTGCCTAATTTACCTTGACTTACTGCATCGTAAAGTTCAACGTACTCAGGGCTGCATCTATTCTGAAGCGTACATCCCAACATTACTTTTTGTTGTTCGCAAACCGCTATTACTTCATCTATTTTTTCCAACGAAACTTCCAAAGGTTTTTCAGAAAGCACATGTTTACCCGCTTTTGCGGCAGCTTTGATCGCTGCTCCATGGTTGCCACTTTCATTGCATACACAAACGATGTTGACATCAGCTTGTTTGAGAAATTGCTCCATATCATCAAAAACCGGCACCCCGAATTCTTTCTGCGCACTATCTATTCTTTCGCTAGATTTTGTATAGAGCGCAACGAGCTTAGCTTGAGTCAACTCATCAATACATTTGACATACGTATTTACAATCGATCCTGTACCAATTATGCCGAAACCTATTTTTTCCATATTTATAGTATTAGCTACACTCAAAAATATAAAAACAAAGGCCAATACGCATGTATCGACCTTTGTTTATTAATTAAACAATCAATTCTTACTGTGGATAACCTGGATTTTGCGGGTAACCGCCAACTGTTCTATCAATTTGATCCTGACCAATCGGCCTTACCGTATGATAGTCTTGAATGTTGGGTGCCGCTTGTACATTATGCAGCCTAACACGTTCCACTAGTTTGCCAGTACGTGTCAAATCCCACCAGCGCGCATGCTCACCGTACATTTCCCTAGCACGTTCGTCCAACAAAAAGTCAAGGTCTACATCACCTGCGGCAATCTGCATGGATGCTTCCATCCCCGGTACTGCAGCTCTATCACGTACTACGTTTATATCAGCAGCAGCCCCAGCCGCATTATTTTGCTTCAATCGTGCTTCGGCACGTAACAAATAAGCATCGGCCAAACGCATTAAGACGACGTCACGTTGCCCTTGGGTTTTTTGGCGATCAGGTCTTGTAGGATCGATCCACTTATTCACTGAAGGAAAAACCCGTTCCGTATAATCATCTACCGTATATACTTCATAAGGTGCCGCATCTTTTCTTGGTTGCGGCCACTCGATATCTTTTCCAGGACCTGGAATAAACAAGGCGGTATCGCCAATAGCCAATGTTCCCCTTTCATCACTAACTTCTTTATTGGCATACCAAACATGTTTAAAGCCAGCATCATACCGTGTATCGATAGTTCGATCCCAAAGCCCAAGCATAAAGGGAGTTGGCCTAAATCGTTTCCAAGGTCTACCATTGGCAACATCTCTACTCATACCTCGACGAACGTCATATTCCATTAAAAAATATAAATGTCCTCTATGCCCTTCATCATCGGTACCGTCGTCTACCAGTGCTTTAGAAATAGTCAAGTTCCAAACAATTTCAGAATTCTCTTGGTTATTGATATCCCATAAATCGCCATAATTATCTAACAATTCAAAACCGTAGTTGTTGATTACATTACCAAACAACGCCTCGGCCCTTGATGCATCATCACTTGCGGCATACGAAGTATAACTGCGCCTCAGCAATACTTTACCCAATAAAAATTCAGCCGCCGCCTTGGTTGCCCTTCCATATTCATCTTGAACCGCTGGCAGATTGGCTATGGCAAATTCCAAATCTGGGACAATAGCCTGACTATAGATTTCAGAAGCCGCAGTTTTATTTGCTTCCACTTCTACTCCTTCGGTTTCTTCCAAACTCAAATGGGCATCGCCGTATGTTCTTACAATATCGAAATAATAAAAAGCCCTTAACCAACGTACTTCGGCCAACCATATGGTTTTTTGGGCCTCGTCCATCACCACGTCTTGGGATCGATTTATTACCGCATTGGCCTGATTGACCCCGCGATACCAATCTCTCCATGATTCATTAACATAGCTTTCGGTGGCATTGAACGACCCATCATAAAGGTTTACCCTTTTATGGCTACCATCTGCACCATTTGTAAAGATATCAGTCCCAAAGGTTGTCATCGTAAAACCTCTTTCAGGACCATAGAACCCCTTTAACCATGCGTAAGTTGCATCAACTGCATCTTCTAACCCTGCTTCAGTGGTATAATATGTTCCCGAAGAAACATCGGAAATCAGTTCTTCTTCCAAAAACTGCTCACACGACTGCAATACAAATAGCAGTGCCAAGAGCAAAAGTGTATATTTTTTTCCTTTCATAATATTTTATTTATATCGTTTTTCAACACTATTTTTTTCTTAAAAAGTTACGTTCAAACCTATAGAGAACATTTTGTTGCTGGGTACCGTACTACTCGATACGCCATTTCCACCATCATCATCTTCTTCAGACACTTCCGGGTCAAACGTTTCAAAATCGGTCAAGAACCAAAGGTTTTGACCTGATAGGTACAATCGCAAATTTGAAATGTTCAATTTTTTGGTCAAGGAACTTGGAAAATTATACCCCAATTGTAAGTTTCTCAGCTTCACATAACTACCATCGAAGTAAGACATGGTCGAAGCATTTTTTGGGCTTTCTTGATTTTCGTTCGGTCTTGGCGCATCATTTGTAGGGTTATCTATTGACCAATAGTCAACATCTAAATTATTATAACGACCAAATAGTCCGTTGTTACTATCATGAAACCGAGAACGTATCATCTGCCCTTGACGGAAATAAAAGAAGAAACTTAAGTCCCAACCTTTATAATTAAAGGTATTGGTAATACCACCATAGAAATCAGGGATATCGGTTCCTAAAATAATTCGGTCTTCATCAGTAATAACACCATCATTATTTTGATCTTTCAACTTGATTTCCCCAGGCACCTTGCTTTCAGCACTAGCCGCCAAAGCTTCTTCACTAGTCTGATAGATACCGATTTTTTCATAGTCATAAAATACATTTACCGGTTGCCCAATAAACCATCTATTGCCCAGGTCATCTAAAGAATTACCATTTTCGTCTTTCAATGGCAATTCAGTAATTTCTTCTTTATAACTTGCTATATTAAAGCCAATGTTCCAGTTGAACCCGTCGGGATTCTGGTTTTGTATGACATCTCCATTAATCCCAAATTCAACCCCCCTTGTAGCCGTTGACCCGACATTCTGAAAAACACTTGAATAACCGGAAGAAGGTGGTAAGGTTCTATCTAAAAGTAGCGCAGATGTCTTGGTAGAAAAATAATCAAAGGACCCACTTATTCTATTATTAAAGAACCCATAATCAAAACCTACGTCTATGGTTTTAGACACCTCCCAACCTAGACTACTGTTGGGTATTTCGCTTAAGGCAAATCCTAAGGCGGATCCTTCTCCGAATGCATAATCAGACGCACCCAATGTTCCTTGAGTTTGGTAAGGATTTACCGAAGTATTCCCAACTTCCCCATAAGAAAGTCTTAATTTCAAATCGGAAATGGTATTCGAATCCAACAAGAAATCTTCTTGGGAAATTCTCCACCCAGCGGATATCCCTGGAAAATAATTCCATTTTTTTCCCTCCGCCAATCTTGAGGAGCCATCCGCTCTCAGCGAAGCCTGAAAAAGATACTTGCCGTCGAAATCATAATTCAGCCTTCCCATAAACGATGCCAAGGTCCATTCTTCCAAATCTGAATCAATGACACCTTTTACGGAAGCCGTTGACATATTATAAAATTGCTGCTCCTCGTAGGGAATATTCGATACTTCCGACTTAAATTGTTCTCTTCTTGAACTCTGGATACTTTGCAGCAAAGTCATTCCAAAGTTATGCTTATCATTAAATGATGTATTGTAGTTCAGTATATTTTCAAGGGTATAGCCGAAGTTTTGAATGTTTTCAACTTCTGCATCACCGGGGCCTCCCCTGTTATCATTGGTCAAGCTGCCCCTAAATTCACCTCTTCTATAATACCGGATATCAGGACCAAAATTGGTTGTCCATTTCAGTCCCTCGGCTATATTGATATCTAAATAAACGGGAACAAAGACCCGTGTAACTTTTCGTTCATCGACAAAAGCACCATCAACCAATTCGCTTAAAGGATTCGTACGGATACCATCATTGGTAGGTAAAAATATTACTTCTCCATTTGCATCATAAGGAACACCTAACGGATTGTTCGAAAGTGACTCTCCCATTACGGCATTCGAACCGTAGTTTTGAATGGAGTGTGACACAGTAAAGGACATACCGACTTTAAACACGTCACTTATTTTATGATCAAGATTCAACCTTCCCGTAAAACGCTCAAAATCCATATTACTAATAATACCCTGCTCGTTAAAGTAACCTACCGAGGTATTAAAGTTTGTCTTTTCAGACCCCCCGCTGACACTTACCTGATGATTGGTCTGCCAACCGTTGTTTAAAACCAAATCCAAATAGTCCGTCGAACGACCTAAAGCAATCGATTCTAATTCAACAGGATCTTCAAAAACAACATCATCAGCAGGTATAGTTCCGTTCCAACTTGGATCACCCTCAGTAGCCGGTCTTCTTCTTGACTCACGTTTTAGACCTGCGAACTGCTCGCCATCCATCATGTCGACCAGCCGTGTAGCCGAAGTAACGCCGTAGTGCGTACTGTAAGTTATTTTGGTGTCGCCCACGCGCCCCCTCTTGGTCGTAATTAGAATAACCCCGTTGGCACCTCTCGAACCATAAATTGCAGTTGCTGCCGCATCTTTAAGTACGTTCATCGATTCAATGTCTTGAGGATTGATATCGGCTACCGCTGCATTACCACTAATCTGAGGAATACCATCGATAACATACAGAGGGTCGTTAGATGCCGAGATAGAACGCCTACCTCTTATACGAACCGTAGAATTTTCACCGGGCCTACCCCCGTTTGCCTGAATATCAACACCGGCGACTTGGCCCTTTATAGCATCGATACTGCTTGAGGTAGCGATCTTTTCGATAGCCTCTGCCCCAATGGTCGCGATAGATCCCGTTACCGACCCTTTTTTCTGGGTACCGTAACCGACCACTACCACTTCGTCGAGCAGGCTGGCATCTGCCTCTAACGAAGCATTGATACTCGACTTTCCATTTACACCGATTTCTTGAGGCCTGAAGCCCACGTAACTAAAAACCAGTACTCCGTTTGAGTCGACGTTGATGGCATAATTTCCATCAAAATCAGCTACTGTTCCAACGGTAGTTCCCTTTACAACAATACTGGCACCAGGCAAAGGAACACCACTACCGTCAGTTACGGTACCGGTTACTTGCCCCAATATTGCATTAAATGACAGCATAGAAATAGCCATCAGCAGAAAAGTAATTTTTCTTCTTAGCATGTGTTTGAGTTAAAGTTAATTTGTTAGTTTTAATAAAATGTTAATTTTTTTAACATTTTCGAATGTAGAAAAAATAATTGTAAAAAAAACACATTTGTCAATTTTTATCCTAAAAAAATTACGAATCTGATATTTTTTTACCCTGAAAACAAAAAATATTATAATCTAATACGGAGATTATATAACCATAATCCTCTAAGGATTAAACGGTTTTACACCCCACCCAAATACTAAGCTCGAAAAAGCACGTTAATTGTTTTGTTCCTATTCAGAAATGGAACAGTTATAAACCTAAAAAGACTGAAGACCCCTATAAAGCTACGTTTAGCAATTGCCCCGTAAGTTGAAGAAGTTGAAGCTCTGCTAATTTGGCGTCATATTTGGCCAGATTTTTATTCGTCTGGGCATTTAATAAATTGATTTGGGCCTGTCTAAATTCAATGGAAGTAATACGACCCAATTGAAATTGTTCTTTCGAGCGTTCAAAGTTGTTCTGATTGGTCACCACATTCTGCTCTTGTATCTCAAAAATAGTCAAACGGTTTTCATATATGGCGAGTGCATTGGCAATATCCCTATCTACCTCTAGGGTCACTTGCTTCTGAAGTAGTTCTTGATTTGCATAGGCAATTTTTGCATTTTTAACCCGTACAGCGGTACCACCTCCATCAAAGAGGTTCCAAGTAAGACTTGCACCCAATCCAAAATTCAAGCTATTTCTATTGCTTCCAGGAATAACCTGTCCAGGAATAAACGAGGAAGCTGCACTTTGATTTAAATTCCAACCATAAGAGCCATTTAAACCCACAGTGGGTAAATATCCTGACTTATTAACCTTAATATCATAGTCATTGATGGCCATATTGCGCCGTGTTTGAAGAATGGCGACATTATTCTCTTTGGCTTGATTCACCAGTTCCTCTAATTGTAGTTTGGGGATAAAATGTACCAAAGTATCAACTTCGTAGACCGCATCAAGACTTTGATTTAAAACCACATTCAAATCACGCTTGGTATTCACTAATTGTTGCCTTGTATTTAAGAGGTTGATACTATCATTGGTCACATCTACTTGGGCATTTAAAATATCAAGCTTTGTATTTTGGCCATATTCAAACGAGTATTCGGCCCTCTTGATACGGTCGGTAGAAATTTCCAAAGCCTGTTGCAAAACATTTTCGTTTTCCGAAAGTCGTGCTACCTCAAAATAAACACTAAAAAGTTGAAGTAAGGTATTTTCTATGGTTTCCCTAGCCTGTAGCTCACTTAGGGCATACTGTTCTTTCAGTCTCTTATAATTGTAAAACCGCCCTAAGCCGTCGAAGATGGTGTAATCTACATTAAGGCCCGCACTATAAGACTGTGATTCGGCATGATTAATCTCAAGATCTGGCCGGGCCTGGCCATCTGCATCAAATTGGCCCGGATAGCCCGTAGTACTATTCAATTCATTATAATTCGCCCCTGCAGAGCCCGTTAAGCTAGGCAGATAACCCGAGTTTAACAAGCTTTGATTGTTGTCGGCAATCATCATCTCATTTTTGGCGACTTTTATACCGAAATTATTTTCAAGCGCCAGATTTACGGCATCCTCTTTTGACAATAAACCATCTTGGGGAAAAAGACTTCCAAAGACCATTAGCAATAGGCCACTTATAAGTATTCTCTTCATTCTTAGGACTATTCTTTACCTTCCATTTTTTGGGGTAGCTTCTTCAATTTCACCGAAGCTCCATTTAAAGCTTGTGTCGGTCTATCTTGCATATGCTGTTCCTCTTTTTGCTCCTTAATCGCACGCTCTACTTCTTCTTTGGTGATATCATTACCCGTCTTAAGCCATTTCGTAGTAACTTTCATCCTATTACTAAATGCCAAAAACAAAGGCAACAACAACAATGTAAGAACTGTTGCAAAAGCAATACCATACGCAATGGATATGGCCATAGGTTTCAAAAACTGGGCTTGTCTACTTCTTTCCAATAATAGGGGTGCCAAACCTGCTATAGTAGTTATAGAGGTCAAAAATATAGCTCTAAAACGAGAACGCCCTGCCTCAAAAATAGCATCATCAAATTTCATTCCGTCACGTAAGTTTCCGTTAAACTTACTAATGAGAACGAGACCATCATTAACCATAATACCTATTAGGGCGATAATACCTAACATAGAGAGAACATTTACGGGAAAACCATGAATCCAGTGACCCCAAGCTACCGCTGTTAAACTAAACGGCACCAATAAAATAAGTAACAAAGGTTGACTGAAACTTCGGAATGTAAATGCGATTGTAATGTAAATTAACAACAGTACCGTCAATCCGACCACCTTTATAGAGCTGGTCATTTTGGCAGCTTCTCTGTTTTGCCCCTCATAAGAAGCTGTGACCGTGGGATATTTCGATTGAATTTCAGGCATTATCACCGTGCGAATTTCATTCATAATATCTGTAGCACTTGTCGTTTTTTCGTTCTTAATATCTGCCGAAACTTGAATCTCACGTTGTCCTTCTAGATGGTTTATGGCAACATCTCCTCTTTCGATTGTATAGCTTGCAATTTCTTTAAAAGGCACCTTGTTTCCATCTGGGGTTGCAATACGCATTTCATCCAAATTGGTAATCGAAGATCGATTCTCTCGATCATATCTTACCCATACCTTAATTTCATCTTGACCTCTCTGAAAACGTTGTGCTTGGGAACCAAAAAAACCTGCTCTTACCTGGTTCATTACCGTACGGAGGTCTAACCCCAACAAAAAGGCATTTTCTTTGAGCTCTAGCCTTATTTCTTTGATACCGGCGGGATCATTGTCGGCCACATCTTTAAGTAGGGCATTATTTTCCAGCACTCCCTTCAGCTCTTTTTTTGCAGCTTTAAGTTCTGTAATATTATTTCCTAAAAGAGATACGGATACCGGACTACCACCAAAATTGCCCCCAGTACCATAAATAAGGCTTTCAACCCCAATCACGGGTCCCATCAATTCTTGAAGTCGATTGGTTACCATGTTAGAACTAATAACATCAGGTCGCTCTTCCCCTGGCAAAAGATTTATATCTAAAGAAGCAGCTGAACTACCCGGACCAATTTTTTTGATCGTATTTTCAAACAACTTTTTACCAGTTCCTTTCAGGTACTTATCCGTAAGTTCTTGGTTCACTATGATCGACTTCTCTTCAATCAGCGATATTATGGAATCGGTCACCTTCTCATTAGTTCCATTAGGCATCAACAAATCTACAGAAACCCGATCACTTGCCACGCGGGGAAAAAACGAGGTTCGAACAATTCCTCCTCCTACCGAACCCAAAGTAAGAAAAAGTGCTATCACAAAAAAAGCAAACATAAGCACTTTATAGCGCAGTCCGAAACGTAAAGCAGGGCTATATAGTTTATCTCTCATCCAAACCATAAAACGGTCTCCCATTTCGTTTATGACCCGAAGTTTGGCAAAGGCCTGTCCGACTTTTGTTTTGGGTTTCTTTTCCATAGGCTGCAAAGCTTTGGAATGTGCCAAATGTGCCGGCAGAATAATGAGCGCTTCCACCAATGAAACTACCAATGTAAGAATTACGATAACAGATACTTCACTAAAAATATCTCCTATTCTCCCATCTAAAAACAGAAAAATAGAAAAAGCCAGAACAGTGGTAATAATTGCTGAAACAATCGGTGGTATAACTTCCATAGTACCATCAATAGCCGCCTGAATCGGTGATTTTCCTTTTTCGTAATGCTGGTAAATATTCTCCGCTATCACAATACCATCGTCCACCAGAATACCGATAACGATAATCATACCAAAAAGCGATAGAACATTAATGGTTACATCAAAAAATCCGGCAAAAATAAACATCCCCAAAAAGGAAATCGGCAAACCAAATGCCACCCAAAAGGCTAAACGCGTATTCAAAAACAGCGATAAAAATATAAGTACCAAAATCATACCTACAATGGCGTTTTCGGTAAGTAATTGGGTACGTTGGTTAAGCGTAATACTACGGTCACTTACAACGTGCAGTTGTACATTATTATGCTTTTGGTTAAAATCTTCAATATATTCCTTTACTTTTTCTGCGGAACCAAGAAGATCTTCGGTATTGGTGCTTGTAATGGAGGCGCTTACCGAAAGGTTACCATCGAAGTAAGACGCATTGGGTGATTCTTCAAAGCGGTCGCGTATTATCGCTATATCTTTCAATCGTATCGTGCTACCGGAAGGATCTGCCCTGACTACCATATTAGACAACTCATCACCATAATAAGACCTATTATTGGCTCTAATCAAGTATTCTTCCGCATCGGTCTTTATATTGCCCCCAGTGACTAAGATGTTTGCATTTGCCACGGCTTGAGAGACTTCGCTAAAAGTAATATCATAAGCCAGTAGGCTGTTTTCATTAACGGCTATCTCTATTTCTTCCAAGGGATAGCCACTCATTTCTATTTGCGAAATACCATCTATCGCCCGAAGTTCGTTCTCAACTTGTCTACCAACTTGCTTTAAAGTAGCCAAGGGTATGTTCTCACCGCTTACGGCGAAAGTTATCGTTTCTCGAACCACTTCTAATTTCGAAACAATCAACGGCTCCATTCCAGTTGGAAATGTCGGCACTCTATCTACCGCATTCTTGACTTCCAAGAGCATAAAATCTATATCACGCCCTTTCTCGATTTCTACGTTGATAACTCCACTATTCTCACGGGCCGTTGATGTAACACGATCAACACCTTCAAGACCTTTTAAATTATCTTCGATTTGAAGCACAATACCCTCTTCCACCTCTTGTGGGGAAGCCCCCGGGTAAGTAATAGCGATGGTTATATTCTTAGAGTCGGTAAGCGGAAAATAGCTGGATTTTAAAGATGTCGCTCCAAATATACCAAAAGCCATAAAGGCCAAGACAACGACATCTACGGCTACGTGGTACTTTATAAAATATGAGATAATGTTTCTCATTAGTCTTCGGTTTTTGAGTTACTCTCATCAAAAACCTTAACCAACATGCCAGCATAGGCGCCTACCACTGGTTTTGAAACAATGGTCTGTCCGTCTGGTACATCTTTCAGCACCACTTTCTTATCGGAGAAGTAAACAGGTTTGACATCAATCAAATCTAAAATGGAATCTCGTACGACGAAAATCTTATCGTTTTCCAATAACAACCCTCTATCCACCTCGATGGCATTGCTTTCTTTCTTAGCGTTCAAGTTTGCCTCAAGATACATACCTTCCCGCAAACCTTCATCTTTAACCTCTATAAATGCTTTTATTGTTTGAGAGGCCTGGTCGACCCTACCATTTATACGGGCCACTTTTCCCGTGTACTTCTTGGTGCCATTTAAATTCACCAGTTCGACCATTTCACCAACCTTTAATAAATCGCTGTACGTTTTACTCACGGCAACCTCTAATTCATAGACATCAGTATTGATGAATTCACCTAATTTCTGCCCCGCCCTTATCAACGTTCCTTCAGTAACCAATGCCTCGGCAAGCACACCCCCGAAAGGGGCAGCAATACGATATTTAGACAAACGCTGCTCTAGGTTCTTGATATTGTAATAATTGGTAAGTATGCCACGACCGGAAATAAAATATTTCTCTTTCTCCGATGTCATTTCTGGTAAAGGAGGTGTACTTTCTTTGATATCAAAACCATTGAGATAATCTTGCCACTTTGAAAAGACCTCTGGATAGTCAAGTCGTAAATCGGGCATTATGGAGGTAATCAAATTGTACAACGTACTTTTTGCCGATTGCACACTAGCAGCATACTCTGAAGCATCGATTCGAATAATAGTCTCTCCCCGATTGTATACCTGACCCGCCTTAAACAGCTTATTACCACTTCTGAATACCCCTTGCACCTCTGCATACAATTCAACACGCTGTTTAGCCATTAAATTACCATTAGCAGGAACGACAATTGAAACCGTACCATTTTGAACGGTATCGACAAATACTGTTTTTACGACCTTCTCAGGGCGAGGTCTAAGTGTTTTCTTACTATTTACAATAGCCATTGCCCCATAAATGGAAGCCCCTATCAATAATACCCCTAAAATTGAAAGGATTATTTTTCTTGTATCCATGAAAATTGATTGGTCGTTAGACTGCAAAACTATCTATTAGTTTAAGCCTGTTTTGTTAAATATATCCTAAATGTCAATAGTGAATTTAAAAGGATGTTCCTTCTTTTAATTCATAAAACAATTATCGATGGTCTGGACCCCTTGTGTATGCACACATGCCAACTCCCATAAGCTTTGACAATCAATTCAATAACTCTAAGTCGATAAAAGAATACTCAATTAAAAACCATAAAAAAAGGGATGTATAAAACATCCCTTTCATTAATAATCAAACAGATTAAACTTAAAAATTAGCGGCTACTCATCATTATCATCTTCAAACTTCGTGTCGGCCATTCTTGTTCTACTAAAATCAACATCCTTAAAGTTTTGAGTATCCTCTTTTTTATCATAATCAAATACCGTGAATCGCGCTTCGTCCATCGATTGCAAACTTTTGAAAGAATTGAACTTATTGTTCTGTATCTGTAAAATACGCAGACTTGCCAATTGTCCGAACTCCTTAGGAATATCACCTTCTAGTTGGTTGTTGGCCAAAACCAACTCCCTTAATGACGTAAGGTTGCCTACCTCAGTAGGTATGGCACCTTCCAAATTATTTTCAAAAAGGCCCAAACTTTGCAAATGCACCAAGTTTCCTAATGAACCTGGTATAATACCTTTAAGTAAATTACTAGAAAGGTTAAGCACTCTCAAATTAACCAAGTTTCCTATGCTTTCAGGAATACTTCCCGTTAAAAGGTTGTTGAACATTACAAGCTCTTCTAGCTTCTCCATCTTACCTAAAGCCTCAGGGAGTGAACCTTTCAAACGATTCATCTCTAATCGAAGTACTTTTAAATCCTTTAACCTCACCAAATCTTTGGGAAGCTCACCGGAAATCGAATTAAAAGCAAGATTCAGAATTTCCAGATGTTCAAGTCGACCTATGCTTTCTGGCACCAGGCCCACTAAATTATTTCTAAATAAATTTATCTGTGAAACATGACCGTTAGTTACGGTAACCCCGTGCCACGTCGATACCGGTTCATCAAGGTTCCAAGTTTTCACCCATTCTTTGCCATTAGTGGCGTCATAAAATTCGATTAATGCTTTTTTCTCTTTATTGGGAACTTCGGCAAAAACCTGATTTCCGGCTGTGATTGTCAACATCAGAAAACAAATAAGCTTTTTCATAGATAGTTAGGTTACTTTAGATTATCGTAAATACTTAAAGAATTTACCTACAAAGTAACAATAAAACCCCTTGAAACGAAAAAAATATCGGTGAACAGCCCTATTATGTTGTGAAAGGTTAGATTGATGTGGTATAGCTAAAAAAGATTGATAATGCAAAGGTGATCAAGAAGTCATTTCCTCTAAACTTAAGGTTATCTCTTCCCAATTTTTCATTTGATCCTCCAACACTTTCTTTTTATTCTGATAATTATCAAAAAAACCAGGTTTGGCAATAGTCGCATCATAATCCATCAGAAGTTGGTGATCGATGTCGGCAATTTCCTTTTCTAGCGATGCTATTGAGCTTTCTACAGAACTAAGTTTGTTCTTTAGGGACTTTAGCTTTTTCTGGTCTTCAAAACTAACATGTTTCGTTATCGGCCTTTCTTTTTTGACCGTTTCTTTTTTCTTTTTTTCGATAGCCCTAAAATCATCGGCCTTACGTTGTTCCAGATAGTAATCGATATCACCTAGGTATTCCTTGATTTTACAATCTTTAAATTCATATACCTTATTGGTAAGTCCCTGTAAAAAATCCCTGTCGTGAGAAACCAAGATTAAGGTGCCTTCAAAATTCTGCAGTGCTTTTTTCAAAACATTCTTTGACTGAATATCAAGATGATTGGTAGGTTCATCCATAACCAAAACATTAAAAGGCTGTAAAAGCATTTTCGCTAACGCCAAGCGGTTCCGCTCCCCACCAGAAAGTACTTTAACATACTTCTCAACCTCATCGCCCCTAAACAGAAAAGAGCCTAAAATATCTCGGACCCTGCTCCTATTTTTTTCATTGGCCGCATCGATCATGGTATCCAAAATAGTTTTTTCCCCATTTAAATATTCCGCCTGATTCTGGGCAAAATATCCGATTTCAACATTATGTCCCAATTTTAAGTGGCCCTCATGATTTAGCTCGCCGACCATAATCTTTGCCAAAGTTGATTTACCTTGGCCATTCTGACCGACAAAAGCGGTTTTACTATTACGCTCAATAAGCAAATCTATGCCTTGCAGTACATTATGGTCTCCATAGCTTTTGGAGAGGTTTTCTATTTCGGTAACTACTTTACCAGGGGTTACGGAAATAGGAAAGCGTACGTTCATAGCGGCATTATCATCTTGATCTACTTCGATACGTTCCATTTTATCAAGCTTCTTTATGAGAGATTGAGCCATGGAGGCTTTTGTAGACTTTGCCCTAAATTTTTCTATTAGGCGTTCGGCTTGTTGAATTTCCCTTTCTTGATTTTTTTGAGCGTTGAGTTGCTGTTCTTTTATCTCGGACCGAAGCGTCAAAAATTTAGAATAGGGTTTGTTATAATCATAAATTCGGCCTAAAGAAATTTCAATTGTGCGGTTCGTCACATTATCTAAGAACATTTTGTCGTGAGATACAATGACCACAGCTCCCGGAAAGCTTTTGAGAAATTGCTCTAACCAAATAATAGATTCGATATCGAGGTGATTTGTCGGCTCATCTAAAAGCAAAACGTCATTGTTTTGCAATAGTAATTTCGCCAACTCGATACGCATACGCCATCCGCCGGAAAAGGTATCTGTTTTTTTATCAAAATCTTCTCTTTTGAAACCTAGTCCTAAAAGTATCTTCTCTGTTTCTCCCTGATAGTTATAACCACCTAAAATTTCATAGCGATGACTTACATCACTCAGGTCAATCATTAACTGGTTATAACCTTCACTCTCATAATCGGTTCTCTCAGCCAATTGGTGATTGATTTCCTCTAATTGAAACTCCAAGGCCTTGATTTCTTCGAACGCCTGATGAGCCTCCTCCAAGACAGACCTGCCTTGCTCAAAATCAATATCTTGTCTTAGAAAACCGACTTGAACATCCTTCTCCATCGCAATAACACCCGTATCTAGGGGCATATCTTTAGTCAACAATTTCAAAAGGGTCGATTTTCCCGCACCATTTTTACCAATCAGCCCTACACGGTCTCCGGCATTTAATCGAAACGATATTTCCTCGAAAAGATATTCGCCTCCAAAAGAAACGGAAAGATTGTGAATGTTGAGCATGTCTTTTTAATTATAGTTTTGTGCAGTCTCATTGCCGCTTCGGGTTCATATATGCTTGACCTACAACGTATATTCAAACCCTATTATTACCAATATATTTTAAATCTATCTGACCAGCCATCTGATCCCTGAATTTTAGCAATTATTTTTTAGCCTCAAGATAAAAATGGACAAAACCCTATCTTTGCCCAAAGATTTTGCAAATGTTAAAAAAAGGAAACAAACTGTACAGTATTTTAACAGGAACTTGCCCTAAATGTCATCTAGAAAGCATGTATAAGGATAAAAACCCTTATCATTTGGGCAATATTTTCAAAATGCAGGAACGTTGTTCGCATTGCGCAACGAAATATAAAATAGAACCTTCTTTCTTTTATGGTGCCATGTATGTTAGCTATGGGGTCGGTATTGCCTTTGCTGTGGCCGCTTTTGTAATAGCTTTTTTGTTCATCGGAACCTCTTTGATAACCGCCTTTATTGCCATTGTAGCTACAATGATTCTCTTCATGCCCATTATCATCCGGTTATCAAGAAACATTTGGATCAACTTTTTTATTAAATACGACCCCAAGGCCTTTAAGGGTTGAGCCTCATCTTTTCCAAATCGCTTTATTTATGTTTGATTTCCGGAACGTTTTTTTTTCGATCAAACCGAATGAGCAATAAATTGCTGGCCATTATCAAAAGTCCGCCTAGAACCATATGAACACTCAATACTTCATTAAAGAACAAATAACCGAAAAGTACGGCACTTACTACTTCCAAATACATTAAAGTTGATGCAGTTGCAGCTTTCAAATATGTGAGGCCGTGAAAGAATAGGCCAAAAACCAATATTCCAGCTATGAACCCGAACAGGGTCCCAAGCCCTATGTCTACTATTTCAGCATTACCAGCACCCATAATAAAAAATGGCAGAAATATAAACACCCCTAATACATTTTGATAAAATATCATTTCAAGACTATGATAGTTTTCGACCTCCGATTTAAAAAGTACTACCGTAGCCGCATTTGCGAATGAAGCCCCGAGTGCGGCAAGCATCCCTAAAAAGTCTCGGCTCTCAAAAGAGAATGGCTTATCGGAATATGCCAATACAATACCTAAAAAAGTTAAGACAAGAAGAAAAGACTGATATTTCGCTACTTTCTCTCCAAGAAATAAGAACCCTAAAAGGGCGACCATAATAGGCCACGTATAAAACAATATCACGGCATTACCGATCGAAGTATAGATAAAGGCAATAAGATATAAATAAATACGCAAGGAGTTGATTAGAGCGCCCACCATCATTTTTCGGTAGTTGCCACGAAAAGGTTTTACACCATTCAACAACATCCAAGCAAAAACAATGGCAGTCGGTACAGCCGTGCGAAACCAAGCAATAGAAGTAGCATCAATGCTATCGATACTTTTTATTATAACACCACTTGTGCCAGCAATCAAGGCTCCTAATACAACGCCATATGTAGCCTTGCCTTTCAATTTACAACGAATCGTTCAATGTTCATTTCCTTATTAATGGGACTTTGGTATTCTATAAACTCATATAACAGTTTAGCTGCGTACGGGCCGATGATAACTCCCCGAGAACCTAATCCATTCAGTACATAAAGGTTTTTGTGAACTGCATGCCTTCCTACCAGAGGCTTTCTATCTGTGACGGTAGGCCTAATGCCCGCCGAATGGCTTTCTATCTCATAGTCACAGCTTACGAACGCTTCGAATTTCTTCACCAACTCTGATTTGGCTTCTAAAGTGGGAGTATTGGTTTTATCATTTCTTTCGTAAGTTGCTCCGATACGATACCGATTATTCCCTAGGGGAATTACGAATACCGATGACTTAATGACATTTTCCTCCTTTAAATCGGCCGACCTTATGGTCAAGAGTTCACCCTTGGTGCCATTCAATGGTAAATATTTGAAATAGGGGTTCTGTCTTAACCCAAAACCTTCGGCAAAAACAATGTGTTTCGCCTCGAACGTTTTGTACGCTATGCCATTTTCTCGAATATCAAAAGCATCATAATCAAAGGTTTCGGAAACCAATTGCCCTTTTCTTCTTAAATAGTCGCGATATGCTAGAAGTAACTTCCCCGTATCTATTCTTCCAGTATGTTTAACTTTGCCATAGCCATAGGGCGCGTCAATCGACCTGTTCTTATTTTGCCGTATTTCTGTGGATAAAAAGTGTTGTAGTCCTTTTTTATCAGATGCCTCAAACCATGAGTTTTGTTCCGCTATCGATGCAAAACGACGAAATACGGGAACTTTATGATCTAATTGCAATCCCATTTTTCTTTCCAATTCTTTGTAATGCGGAATAGCAATATCTAGCTGCTCTTTGGCATTCCAGGCCAAAGTAAATCTTTTTAGAATAACCGGGTTGTACAATCCCGCGGCCACCAAAGATGAAGTTTGGGAATCATCGCTTACAACCATAAACGATTTATTGTGCTTTTCTAATTGTTCACAAAAAGAAACTCCCGCAAGACCGAGACCAACGATTATATAATCTACCATGGGCGCAAAGGTAGATAATTGGATTTCATACTACGAAACAGAAGGGTATATATGAAATCAAAAATGCATAATCGTAAAGAGAAGGGCCGGACTTTGCATAAAAAAACGTCCTGATGGCTAGCCATCAGGACGTTTTGTACTTTTGAATTGGAATGTATTATTTTTCTAGGATTTAATCAAACCCTATTTGAAATAACGCCTTAGCGTCTTTCAAATCAGAAGCTCATCAATAGGCCCACATATCTTGTTCCCTATCTCTGATGACCTCCTTAATTCGCTTGGACTCCAGCAATTGGAACAACGAATTATCGGATATATAATCATTGATTACCCGGTCACCATGGACATTATCTTCACGATAAATCACACCATTAAACCGTCTTGCATTCAGCAACATATCAAAAGATAAGGGTTGTGCCGAATTGCGTTGATTAAACACCTTTGCATCATGCAGTACTTGCCTAGCACTTGGGTACCATACCCAGAACAACTCCACTTTGGCGTCCGCAGGATCCATAGAATCATCATCAATAAAGTTCACATCGGGAGCTACCGGGGCAATACCCAACAAACGGTACTTAAGCTCTCCTAAACGCTTATCGAAATACCACATCCCTTTGATACGATACTCTTCAATATCGGCAGCGGTCAATTCTCTACGGTTTACGTATTCCATAGAAAGTTGTTCCCCCGCATTGATCTGTTCATACCCGAGATCGGTAGTATCTACTTTCTGCAACGTAGCTGCCAAATCACTGAAATTTCTCTTTTCACTGAAATAAGAGTCTACATATATATCCGTGAGTTTTCCATTTTTGATGTTTTTCATAAAAACATCATATAAGGATCTTCTGTCTGCACCAATATCAATGGTATCGACCGGATAATACAGCGGAAAGTTGACACGCTCATCAAGATCGATGGTTTCCCAAACAGTCTTTGACCAAAGAATATCTCTGTCGTCAACATAACCGTATTCCAAGGGAGCATCATTATCAAGCTCTTTTTGAGCCTCCGTTTTCTTGCCAATCTCCTCTGGCTTCTTGGCGTTCAAAATGTTCGCCTGGGCCATAATGGACACCGGCAATAAGCTAACGGCTCCGATTAATAAAACATTCTTCCAATTCATAATCATTAATTATACTAGTTACTAGTTCGTAAGCTCTATAAAAACGTTTGATACCTTCTTTAATTTATAACTCTTGTTGTTGGTAATATATGCTTGAACATCGAATATCTGTACTGCATCACCACGCTTGGCTCTTTTCAAGGCAGACTTGGCCCGTGCGTCCAATTTATTACCATTAACCTTAACCGTAGGTTGACCCGGCACTTTAAAGCTAAATCCGCTAACAGCAAGTTTCAAATCAAAGTCAAAGTCTTCAAGAATGGCTCCGATAGTCGAAATCTCAAGGTTATTCCTTGGCATTTTAACGCTACCGCTTTCTCCTCGTATCGTACTTGAAGGTCTTGGGATATCTTTAATCCTAAATTCAGCAGGGGTAGAAATACGTTGACCATCTGGTAATGTACCGGAAGCAACAATTTTAACGGTTCTACCCGTACCTGGGTTCATAATATACTTGCTTGAACTAACTTTCTTAAGACCAGGAGCAGATGCGGTAACTTTATTATCTGGGATACCAGGAATTGAGATACTCATAGGGTTAGCTACCCCACGATATACAACGTTCATTTTATCAGCAGCTATCAAGGCCGCATTAGGTTTCGATATTGTTGCAAAGGAGTTCTTTACCGGAACTTCAATTTCTTTACCATCTTGCATGAAGTACATAGTACCAGCAACTTCATGGTCACCTGCATTACCAGAACTAATGAGCATTTTTATACCACCAGGCTCTATCTTGTAATCAGGACCTTCGGACAATTTTCTGCCGTCCAATGTCAACTCAGCCCTTACAGGCGTAGAAGAATTGTCAGTTTTACTTATGATAATCTTACCATCATATTTTTCTCCAGTATAATAAGCCGATTTTTTAGCGAGTAACGAAGTAGCAAAATTCTTCAAAGAAACTTGCTCTGTCAACTCACCTGCCAACATCGATTTCAAGGCATCTTCCTCAGTGGCCTTAATATCGGCCTGCAATGCAGTCAATTTGGTCAATGAAGCTACCAAAGGAAATCTTTCATACTGGTAATTAATCCAATCAACCTTATCACCGCTTCGGTTCTCAACTTTACCGTTCTCATCACCTGTTTGGAAACGCGCCATAACAGATTCCTTGACATCTTTCATTGTCGCTGGTAAAATATTGATAACACCATCACGATAATTGTTGATTCTATTTAAGAAGTCTTCACCTTCAGGAGTCAAATTATCTCCTTGGAAAAACTTTCCATCTAAGAAATCAGATTTATCCATTACCTGGTAATCTGTAGGATCCTCAACATCTTCCAACATTCCGTCTTTCAATGATTGTAGGTAATCGTAATACTCTTGAGACATCTCTTTGATTTGACCAGCTTTGGCGTATAAATCACCATATTTAGCCGCATCTTCAGATGCTTTGGTACTAAGTCCATCTAAGAAAGCTAGGTTACTTTCTGTGGTTTTTGCGTTTGAAGTCTCCATTTTTACGTTCATCAAACCGAACGCTGCCAGAACTTCTTTACTCATGTTTAACGCCAGCATAGCGATGAAGATCAAATACATTAAGTTGATCATCTTCTGACGTGGTGTTGCTTTTCCTCCTGCCATGTTTTCTAATTAGTTTTTAATTAATAATTGATTTGGGGTTAACTAAAACTAATTAGTTTCTGTTCATGGCTGTCAACATACCGCCATAAACACCGTTCAATGAAGAAAGGTTGGTAGCCAAAGATTCCATTTGATCTTTAAGTGCAGAGGCATTCTGAACAACTTCTTCGTTAACCGAAGCTTGTTTGCTCGCACTTTCCAACTGAACTTTGTACAAGCTGTTCAATGACTCCATTTGAGCAGCGGCCTCAACCATCTCATCTGAATATTTTTTGGTAGATTCCATGGCATCTACAGTTGGAGCAATACCCTTGGCAGCACCTTCGAAGTTTCTGATACTAGACCCAAGGCTTTCCATCAAGTTGGCATCAACACCAGCTTCTTGCAACAATTCATCTAATTTTTTAGACAAAGAAGTTTCAGCTTCTTTCACTTCGGCTAGTTCGTTGCTCTTCTTTACTGAAGGCGCACCACCTGCCAATTCTGGATAAACCAAAGACCAATCGTACTCGTCGTCTACAGGTTCAAATGCACTGATTGCAAAGATAAGAGCCTCGGTAATAAGACCAACCGCTAAAAGTAATCCACCTGTTAGGGGACCAAATTCCCAGTGAAGAATCTTGAACAAAGCTCCAATAATTACTACAGATGCTCCTAGGCCATAGGCCATGTTAAATAATTTTTTTGTTGATTTTGACTGTGCCATAATTTTAAATTTAATTTAAGGTTCGAAATAATTAAAAAGATTTGGTTAAAATTTGATTTTCCGATAATTAATCGGGGTGTATTTAATTGCGTATTTACTATTTATTGTATTTGCGTATTTACTGTTTATTGCGTTGAGTCTTCTTCGCCCATGTAATCTTGAACTGTTCTAAAGCCAACATAACTACGTGCAGAATCGGCGTACTCATAATCTCTGGTACTCACCTGTAGAAAGTAAGCAACATCTTTCCAAGATCCACCCCTAATTACTTTTCTTGCATTACTGCCATCACCAACATTGGGGTTCATAGTAGAAACATATTCGTATGCATTGGGGTCATAGCTAGAGTTTGTCCATTCAGAAACATTGCCCGCCATGTTGTACAAGTTAAAATCGTTAGGTTCATACGATTTGGCCTCTACGGTATATAGTGCGGCATCGGCGGCATAATCACCTCTCTGTGGTTTGAAGTTCGCCATAAAACAACCGGTATCACTAATCACATAAGGACCTCCCCATGGGTACGTACCTCCTTCGATACCTCCTCTTGCCGCATATTCCCATTCAGTTTCAGTAGGTAATCTAAATTGATTTACGAATTGTTTGCCACGATTTTTTTGATCGTCATTCTTAAATTTAGTCCTCCAGTTACAGAATGCTTTTGCCTGTTCCCAAGAAACACCGACCACAGGATATTCACTATAGGCATCATGCCAGAAATAATCATTGTGCATTGGTTCATTATACGAATATTCAAAATCTTTAATCCAAACGGTTGTATCAGGATAGATCTCTAGTTCTTCGTGACGGATAAAATCTTTTCTCCTACCACTTCTAGCTCTAGCTGCAGCATCGATATCCATCCAACTATATTTAAACTTCAGCTGCGTTACATCGACCGTACGCTGACCATTATAAGATTCTTCTTCAGGAATATACAATGAATCCATCACTTCAGTATAGTATTCATCAGGGTATTCAGAAATATCCCATATCAACTCTTCATCTTTGTTCAAAGCCCTGCCTTCATATCCTGTTTCGCCCATTCCGGCATAATTATCCAACATATATTTATCATAGACCGAAGCCTTAGTTGTATCGGCATCCTTAAAAGCGTAATCACCAATACCGCCATCTTCAGGTCCAAGACCAAGTTCATCTGCAAGAATTGCCAATTTTGTTCTAGTAATGGAATCTTTGACCCACTCTACAAACTGACGATACTCACTGTTAGTAATCTCGGTATCGTCCATATAGAAAGACCGCACCGTTACCGTCTTGGCAGGTGCATTAAGAACTTTAGCCTGATCTTCTTCACTTTTACCCATAATGAAAGCTCCTCTGGGGATTAGCTCCATTCCATAGGGTTTTTCGGGGTACCATCTTTTTCCCTTGGCTCCGACTAGCTCTCCCTTTGTTTTAGACCCACAACTCGTGAGTAAAAAAACAAACGCTATAGATGATAACAATAGCTTTTTCATACTTTAGGTTAAATTTCGATTATGGTTATAAACTTCGAACACATGTATTTATTCTATTCTCTAAAACTACGTTTTGCTTAAATTATTGTATTGAAAGCAATTATACCTTAAAAAATATTTCAATTAATTCAGTCCTTTTTTATAGGCCTTAAACCACCGTTCTGGAATGTTTTGGTTACATGCTTCCAAATAGTCCTTTTCGGCGCATGGTAATAACGCAGGCGAGTTTATTTTATTATGCTCAGCTAGAAGGGAAGGCACTTCGACCCACCACCTTTCGGTAAGCAAGCTTTTGTAGTATACTAATTGTTCAGTTTCGGTCGGTACTATGTATTTTGTAAAGTCGTCGTCTTTATCTTGTGGAGTTTCTTTTATCCTAAAATTAAAACCTTCAATAAAATACCAGATTATTTGCGCCATTAGTTGACACGACTGATTCGCATTCTCCATTTCATAGATACCAAAAACCATAACGTCTTCACTTATGCCTGCATACCTTGCAATTGCGCATATCTCACGACCTGTAAAACCGTTGGGGGAAAAATTATTAGAAAAACCTACTTCACTTGCTCTAATGGAACGAGCATCCAAACTTATTGCATGGGCATTTCTTAATAAAGGTTCTACAGAAGAAATATCTGCCGTAATCTCTCCCAAACGATAAGCGTCAAAAAAAAGGCGCTCCATTAAGTCTAGCTCTTCTTGAGCATTATAATAGCTCTGGTAACCGATATTGGTAAAATTAAAGAGGTTGTTTGGCTTATCGGTAATGATCTTACTCATATAGGAGTTAGAGGAAATAAGCTCTTCATCCATACCAAAATCAAAACGGCTATCGATTGCGACCAGATTTATGCGGTCTTTAATTTCGTCAAACGCACGGTAAACGGCATAAGTAATGTCTTGAGTGGCTCCTAAAACAATAGGCACGATATTCTCTTTCAGAAGAACGGCCACTATCTCTTTCACCACAAAATATGTATCCTCAACAGTTTCCCCTTCTTCCACATCACCTATATCGATGATTGAAGAGTTCCAATTGCCCATCAATAACTTATACAATTGGATTCGAATTGCCGAAACATCTAGTTTTTCCGGTTTTTTCTCAAAGGCATTTCTAGACTCCCTCACCCCTATTAAGGCTACAGCGGTATTGTCAAATTCAGGAAATCCGTTATTTGCCGAGTGCTTACGAATCTTTCTACCCAATGCCTGGACAGGCAATAATTCACAATGGGCCAACACCTTATCGGCAACAGGAACTAAAAAATCAAATGCTGCGTTCATTATTTACGCTTCGATTTTGGCGTAGTCTTTTTCTTTTTGGGCGTCTTTTTTTCAATAAGGGCCTTTGCTTCTTCTAAGGACACCTTTGTAGCATCTACCGACTTAGCAATCTCTACTTTAATCTTGCCCTTTATAATATTGTGTCTCCCCCATCGTGCTTTTTCAATACGAATACCCTCTTCTGGCCATTCTTGTATCAATTTATCTATTTCCTTTTGTTTTTTGACCTCGATCAACTCCTCAATATCTTGTTGGGAAAGGTTATCAAAATCGTATTTCTTGTTCACATTGATGAACATACCATCCCATTTTATAAATGGCCCAAAGCGACCAGTGCCTTTGGTAACTTCTTTGTCTTCGTAACTGGCAATCGGGGCGTCTGCCTTTTGCTTTGCTTTAATCAGCACAATTGCCCTTTCCATATCAACATCAAAAGCGCTTTCCCCTTTTTCCAAGGAAACAAACTTTTTACCAAAGCGAACGTATGGACCGAAACGACCTACATTGGCTTCAACCTCCTCCCCTTCATAAACTCCTAATTTACGGGGAAGCGTAAATAATTCCATTGCCTCATCATACGTAATGGTGTTCAATGATTGCTCTGGCAAAAGACTTGCAAAGACCGGCTTCTCTTCTTCTTCGGCAGTGCCCATCTGTACCATAGGGCCGAACCTTCCCAGACGTACAGAAACCTGTCTTCCGGATTTTGGATCGGTACCCAAAACACGTTCACCACTTGCACGATCGGCATTCTCTTCAACATCTAGCACAATAGGATGAAAGTCTTTATAAAAATCTTTCATGACTTTTTGCCAATCTTCATCACCCTCGGCAATCTCGTCAAAATCTTCTTCGACTTTGGCGGTAAAATTATAATCAAGGATGTTCGCAAAATGGCTTACCAAAAAATCATTTACAATCATACCGATATCGGTAGGCACCATTTTTCCCTTATCGGAACCTATGGTCTCGGAGAGCCCTTTTTCTTTCACAGCGCCAGATTCCAATATCAACTGGGCATACTTACGTTCGACACCTTCTACAGAGCCTTTTTCGATATACCCTCTATTCTGAATCGTGGAAATTGTTGGGGCATACGTAGATGGCCTACCTATACCTAGCTCTTCCAGTTTTTTCACAAGGGAAGCTTCCGTGAACCGATATGGTGGTCGTGTAAAACGTTCCGTGGCCGAAATATATTGATTTAATAAGGCGTCACCGACATTCATAGCAGGAAGCATTCCTTCTTGCTCTTCAGCAGTATCTTCCTCATCCAATCCTTCCATATAAACCTTAAGAAAGCCATCGAACTTGATGACCTCACCATTGGCCGTAAATTCTTGTGAATGTGTGCTTGCCTTAATCTTAACATTGGTTCGCTCTAATTGGGCGTCACTCATTTGCGAGGCAATCGTACGTTTCCATATCAATTCGTATAATTTCGACTGATCACGTTCTAGTGAGGGAGACTGCCGGGTCATATCGGTTGGCCGGATAGCCTCATGCGCTTCTTGTGCCCCTTTCGTCTTCCCCTTGAAATTGCGTACCGAACTATATTGTTCACCATAATTGTCAATAATGGCGTCTTTAGCAGCATTGATTGCTTCTCCCGAAAGGTTGACGCTATCGGTTCTCATATAAGTTATTAATCCCGCCTCATACAGTCGTTGTGCTACTTGCATGGTACGACCAACTGAAAAATAAAGCTTTCTAGAAGCCTCTTGCTGCAATGTCGAGGTGGTAAAAGGTGCCGATGGCGACTTCTTGGCCGGTTTTTTATCTAAGCTCCCGACCGAAAAATCAGCTCCAATATTTTTTTTCAAAAAGCTCTCAGCCTCTTTTTTCGAGGAAAAAGTTTTATTCAGTTTCGCCGTAAAGATGTTACCATCTTCAGTTTTAAACTCTGCCGCAATTTTAAATGACCCTTCGGGAACAAAAGCATCGATATCGCGCTCACGCTCTACAATCAAGCGAACTGCAACTGATTGCACTCTACCAGCGGAAAGCCCTGGTTTAATTTTTTTCCATAACACGGGCGATAGTTGATACCCGACTAATCGATCCAAGACTCTTCGGGCCTGTTGGGCATTTACGAGGTTATAATTTATTTCCCGAGGGTTCTCAATGGCCTTTTGTATGGCCGACTTCGTAATGGAGTTGAACACGATACGTTTGGTCTTACTTTTATCAAGACCAAGTGTTTCTACTAAATGCCATGAAATAGCCTCTCCCTCTCGGTCTTCATCACTAGCCAACCATATAGTTTCGGCTTTTGCCGCTAAATCCTTTAGCTTTTTAACTAAAGCTTTCTTGTCTTTATCAACAATATATTTAGGTTCAAAATCATTATCAACATCTACACCCAGTTCTTTGGAAGGCAAATCGGCGATATGCCCAAAACTGGACTCTACCTTATAATCCTTTCCTAAAAATTTCTCTATGGTCTTTGCCTTAGCAGGCGACTCTACAATAACTAAATTCTTGGCCATTCATGGTTTTTTGATGCAACAAAAGTAGTTGAATTTTTTAATTTGTTCCAACACCCTATATATATGTATAAAAAAACGCCCTATTTCAGTAAGGCGTTTCAATCGAAATTTTTAAAGATTTAATGCAGCGGCAACGCACTAATCAACGTAATATCTTTTTCAAGGTAGGCGTATTGATAGAGTACACCGTCCCCGACCATGAGCAGGTTATCATTTAATGGTATCACGTCAAACGTATTAATATTTTTGAAATGGTTCAAAGTTGTCAAATCTTCAACATTTGTTTTGTCGTAAACTTTCAATCCAGATTCACCATCACAGACAAATAACTTCTCATCTTTTATACCGAGTCCATAAGGTCCATCCATAGGGTAGCTCACTTTCAACTCAGGTTGCGAAATATTGGAGATATCAATTATAAAGAGTCCGCTTTCGGTAGCACCACATTGGTTGCCCCCTCTTAGGGTGACATAGGCATAATCACCATCGACGACAACAGGGTCACAGGCAGTGCCGTGTTGAAATTCGGAAACTAAAGTAGGTGTTGCCGGAGCGGCGATATCATATATATACATACCACGCATACTACCCAAAAACAAATAATGACCTTGGTTGAAAATGGTTTCAATATCGAACCCGGCATATACATCTTCGAGATCTTTAGGGTTTTCTAAATCGGTAATATTAAAAACATTGATATTATGGCTATCTACGGCGTAAAGAAAGTCGTCAACTATTTTAAACCGAGCCAAAGAACCCCCTTGACCTACAGATACATCATTGGCCACTTCGGCAAAAAGAACATCATCCATTCTATTCACAAACTGACTTTCGTATTCCTCGACCGACCGTTTTTCGGTCACCAGTTCCCAACCAACGATCATTTCATTTTCGTAATCTACATCTTCCCATTCGAAAAAATCGGCCTGGGCAGGCCAGACCACATTGTCTCTAAGCACATTTTCCAATCGATTTACTATCGTAATATCTTCGAGGTTCGAAATGTCGAGTACGACCAAATCGGTAAGACTATCGGCATATAGATAGTCGTCTTTCACCGAAATATCTACATTGCCGGCAATTTTGATAAAAGAAACTTTTTTAGGATTTTCCGGATTGCTATTATCGATTACATGTACACCCCTGAATTTATCATTCACAAAAATATAGTTTTGATAGGCATAAATTTTTCCTGAACTCTCAATAGGCGCAGGTGGTAAAATAGTAACACTATTCTTAAATTCTGTCTTGGAAATTTTCAAGGGGCGAGCCACCTGATAATCGGCATATTTCTCTTGATCCTCGCTTTTATCACAAGAAACGAACAGTAGCGCACTGACAAACAGCAACAGCAATATTTTGTCTTTCATCACTATTTTAATTGTGGGGTTATATACTATCAAGATGTCAAAATTCAATTGAAGTTGCGTCTAAAAGAGGCAAAAATTGTAACCCCTTTCAATCTTAATGAATGACTACCCTGCTCTCTGTCAAAATATTATAACGGAAATTAGCCGTTATAAATCAAAAGTTTTGATAGAGCGTGGTTGTTATTTGGCTTCGCTGTCTAAAGCCTATCGTCAAAAGTTTTTTCTCCTTTAAGGGTTTTAAATCAAAAGGAGCCTCGGTCAATACCACACCACTTTTTTTTCTCAACCTGATGTCATAATCTGTCGGCTTATCTATATTGGGAACGAATTCAGCAAAAGGCAAGTGTTCGGTGACCACAAGAAACCGATATTCCCTCAATTTTGGCATAAGCATCAAAATCTCTTCATTGGATAAATGCTGTAACACCTGACGTACAATAGCACAATCTCCTTCAGGAAGTTTTTCTTGAATAATATCTAGACATTCAAACATCAACTTATCTCCCTTAAACAGGGTTTGATTTCGTTGAATCAAGGCATCTACTACGTCGATACCGACATATTCTTTTGAGTAAGACACCAATTGACGTCCCACATTAAAATCCCCGCAGCCCAAATCACAAACAACCAATTTCTCATCTAGGGAAGCAAGCCATTTGGTAACCGCGAGAATATAGGGCTCCACAATTTTTTGCTTATGTGAACCTGAACCCGAATAAAAGGGTTCATTTTTACCGCCCCAAAGGTTTTCTTTATAGACTTCCGTCATCACTTCCTTCACAGTTCTAGTCTTTTGGTCTTTTTTTTCCATATCATTCTTCAACATAAACGAGCATATTTATTTTATCGTCGAGTATAATTCTTATCAAAACAAAGGAATGACTTATGGCAATTTAATCATTCCCTATAACTCTCAAGACCGACCATTGCATATTCTTCGAGCCTTAAATCGGGAGTTTAACCAAAATTTATAACTGCCATATTGTCACTATCGTAGAATTAGCATTATCTTTGTCTCCCCGAAACACATTCCTTTATAAGTACGCACTTAGGCCAAGGTAGAAATCACAAATGTATAGTAGGGAAATTAAATTGACAGGAAACAGGTTTTAAATGGAGAAAACAATAGACGAATCTTTACAAGGCTCTGTACTCACTTTAGAGAAAAACAAAAAGAACAACCGAAAACTTTACATTGAAAGTTACGGATGCCAGATGAATTTTTCCGACAGCGAAATAGTTGCATCCATTTTAGCAAAAGAAGGTTTTAATACCACCCACAGTCTTGATGACGCCGACCTTGTTCTCGTAAATACCTGCTCTATTCGGGAAAAAGCCGAGCTTACAGTGCGAAAACGGCTCGAAAAATTCAATGCGGTAAAGAAAAATAGACCCCATCTTAAAGTAGGTGTTTTGGGCTGTATGGCAGAACGCCTGAAAAGTCAACTGCTTGAAGAAGAAAAAATTGTCGATATGGTCGTGGGACCCGATGCGTACAAAGACTTACCCAATCTGGTTCAAGAAATTGACGAAGGCAGAAATGCCGTCAATGTAATTCTCTCCAAGGAAGAAACCTATGGCGATATTGCCCCGGTACGCCTGAATTCGAATGGGGTTACCGCCTTTGTATCCATTACCAGAGGTTGCGATAACATGTGTACTTTTTGTGTCGTGCCTTTTACACGTGGGCGCGAACGTAGCCGCGACCCACAATCAATTGTCAGTGAAGTGAACGATTTATGGAACAAGGGTTTTCGTGAAATCACGTTATTAGGCCAAAATGTAGACAGCTACCTTTGGTATGGTGGGGGACTAAAAAAAGATTTTGACAAAGCTACCGATATGCAAAAAGCCACCTCGGTAACCTTCGCACAATTACTTGAGTTAGTCGCCCTTGCACAACCAAAGATGCGCATTCGCTTTTCAACTTCAAACCCACAAGACCTGACGTTGGCAGTAATTCATACCATGGCGAAGCACAAAAATATCTGCAATTACATTCACCTTCCTGTTCAGAGTGGAAGTAATCGAATTTTGAAAGAGATGAATCGGTTGCATACCCGTGAAGAATATTTTGAGCTAATCGATAATATTAAAAAGATTATTCCCGATTGCGCAGTCTCTCAAGACATGATAACCGGTTTTCCTTCCGAGACCGAAGAAGATCATAGAAACACCTTATCGCTAATGGAGTATGTCAAATACGATTATGGATTTATGTTCGCATATTCCGAAAGACCTGGAACCATGGCGGCTAGAAAACTTGAGGATGATGTCCCTGAAGAAATCAAAAAACGCAGGTTATCGGAAATAATCGCCCTGCAAAGAGAACATTGTCAAGAAAGAACCCAGCGGCATGTTGGAAAGGTTCAAGAAATACTTATTGAAGGTTCATCGAAGAAATCGGATGCCCATTGGATGGGTCGCAATTCACAGAATACGGTTGCAGTATTCCCCAAGGAAAACTACAAGGTTGGCGAATTTGTCAACGTAAAAATGCTCAATTGTACTTCGGCCACTTTGATCGGTGAAGCTGTTGGCTATTCCGAAAACAATTAAGCGTTTCAAAGTTTTATTGAATTATTTAAAATAAAGAACGTCCCTGATTACTATGAGTTAAATTAAAAGGGAACGAGAAAAATAAATGGAATCTATACAAGCTATAAAACAGCGCTTTGAAATCATCGGCAACGATGTAAAGCTTAACCGCGCCATTGAAAAGGCCATGCAGGTTGCCCCTACTGATATTTCGGTCTTGGTAACTGGCGAAAGTGGCGTGGGCAAAGAGGCCATACCCAAGATTATTCATGCACTTTCCCACCGTAAGCATGCCAAATATATTGCTGTAAACTGTGGAGCCATCCCAGAGGGCACAATAGATAGTGAACTTTTTGGTCATGAAAAAGGGGCCTTCACAGGGGCAACCCAAACCCGTAGTGGTTATTTTGAGGTCGCCGATGGTGGCACTATTTTTTTAGATGAGGTGGGTGAACTTCCCTTGACGACCCAGGTACGCCTACTTCGTGTTTTAGAGAATGGCGAATTTTTAAAAGTTGGATCTTCCCAAACACAAAAAACCAATGTACGCATTGTAGCAGCCACTAACGTAAATATGTTCGAAGCGATTAAAAAGGAAAAATTTAGGGAAGACCTGTACTATCGCTTGAGCACTGTTGAAATCAATATTCCGCCGTTACGCGAACGCCGTGATGACATTCATCTCCTATTTCGGAAATTTGCTTCCGATTTTGGACAGAAATACAAAATGCCCACACTGCGTTTAGACGATGATGCCATACAATTATTGTCAAAATACCGTTGGCCGGGGAATATTCGGCAGCTTAGAAACATTGCAGAACAGGTTTCCGTTTTAGAAGAGAGCCGATCCATTTCGGCGTACACCTTGAACAGTTATTTGCCCAATTCACACGGGTCTAACCTACCTGCGGTTATCGATCGCGAAAAGAAAGAGGGAGATTTCACCAATGAACGGGAAATACTTTACAAAGTATTGTTCGATATGAAAGGTGATCTTAACGACCTTAAAAAACTAACCTTGGAGCTACTGAAAAACAATGATTCTCAAAAAGTACAGGAAGAGAATGAGAACTTGATCCAAAAAATTTATGGTAACAACGGAGAAGAAATCGAAGAAGATCAGAATACCGACACCACTATGGAAGTGATGCGGCTTCCCGAACACGACAGAGATAGAGACAGAGAAAAAGTAGTGGCCAAAGCTCCCCAAGAGGACAAATATCATTTCGCCGAAGAAATAGAAGAAGAGGAAACCTTATCTTTACAAGATAAGGAAATAGAGCTTATTAAAAAATCGTTGGATCGCAATCGCGGAAAACGAAAAGCCGCAGCCGCGGAACTTGGTATTTCAGAGCGAACGCTCTATCGAAAAATAAAACAATATGACCTTTAAAGTCGATTTCAAATGTATATTTCGAATCTCGGTCATCTTCAAATAATACAAATCCACGTCTTTATAAATGACAAAAAGATTGAATAAATTTAAAACTTTGATTGCCTTTTGCCTCCCCCTTTTCTTACTTTGGGGCTGCGGCATCTACAATTTCACAGGCGGTAACGTTGGTACGGCCACCTCTTTTACGGTACCTACTTTTCAGAACTATGCTTCGCAAAGCCCTGGATCAACTTTCGAACCTGGCCTTGAACGAGATTTCACCTTAGCTTTACAAGACAGGATATTGAACCAGACTAATCTAGATTTGACCCCTAGTAATGGTGATTTACTTTATGAAGGTGAAATTGTCGAATATCGCATTTCACCGATGTCGGCTACCGCCCAACAGACAGCAGCCCAAAATAGGCTCACTATGGCGGTCAAAGTACGATTTTATAACAAAACAAAGGAGGATGCCGATTTTGACCAGCGATTTTCGTTTTTTTATGATTATCCCGCGGCATCGCAATTATCATCAGTCAAAGACGAAGCGTTGCAAGTTATTTTTGAACGTATTACTCAAGATATTTTTAACGCCTCACTTGCCGATTGGTAAAAACATTTTCAATAGCCCTGACAACGAGAACATATAAATTCTTAAAACATGCCACACCTCATTGCTTTAAAACTAAATCGAGGCAGCATCTAGTAGTATAAATGAAAGTACAAGATTTCACATATCTCCTGCAAAACCCGAACAAGGTAGTGTCCCCGGTTCAGACCAAACACTTGGAAGACATACTTGAGGAGTACCCATACTTTCAGGCTGCAAAAGCACTACATTTAAAAGGACTCAAAAACCTGAATAGTTTTAAATACAATAAAGCCCTAAAAATCACCGCGGCCTATACCACAGATCGAGATATTCTTTTCGATTTCATAACTTCCGATGAGTTCTTACAAAATAGTATTGCTGATACAATTTCCGGCAAAACCACTCCATTGGTCGACCAAGAAATCATTTCCGAAGAAATTGTGGCCGCCCCAAAAAGCACCACACAACCTGCTAAAAAAGCCTCGCCCCACTTATCGTTGACCACTGAAGACGCCGACCAAATTCTAGACCCAAAGCTTTTCAAGTCAAAAGATCCGGAAATAGATAAGAAATTAACCGTAGCATCGGAGACAAAGCAGCAACTACAACTAGGCCAGCCGCTGCCCTTTACAAAAAAGGAAAAATATTCTTTTGCAGAATGGCTTCAACTCACGTCACCTAAGACAATACAGCGAAACAAGGAGGAAAGCCATACAACTTCCGACAAAGAAGAAATACAATTCACACTAGAGGAAGAAATCTTAAAAAAGAAAAAATTTGAACTTATAGACAAGTTCATTGAAGACAATCCGAAAATAACACCAATTGCCAAAGAAGACAAGTATCATAAAATAGATATCAAGTCTTCAATCGAACTTGATAAAAAAGAGCTGATGACAGAGACATTGGCCAAGGTCTATTTGGAACAAAAAAAGTATAAAAAAGCCATTCAATCCTATAAAATTTTAAGTTTGAAATATCCGGAAAAAAGTGGTTTCTTTGCAGACCGTATTCGAGCGGTGGAAAAATTACAGAAAGAAAACAAATAATATAATGAGTACCTTTTCAATATTCCTAATCCTCATAATCGTTGTATGTTTCCTTTTGGTTTTGGTCATAATGGTTCAAAACCCTAAAGGCGGCGGTTTATCATCTTCGTTTGGCGGAGGTGGCAGTCAAGTAGTTGGCGGCGTAAAAAAGACAGGTGACTTTTTAGACAAAAGCACATGGACTTTGGCCATTCTTTTAGTTGTTTTGATTTTAGCTTCCAATATAGCCCTTACCGGAAATTATGGGGATGCCGATTCTAAACTATTACAGGGAGGCGACGATATTGAAACCACAGTTCCGGAAACGGTACCGGAAGCGGTTCCTCAAGAAGTTCCGGCACCGGCGAGCAATGATGCCGATCCGACCGATAGCCTATAATCTATTACAAATATCATATCAAAATGCCAGCCAAAATGACAAGCTGGCATTTTTGCATTAACATTATGTCAGTTTTCGCATCATGGCATAATTTCTGTCAATGCAATCGTGGAATTATTAAAAATCAATTTTAAAATTTAAATTAATATGGCTAAAGTTAAGATTAAACCATTGGCAGATAGGGTTCTTATAGAGCCCATGGCAGCCGAAACCAAGACGGCATCTGGCATCTATATTCCTGACACTGCAAAGGAAAAACCCCAACAAGGCAAAATTGTTGCTGTTGGACCTGGCACCAAGGACGAAAAGGTTACTGTAAAAGTAGGTGATACCGTTCTATACGGAAAGTATGCCGGTACCGAGCTTAAATTGGAAGGCACCGATTATCTTATGATGCGCGAAAGTGATGTTTTGGCAATTATTTAAACTATTTTAATTGTTTCCATAAATCTTGATAACCTTCAAGAGGAAATCCCAAAAACTTAAGATTAATTAAAAAAATTCTCGTCGACACGAGAATGAAAATGAAAATTTATTATGGCAAAAGATATAAAATTTGATATCGATGCACGCGATGGCCTTAGAAGAGGTGTCGATGCATTGGCAAACGCAGTAAAAGTCACTTTAGGACCAAAAGGAAGAAACGTTATTATAAGCAAGTCTTTTGGTGCTCCACAGGTCACCAAAGATGGTGTAACCGTTGCAAAAGAAATAGAATTGGCCGACGCACTTGAGAACATGGGCGCCCAAATGGTAAAAGAGGTTGCATCAAAAACCAATGACTTGGCCGGTGATGGTACTACTACTGCTACCGTATTGGCACAATCTATCGTTAAAGAAGGACTGAAAAACGTTGCTGCAGGTGCAAATCCAATGGATTTAAAAAGAGGTATCGATAAGGCTGTTGAAGCTATCGTCGAAAACTTGGGCAAGCAGTCAAAAAAAGTTGGGGATTCTTCCGAAAAGATAAAACAAGTAGCATCTATATCTTCAAATAACGATGAAGTTATCGGTGAACTTATTGCCGAAGCTTTTGGAAAAGTAGGTAAAGAAGGTGTAATTACTGTTGAAGAAGCTAAAGGAACCGATACTTATGTAGACGTTGTTGAAGGTATGCAGTTCGATCGCGGTTACCTTTCCCCTTATTTTGTTACCGATTCTGAAAAAATGACTGCAGATTTGGAGAACCCGTACATCTTGTTATTTGACAAGAAAATTTCTTCAATGAAAGATTTGCTTCCTGTTTTAGAGCCCGTAGCGCAATCAGGCAAACCATTATTGATTATTGCCGAAGATGTTGACGGTGAAGCCTTGGCGACATTGGTAGTGAACAAATTAAGAGGGTCTTTAAAAATAGCGGCGGTAAAAGCCCCAGGTTTTGGAGATCGAAGAAAAGCCATGTTGGAAGATATCGCTATCTTGACCAAAGGTACCGTAATCTCGGAAGAGAGAGGCTTCTCCCTTGACAATACCACTATCGACATGTTGGGTACTTGTGAAAAAGTAACTATCGATAAAGATAACACGACTATCGTTAACGGTGGAGGTGTTGCAAAAGACATCAAGACCCGTGTTAATCAAATCAAGTCGCAAATCGAAACGACTACTTCAGATTACGACAAAGAAAAACTTCAAGAACGTTTAGCTAAATTAGCTGGTGGAGTAGCAGTACTTTATGTAGGTGCCGCATCTGAAGTTGAAATGAAAGAGAAAAAAGACCGTGTTGATGATGCTTTGCATGCTACTCGTGCCGCTGTTGAAGAAGGTATCGTTGCCGGTGGTGGTGTTGCCTTGGTTAGAGCAAAAACTGTTTTATCAAAAGTAAGCGTTGAAAACGCCGATGAAGAAACAGGTTTGCAGATTGTCGCTAGAGCAATCGAATCTCCATTGCGCACCATCGTTGAAAATGCAGGTGGTGAAGGCTCTGTAGTCGTTGCCAAAATTTTGGATGGAAAAGCAGATTACGGTTATGACGCCAAATCTGAAAAATACGTTGAGATGTTCAAAGCCGGTATAATCGATCCTAAGAAAGTAACCAGAGTGGCATTAGAAAATGCAGCATCTGTTGCCGGAATGATATTAACTACCGAATGTGCTTTGACCGACATTAAGGAGGAAGCTCCTGCTGGTGGCGGCGGACACGCTCATGGCGGTGGCGGTATGCCCGGAATGATGTAATTTGAGTATAGATTACTTATAATAAAAAACCGCTATGGATAAAATTATCCATAGCGGTTTTTAAATTTTCAATGAAACCTATAAAAAAAAGGATTTCCACTTCTCTGCAATACCTTACTTTTGGTGCCAGAGTCAAGACAGCTTATAATACACCATCAAAAGCCCAGCGAAATTGAAATATTTCTTGCATAGTATCAACTCGAACTATCTATAGAATTGGCACGTCTTAAGACGAGGTAACCATCATTATTTATCGAACAGAGATAGGGGTTTGTTCATAGCTAAAAAGCATCAGCTTACAAAAAAATCCGCATCAGTTCTCATTTAGAGGCTGAACGGATTTAGTTGTAAAAAGGTAGTTTCTCAAAAAAGCACTAAACCAGCACTTTGAATATTGCCAAATTATAAGGGAACATAGTATGCTCAATGATTAGCGCCATCGTCTGTATTATCTTCGCGATACTTACAACAAGGATGAACACTCTCATAGGCCTCTTCTGTAGCCTTCAATTCTTTGGTATCATGGCCTACAGCGACTATCGCCGTTTTAATCTTCATGGCATCTGTTTTACGCTCATCCATAATTACGGATAATTGATGCGTAGGAATATCCCACAGTGCATATTTGACTCCTTTAACCCCCAATGCAGCTTTCTCTATTCGCTCTTTACACATGGCACACTTTCCGTTGACATCAAAGGTGGCTTTTTTGTTCTTCTCTTGGGCAAAAGCCACAAGTGTAAACAAAGTCATAGCTATTGATAAAATTGTTGTTTTCATTTTTTATTATTTAGTCATTAAATTTTAAATCTAAACCCTGCATAAAACATTCTACCCATTATAGGTGCATATACAATTGTCGTATCAAAATTAGGGCCAAAAGGGTCGTCACTTCCTAAAACGGGGTTGGCTTGCTGTACATCTGAAAGGTTCTCTCCACCTGCATATATTTCAAACGTATTCGAGAACACCTTTGTTATCTGGGCATTCATATGGTTATACGGTGACGAATACGCCCCCAATTGATATACCTGGGGATTAGAACTTGTGTCTGGCAACCTCTTTTCTCCTAAGCTGTGCAACGTATAGTCAAACTTCCACTGGGAACCGTTTTCCTTTGCTTTCGTTTCATAGCCAAAGTTAGCAAAAAACCGATGTTGTGCCTGTAACGGTTTCTGCAAAGTGCCACTTTTATAATCTGTAGAAACATCGTAGAATTTATAGGCGGTACGTAAATCTAATCGCGGCAAAAGTTCGTAATTCACTTCTATCTGCAAACTACTTCCCTTACTATCCCCTTCTAAATTATAAAAAGATACTTCTTGTGGATTTTCCCAATCTACAACAACCTGATTTTTAAAATCGGTAATATAATAATCGAACACGATATTCCCTTTTCGATTCAGGAGATTAAAACCCTGCAAAAAACTGACTCCATAATTCCATGCATCTTCAGGCTCTAAGCCATAGACATCTCCGTCTGAATTTAAGATTTTAATCTCTCTTGAGGATGCAAATAACTGCTGATTCTCCGCAAAAATGTTTGCGGCACGTTTTCCCCTACCAAAAGAACCGCGCAAACTGCCCTTTTCCCAAGGTGTGTACCGAATATGAAATCTCGGTGTCACAAAAGTACCTAAACGGTTATGACTATCGGCACGAAGGCCAGCGGTTAAGCTTACCTTTTCCAAGTTTTCATAGCTATACTCAAAAAATGCCCCTACCGATTTATCCTCCCGCGAATAATCTGTTGTGTTGGCCATTTCATCGTAACCATCATAGGCGAATGTAAAGCCCGTTTTGAATTTATTTCTGGTATCGCCGATAATAGAATTGAAAAGCAGATTCGTATAGATGCTTTCATGATTGATATCATAAGTTCTTAACCCGAAATACGAATCTTGTTTATGCAAACTGTACGCTGTTTGAAAACCAAAACTTTGAAAAGGAAGCTCAGGAAAAACGTATCCTAATTTTAACGACGTATCAAATCTCCGTGTATCGATTTCACTTCCCCACACCTCAGCTTCGTTCAATGTACCACGATTGCCATCCACCCTATCGGTATCAGGGTTAAAATTAGTCTGCCCAACTTGCTTTTCATCGTTTAAGAAACGAACATTAAAGAAACTTACCCATCCCCTTTCGGTATCTTGGTACTGCCAACGGTTCATAACATTAATCTGGTCGGCAATCGGAGCATCTAAAAACCCATCTTGGTTATCGTCTTCTTTTTGGGTTCTCTTATTTCCATGAATATACAAGCCTGTACTCCACTTATCCGTCAATTGTTTATTAAAATGGGTGTTCAATTCGTAACGCCCGTTTTCATTTCCATACCCATTCACAAAAATGGCGTCATCAGTAAGCGGCTTTACCAGCTCGGTATTTATCTGACCCGAAATACTCTCATAGCCATTGACCACACTACCCGCACCTTTTGTAATCTGAATACTCTCTACCCAAGTACCGGGAGTAAATGTCAAACCATAGGCCTGTGACGCACCACGGACCATGGGGATATTCTCTTGTGTAATCAACAAATAAGGACTCGTTAGTCCCAACATTTGAATTTGCTTCGTTCCCGTAAGGGCATCGGAAAAATTCACATCGATTGCCGGATTAGTTTCAAAACTTTCCGCTAGATTACAACAAGCTGCTTTTAGCAATTCCGCACTATTGACCGTAACCACATTTTGTGGACTGAAATACGCTTTCTGAATGGCATCTCGCTCTTGTTGCACCACTACCTCATCCAACTCATTGGATGCTTTCAAACTATGGTTAATAGTTTTAGGTTTGTTTATGGTCAACGTATCTGACTCAAATCCCACACAACTAACTATCAATCTATTATATTCCTTTTTAAAAGGAATAGAAAATCTTCCATCAATATCGGTAACTACTCCCGTTTGAGAATCTTGCCAATAGACATTGGCACCCGGAAGTCCTGTTGCATTGGAATTTCCAGCTTCTAAGATTACCCCGTCCACATTTTCCTGAGAAAAGACGAGCCAAGGCATTATTGTTGAAATAAGTACTATAATATATTTATTCATTCATCTTTACTTAAACTTAATCAATCAATTTTTGCCGCACGTAAACGCAATGCATTGGCGATTACAGAAACAGAACTAAAACTCATGGCCAATGCAGCTATCATTGGTGAAAGCAATAACCCAAAAAATGGGAACAAAACTCCAGCTGCAACAGGAATACCTACGGTATTGTAAATCAATGCAAGAAATAAATTCTGCCTGATGTTTTTCATCACGGCATTACTCAGTCTATTCGCTTTTACAATGCCCTGTAAATCGCCTTTGACCAGGGTAATCGAAGCGCTTTCGATAGCTACATCGGTACCCGTACCCATAGCTATGCCCACGTCACTTTTTGCCAAGGCAGGCGCGTCATTGATACCATCACCAGCTACGGCAACTTTTTTACCTTCAGCTTGCAGACGTTCGACTTCGGCCAGCTTATCTTGTGGAAGCATTCCCGCTTTAAAATCAGCCAGATTGAGTTGATCGGCAACAGCCTTTGCGGTATCCTGATTATCACCGGTTAACATAACTACGGCAATACCCGAATTTTGCAATTCTTCAATAGCTCTTTTACTTGTTTTCTTAATCTTATCACCAATAGCAACAAAACCGACAGCTTTTCCATTGACGGCCAAGTACGAAACTGTTTTTCCCTGTTTTTGATGAACGACTACGTCAGATCTCAAATTATCGGGAATGACAGATTTTGCCTCCAACATCATCTTTTCATTACCCAAAGCAACAGCCACTCCATCTATTTTTCCCGTTACTCCTTTTCCCGTAACAGAATCAAAATTTTCAACCTTTAATAGTTTTACATCCTGAGCTTTCCCATATTTTAAAGTAGCATCCGCCAATGGGTGTTCACTATATTGGTTTAAGGAAACGATATATTGCAACACGCTTTGCGAATCAAAATCAGCAAAGCCACCTACCTTTTCGACCGATGGCTTTCCTTCAGTTATGGTTCCTGTTTTATCAATAACCAGCGTATCAATTTTGTTCATTCTTTCCAAACCCTCAGCATTCTTGATCAAGACCCCCGATTGCGCTCCTTTACCTACACCGACCATAACCGACATTGGCGTTGCCAACCCCAAAGCACATGGGCAAGCGATTATGAGCACAGCTATCGCATTGACCAATGCATAGACATAGGCAGGTTCGGGGCCGAAAATGACCCAAACAACAAAGGTTATCACCGAAACAAAAACTACCGCGGGCACGAAATAACTTGAAATCTTATCGGCCAGTTTTTGAATAGGCGCTTGACTTCGACTCGCTTTGTTTACCATTTCAATGATCTGTGACAATAAGGTATCAGCTCCTACTCTTTCGGCTTTCATCACAAATGAGCGTTTGCCATTGATAGTACCTGAGCTTACGTTGTCTCCTTTTGTTTTTTGAACAGGAACGGGCTCACCTGTAATCATAGATTCATCCACCGTGCTTTCACCTTCTGAGATAACACCGTCAACGGGAATTTTATCCCCTGGTTTTACGCGCAGTAAATCTCCTTTTGAAATTTGGTCGATTGTAATGGACTCTTCATTTCCATCAATAATTCGAATTGCTTTATTGGGAGCCAACTTTAACAGTTCTTTTACTGCGGAATTGGTTTTACTATGAGCACGGGCCTCTAGCAACTGGCCAAAAAGCACCAAAGTCAGAATAACAGTAGCGGCCTCGAAATATACGTGAACCGTACCCTGACCTGTTTTAAATTGGGATGGAAAGAAATCAGGCACTAAAATGGCAAATACACTGAACAACCAAGCCACACCGGCACCTATGCCTATCAAGGTAAACATATTGAGATTCCATGTTTTCACCGAACGGTAAGCACGTTCAAAGAACATCCAAGTGGCATAAAAAACAACTGGAATAGATAATGCAAACTGAACCCAGTTCCAATGCTTTAAACCTAATACATCATAAAGCGGGTTATTAGGTATCATCTCCGACATCGCGATAATAAAAATGGGCAATGTAAAAACAACGGCAATTTTAAACTTATTCAAAAGCTTGGCGTAACTTCTTTCTTCTGCAGAAACATCGACCTTTTTTGGAACCAATTCCATACCACAGATCGGACAATCCCCCGGTTCATCACGAACAATTTCCGGATGCATGGGACAGGTATATTCTTGGGCTACATTACTCGAAGCGTTCACTTCTTCGACCAAATCCATCCCGCAAACCGGACAATCGCCAGGGGCGTCATAAGTTTTATCGCCTTCGCAATGCATTGGGCAATAGAAAGTTACGTTACCGTTTTTTTGTTTTTTCGGTTTTGCTTCCTCTTGATAATGATGAGAACCTCGCTCATGAATGGAATAATGCCCCCCAGCTGCTTTCATCGCATTTTGCAATGTTTGCAACGGTATCTCCGTATCCATTTCTAAAATAGCTTCAGCTTTTACTAAATCGACCGAGGCATTGGCCACGCCCTCAATGTTAGCCAACGTCTGCTTCACATGGGCGCTACACCCACTACAACTCATTCCGTGAATATGATATGTCTTATTCATTTGAATATTCTTTTATTACGACACAAAATTACTATGGAACTTCGGTATACATTTGATTAGTTATGGTTAAGGCTTATACAATTCGGTCTAAGGGTTTGCGCTCCCAATTTTGTAGATTCTTGTATTCAGACATTGACAACCCTGTTACCGATTTAAACTGTCTTGCAAGGTGACTGCTGCTTTTATAGCCCAAGGCATATGCAATCTCAGAAAAGTTCAAATTGTTCATTTGAATCAACTCTTTGGCCTTTTCCGTTTTTAAATTAATAACATATTTCTCTATGGAAACACCTTCCATTCTACTAAAAAGCTTGCTTAACAGGGAATAGTCACGATTTAGTTTTCCAGACAAAAAGGAGGAAACATTCTCTTCATTGCTTGGCCTTCCGGGATTAACAAAATCAATGAGCCTCGCTTTTATTCTTTCAATTAAGATTTCATTTTTATCGGCAATCAATTCAAAACCCTTGCTTTCCAGAGCATGGCGCACTTGCTCGTAATTCAATGGATTGTCGGATGATACGGTAACGGCACCTAATTGAACGTTCACAGGAGAAGCCCCGATTTCAGCAAACAATTGGGACACAATCATTTTACATCGGTCGCAGACCATATTTTTTATATGGAAAGTGGTTGTCATTTGATGATTTATAGAAAGTTGAAAACTATTGAAGTGCATCGATTTATTTAACTCGAATACACCTCGAAAAGAGTGACAAGAAGTAAACTAAAAAGGAATCAGATTAGGAAAACGTCGTCAAGCAACTGAATATTCTTAACAATCTTGGGAGGAATATATTGCGTATGTGAAATGCGCTGAGTCGTCAATGGTTCAAACAAACCAATATAAGAATGGGTAAAAGCGACCAAAAACGATTGATGTTCCAGATCAAAGTCGTTAAAAGAGGGTTTGGCGTCATTCTGACCTTCTACAGCTATTACCTCATGGTCACAGCAAGATTTCTTTTCCTTAGTAGCTTCCGGTGCAGATTCCGAGGAGGTGTCCATTCCACAATCTTGTGCATCGACAAAAAAAGCAACATCGACTAAGTGCCCCATGCAATAGTGCTTCTCCACTTTCCAAGAAGTAGTAGAAAATAACAGCACGACCGCCATTAGACATGAAAAATAACGATGTAGTTTTTCTTTCATTAGCACAAAATTATGAATAATTATTATTCTAATAGAGCACAACTGTATGTTTAACGAAAATTTGGGCACACCGTTCCCCATCTTCAATTCCTTTTCACACGTTATAACTTAGTAAAATCAGTACCGCTATGTTTTTATCACTCATTGAATACAAATCTTTCGCAAGGCATGTTAACCTTGTTATTCCGAATAACATAAAAAGACGAATAAAAACATTTTATTAATTTTTAAATTTATTATTATGAGAACAACAATTTTAGTATTAGCCTTTTTGGCTTTTAGCGCAAACACCATGTTAGGGCAAACCCGCTGTGCAGATGAAAATGGACGACCTATTGAATGCCCCCCACTATTCGAAATAAAACCTGGTATACTCCCACCTGGCCCATGTGACTCCTGTCCAACAAATTTAGACCTTCGAAAAGATTGGCTCTTTAGAAATACTTTATTCGAAAAAATAATAGGGCTGCCCTTTATGATTGCAGCTACTACAGTGAAAGTTTTTGATGGGCCCCAAGTAAAAGCAGTCAACAAAAATCTTTAAAAGATCTAAGCGCCTGCATTTTAAAAAAGTTGAAAAATGGCCTATCCGGTATTGTTATCGGGCAGGTCATTTTTGCATGTGAGAATTTCAAATCTCCCTTCTCGAACCAACCGCCAATAATATATATTTTTGATTTGAAGAGGGAATACGACAAGTGCATACAAAGCACTACTTTTGCAAAAAACAAGTATCATGTTCAAGGAACTACAATCTAAAGTCAATGCGATTTTAAGTAACGCCGACTCCTCCATTGAAAATCGTCTTCAAGCAGTATGTGAACTATTGAAGACTACCGTACCCCATTATGATTGGGTCGGATTCTACTTCAAAAACGGCGATAAGGAAGAACTGAAACTCGGCCCCTATGCCGGAAAACCCACCGACCATACGATTATCCCATTTGGCAAAGGTATCTGCGGGCAAGTAGCCATAAGTAATCAGAATTTTGTGGTACCCGATGTAAGTGCCCAAGATAATTATATTGCTTGCAGCATAACTGTTAAATCTGAAATTGTAGTCCCGCTATTCTTAAATGGTCAGAATGTAGGACAAATTGACATCGATTCAAATACACCAGACCCATTTACAGGACAAGATGAAAGGTTTTTAGAGTTTGTAAATCAAAATGTGGCGAAAATTATTCAGGGCTACCTCGAATAATTGTGTTGAACCGACAATAAACGAATTTATACAAAAGAGCCGAATCAGCTACTGAATATAGTAGAAACGGTTTAAAACTTTAACGATTTTGTTGATAACGCGGCCGTACTTTTATCTGTAAAAAAAGTACTTTTGCGCTGTTATGTGGCCGAACCTTTAGGGCAGACCCAGAATAACCACCAAAACATTCAAATTTTTGAAAATTAAACAGTAAAGTATCCTTGAAAGCGGTAATCAAAATCGAGGATTCATCCCACAATTCCTAACATAAAAAAAATGAGCAGTACCAAAAAAGCCACGTCGGCCTTAATTTCCGTATTTCATAAAGATGGATTGGAACCCATCGTTAAAAAATTCGCAGAACTCGGCATTACCATCTATTCTACAGGAGGTACTGAAACATTTATCAAGAATTTGGGTATCAACGTTATTCCGGTCGAAGAAGTTACCAGTTATCCCTCCATTTTGGGAGGAAGGGTAAAAACGCTTCATCCCAAGGTTTTTGGAGGCATTTTGAATCGTCAGGACAATGAAAGTGACGTTGCCCAATTGGAAGAATTTCAAATTCCACAATTAGATATCGTTATCGTTGACCTATACCCATTTGAAAAAACAGTCGCCAGTGGTGCTTCGGAACAAGATATCATTGAAAAAATAGATATCGGTGGTATTTCATTGATTCGCGCAGCGGCAAAGAATTTCAAAGATGTTCTTTGTGTCAGTTCAATGGAAGATTACGGTGATTTCTTAAATGTGATTTCTTCGGATGGTGGAAACACCACTCTAGAAGACCGTAAGCGCTTTGCCGCGAAAGCATTCAACGTTTCTTCCCACTACGATACGGCCATTTTCAATTATTTCAACAAAGACAATCAAGAGACCGTTCTTAAGATTAGTGAAACTACCGGACAAGTACTGCGCTATGGTGAAAACCCTCATCAGAAAGGTTTCTTTTTCGGTGATTTCGATGCCATATTCACCAAATTACATGGTAAAGAACTCTCCTATAATAATTTGCTCGATGTCGATGCGGCGGTAAACCTGATAAACGAATTCAAGAATGACGACCCTACTTTTGCCATTCTAAAACATAACAACGCTTGTGGATTGGCCACGAGGGACACAATTCATTCCGCCTACGTCGATGCCTTGGCAGGAGACCCGGTTTCGGCATTTGGCGGTATACTTATCAGCAATGTTGAAATTGACAAAGCCACTGCCGACGAAATTCACAATTTGTTCTGCGAGGTAGTGATCGCACCAAGTTATTCAGAAGAAGCTTTGCAAGTGTTAAAGGGTAAGAAAAACCGTATCATACTTATATTAAATGAAATCGAACTGCCTGATACCATAGTCAGATCATGCTTGAATGGCGTCTTGGTCCAAGAAAAAGACTCAAAGACCGATGCTTTGGCCGATTTACAATATGTAACAAACAAACAGCCTTCAAAAAGCGAAATTGAAGACCTTATTTTTGCTTCGAAATTGTGTAAACATACAAAAAGCAACACCATCGTCTTGGCAAAAAACAAACAATTGTGCGCAAGTGGCACTGGACAAACTTCCCGTGTAGATGCCCTAAATCAAGCAATTCACAAGGCAGCATCTTTTAAATTTGACTTGAATGGAGCCGTTATGGCAAGTGATGCTTTCTTTCCTTTTCCAGATTGTGTTGAGATAGCCAATAAAAGTGGTATTACCAGCGTTATACAACCCGGTGGGTCTATTAAAGATCAATTGAGCGTTGATTATTGCAATGAAAATGACGTTGCCATGGTAATGACAGGCACACGTCATTTTAAGCATTAATTTTACTACTTTTGTCGATGAAAATACACCCCTTTCAAGCTACTAACATAACCAAACGATAAAAAATGGGATTTTTTGATTTCTTGACAGAGGAAATCGCCATCGATTTAGGTACGGCGAACACCCTGATTATTCATATGGACAAAGTCGTGGTCGATAGTCCATCTATTGTTGCCAGAGATAGAATCTCAGGTAAAATAATCGCCGTTGGCAAGGAGGCCAATATGATGCAAGGAAAGACCCACGAAAACATCAAGACCATACGTCCATTGAAAGATGGTGTAATCGCAGACTTTGACGCATCGGAAAAAATGCTGATGATGTTCATTAAGAATATCCCAGCTTTGAAGAAAAAGTGGTTCCCTCCGGCTTTAAGATTGGTTATTTGTATTCCTTCGGGAATTACCGAAGTAGAGATGCGTGCGGTAAAAGAATCGGCCGAACGTGTCAACGGCAAAGAGGTTTATCTAATTCACGAACCCATGGCAGCAGCCATCGGTATCGGATTGGACATCATGCAACCCAAAGGAAACATGATTGTTGATATAGGTGGTGGTACCACAGAAATTGCCGTGATTGCCTTGGGGGGTATTGTATGTGATAAATCCGTCAAAATTGCAGGTGATGTGTTCACCAACGATATTATTTATTATATGCGTACCCAGCATAATTTATATGTTGGTGAAGCTACGGCGGAAAGTATCAAAATTGAGATAGGTTCTGCTACCGAAGACCTACAGACCCCCCCTGATGAAAAATCGGTTCAAGGTAGAGATTTGCTAACGGGAAAGCCAAAGCAAGTTCAAATTTCGTACAGGGAAATTGCCAAAGCATTGGACAAATCGATTTTAAGGGTAGAAGATGCCGTTATGGAAACGCTATCTCAAACACCGCCTGAATTAGCGGCCGATATTTATAATACGGGCATTTACCTTGCGGGGGGAGGATCAATGCTTCGCGGACTTGATAGAAGATTGTCACAAAAAACAGATCTACCCGTTTATATCGCAGAAGATCCTTTGCGCGCAGTAGTACGAGGAACCGGTATCGCTTTAAAAAATCTAGAACGCTACAAAAGTATTCTTATCAAGTAAGCTTTTATAGTAGTTGATAGAATTTTTATTATTCAGGCTTGTCGTTGTTCTGCGAATGAAGGTGCTTTCACAGCTCACACAAAAACAATATAGTGAATGCAACAGATTATAAATTTTGTATTACGGTATAAGAGTTTTCTGCTCTACTTCCATTTACTGATCATAGCCTTGGCATTCACCGTGCAATCACATTCGTACCACCAAGCACGGTTTTTTAATTCTTCCAATTGGGTTACAGGCAGTATTTATGAAACTTCCCATGGTATTTCTTCTTATTTTGGACTTAGTGAGGAAAATAAGAAATTAGTCAACGAGAACAAGCGATTACAAACTTTACTTTTCAATAGTAAAACCTCTGATTCCATAGCACTTGACTCCACCATCAACTATACTGTAGTCGACGCCAGGGTCATCAAAAACAGCTTTACCAATCAACGAAACTACATCACCATAAATAAGGGAGAAAGTGACAGTATCAAGCAAGACATGGGGGTTATTACTTCAGAAGGTATTCTTGGCATAGTTGAGAATACTTCTGAAAATTTTGCAACTGTTCAGAGTATTTTAAACGAAAAATCAACTATCAATGCCAAAATTAAGAATAGTAATCACTTTGGTTCACTGATATGGGACACCAAGATGTACAATGTGGTACAATTGATCGATATTCCAAGATTTGTACAGCTTAACGTTGGCGACACTATCGTCACAGGCGCAATGAGTAGCATTTTTCCTGAAAATGTACCTATAGGTACCATAAAAAAATTCAATCTCGATACGGCCAAGAGCTTTTATAGTATTGATGTAGATCTTTTCAATGATATGACAAATATTAAAAATGTCTACATCGTCAACAATGTATACAAATCTGAAATTGAGCAACTAGAGGCCAAGACCATAAACAATGATCAGTAATTATTACTTTTTAAATATCATTCGCTTTACCCTGCTGGTACTGGTACAGGTACTGGTCTTTAATAGGCTTAATTTCTTCGGGTATATCAACCCTATGGTCTACATTCTTTTTTTATACTGGTATCCAATCAAAGAAAACCGATCTGCTTTTATAGCTCTCAGTTTTCTTCTCGGGCTTTCTATCGATTTTTTTTCCGACACCCTAGCTTTGAACGCAGCATCAACGGTGACCATTGCCTATGTGCGCCCGACGATAATGCGATTTGTCTTTGGGGTCAATTTCGAATTTCAAAGTTTTAAACTAAGTAGCACTACTAAAGCACAACAAATCACATTTTTGGCGTTACTAATAATAGTACATCATCTTGTTTTCTTCTCCCTAGAGATTTTTAGTTTGGAAAACTTTCTATTAGTTTTGAAAAAGACAGTCTCTATTGGTTTAGCGACATTGATACTATGTTTGTTGTTTGGATCGTTATTCAGTGCTAGTAAAGAATGAAAAGAGTTTTACTTTCTTCGATAATAATAATTATAGGAATTACCTTTATCAGCAGGTTATCATACCTTCAGATATTCAGTTTTTCCCCTAATGAAGTATTGGAAGATCCTGCCATCAAGCGGGTCTATGATTATCCAGAACGTGGTTATATTTATGACAGGAACGGCAAATTGTTGGTAGCAAACCAACCTGCCTACGATGTGATGGTTATTCCGAGAGAAGTAAGGGCCTTAGACACTTTGGAATTCTGCGGCCTATTGGGCATTGAAAAGGAGAAATTTATCAAGAGCCTAAACAAAGCTCGTATTTATTCCCCCAGACTACCTTCAGTTTTGGTTCCTCAGCTTTCGAAGGAAGATTATGCCAAACTTCAAGAAAAAATGCGGCATTATCAGGGCTTTTACATTCAGAAGCGCTCTTTACGTGATTATGATACCTTTAGTGCTGCAAATGTTTTAGGCTATATCAGTGAAGTAAACGAACGTGATTTGGCTAAAAATCCATTTTACATACAAGGGGAATTAACCGGCCGTTCAGGCGTGGAAAAACAATATGAAGATATTCTACGAGGGAGAAAGGGTGTGCAATATATTCAAAAAGACCGTTTCAATAGGGATATAGGTCCATACAAGGACCAAATTATGGATACTTTGCCCGAACAAGGCAAAGAAATAAGTATAACCATAGATAAAGACCTTCAAGAATACGGTGAGCGATTGATGCATGGCAAACATGGTGGTATCGTTGCCATAGAGCCTTCTTCGGGCGAAATACTTTCCATGATTTCAGGGCCGACTTATGACCCAGCGCTTTTAGTGGGCCGAGAAAGGTCGAAAAATTATAGTGCACTTCATTATGACACTATAGCCAAGCCCTTATTTGACCGTTCCATCTCTTTTGAAAAGGAACCAGGGTCTCCTTTCAAGACATTGAACGCGCTAGTAGCCTTGCAAGAAGGGGTAATTACCCCTGAAACATCCATTCGGTGTTATAATGGCTTTTATATTGGCAGAAAAAAAAGAGGCTGTCACTGTGGTGGCGGACTTAGGGATTTGAATAGTGGCATTTACAACTCGTGTAACGCCTATTTTGCCGGGGTCTTTCAAAAAATGTTTAGCAAGTACCCCACTTCTGACGAGAGTATGGATGTTTGGGAAAAACATATGAGAAGTTTTGGCCTTGGAGGCTATTTGGGTTCTGATATTTATACAGGACGCCCTGGAAGAGTTCCTAACAAAGAGTTATATGACAAATGGTATGGCGATAACCGATGGTCATGGTCTTACATCTATTCCAATGCCATAGGTCAAGGTGAAATTGCCGTAACACCACTTCAGCTAGCCAATATGACTGCCGCCATAGCAAACCGAGGTCATTACTACATCCCTCATATTTTAAAGAAAATCGAAGGCGAAGATATCAAGGATTCAAAATTTACAGAACCGCAACATACCACTATTGACAAAAAGCACTTCGACCCAGTAGTTCAAGGCATGGCCGATGTTTACAATAAAGGAACTGCTCGATGGGTTAAAATACCCGATATTGCCATTGCTGGAAAAACAGGTACCGTTGAAAATTTTACCAAAATAGACGGAGTGAAGACCCAATTGACCGACAACTCAGTTTTTGTGGCCTTTGCCCCAGTTGATAATCCGAAAATTGCCATTGCAGTCTATATAGAAAACGGCTACTATGGCTCTAGATATGCCGGACACATTGCTTCCTTAATGATTGAAAAATATATCAAAGGCTTTATTACACGTAAGGATCTCGAAAAAAAGATGCTAGAGAAGACTTTGGAGCATGAATATGCCAAGCCTTATAGCGGAAAAGAGTTTAAGATCAACGAGTATGTCTGGTAAAAGTATTTTACGACGAATCGATTGGCTTACCGTACTTTTCTATTTGCTATTGATATTAATCGGGTGGGTCAATATTTATTCAAGCACATTTACAGAAGCAGAACCCTCGATTTTTAATTTTGGCACATTACATGGCAAACAACTGTTCTTTATTGGGGTCAGCCTATTGACCATTATTATAGTATTGGCTTTAGAGGCCAGTTTTTATGAACGCTTTGCCAGCGTTTTCTACGTTATTGCCATGATACTGCTCTTAGGATTGTTTGTTTTTGGTAAGACCGTGGCGGGTGCCACCTCTTGGTACGACTTGGGCTTCTTTAACTTGCAACCAACCGAATTGGCAAAGGTTGCTACGGCTTTGGCCCTTGCGAAATACTTAAGCGATATACAAACTGACATTAAGCGTCGTAAGGATCAGCTGTATGCATTTTTAATTTTATTCATACCGGCGCTATTGATAATTCCACAACCCGATCCTGGAAGTGCCTTGGTGTTTTTCTCATTGACTTTTGTAATTTTCAGGGAGGGCTTACCGCTTTACTATCTAGGTATTGTATTTATTGCTATCCTGGTATTCGCAACAACTTTGATGTTCGGTACCATATGGGTCGTTATTGCATTAGCCTTAATGGTCATCTTATTCTTCTTGTTAAAGAAGAAAAGGTTTAGGGTTCCTATTATACCATTGGCCTCTGCTATAATCATCATGATACTGTTTTCCCTTTCCGTTAATTTTGTTTTCAATAATGTATTCGAACAGCGCCATAGAGACCGGTTCAGTTTATGGCTTCGCTTGGAAAAGGATCCAAAAAAATTAGAACAAATACGCAAAACAATAGGCTACAATACCTATCAATCTGAAAAAGCCATTGAATCCGGTGGTTTTTTTGGCAAAGGATTTTTGGAAGGAACTCGAACCAAAGGTGATTTCGTACCGGAACAACATTCAGATTATATCTTTACTACCGTAGGTGAAGAATGGGGTTTTGTCGGCACTACAAGTGTTGTTCTACTTTTCACGCTCTTGTTATTGCGGCTTGTTTATTTGGCCGAACGTCAAAAGACAGATTTTGCGCGTATGTATGGTTATGGTGTCATTTCTATTCTATTGATTCATTACTTTATAAATATCGGAATGGTTATCGGCCTGTTACCCACTATTGGTATTCCGTTACCTTTATTCAGCTATGGTGGATCAGGTATGATTTTCTTCACCATACTTATCTTTATCCTTTTAAAGTTAGATGCCAATAGGCTAAAGGAAGGAGTCTAACTTCTCGAAGTTTAAAATTGCCAACATTGTTTTATGATGTACCATCCAAGGTTCTCAAGATATGACAACTACTAAAAACGCCACCCTTCCAAATTCACACTTCTTTCAAGTTCAGTTGTTATCTCAATAGGAAGCTTTTCAAAAAAATCGATTCCCGTCATTTTTTCAATTTTATCAATAGGAACGGTAAATTCCCGAATCGGTTTAGAACTCGATCGGCCTGGCATCAAAAAAGCTATCGCTTGCAACCTGGTATTTTCTTCTTTTACTATAATTTTATAATAATAATTAGGCACATCCACATCTTCCTCCCCGATTTGTTTCAGCCCAGCTTCCAATACCCCACCAGTCACCACGAACAAACTACCATACCTTTTGGCCCACTGACGTACCTGCATCTCCAAACGGTTCCATATACCAGCATTAAAATCTCGGTTTTGCGGACTAACATTACTAGTATAAAATGTTTCGTTATAGGCCTGCTCTGAAAACCTTCGATCACCGGCAGGACATAAATGTCCCCTATCATAACCAGAACCTCTGTAGTTCCGCCAATCCGCCGACTTAGTTTTCACCTTAGGATCCTCTATGAAATAAGGGCGTTTACGGTCGTCGTTGGTCAAATGTTCTTTCTTAAGTTCGTAAGCCACCCATTCTGCTTGCTCAAATGGCTCGTTATACGATAAGGCATAATAATTGTGAACAATAATGTCACCAGTGGTCGAACTAGGCAACATCGTTGGCGACATTTGCGATTTAATGTCACTTTCAGCCCCTATTGAATAGGTGGCCGGGGTATAGAAATTTTCAAAAAACCAAAACCCTACCACACAAATGAGCAATAATACCGTGAATATCGCTCTGTTTTTTTTTCTTGATTTTGCGCCTACCATGCGTCAAATTTAACTTAAATTAGTGGTATTGAAGCTTCAAAGATTTGTAAGGTCTAAACAAAAAAACCGACTAAATCCGGGAGTGTTTCTCGCAGTGTTAATGTGGGAAATTTAAAAAATAAATCTATTATAACTGAAAGGAAACAAATAATGCTTACTTGGAATGATATAATCCATTTTGCCGTTAAAGGAAATCCTGAACCTGAACGGAGACTAGAAAAAACAGAAGCCCAATGGCGGGTTCTTTTAACTCCTGAACAGTTTAGGGTTACTCGTAAAAAGGGAACCGAAGCCCCACATACCGGTGCGCTTTGTAGTATTCACGAAGCGGGCAAGTATAATTGTGTCTGCTGCAATACACCTTTGTTCGATTCGACGATTAAATTTGAATCGGGCACTGGATGGCCCAGTTTCACGCAACCGATAACGGAAAGTGCGATAAAATATGAAAAAGACACGGCCTTTGGCATGGTACGGGTCGAAGTTATGTGCAACACCTGTGATGCGCATTTAGGCCATGTATTTCCTGATGGACCAGAACCTAGTGGTTTGCGATACTGTATTAATTCTGCTTCAATGCAACTACAAAAAGAGAAAACAACAAATGAAGGATAAAAAAATGGAAATAGCTACAATCGGTGGTGGTTGCTTTTGGTGTATGGAAGCCGTTTTTCAGGAAATCAAAGGTGTTGAAAAAATAGTATCGGGCTATACTGGAGGTTCAGCTCCCGGAAAACCGACCTATAGAGAGGTTTGCTCTGGTCTCACAGGCCATGCCGAAGTGGTACAATTGACCTTTGACCCAACAGTCATTTCGTATGAAGATATACTCCTCATCTTTATGACAAGTCATGACCCGACCACCTTGAATCGTCAAGGTGCCGATGCAGGTACACAATATCGATCTGTAATCTACTATCACGATGATTCCCAAAAAGAATCTGCAGTAGCAATGACGAAAAAAGTGGCGCCTTATTATGAAAACCCCGTGGTGACCGAGGTAAGTCCGTTGGAAACGTTTTACGAAGCCGAAGACTATCACCAAGATTATTACAGAAACAACACCGCGCAGGGGTATTGCAGTGCTGTAATCACTCCGAAATTAGCCAAATTACGTAAGATGCACGCCGACAAACTAAAAGGAGTTTCTGCCTCATAGTACCTGCGTTATAGACTTTATTTTTAGCGGAGCTAGTGGTTGAAAGAGCTCATTACCAACACGACGAGTCACCGACCATTATTATCAGTGTGCTTTCTCAATGGAATCTTTCAATAATCATAGTAAGACACTTATGAGATGAGTAATACGACAACCTACGGCATCAGCGGCAATAAAGCTCCCCGGTTTTTAGTAAATCAATGGATCAATGGTAACGGGAAGACCACCGCACCATTTGAACTTTCTGATTTTAACGGAAAGTTCAAAGTTGTTTATTGCTTTCAAAGTTGGTGTCGTGGGTGTCACAGTTGGGGCTTTCCTGCGTTACAACAAATGACCAAAGCTTTAAAAAACAAACAAGACATTGTTTTTTTAGCCATACAAACCGTATTCGAGGGACATGGGGAGAATACCTATGAAAAACTAGTGGAAACTCAAAAAAAATACAATTTAAAGATTCCTTTTGGGCATGACCCTGGCGACGAAAATTCGCATAACCGGTCTAAGGTCATGTACCATTACAGAACAGGAGGTACACCATGGTTCATTCTCATCGATAAAAAAAATAATGTAGTGTTCAATGATTTTCATTTAAATATCGATAAGACCATCGAGTTTTTAAACACTATACAGTAAACGGGCATTCCCCCTAAAACAAATGATATGAAACAAAAAAACACGGCGACCGAAACTTCGGGTTCAGAAATTATACATGACAAAGAAAACAAGCGGTTTTCAATGAAGATAAATGATCAAACCGCCAAAGTCGATTACTCCCTTCGAAATGAAAAGATGTATTTAGTGTATTCGGAAGTACCCTATAATTTAAGAGGACAGGGTATTGGCAAAGTATTGGTTGAAAAAACCTTTGAAAAATTGACCGAAGAAGGTTATACGGCAGTAGCCGTGTGTTCTTACATTAAAGCAGTAGCCAAAAGAAGTTCAAAATGGAACACAATCATCGAATACAACTAATTATATGTTGTCATAATCTATACCTGAATTAAAGTTGTTCCCTATTAAAAAAGAGCTAATTCGTCACGATGTTAAATAGAATAAAAGCCTTATCCATAGGATATTCGGAGGTAGTTTACCAAGGTCAAAGATATGGCGTAACACGTACCGATTTCAATGAAGGAAAGAGTCATAAAATTTATGCCGAAGAATTGGGAGGGACAAATTTTATTAGTCTGAACTACTACGTAACAAGTTCGTCCCAGAAAATGAAACCTTGTGAGATGCCCATGCAAAAAGTCATTGATTTTTTAAATGAGTACCAAAGCTCAACCTAATGTACAAAGTAGCTGAGTCATTACATAAAATAGCATTTGGCGGAGGTTGCCACTGGTGTACCGAAGCGGTTTTTCAATCATTGAAAGGCGTTGAAAAGGTTGAACAGGGTTTTATTGCATCTACCGGAATAAACGACACCTTTTCTGAAGCGGTAATTGTTCATTTTGAAGCAGCCTTTATTTCTCAGAAAGTTCTGATTGAAATTCACTTGCACACCCACAACAGTACATCTTATCATTCAATGCGCCACAAGTATCGGTCCGCCATATATACCTACTCAAAGAAACAGGCGATCGAATCCCGACAATGTCTTGTAGACCTCCAATCTGAATTTGATAATCGATTAATAACCAAAGTGTATCCATTTGCCAAATTCAAACCTTCTGAAGAACGATTTATCAATTATTATGGCAAAAACCCTTCCAAGCCTTTTTGTAAAAACCATATCGACCCTAAACTGCGCCTATTATTGTCTCGGTTCGCCGAACAGGTTAATGTTAAAAATTGAGTGAAGCTATCAAGCCATACTGCATGCGGTTACCTTTGATTAAAACTGGTAAAAATAGCCGATTCTAGAACGGAAAAAAATAAGGAATAATAAAGGAGGCGGCTATCCAACTAACAATATTTAACGGAGTTCCAAATTTCAAGAAATCATTGAACTTATAGTTGCCAGGGGCATATACCATCGTATTGGTAGGATAGCTCATCGGCGTCATAAAAGTCAAAGAACAGGCAAACATCACGGCTACTAAAAAAGGACGCTCGCTTATCTCCATGGCAGAGGCTAAACCAATGACCACGGGAGTCATCAATGCCGCGGTCGCCTTACTTGAAATAAGATTCGTAGAAATAAATGTAATCAGATATATCAAGCTCAAAGTAATACGTGCATCATAATCACCTAGGGTAGACTCTATGAATTGGGCGATTAACTTCGCACCCCCTGTTTTTTCAAGGGCCGCTCCCATTGAGAGCACGCCTGCCATCATAAATATCACCTTCCATTCTACAGCATTATAAGCCTCGGAGGGCTTCAATGTTCTAGTCAACACCATTAACAATGCCCCTACCATTGCACTGATCAATATTGTAGTTATGTTAAACGCCGCCACAAGAACCACCCCCACAGCAATCAAAATCGCCGGAATCGCCTTCCGATAATTGGTCGTTTTTTGAGCATACTCAGAAAGCGTGACCAAAAGCTTTTCAGATTCCAAACGGTCGACCTGTTCCTTTTTTCCCAAGACCAATAGCATATCACCTTCTTTAAGCGCTACTTTAGCCAGTTTATCTAAAATAATTTCATTTCGATGTCGTATGGCCAATACTGAGACCCCATAATTCTGACTAAACTTTAATGATTTTAACGAATTTTGCGCTAAAGTAGAGCCAAACGGAATTATCACTTCATAGAGTTGATAATGCAAATCATGATTTTGGTCAATTTTCATCCGTTTATCACCCTTAATTTTATATCCTGGTAAATCTAAAAGCGTATTAAATGTAACAGGAGGCACTATTACTTTGAGAATATCACCTTTTAATATTAAAGTTTCAGGCCCCACGGAATGTATAAGGTTTTCATTTCGTAAGATTGAAAGAATACGCACACCATAATCCTTGACCAGTTTTGAGTCAACTACACGCCTATTACAATCCGGGGATTTCTCTTCTATGGTAAGTTCGGTGATGTATTCTTCAGCCTTCTTGGTCAGCTCCATATTATTTTTACCCTTAGGAAGTAAAAATGGTCCAACCAAAAAAATATAGGCAAATCCAATAAGCAACAAGCAGAAAGCGGCTCCTGAGAATTCGAACATTCCAAATTCTTCAAATCCATATTTTTTCGCATAACTACTAACTAAAATATTTGTTGATGTACCAATAAGTGTGCAAGTTCCCCCAAAAAGTGCAGCAAAAGAAATGGGCATCAATAATTTTCCTGGGCTTATATTGGTTTCCCTACAAACGGTAAGGGCAATTGGCAACAACAATGCAACTACCGCAGTATCATTTATGAAAGCTGAAAAAACGCCTGAAATAGTACAAAACACAATTAGGGCAATCAGGTAGTTGATTTTGGCCAGTTTTATAATCTTATGGCTCAATCCATCTAAAATCCCTGACCTGAATACACCCCCACTAACAACAAATATACACCCCAAAGTTAAAGTCGCAGGATGGTTGAAACCAGAAAAACCTTCTTCAGGATTAAGCACCCCCGCCACTATAAAGAGTGCCATAATCAGAATGGAGGTGGTATCAATTGAAAAATAGTCTTTTACAAATAAAAATACCCCTACCCCAATAATACAAAAGGTAAGAATCAGATCGATACTCATAAAGCGCCCTATTTAGAAACAAGGTTCATTGACTTAGAACCTGGTTTAATTTTACCTAAATATAATAGAATGTAAGTTTAATATGACATAAGTTACCTTATTTAAAACCACACGAAATAATTACAAAATAACATTCAACAGCTGATAATGGCTGTTGGCCATATCGGATTCGTTTGAATATCAATCACACTGCATCTCAAGCCCATACCCACTGTTCGACTTTTTTCTAAAAAAAGACCCCGACATATATGCCGGGGCCAAGATTTTTAAAAAAAGTGCTCAGTCTATCCCTTTACGCTGGCCAATTTACTATTCTTGATGTTATTCACCTTCAAGTCTTGTAACACATTAACCGCCTCTTCAACATAAACATCTTTGGCCAAGTTTTTGTGCCATCGATCTCTTTTCTCACGCAAGACAGAATCTTGCGTAAAAAGTTCTTTTTCATATTTCAAAGAGGTAAAGTTTAATTTTGAATCATAATCGGATAGTTTCTTGAAATAATCCGATTTTGCGCGATCCTTTTTATCTTCCCCTTTATAGACCTTGTAGTTTAAGGATATTTCGGTTTCATCTTGTTTCAATTTAATCCACTTGGCATTCTCTTCGATTAATTTGAATTGCGGATTGGCCGCCATGCGCTTTTTACTGTTCGCAATAGTCTGTTCGTAATCGATATAGCCATCCCATGGTTTATAATCGGCAGGTGTTATTTTGTCCCATTTTAAGGGGTTGTGCTGATCACGCTCCCCTAAATCGACATAACTGTATTTATCTGGAACCACTACATCACTTTTTACACCTTCCAACTGGGTAGAGCCACCGTTAATTCTATAAAACTTTTGAGTTGTCAATTTAATAGCCCCCAAATCACCATGGTCATTGGCATTCACAAGATTATCTAAAGGAATTACATTCTGAACAGTACCTTTTCCAAAGGTCTGCCTGCTTCCAATAACTACTGCCCTTTTATAATCTTGCATGGCTGCAGCTAAGATTTCAGAGGCCGAGGCGGAAAGTTCGTTTACTAAAATTACCAACGGACCGTCCCACTGAATACGCTCATCTTTATCGTCATATACGTCTTTACGTTTGCCATTTGAGCGTACTTGAACTATCGGGCCATCTTTTATAAAGAGTCCGGCCATTTCAACAACGGTCTTTAATGAACCGCCACCGTTATCCCGTAAATCCAATATAAGTCCCTCGGCACCTTCTTGTTTAAGACGTTCTACTTCTTTTGCTACGTCGGAAGCTGCATTGCGCTTGCTGTAATCGTCAAAGTCTACATAGAATTTGGGCAAATTTATCAGCCCGAATTTCTGGTCGTCTTTAATAACATTTGCTGATTTGGCATATGATTCTTCCAATTCCACAACATCCCTAGTCAAAGAAATCACTTCCATTGAGCCATCGACTTTACGCACCGTTAAATCAACAATTGTACCTTCAGGTCCTTTTATAAGTTTAATGGCATCCTCTAAACGCATGCCTACAATATTGATAGGTTCTTCCCCATCTTGACCTACTTTGGTGATTTCATCACCTACTTCTAAACGTTGGTCACGCCATACGGGACCTCCAGAAATAATCTCAACAATTTTAGCCCCTTCTGGTTTTTTCTGTAATCGAGCGCCAATACCTTCAAACTTGCCTGACATGCTCATATCGAACTTATCTTTATCATCTGGAGCAAAATAAAAAGTATGCGGATCGAACTCATCGACAATGGTATTGATATACTGAACGAACCAATCCTTACGCTCCAAATCCTTTACAAAATCAAAAAACTCATCCAAAGTCTTTCGTGTCGATTCACGGGAGGCTACCTCTGCTTCTTCAGGAGATAAGGGTTTTTCGGGCACTTCATGATCGGCCACGGGATTACCCTCAACGGTTGAGACGACCTCCCCAGTTTGGGTGGAAAATTTCGGCGTGGCTTCCCGTTTACGGGCGTTTATAGTCAATTTCCCATCATAAGTAGCCATCGTAGCATACTTCAATTGCTTCCTCCAACGCTCTTTTAAATCAGCTTTAGATTCAGCAAAAGGCACTTTTTCATAGTCTATATTAATAGTCTCATTAACATCATAATCAAAGGGAGTAGAAAGCACCTCTTTATAAATATCTTTTGCCTCTTCCATTCGCTTCATCAAGCGATCATAAACGATATTAAAAAATGTTATATCGGTATTCTTTATTTGATCATCAATCTGAAATTTATACTGCTCAAATTCTTGGATATCCGATTCAAGAAAATAACGCTTGGTCGGATCGATAATGTCTATAAAATCTTCGAAAATACTGACAGAAAAATCGTCGTTGATTTCTTTTGGTTCATAATGCCCTTTTTCGAGAACGTAGGTAATCAAATCCAATAGGAGTTTATCCTTATCGTCATTGTCAAAGGACTTATTGGTAAAGCTACAAGAGGCTACGGCTACAAGTATAAGCAATAAGGGGTAAGCAAAATTCCTTCTCATATAATCTATCATTAAAAGTTTTGCAATTTAAAAAGGGCGCAGGCCCATAAATCGCCAGTTCTATTCCTAAATATAACGAATTCCCTAAGTTACTGAAAAAACCATGCCACTCCTTTAACACAGGGCATTAATTTAATGTTAAAGCCAATCTTGAGGAACATATCTTTTTTAAAACGTACTTTTACGCCATAAAGTATTTCAATGGGCAAACCTTTAATTTTAGTAACCAATGATGACGGGATTACTGCACCGGGACTTCGAGCCCTGATACGCTATATGAAAACCATTGGAGACGTAGTAGTTGTCGCACCTGACAGCCCACAATCGGGCAAAGGACATGCCATAACGCTTGACAACACATTGTTTTCGGCAAAAATCATGGTAGACAAAGAACATGGCGCTACCGAAGAATATAGCTGCAGTGGAACTCCTGCTGATTGTGTAAAGTTGGCCTTACAAGAAATTTTAGGGCGGCGGCCCGATATTTGTGTCAGTGGCATAAACCATGGCTCGAATTCGTCAATCAATGTCATATACTCTGGCACGATGAGTGCTGCCATCGAAGCGGGGATCGAAGGCATACCCGCCATTGGTTTATCATTGTGCGATTATTCATGGGATGCCGATTTCAAACCTGCAGAAACCGCAATAAAAAGAATAGTTCAAGAAGCGCTGACAAATGGCATTCCCAAAGGAGTCGTACTCAATGTAAATATTCCAAAATTGGCAAAGAGCGAATTAAAAGGTATAAAAATATGCCGGCAGGCACGTGCCAACTGGAAAGAAAAATTTGACAAGCGAACCAATCCGATGGGTAAGGACTACTATTGGCTCACTGGAGAATTTGAACTTTTAGACAAAGGAGAAGACACTGACGAATGGGCTTTGGCCAATGGCTATATATCGGTTGTACCGACACAGTTCGACCTTACCGCCCACCACGCGATACAACAGTTGAATTCTTGGAATTTTTAATATAGGATTCCATTTTTGATCTGTATATTCATGCCTTCTTTATTAAGTAACCTTAAACTTGTATTAAAAAATGAATCAGAAAAAGGAGCTTTTTATAGGATTTTTGGTTGGTCTCATCGCTAATGTTTTGGGTACATTGCTATACATTCTCTTGTTTTCGGAATTTGGCATAACCGAAACTTTCAAAGCAGCAATACAACAAGGTCACGTAGGTAGCTTGTTGGCATTAGGCGCCATATTGAACCTGATCGCTTTTTTCGGATTTCTGAGACTGCGAAGAGATCAAAGGGCCAAAGGCGTTTTGGTTGCCACTATGTTGACAGCGCTAATCATTCTCTACTACAAAGTTTTTTAACAACCTAGGACTGTTTTGCAGATGTATCGAATTTGAATCAATTATGAAATACTACATCATAGCGGGAGAAGCATCGGGCGACCTACACGGGTCTAACCTGATCAAAGCGTTAAAAATCGAAGATCCGCAAGCCAATATACGCTGTTGGGGTGGCGACCTAATGCAGCAAGCAGGCGGCACCTTGGCAAAGCACTATAAAGAAATGGCCTTTATGGGATTTCTTGAAGTGCTATTGAATTTGAACACGATTGCCAAGAATATTACCTTCTGCAAAAAAGACATACAGCAATTTGAGCCCGATGTCATTGTTTTTATTGACTTTTCCGGGTTCAATCTACGCATCGCCAAGTGGGCAAAAGAAAAAAGTTACAAGACCAATTATTACATTTCCCCACAAATTTGGGCCTCTCGCGAAAGCCGTATCGAAAAAATAAAAAGAGATATCGACGCCATGTACGTCATCCTTCCCTTTGAAAAAAATTTTTATGAGCAAAAGCACGGGTTTCCCGTACATTTTGTGGGTCACCCCTTAATCGATGCCATAGAAAGCCGCAAAAATATCGATGAACCAACCTTTCGAAGAGAAAACCATCTAGACAAAAAAAAGCCGATTATAGCCTTACTCCCCGGAAGCAGGAAACAGGAGGTAAAAAAAATGTTGCGAATTATGTTATCAGTAGTCGATGATTTTCCAGACTATAATTTCGTTATAGCAGGCGCCCCTAGTCTAGACAATGATTTTTATGCTCCTTTTTTAAAAAATCCGAATGTCAATTTCGTATCGAACAAGACCTACGACTTACTAAGCCATTCACATGCCGCATTGGTCACAAGTGGCACCGCTACATTAGAGACTGCCTTATTCAAGATTCCACAGGTGGTATGCTATAAAGCCAATTGGCTGTCATACCAAATTGCGAAACAGATCGTTACTTTAGAATATATATCATTGGTAAACCTGATCATGGAAAAAGAAGTTGTCAAAGAATTGATACAAGATGATTTGAATACCAAAAACCTGAAATTTGAGCTTACCAAATTAATCGAAGGTCCCTCGCGTGCTCAGCAGATTAAGGCCTACAATGAATTGGAAAAAAAGTTGGGCGGTGAGGGAGCTAGCAATAAAACCGCCAATCTTATTGTTCAAAATGTTTAATTTTGAAATTGCAGTCATAAACTAAAGTGCCGAATGATTCGTAACATTGGTTATTTATTACTCCTCTTTCTTATCGCCGGCTGCGGTGCCAAGAAGAAAACAACCCAGGTTCAAGAGCGGAAAGTTACTGTAGCGGCATCTCCCCGAATTGCTGAGCCCAGGAAAGAACAGACGAAAAAAGAAGCAAAACGTCCCAAATCAAAAGCAGAAAATATAATCAATACAGCTTTGACCTTTTCAGGAGTTCGCTATAAATATGGCGGCACTACGACAAAAGGAATGGACTGTTCAGGACTCCTCTATATTTCTTTTGGGGAACACGACATTAGTTTACCAAGGGTCTCATATCAAATGGCTGAACAAGGCGACGCCATTAAGCTGAAGAATATCGTAAAGGGTGATCTTCTTTTTTTCAAAACAGGAAGGGCTTCCAAAAGAATCAACCATGTTGGCATGGTCGTGGCTATCGAGGGAGATGACATCAAATTTATTCACAGTACAACTTCGCGAGGCGTCATCGTTTCATCATTACGTGAAGGTTATTGGAACTATGCTTTTGTGAAAGCCACCCGAATCCTGTAACTTTCAGTTCCATCTAAAACTGGTGCTCATGCGGCTCCTTAGATTTATTCCCATACAACTGACCTTGTTTTTGGTGATTGGTATTTTAATTGGCCATTACCTGAACGTTGAAAGCACGGCTGTGCTTGCCGCTACACTTCTGGGAATAACTACCCTAGGACTTCTTCTCATTCGGAAAAAACCAAAAGGCACACTTGCCTTCCCTGCAGTTACAGCCCTTACCACAATTCTAATGGGAATGCTTGCAGTTTCATTAACAGTGCCCAAAAATCAACCGGGTCATTATGCTCATTTTAATACTTACAAGAAAAAGCTTTGGCACCTAAAAGTACGGGAAGTTCTGAAACCAAATGCATTTTCAATACGTTATATAGCTGATGTCAAACGCATGGATAGCCTTCAAGTCTCCGGTAAAATCATCGTTTCCATTTTAACTGACAGCACTGCCAAATCACTCGAGGTCGACCATGAAATTTTAACCTATGGTCTACTTGAGCCCATACGCCCTCCTTTGAATCCGCATCAATTTAACTACAAACAATACTTGCAAGATTTGGGCGTGTATCATCAACTGCAGTTGGCAGACAATCAGTTCACCATAACCAAAACGACATCAACAACCTTGCATGGTCTAGCCGCCAAGACAAGAAACCTTATAATAGCTAAACTAAAAAAGGCCCATTTTGGCATTGAAGAATTGGCTATTATTCAAGCCTTGTTATTAGGGCAGCGAAACGACCTTTCAGAAACTACGTATACCAATTATAAAGATGCGGGTGCCGTTCATATACTGGCCGTTTCGGGTTTGCACATAGGTATTATATTACTCTTACTTCAATTTCTATTACGCCCATTAGAGCTTTTAACGCACGGTAGAACACTGAAGCTCGCCACAATTCTTATACTCCTTTGGGCCTTCGCCTTTTTAGCGGGATTATCAGCTTCGGTAACAAGGGCCGTTACTATGTTTTCTTTTGTAGCCTATGCCCTTTATTTGAACCGGCCCAGCAATACCTTTAATATTTTGGCATTATCGATGTTTGCCATCTTATTGATTGTAAACCCTAAATTGCTGTTTCAAGTAGGCTTCCAAATGAGCTACGCAGCCGTGTTTTCAATTGTCTGGATCTATCCTTTGCTCCAAAAATTGTGGCTTCCCAAAAATATTATGCTTCAAAAAATATGGCAACTACTTGCCGTAAGCTTCGCCGCTCAGGTAGGCGTTTTGCCCATCAGTCTTTTTTATTTCCATCAATTCCCAGGACTATTTTTCGTCTCGAATCTTTTGATAGTTCCAGCCTTGGGACTAATTCTAGGAATGGGCATTCTGGTCATTGTCTTATCCTTATTCGACTTTCTGCCCGATTTTTTGGTTACCATCTATGACACCTTTATTTTTTGGATGAATGCCACCATAGCATGGGTGGCACAACAGGAATCTTTTATTTTCAAGAATATTTCTTTTGATGCCATCGAAATGCTATTAGCCTATTGTACCCTAGTAAGTCTGGTTTGGTGTCTCACTAAGCCTACTTTCAAACGAATGGCGGGTTTGGGCCTAAGCATTATTGCTTTCCAGGCTTGGTCTATCAACACGAGGTATCAAACCGAAAAAAGAGAGGTTCTTATTGTAGTTCATCAAACCCGCAACTCTGTTTTAATGCACCAAAAAGGAAAACAACTTTTTGTTATGGCCCAAGACACTCAAAGAACCAAGACAATTGCAACCAATTATCAAATTGGCGAGCATCTAAAATCAATTGAATACAGGCCTTTAAGAAATAGCTACCAATGGCAAAACAGCCAGATACTTATAATCGACAGTTTGGCCCTTCATCAACCAAAAGGATTTCGCCCTGATTATGTATGGCTTACCCAATCACCAAAATTAAATTTAGAGCGGTTAATCGATTCATTACGGCCCCGATTTATTATCGCCGATGGCAGTAACTACAAAAGCTATATTGCACGGTGGAAAAAAACTTGTATCAAAAGAAAACTCCCTTTTCACTATACCGGTGAAAAAGGAGCTTATTTTTTTAAAGAAAAATTTTAAAAAACAAGACATTTCGAAACTGTCAAATCTAATTTGCTATTTTTCGTTCATCATCTTCAGCACCATGCGTCAACGCCTTCAGTTTTTTAAGGAAAACCCAGATCAACAATCCAAAAAGAATACAAAACAAGGCGATTCCGGTAAACACTTTATATTCTCCGAACTGGGAAGCAGATTCCCCTAGCAATCCTGCCACTTTATTACCCAAACCAGTGGTAGCAAAATAAAGCCCCATCATTAAGGAGGCGTATTTGGCAGGAGCCAACTTGGTCACAAAAGAGAGTGATACAGGCGAAAGACTGAGTTCGCCAACAGTATGAAACAAATAAGCCAAAATCAACCAATACATGGCAGCGGAACCAGATTCATGAAATTGAGCCGTAGCAGCAGTCATAAACAAAAATCCTATACCCATGATAATGAGCCCCATAATCATCTTGAAAAGCGAAGAAGCTTCTTTACCTTTCAGTTTCCGTTTGGCCCAAAAATTTGCAACAACCGCTCCCAAGGTTATTATAAAAAAGGCATTCACCGATTGGAACCATGAAGCAGGAACCTCCCACCCCATTAATATTCTATCGGTATTATCTTTGGCAAAAATATTCATCAGCCCCCCAGCCTGTTCAAAGGCCCCAAAGAAAACGATGACCATAAGAAAAGAAAGAATCAAAACGATCACCCTGTCTTTTTCTATCTTCGTAAGTGGTCTTTTTAGCGATTCACGATCTTCTACATTTTCAGATTTCCCCAAATACTCTCCAACACCTTTTAAATGCTTTTGTCCGAATAAGAACTGAACAAGACCCAAAAGCATGCATATCCCTGCAAGACCAAAACCATAGTGCCAGCCATAAACCTCGCCCACATAACCCACAATCAAACTAGATAGAAAAGCACCTATATTTATCCCAATATAAAAAATGGTAAAGCCTTTGTCCCTTCGAATATCGCCTTTTGAATACAGACCACCTACCATTGTAGATATATTCGGCTTTAACATTCCCACCCCGGAGATAATAAAACCAAGTCCGGTATAAAAGGCCCATAGCTCCTCAATGGCCAAAATACTATGCCCAATAACCAAAAGTATTGCCCCAACAATCACCGCTTTCTTTTGGCCCAGAACGCGATCCGCAATTATGCCTCCCGGGATGGAGGCAACATATACCAACATTGTGTACCAACCGTAAAGTTTAAGTGCTTCCAAATTCGTCCATCCTAAGCCAGGGTTATTCTCTGTAGTCTCCGTTACCAGATACAATACCAAAATGGCCCGCATTCCATAATAAGAAAAACGTTCCCACATTTCGGTAAAGAATAAAACATACAGTCCTACTGGGTGCCCAAAAAGTTCTTTTCGCTTTATAGTTTGAATCGTATCTGCCATAAATAATTGAATTATAAGTTTTCCTTAATGAAATTAGTCATCATATTATAGAGGTGAATACGTGTATTACCACCATAAATGCTGTGATTTTTATCGGGATAAATTGCCCAATCGAACTGTTTATTGGCTTGCACCAATGCCTCTATCATTCGCATACTGTTTTGCACATGTACATTGTCATCACCAGAACCATGAATCAAAAGATAATCTCCCTTTAGGAGTTCAGGATAATTAAATGGTGAATTATCATCGTACCCACTAGCGTTCTCTTGTGGCGTTTGCATATATCTTTCAGTATAGATCGTATCATAAAAACGCCACGAAGTCACTGGCGCAACGGCAATGGCGGTCTCGAAAACATCATTGCCTTTTAAGATACAGTTGGTAGACATAAAGCCTCCATAACTCCAGCCCCAAATCCCCGTCCGTTCGGCATCGATATATGAAAGTTCACTTAATTTCTTAGCAGCGGCAATTTGATCTTCAACTTCATATTTACCTAGCTCCTTTTGTGTCATCTTCTTAAAATCTCTACCCTTGAATCCCGTTCCACGTCCGTCAACACAAGCTATAATATAACCTTGTTGCGCCAACATCTCATGCCAATAGTCATTTGCGGCCAGCCAACGGTTTGCAACACTCTGCGAGCCAGGACCGCTGTATTGAGTCATAAACAATGGATACTTTTTGGAAGGATCAAAATCTTTAGGTTTGACCATATACATATTTAGGTCATTCCCATTTATTTTCAAGGTTGAAAATTCTTTAAAACTTATATCATAACCTTCCAATTTCTGCTGTAAGGCAGAATTATCTTTGATAACCTTTAATTTTTTACCGGTCAACGCCTTGTGCAACGTGTAAAACGGCGGTACCGTAGCACTAGAATATGTATTGATAAAATAAGTGAAATCAGCACTGAAATCGGCCACATTAGTCCCTTTGTCAGCGGCTAAGGCCTTTTTACCCTTGCCACCGCTTGAGATACTATAAACACCTCGATTAATCGAGCCATTTTCAGTTGATTGATAATAAACTCTATCTTCACTTTGATCATATCCATAATAATTGGTGACTTCCCAAGGGCCCTTGGTAATCTGATTCATCAATTGACCTTCGTTATTATATAAATAAATATGATTATTCCCATCTTTCTCGCTGGTCCATATAAAACTGTCATCAGCTAAGAAGGTCAAATTATCCGTAACATCGACATAGGCTTTGTCTTGTTCTTCTAGCAACAAGGAAACAGTATTGTTTGTGGCATTAACGGTATGTAATTTCAAATGATTTTGATGTCGATTAATGGTCTGCACGCTCAAATAGTTCGGGTTATGCATCCATTTTATACGTGGAATATAATAGAAATCTCCTAAATCAACTTTGGAAATTTGTTCATTTTGAACATCGAACATGTGCAAAGTCACCAGAGCATTGTCTTCCCCTGCCTTAGGGTATTTAAAGACATGAGGTCTGGGATAAAGTTCCGTCCCATACACATCCATCGAAAATTCAGGTACTTTGCTTTCGTCAAAACGCAAAAACGCAACTTTAGTTCCGTCAGAATTCCAAGCAAAGGCACGCACAAAGGCAAATTCTTCTTCGTAAACCCAATCAGTAACCCCATTGATAATTTTATTCTTGACCCCATCATCGGTAATTTGCTTTGTTTTTTTCGAGGTTATGTCGAAAATGTAAAGATTATTGTTCGACACATAGGCAACTTGCTTACCATCTGGTGAAAGTGAAGGCTCCTGAATTTTCGCATCTGAAACCTTGACCAAGGTTTTGGCTGCAATGTCATAAACGAAAAAAACACCCAATGTTGAGCGTCTAAAAATCGGTTCTACCTGGGTAGCCAATAGAATTTTTGATTCATCATCACTAAAGGAATAAGAAGAAAAGTTTTCAATAGCTTTCAGGTCTCTTGAAGATACAATGGTTTCGACCTTCTTCAATGTGGTATAGTCATATTTGTCGATACGACTACTTCCATTGGTTCTGTCAAAATTGAGAATGGTATATTGTTTACCATTTTTCATCGATCGAAGTAGTGGCAATCCTTCGGTACTAAACTCCCCTGCATAAATTTTTTCCACTGACATCTGCTCCCCTTGTGCATTGATCGTTGTAAAAAAACCAAGGAAACAAATCAAAAGAACATAAATTTTTCTCATCAAAATAAATTTTCATGGCTCACCAATTTGATATTTATCGCATTGCGCAATTGCCGTCTATTTTATCCAATTACCCCAAAGAGCCTTCAAAAATCCTCAAAAATCGGTTCATTTTATCAATTTTACTAATTATTCTTCTAAAAAAAGTGGGGCGCGGCAAAATAAATGCAAATCTCAGCGTGCGAAACCGCTACTTACATTTTCGTCATAATGCGTATCTTTGGCGCAGTAACCAACAACCCTATGATCTCTCCTATCGAAGGATTCTCCAAACTGACCAAGAACGAAAAAATAGATTGGATCGCCGAACATTACACCGATAATTCTAAAGCGACCAAGTCGATTTTGAAACGCTATTGGAACTCCGAGAACAAGCTTCAAAAACTACACGACGAATTCATTGAGAATACAATAACCAATTTTTATCTCCCATTGGGAATCGCCCCAAACTTCTTGATAAACAACAAACTATATGCCATACCCATGGCAATAGAGGAAAGCTCGGTAGTGGCGGCCGCCAGCAAATCTGCTAAATTCTGGTTGGATCGGGGAGGATTCAAAACCACCGTGCTAGGCACTCAAAAAATTGGTCAAGTGCATTTTATGTACTCAGGCAATATTGATAAACTGAATGCTTTTTTTATATCAGTTAAGTCAAAACTTATTTCCGACGCTGCCCCAATTACTAAAAACATGGAAAAACGTGGCGGGGGCGTCACTGAGATAACTCTTCGAAATAAAAGCAACCAACTAAAAAACTACTTTCAACTCCATTGTACTTTTGAAACATTGGATGCCATGGGTGCCAATTTTATAAATTCGTGTTTAGAACAATTTGCCAAGACCTTTAAAAAGGAAGCCCAAAAATTTGCCCAATTTACCGAAACGGAAAAAGATATCGAAATTGTGATGAGCATACTTTCGAATTACGTACCTCATTGCTTAGTACGTGCCGAGGTCAGCTGCCCTATCGATAAGTTGACAGCAAATGCCATGATACCTCCAAAAGAGTTTGCCGATAAAATGGTCAGGGCGGTACGTATTGCCCAAATCGAACCGTTTAGGGCAGTTACACATAACAAGGGGATTATGAACGGTATCGATGCCGTAGTATTGGCCACTGGCAATGATTTTAGGGCCATTGAAGCAGGAATTCATGCCTATGCAAGTAAAGATGGATCCTATACCAGCCTTTCCCATGCGGGTATCGAGAATAATATTTTCAAATTCTCGATTGAAGTGCCCCTGGCACTTGGCACGGTGGGAGGATTGACCAGCCTACACCCCTTAGTCAAACTGGCCTTAGAAATCTTACGCAGACCATCGGCAAAAGAGCTAATGCAAATCGTAGCAGTTGCTGGATTAGCACAGAATTTTGCAGCTTTAAGTTCTCTAGTGACCACCGGAATTCAGGAAGGGCACATGAAAATGCATCTAATGAATATCTTAAATCAATTGGGTGCAACCAACGAAGAGAAACAGGAATTGAAACAGTATTTCAAGAAAAATACGGTCACCCACAGTGCTGTCGTGGAAGCTTTTGAAAAACTTAGGAAAAATCAATGACCCAGCAATTCTACAGCAACGGTAAACTTTTACTGACCGGTGAGTACGCCGTTCTTGACGGTGCTTTAAGTTTAGCCCTTCCCTGTCGGTATGGGCAATCACTTAACGTCACGGCTCATACCAAGCCCGAAATTCAATGGACAAGTAAAGACGACCAAGGCTCGATTTGGTTCCAATCAGTTTTTAAACTGCAACCCATAAAAGAAAAACAGTCGACCCTTGCGAAAATTAAAGGCTTAAACGAAAAAGAAATTGTCGCAACTGCTGAAATGCTTATTAAAATATTAACAGAGGCCCAAAAGTTGAATCCTAATTTTCTTTCAGGGAAACAAGGGTACTCTATTGATACCAAACTTGACTTTCCTAGAAAGTGGGGACTGGGATCTTCATCTACGCTCATCAACAATGTCGCAAAGTGGTCGCATACCGATGCACAAATGCTCTTACAGCGCACTTTCGGCGGCAGTGGGTATGATATTGCTTGCGCGCAGCATAACAAGCCGATTCAATACCTAATTGAACCTAAGAACAATAGACCAGAGGTGCAAATAGTAGATTTTGACCCACCCTTTAAAGAACAATTATATTTCGTTTATTTGAATAAGAAACAAAATAGTCGAGAGGGCATCGCCCAATACCGAAAACAAAAGTTCGATACCCCGAAATTAGTGGCAGAAATCTCAAGGTTAACTCAAGACATTACGCTGTGTAAAGACTTAGGGCAATTCAACATTTTTATTGAAGCGCACGAGGCGATTCTTTCCAATGTACTTCAAATACCAACGATAAAAGAAAGCCATTTTTCAGATTTCGAAGGTGCGGTAAAAAGTCTTGGTGCGTGGGGCGGTGATTTTATTCTCGCAACAGGAAACAAGAAAACTCCAAGATATTTCAAAGAAAAAGGGTATGAAACTATCATACCCTATTCAAAAATGATTTTGTAATTACCTATCAGATTTTTCGACCGAAGGGCCAACAACTATTAAAAGAAAGTTGCTCTTTTGTCTTCTATTTCGGCACCATCTTTCAATGCATTATAAACCTCTGTATTTACTCTAGCGGCATTGGTAGTTTTTAATGCATTGGCATAAGTACTATAATTATCTAATTTAGGAGCTTCGGTTTTCTTGGTTAGGGTCACCATAAAAACACCGCTATTTCCTTCTATTAAATCTGAAGTGGCTCCCTCTTTCATTGTAAATGCCCTACCCACTACTTTAGGTTCACTACCAGCACCAGGAATGGTGGGAGACTTCACGGCAAGTGCAGAGGCTGTGGAGACAGCAACGTTGTTATCTTTTGCCAAGTCTTCGATTGATTTTCCTTTGTTGGCTTCCATAATTTGTGTCGCCTTACGTTCTTTACGTATTTTAGGCAAAACCGTAGCGGAGGCCTCATCGGCAGACATAAGACCTTCTTCATACTTTGCCGTCAGTTGTACAACTGCATATCCACCATTGACATCAAAACGTTTGATATCCCCAATTTCAGAATCTCCATTAAATGCCCATTGCACTATGCTTCGTTGTGCGCCAAGGCCTGGTAGGTTTTCATCCATTGGGTTTATTTTGTTCACCGGCCGAACCACATAGTTTGCTTCCTTCGCCAAATCACTAAAAGCCTTTTCAGAAGATGTCGATTCCATTTCGAATTTAGTGGCATCTGTAAACAAACCATTGCTTGTTTCTTCAGATGGTTGAATTTCCCGTGCCAAGGTAGCGATTTGCACTACATCTTCCTTATCATCAATTTTGATAACATGAAAACCGAAAGCTGTCTCTACCATACCAATGGTACCCACCGAATTGTCAAAAGCGAAATCGTTGAATTCAGGAACCATTCTACCCTCTTGAAAGTAGCCAAGGTCCCCACCATTAGGAGCAGAAGGACCATCGGAATTGTCCCGTGCCAATTCTACAAATACTGCATCTTTCTTCTTGGCATCACGTAGTAGGTCTTTTGCCTTTTTTTCTGCTTCTTCTTTAGTGCGCTTTACATCAGGATTTGCTCGCTCTGCGCCCTCATACTGAATTAGAATATGACTGGCCTTTACCGATCCATTAGGCTTTCTGTTCACCATTTTTGAAACCTTAAAGAAATCTCCATCGCGATAGGGGCCATAAATTTCTCCTACGTTTAAGGTCATCAAGGTATCGGCAAAATTTGAGGGCAATTCCTTTTTAGCCCTATAAATGGTATCAAATTTCACATCTGAATTCCTGTCAAGAAAATCGGTTATATTAGTCGTATTTCTAAAACCCCTTAATGTGTCGTTCTGATCTTTCTGGGCATTATATTCAATCGTATCGTCTAGCAATTTGGTAATCTCATCCTCAACGGCCTTCTCATCTTCAGAAGATGGCTTCTCTTCAAAATAAACAAATTGAATATCTCTACCTTTCTCTTGTTTAAAATCTTCCTTGTGTGCTTGAATGTATGCTGAAATATCACTTTTAGACACGACAATAGAGCTATCTGGTATTGAGGTAAATGGAATTCTCACATATTTGATATCCATCTTATCATTAGCAAGTTTATAATCCATCTCTCCTTCTTTCAAAGTGGCACCAACACCCGCTTTGACCAAATTAAAATAGGTCTGCTCCTTGGCCATTTGAATTATGGCCTTTTCTGTTTGCAACCAGCTATCGTATCGAAGAGGATTGGTGGCTTTCCAGCTTGCAACGGCATCTCTAAACATATTTTCATCGAAAACCCCGCTTTGATTTTGAAATTCCGGACTTTGGGCATAACCACTTGTCCTTAAAAAGTTAATAATCTGATCTTGTTCGATATCAACACCTAGACCTTCAAATTGTTGTTCGAGTATACTACTTCGTACTTGTTGGTCCCAAACTTGATTGACGGTCTGCATGGTCGAACTCGATGGTGGAGCATTTCTTGTGGCAACCTCAAGGTTCTGCCTAAACTCATCTATGGAAATTTCATCCCCATTTATCTCTGCCACCGTAGAGCCTATTTTCTCTCCTCCAAAACCAGTGCTTGTAAAAACCCCTGAAATCACAAATGCGAACAAGGCCAAGCCAATGATTAAAATCAAAACGGTTGTACGTTTTCTTATCTTCTCTAAAATTGCCATTTTGTGGAATGTTTAAAATCAGGTGGCAAAACTACCACTTTTCTTTCATCTATTTAAAATTTTTTGTCTCGGGAATAAAAAACAAGCTACTGATTTTTATTCCCTTACCTAATTTGGTATTTGAATAGCCGCTGCATAGACCGCTATTGAACGCCGAAGGTTAATCTTTTTCAAGTACCTCAAGTTCTACTAAATCTATTTTGGTATTGGAAACCTCAAGCATTGTAAACATAAAATGGCCAACTTTTATTTCAGCACCTTGCTCAGGTATCTCTCCAGTTTCATTTACAATTAAACCTCCAATCGTCTCGTATTCATCGTTTTCAGGTAATTCTAACCTATAGTTTTCATTAATATAATCAACTTCTAAACGCGCCGAAAATTTATAATGTGCCTCATCGATCTGCTCTTCGATCAAATCAGTAGAATCGTGCTCATCTTCAATTTCACCAAAAAGCTCTTCTACAATATCTTCAACGGTCATTAATCCAGAGGTTCCCCCATACTCATCCAATACAACGGCAATACTTTTACGCTTTTTTGTCAAAATATTAAGAATGCCATGAATTAACATTGTTTCAGGAACAAATTCTACAGGAAGTAGGATACTTTTTATTGTCTTTGGCTTCTTAAACAACTCATAAGAATGCACATAACCAATAATATTGTCAATCGTATTCTTATAGACCAATATTTTGGAATAACCTGTTTGTGTGAAGAGCTTTGCTAAATTTTTGGGCGTCTCGTGAAGTTCGACAGCGGTAATCTCCGTTCGTGGTATCATCACTTCCCTGGCCTTCACTTCCGAGAACTCCAATGCGTTTTGAAAAATCTGTATTTCAGAATCCACTACATCTTCCTCCTCTACAGTTTCCATTTGCTCCGTAATGTAGTCTCCCAATTCTATTTTACTAAAAGCCAATTGCACCTCATCTCCATCCGTTTTAAAAAATGTTTTCAAAATGAAATCAGAAATCTTGATGATAAAATCAGAAACTACCGAAAACAAAATATAAAAAAGGTAGGCTGGCAGGGCAAAAACCTTCAATAAGGTATTGGCATACACCTGAAAAAGTACTTTAGGCAAGAATTCGGCCGTCAACAAAATAATCAAAGTTGAAATCAAAGTCTGAAAGAGAAGACTAAAATCTGTAAGCATTATATTGAGAAAACCGTAAGGCGATGGCACCATTTCTTCAAACCATATCATCAACAGTTCCCCCATATAAAGCCCATAAACCACCAAGGCTATATTATTACCAATTAGCATTGTAGCTATAAACTTAGATGGTTTTTTGGTCAGTCGCGCAAGTACTTTGGCCAAGAACCCTTCTTGCTTCTTAACAATTTCAATATGTATTTTATTGGCTGAGATAAAAGCGATTTCCATACCCGAGAAAAAGGCGGAAAGCAGTAGGCTAGTTACAATAATAAATATAGCAATTCCCACAATTACCGTTGATTGTCCTGTTTTCTTTGTTCAAATTTTTTTCGATAATTCCTGCGAAAAAGAAACATTCCAACGGAGACTATGGCAAAAAACACGAACAAGTACGCATTTTGCCGATCAACATTCCAATCGGTAAAAATACGATACAGTGAAAAAAATGCTACCCCCAAGTATAGATATTCGGTATACTTTAAAATCTTAATCATCAGCTTCTTCTTTTATCATCATTAAACCATTGGTCTTGTGTGCCTTTAAAAGGCTAAGGTCTTTATTAAAATCCATTCCCTTCCCATCCATAACAGTTCCGTCTTCTGGATTGGTATATTTAAATTCTTCTTGGGTAAAAATCCATTCGTTGTCTTGATCATAGTACAACTGAGGGGTCTCCAACTTTTTACCATCATGTGATTCGATAACCACATTACCTTGCAAATCTATTACATTTGATATGGAATACATAATTCCATAGTCGGCCCTAATGATACTCTTGCGATTATCATCATCAAAAAAATCGACCTGCAACCCTTCGGGAAAGGTCATGTGCGGAAAAGAAAGATTTTCATAGTTTTCCCCTACCGAACTGGTCAAAACCGCAACAACCTTTGAAGGTGCGGAATCTTCGCTCTCAAGGTCCTTTTTCGTTTTAGTGCGCACCAACGTGAAATTTTGCGCAACCCCTCTAGGGTACATTGGTTTCTGGGCTTCGTCTCCAACCCTTTTATAATTGTCTTGACATGAAAAAAAAAGCATTGCCGTTATAATGATAACGGCAATGCAATTCAATTTATTTCCAGAAAATAATGTCACATCTTATAAATTGGGCACTTTTACGCTTCCGCCGACCCAGCAGCTAAAAGATATAGTCTTACCGGCATTTCCCGAATTAAAAATATCGGTCTTAGACGGCGCTTTGGCCCGATAACTAGCAGCAGATTGATTAGCACTTGACTTCAAGGCTGGATCTACTCGACCGGCCCTTTCGGCCATAGCAGCGGCTTTCCAATAAATAGCCCTTTTTTCAAAGGTAGTAGAACCACAATCGTTAGCACTACTAGCATACAAGGCAGCAATTAACAAATAAGCTCGACCATTTGAAGCATCGGCATCAATTGCCATTTGCGCGTATTTCCTAGCGGTTGATTTGCTTCCCTTTCTCTTATTAATAACAGCAACTTTATAGGCAATACCTGACCTTTTCTTACCATCGGACTGAAGACTCATCGCTTTGTCAAAATCAGCCAAGGCACCTTGGGTGTCTCCATTTTTCATTTTAATGGTTCCACTATAAACCCAACCTTCCGCAGAGGGATCCAACGCCATTTGTGCATCAAATAATTTTTGAAACATTGGATCGTCGGTACATTCTTTATTGAACATTCTACCCACGGCACGTTTTACCCAAGTAACATCACTTTTCTTTTCTTCAAAACTTTTTTCATACAAGGGAATCAAATTGGCACAATCAGCCAAACTACCAAGTTTAGAATCAATACTACCGGCAATTTTTCCGTAAGATTCAGAGTTGGTAGTGGCAATTTTCAACGACCTTTTCTCTTTGGTAGTAATTGTTTTCAATGAATCTTTAGGCAGTAACTTGGTTACTACAGCTGTCAACTCATTGTTCTCTTCCTCTATTTTGTCATTTACATCATCGTAGACATCGAATACTTCCTGCAAGTCTTTTTTGCCTGCTTTATGTAAATCGACCAAACTAGAAAAATAAAGGTAAAGCGCTCTTGAATTCTTAAAATTCTTACGATCTTCTTGAAATGCTTTGTGCAACATTTCATAAATTTCAGAATCAGAGCCCATTTTATTCTCATATTTCAACAGCGCCTTATCTATTGCCACTGTTGCGGGAGTAGCTTTTTTAGGAAAATATTTTGTGCTATTGTCATAAAGTGTCAATAAATCTTGTATGACAGCATCTTTTTCAGATCCTGATGATTTTTCTATTTTGTCTTTAAGGATACGTTCACCATATAAGAAGTTGGCCCAATTTACATCTGGACAATTATCATACACCATTTTCCAAGGAGTATATGCAGCATCATAGTTTTTCACCTTGACATGCTCTACATAAATCGAAAGGTTGGTCATACATTCCTGATTTTGCGCCTGAGCATTACTAACTCCCATGAACCCCAAAAGCATTACCGCCGTGAAGTAAAATTTCCTTTTCATTTGATTAGATATTTAATATTTGGTTAAAGTACTAAATTTTTCTTAATTTATTTTCCTTTTCCGGAACCATAAATCGTTCAAAGACAATCCTACATTGACTTTGAAGTAACTCTCTTCAATTAAATCGGCTGACGTAGTACCCCTTCTTCCCAACTCAAAACCAAGGTTAAGATTTGATGGAATTAATCTACTCAACGGTAGTCCAACTCCAAAAGTTATGCCAAAGTTATTAATTTCCTTGTCATTGACCATCATACCGGTCTTGTCAAATCGTAATCCTGCCCGATATGTGATTCGGTTCAAGTAATTGTCGAAGGAATCAAAATCGGGCACAATGAATCCTCCTAAAGCCAAAGAGCTTGCGTCTTCATAGACCAAATTCCCAGTGTCTAAAAAGTTATTTGAATAACCACTTAACCCTTGAAAACTGTACTCAGCCCCCAAGAACCATTTTCTATCTTCCCCATAACCAAGCCCTATAGTTGTAGTCGTAGGTATTTGAAAACCCTCTTTCTCTAGACCTTGCGCCACCAAATCAACATCAACCACCTCAATATCAGCCCCATTCTGCAAGGAAAAAGAGCCGATTCTCCGTGTGTTTCGCGCCACCAAATTGGCCTGGGCATTAAAACGCAAGGAAGAATGTAACGTATGTCGCTCACTAATTTTCGGCGTGTAGTTCAACGCATAGGTGAAATCCACACCATTTACCTTCGATAGCCGTTCGTCTTTCGTACCGAACTGTACATCTTCGGTCATCTGCAATCGACTACTCTCTATAGTACCAAAATTCAAGTTACCCGTGACACCGACGCTTAGATTTTTAACTACTTCGTAACCAATAGATAAGTACACCTTGTTTAGTCCACCTTCACCAGAATACTGATTCGTAACTACCTCTCCATTATTATTGGTGGTCTCCGACACTAGGTTATAGCCCACTGAAGAATAAGGCATTACACCAAACCCGATCCCCACACCTTTACGCCAACTAAAGGCCAAAGCAAGATAGTCAAGGTTCGTAATAGAACTACGCTCTTCTTCAGTAAAACTTTTAAGCCGCAATTCTTTACGAGAAATCCCGGCAGCGTAAGTGGTAATTCCGTAGTCACCTCCTGCTGGTATTCCCAGCTTGCTGTAAGCCGCTGGGTTTTTAAGGTTTATATGGATGCTATCGGCGAAAATGCCAATACCCCCCATCATCTGATTCTCAGCGGTACTTGTCGCTCGCAAGTCTCCAATTCCAAAGTAGGAATATGGTGAAGCAGTACCATTTTGGGCAAACAGGCCGGTTACGGCACCGTACACCAACAAAATAACAATTTTTTTAATCATTTAAGGTTTGTTGTACTCCAACAAATGGTTTAATCCCTCTAGGAGAAAATTGGAAAGCGCAAATATGGTATTTTTTAACCGTTTAGACAAAAAATGGGCATCCCCGCCTGTTAAAATAACTGTTAAATCTGTGAAACGGGAATTATATTGGTCAATGACTCCATCAATTTCATGACAAATGCCATTTATTACGCCACTTTGAATACTGCTCTTGGTAGAGTTTCCAATAAAATCGAAAGGCTCTTCAAACTCGAGCAAAGGTAAATTCGAGGTCTGTTCATGTAATGCCCTATAGCGCATGGTCAAACCAGGAGAAATAGAACCGCCCAGATACTCCCCATAATCGTTGACCATATCATAAGTAACGCAGGTACCTGCATCGATTACCAGTGTATTGCCATTTTGATTGTGATAAAAAGCGGCCGCGGCCAATGCAATTCTATCTGCACCGAGGGTATGTGGTGTAGCATAAGAATTTTTGAACGGAGTTTTGGTTTTATGGTCAAGCATATGAACAAAACAAAAAACCGACAACACTTTAATCATCTTTTCATCGAGTTCACCTACAGCGGCAACGATAGCTCGCTCCAATCTTGGATATCGATCACAGATCTCTTTTACCTGCCCAGCATGTTCTTCACCTCGCATTTGCTGCTGATGAATCAATACACCCCCATCAAATACGGCCAGTTTCACCGAACTATTTCCGACATCAATTATTAAGTTCATAAGACAAAGATCAAAAAATGTTGGGTAACGAACACCTTTTTTTGCATTTTTGTTTGCAGTTCTTAAATTTGAAATTATATTTGCACCCGCCTTAGCAAAGCCTTTGGCTTAAAACGGCATGGTGCCTTAGCTCAGTTGGTAGAGCAATGGACTGAAAATCCATGTGTCCCTGGTTCGATTCCTGGAGGCACCACAAAAATCCCCGTACAAACGGGGATTTTTTGTTTATGGCACATTTTCTATACATTATCCATAGCCCTCTGGGCGGGGCAACTATTATGTTGGGGAGACCCCAGATATAGATGAACGGCTGAAACTCCACAGGAAACATCATTTTAAAAACGCATATACGGCAATGGCCACCGACTGGGAATTGGTCCTGTCCAAAAAATGCGGGTCGAAAGAGGATGCCATCTATTTGGAGAAGTTCGTAAAATGTATGAAAAGCAAGGTGTTCATCGAAAAAGTGATCGCAGCACCGGAAATTCTAGATGACATCCTCGGCAAAAGGAAGTAACGCCCTGGTTCCCCCGAAGCTTCGGGGCTGGAGGCACCACAAAAATCCCCGTACAAACGGGGATTTTTTGTTTATGGTACATTTTCTATACATTATCCATAGCCCTGGGCGGGGCAACTATTATGTTGGGGAGACCCCAGATATAGATGAACGGCTGAAACTCCACAGGAAACATCATTTTAAAAACGCATATACGGCAATGGCCACCGACTGGGAATTGGTCCTGTCCAAAAAATGCGGGTCGAAAGAGGATGCCATCTATTTGGAGAAGTTCGTAAAATGTATGAAAAGCAAGGTGTTCATCGAAAAAGTGATCGCAGCACCGGAAATTCTAGATGACATCCTCGGCAAAAGGAAGTAACGCCCTGGTTCCCCCGAAGCTTCGGGGCTGGAGGCACCACAAAAATCCCCGTACAAACGGGGATTTTTTGTTTATGGTACATTTTCTATACATTATCCATAGCCCTGGGCGGGGCAACTATTATGTTGGGGAGACCCCAGATATAGATGAACGGCTGAAACTCCACAGGAAACATCATTTTAAAAACGCATATACGGCAATGGCCACCGACTGGGAATTGGTCCTGTCCAAAAAATGCGGGTCGAAAGAGGATGCCATCTATTTGGAGAAGTTCGTAAAATGTATGAAAAGCAAGGTGTTCATCGAAAAAGTGATCGCAGCACCGGAAATTCTAGATGACATCCTCGGCAAAAGGAAGTAACGCCCTGGTTCCCCCGAAGCTTCGGGGCTGGAGGCACCACAAAAATCCCCGTACAAACGGGGATTTTTTGTTTATGGTACATTTTCTATACATTATCCATAGCCCTGGGCGGGGCAACTATTATGTTGGGGAGACCCCAGATATAGATGAACGGCTGAAACTCCACAGGAAACATCATTTTAAAAACGCATATACGGCAATGGCCACCGACTGGGAATTGGTCCTGTCCAAAAAATGCGGGTCGAAAGAGGATGCCATCTATTTGGAGAAGTTCGTAAAATGTATGAAAAGCAAGGTGTTCATCGAAAAAGTGATCGCAGCACCGGAAATTCTAGATGACATCCTCGGCAAAAGGAAGTAACGCCCTGGTTCCCCCGAAGCTTCGGGGCTGGAGGCACCACAAAAATCCCCGTACAAACGGGGATTTTTTGTTTTTAAAAGAGAAACATCAAAGCCACCTTTCCCAAAAATTAGATTTTGACCCCTTGCCATTGCGATTAAAAATCGAATTTTTCACAAATACTTCCTAATGCTTTCTATCGTTCTGAACTATCGGATTTTTTTTCCATCTAATTCAAAAAGCATCCATTTGCGAACAAACATAAACTGTAACTCCTTCAACTTATCCCTGTCCTGTGGGTAAAACTGTATAATCGGCTGTATGTTTCGTATACAAATCAAAAAAACTTAACTTTAAAAAAATTACAGGCTTGAAAAACACATTCGCCCTTCTACTACTACTGATTTCGTTGCTTCTAAGTTTTTCCTGTAAGGAAATGCCACCCAAAATCGATATCGATGCTCCCAAGAAGATTGCTTACGGAGCAGATAGCTTACAGCTTTCCAAAGCCGAAAAGTACGATAAGGTTCTGGGTGCACTTGTTGGTTCGGCAATTGGTGATGCCATGGGGGCGTCAACCGAAATGTGGCCAAGAAAAGACATTCAGTTAAAGTATGGGTATATTACCGGGCTCACCCCTGCTGTTCGTGAACAATCACCCGAAGGAATCTGGGGGCACAACCTAATGGCCGGAGCAACCACCGATGATACGCGATGGAAACTACTTATGGTCAAGTATTTTAATGATAGTAAAGGAAAGCCGGAAGCGAAGAAATTTGCAAGGTTCATTACCGACTACTACCAATCTCTGGCCAAAACCTTGGCCGACAAAGATCTTTTTATCAATACCGATCTATTGGACGAAAAAATCGAAAAAATGGATTGGATCAAAGAATGGGCCCGGGTTTCCCTAGCCTATCAAGAAAGTGACGAGGCTTATCAAAAATCGTTAAATCGATTTTATGGAGGAGAAATGTCATGTGCCGGGCAGCTTTACACACCCATGTTCGGCCTTATCGCCTACAATGTGGAAGATGCCTATAACATGGGCTACAGCCATTCCATTTTTGATTTGGGATATGCCAAAGATATATCTGGACTAGTGGCTGGTATGACCCAAATGGCGATGCGCACCCACGACATGGACTCTATTTTAAATACCGCGACCTTTGTCGACCCCAACGGGTACCAAGACAGTAGATTGGTTGGTCGTATCGCCTATTCGGTCGCCGATGTTTCAATAAAACATGTGTTGAGCATCAAAGATTTGGTTTTAATCGATTCGGTATTCGCCAAAGATTCCCTACTATTTAAAATCCCCAAAAATTTTCAAGGAACTAAAAGCGATTGGGCTCGTCAAGAAATGGTCTACCAGTTTTTAGAAAAGAATGAAAAAGCCATCGCCTTCCATGCCGGTGAAATCTGGCAAATTCTGGTTACTGCCCTGCAGTTCGGAGAGGGAGATTTCACGAAAACCATGCAATTTATTGTAAACTATGGCCGCGATAATGACACTGTGGCCGCCGTTGCGGGAATGATCCTTGGAGCTAAAGACGGGTTTACGAATCTTCCGGAAGAACTACGGAATGAAGTACTAAAAGTTAACAAAGAGCAAATGGGCATTGATCTTGAAGCATTGGCACAAGAGCTGCTTTACGGTCAAGAACATATGCCATAGCACCCAGATTTAAACGCATCTGCTACAGTCCAATAATCCATGTAAAGCTACCAAACATCCTTAACCTCACTAATCTTAAAGTCGTTAAGGGAAAGCTGAGTATTGCCTGTGTTTTTAATCGATAAATCGGTATAATTCTCAGTAGGGAACAGCTGCGAGGTCATTACATATTGCCCTTTATTAATAAAAATCTCTATAGAAGAACGATCCACAAACAGACGGACCTCAAACTGCCCCTCTGGAAGGTTGATTATGGGCATCTGCTGGAGCCCTCCAAAGTTTTTATCAAAATTGGTCACTCCAGATTGGGAGCGATCCACTAAAAATTGTTCTTTAACCCCGTCCATAGCAAGTATCAGGCGTTCATTTGTTTGATTCTTGAAGGTAAGGTTAAAATCTTTTGCGTTTGTCATAAATCGGATTTCAGCCTGATTGAAATTATCAAATGAAATAGCTTCCTCTGCTCCCGCTTGAAGCACAATATTTGCTTCTTGCTTAGATTTTAGTAAGTCATTTAGATTTTTCAAAGGATAATTGATCAGCTCATAATTTCCCCGAATTTTTCGCAGTGATAGTTTACGAGGCAGCGTCATGGCGCTCCGCCATTTTTTGGTCGGTGTCTTTGTCGCATAGTTCCAATTGCTCATCCAACCTATAAAAATACGGTCATTATTGGGCGTGTTATTATACGTAACCCCCGCATAATTATCGGCGCCCCAATCGACCCATCGCACATTCTTTTGGTCAGAAGTAAAGGTCTCCCCATCAAAATCACCAACAAAGTATTGCGTGCCACTACCTCCATTCGGTGCACCAGGGTTGATGCTGATGAGCAATACCCATTTTTCCTCACCAGTTTCATCAACAACCAATTTAAACATATCAGGACATTCCCAAACACCTCCGTGAGCACCTTGCTCCCTTCCGAATTCACTGACTTTTTTCCATTCCAATAAATTATCTGAACCCCAGATTTGTAGATGATCCCCAGCGACCAAGAGCATACTCCAAGCCTTTGTTTTTTCATTCCAGAAAACCTTGGGATCCCTAAAATCCCTTTCGCCCGGGTTTCCAATTACCGGGTTACCCTCATACTTTGTCCATGTTTCACCATTGTCTAAACTAAAAGCAACCCCCTGTGTCTCATAACGTTCCTTTCCTTCTTTTTTTGCGACGGCATCATGATACGTAAAAATAGCCACCAAAGGTGGGGCTTCATCAGAACCAAGTTTCGAAGTATTATAGACATCGACTACTGCGCTTCCAGAAAATATATAACCATGGGCATCAGGAAACAGCGCAATTGGCCTGTGTTCCCAAACCACTAAGTCTTTACTCGTTGCATGACCCCAATGCATAGGCCCCCAGACAATATCTTCAGGATAATATTGATAAAAGAGGTGGTAAACGCCTTTGTGATACACCAAGCCATTAGGGTCATTCATCCATTTTTCCTCAGGGGAAAAATGAAATTGAGGCCTATACCGTTCGTTATAATACTCCATCTTGTTGTTTTGCGTTATGACCGCAGGTTCTTTCTTCTTGGCTTGTTCTTTACAAGACATCAAAACTATCAAAACCAACGCCAAATAAAACCTTTTTCCAATGTTATCCATATTGTATTCTTAAAAACGCCTTTGATCCTACAACCTCTAAAATAGTATCTTTGTCGTTATTCCCATTCAATTATAATGAAATATATTTCGTGCTTATTTATTTCTCAATTTTTTCTTCTCGGCCTCACCGCCCAGACTAAAATGGATAGAAAATTAAAGAAATTCAATAAAGAAAGTATACCCTACATATCAGCCGAAGCGCTACAGCTTTCGAAAAATGCAATTTTGTTCGATACAAGAAGGAAAGACGAGTTCAACGTAAGCCATCTTAACAATGCCATTTGGGTGGGCTACAAAGAATTTGATATCGACTCTATCGATGCAAAGGCTATTGACAAAAGCAGCGAAATCACGGTCTATTGCTCTATTGGTGTGCGTTCGGAAGATATCGGGGAACGATTGCAAAAAGCAGGTTATAAAAATGTCAAAAATTTGTATGGAGGCATTTTTGAATGGAAAAACAAGGGCTTTCCCGTGTACGACCCTGCAGGAAACGAGACCGAAAAAGTACATGCATTCAGCAAACATTGGGGGAAATTATTGACTAAGGGCGAAAAGGTATATGGCCCTAAAAATCGGTAGCTAATTATTCTTAAATACTTTATTTTTGAATATGGATTTTGACTTTTTGTCTTCCTTAAACTTCTAAAAATTAAAATGGGTCTTATACTTCAGAAACAAGATAAAAAAGACGAACAAACTGTTCACTTCAGTTTGGTAGACACTAAGAACCTACTCCTTATTTTTACTCGAAACCCGGAATTAGGGAAATGCAAGACGCGACTTGCCGCTACGGTAGGAAATGAAGCAGCGCTTGCCATTTACAAGTTTTTATTAAGCCACACCGTTGCGCTGACCACTAACCTGACTGTTAAAAAACAGGTGTGGTATTCTGAAGATATCTGGAACGACGATGTCTGGGACAGCACTATTTTTGAAAAAAAACTTCAAAAAGGAGCAAATCTCGGTGAGCGCATGGCCCATGCTTTTCAAGAAGGTTTTGAAAAAGGGTTTGAAAAGATCATAATAATCGGTAGTGATATGTACGATTTAAATCAAGAGTCCCTTGAAAATGCATTTATCGCTTTGAATAATTCTGATATTGTTTTAGGCCCAGCGACCGATGGAGGATATTATTTGCTAGGTATGAAAAAATGGACCCCCGAACCCTTTAAAAACAAGGATTGGGGTCAAAGTACGGTATTACAAGACACCCTGAATGATTTGAAGAATAAAAACATACACCTGATGGACGTCAAAAATGATGTTGACGTATATGAAGATATCCAGCATATCGCTGCTTTTCAACCGTTTCTAAAACATAGCGAAAAATGAGAAGAAAACAATTGAACGAATCGGTCGCATATCTTAAGGAAAAAGGATTTGAAAATCCGGAAATCGGTATCGTGCTAGGTACCGGACTCGGCAAATTGGCTTTGGAAATCAAAGACCCTATTGAAGCGCATTACAATCACATTCCGTTTTTTCCACTGGCGACAGTGGAGTTTCATGCCGGAAAGTTAATTTATGGAAGCATCGAGGGTAAAAAAGTTGTAGTGATGCAAGGTAGGTTCCATCTTTATGAGGGTTATGATTTTTTAGACATCACCTACCCCATTCGTGTGATGCACCAACTCGGAATACAAAAGCTATTTATTTCCAATGCGGCCGGGGCCATTAATCTCGATTATAAAAAGGGGGACATTATGCTGATAGAAGATCATATTAATCTTCAAGGAGGATCCCCATTAGCCTTTAAAAATGTTGCGGAATTCGGTCATCGATTTGCTGACATGAGTGAGCCGTATGATGTTCAGATGCGAATAAAATTAGAGGAAATTGCAAAAAAAGAAACTATTTCATTGCAAAAGGGGGTATATGCTTCTGTAGTAGGCCCTCAACTTGAAACCAAGGCAGAATATCGCATGTTAAAAATACTTGGAGCCGATGCAGTGGGTATGAGCACCGTGCCAGAGGTAATCGTCGCCAACCATTTAGACCTTCCCATTGTGGCCATATCGGTTTTGACCGACGAATGCAACCCCGACGAACTAGACCCCGTCAACATTCAAGATATTATTGAGATAGCAGGCAAGACCGAACCCAAAATGATCAAACTGTTCAAAGAACTGATACGATCATTATAGCTGCAACAAGTATTGTGCCTTTACATGACATCGCTTGAATTCACCCAAACACATTAAACTTTAACTGTTAAATTTTCTGACCATCCGTAAGGTTTTCAGATATACAACCACTTAATTTTAGGTTCTAACAATTTTAAGTGCCCCTCATATTTTTAATGAAAAACAGAAGTCTTAAAATTAGCATCATTATTCCTACCTTAAATGAGGCCGTATATATTGCCCGTCTATTAATGTATCTACAAGAACATAGTTCGGTTAAAAATATCAAAGAAATTATTGTTGTTGATGGCGGAAGCTCTGATGACACAACAGAGATTGCCTCCGATTTCGGGGCCATGGTATTACATAGCCCAAAAGGTCGATCAAAACAAATGAATTACGGTGCTAGACGAGCCAAAGGACAAATTCTTTATTTCCTACATGCGGATACTTTCCCTCCAAAAAAGTTCGACACGAACATATTGAATGCCGTGGCCCATCGTCAAACTGCCGGATGTTTTCGCATGAAGTTTGACAGCAATAGTAATTTTCTTAAATTTTTTGCATCCCTTTCTGCTATTAATCACAAAATCTGTCGCGGTGGAGATCAGTCATTGTTCGTCACCAAATCTTTATTTCAAAAAATGCAGGGTTTTAATGAGGACTATCTCATTCTCGAGGATAGTGAGTTCATAGGAAGACTATACAAAGAAACCAAGTTTAAAGTATTGCCACAAAAAGTCATTACCTCTGCGCGTAAATACGAGAAGTGTGGAACATTGCGACTACAATATCATTTTGGAATAATACACTTAAAGAATATTTTAGGAGCCGGCCCAGACCAATTGTATGACTATTACAGTAACAAAATCACACTTTAAAACTATTGCATCTTTTTTGGAAGTAATCCCCGTTTTAAATCAGAAAGACCTCAAAAAAACAAAAGACAACAGCATCTGAAAGATACTATTGCCTTTTTTGTTCAATAGCCTATCTGAACAAAATATTTTTCTAAAAAAGCCATAATTACTATATGCCTTCAAGTAGTTTTCAATAACGTTAAAACGACCTATAACCGAAAATTATTGTTTTGAAACAACTCTCGATAAATTTCTTTTGCTTGACCATAATGAGAGTTCACAATCGGTCTCTGCTGTATTATTAAATTATACCACGGCCGGGGAAGTAGGCGAAAGATGTACAGCTATTGCACATTAATGCAAAAAATATAATTGCAATTTTCATTCACAGTTAACCAACTTACAATACACAACAACTAAGCTACCAATATAGACGAATTAAAATTGACAGAATATTTATATGTGCCAATGGTCACAAAATTAGTGTGGATGGCTATAAAATAAGCTACAATGAAAGCCTGAAACAACACATCTATCAGTCCTCATAATCCAACAAAATACCTTCTGAAATCCATTTGGCGAGAGCCTGACGATTGTCAGGGTCCAAAATACGGCGTTGGTCTTTTTTATTACGTATATTCCCCACCTCTATAAAGGTCATTGCCGGATGCGTCTTTTTGACCAAATAGAGCGAGGTCCTATCTTCAAATGTTCCTGAATACGAACGATTAGGTTGGTATTTTTTGTATTTCTCTTGAAAAGTCTTATGAATGCTTTCCGCTAATTTTTTACCATTTTTACTCTTTTCGTGGTGATAAAAGAAAACATCGATATTCTGACCTTTACTACGGCTGTCGATATGAGTCACAATCAAACGCTGATATTTTCCTCGATTCTTTCGATACAACTCGTTTACAATCTGCACACGTTGTTTCAATCGGGCTACCTGGTTCAGGGGAATGGCCTTATCGGGGTAAGCCACTTCATCACGATCAATTTCTAAAACACGGTCATCACGAATACCGTCATTCTCATCACGGATAATAATATACACCGTTGCGCCATGCGCCAATAATTCTTTGGCCAATCGCAAGGTAATGTCATAGGCATACTCATCTTCGGCGATAGGTTTACCTCCATATATGGCCATTGCACCGGGATCCGGACCACCATGACCAGAAACTAAATAATATACATTGCCCTTGAGTCGTTCGCTTTTTGAAAGCACAATTTCATGTTTCTTGCCAAAAATGGGAAATGCCTTTCCTTCAATTTTCTTGATCTGGGTCGCCTGCTTCTTAATAGCAGGAATCACTTCGACCGTATCCAATTCTGCCACTGGAATAATATATCTTCGTCCCGCATACAAATGAACGCTATCACGCAGGTTAGAAATATTCAACGCCACAAAATCGTCAAACGAGTCATAGGGGTCGACACCCTGCTTTCTTAAAAGTGACAAAATACCATCCCCCTTTTCAGCAGTAACCGTAATTAATGAGTCTTGCGAAAAAGCAGTGGTGCCCGTGAGACAAACTCCGAGAAAAAAGAGAAGTACTTTATTTGGTGTAAATCGATGTATCACGACAAGTTTAAACTACAAACACCAAAAACGATGCCTAAAATTACACTCAATAGCTACAAATTTAACCAACACAACGGATTAGAGAAAGAGATTTCGAAAGTTTAGTTAACCATTTATGAACGATAGAAAATTTCCAATAAACAACACCTAAGACTCTCATACTTGCTGTTTTTCATAATTGTAGGTCAAGAAACAGGTGCTATTTCAACTGCATAATCAAAGAAATAGGTTCATTATCATTGTTCAATACTTCTTTAACATATACAATTTGTAAATTGACTGTAGAAAAAACAGCCACCCAATCTTCAAAGGTACGGGCATACCAACTATGGCCTTCTACAAAATTACCGGGGAGCCCTTTCCACGAATCGCAAATTGTTTGACTTCTATACTCGAACCCGCTTTTTATCAAAAAATATGGATGCAATGTTTGTACCACAATACTACCATTATCAGAAAGAGACTTTTTGGTATGCTCGAGCAGTTCGGCCGAACCTTCTTTTTTACTAATTAAAATTAGTAAAAAAACTACTTACCTGATTTTAAAGACAACAGTAAGAGATAAACGTCTTCAAAACAGACAGGAATAGTGCATTCGATATAAAATACAAGTCTACTGAACACTAAATCGAGTAACGCCTGTTATTAAATAGAGTATGATCATATGATTTCAATGGAATATAATTACATTTATTGCCAATTCTATGTCTGCTAATTCGACGTTCGAATCGACCTAAATAGATTTTCAATATATATTAAAGTAATTCCATTATTAAATTTCAAACACACATGAACTCAAAAACAGTTTGGACCAGTTTGGTCGCAATCGCCTTTGCCATAAACCTAAATGCTCAAAATACGCCACCGGAAGTATCTCCAATGCCCATGAAACCACAAATGACGGAAATATGGGAGCCGGAAGTCGAAGTCATTACCCCAGCAAAAAAGTTGGGAGATGCACCATCAGATGCCATTATTTTGTTCGATGGCACCAATCTTGAGCAATGGGTGAGCCAAAAGGATCCATCAAAAGCCGCCCCTTGGAAAATCGTTGACAATGATCACTTAGAAGTAGTACCTGGCTCCGGAGGAATTTCAACAAAAATGAAATTCGGTGATTGCCAGATACATATTGAGTTTAGCGCCCCGGATAAAGTAGAGGGCCATAGTCAGGGAAGAGGCAATAGTGGACTTTTTCTTCAGAACCGCTACGAACTTCAAATATTAGATTCTTACAACAATCGCACATATCGCAATGGACAAGCAGGCAGTATTTATAAAGACCACGCTCCATTGGTAAATGCCATGCGAGGACCTCTTGAGTGGAACAGCTACGATGTCATATATACAGCACCCCGTTTTAAAGCTGATGGGCGTTTAGACGCCCCCGCACGAATAACCGTACTTCACAATGGTGTTTTAGTTCAGAACAACGTCTCGATAAACGGAAACACCTTTTATGTCGGATTGCATACTTATCCTTCGGCACATGGGGATGACGTTATTTCACTACAGGACCATGGTAATAAAACCCAGTTCAAAAATATTTGGATCCGCAAATTATAAATGCAGAATAAAAAAATGCTTTTGGAACCTATCATGCTTTAGGTTAAAACCGGATATCATTAAAAATACTGACCAATACCGAATACGATACCTTGGGCCGCATTGTTGGTGATGCCATACCCGTAGTCGATTCGAAAAATGGCATTGAAAATGCGTTTATGAATGAGTCGGAGTCCGATTCCAGGATATATTCGCAAGTTCATTCGGTCGCCAAAATCACTGAAACGACCTCCCGGGTTCCGCCATGAACCACCGTCGATGAATACGTTTGCTTGCATGGCGAACCAATTCTTATCAATCAATGTATGTCTATATTCCGTATTAAAAACCACAGCGCCCGTGCCCCTATCTATTGTATTCCCAACACCTCGAATGTTGATGTTATTATCAACAGTAAAGGGAGCAAAAGGCGTCTTCATATTACTGGCCAACCCTAAACGAAGGCGACTGGCCCAATTACCTCTAGACCCCATTCTACGGAAATAGACAAAGTCATTAAAGCCAATCAAAAACTCTGGTAGATTCCCATCAGAACTCCCCACATACTGTAAATTCAACATACTACGAAAGCCTTTTAAATAGTGGTAGTAGTATTTCACATTGTCATAATTGTAAATAAATTTGAACAGGTGTTTGTCGACATTTAAGAACTGGGGTACGGCAGCACTTGTGGCTCCTGAAAGGTAGGCATAGTCTTCAGTAAATAGGCTAAACCCAAATTCTATTCTGTTCTCAAAATTAAACTCGTACAGCCCCATTAGTTCAAAACCTTTATTGTTGTATTTGTAATCGGCCGTAGTATTATCGAAAAAAACCGGCTCCTCGGTGGTGAGATGCTTATAATTCACGGCCAAACCGATTTTGTTATTGATGAGATAAGGTGCCCGCAGATTGACCCCTACAGAATTATAGTTGTCATACTGGTAAAATCCGCCAAAAATCATATTCCTACCCAAAAGATTAAACTCTTGAATTCCGATTCTGAAAGCAAAATCGTCATCACTCGATGCATAAACATTGGCATAAGGAATAATGGTAAAATTTTCTTCAATAGTAAAGACTACATGAGTGGCCCCATTTTCAGCAGAAAAAACTTCGGAATAGGCATGGGCAATGGAAGGCAAACGTTTTAAACGCTCTACATCTTTTAAAAGACTGACAGAATCGAGCGGCACACCCTTCTTCACTTGAATTATCTTTCTCAAGAAAGCAGCTTTAGTCTTTTTTGCGCCTATAATCTTTATATCTACCACATTGTTCTTCTGCCCGAAACCAACACAGGTTAACCAAAATAAAAGCAAGAACAGGTACTTTCCACTCATAATCCTTTAGTGGTTAATGTCTTTTTAAAGAAATCTCGCATGAACTATTTTAATGCGTTCAAGGCTAGACAAAGCCGTTAAACCTATTTACTTTGATGTTTTTCATAGAATTCGGCTATCACGCCCTGCGCAGGCTTATTTTGGGGTGTAAACCTATTATCTTCACCTCCCCCGGCTTCCTTATGGCGTATGAACCATTTCCATACATACCCTCCTGCGAACCAATCTTCTCCCCAAAATTCTTCAAAAATAGCTTTGGTGGCATTGACCTGAGCTTCCAAGTTGACCGGGTTTTCGTGCCTATCGGCCGACCAAGGTTTCCAAGCAGTCTTGTCGGTGCTTCTATACCCGTACTCGGTAAATAACACAAGCTTGTTCTTGGCTTTTGACAGCGCTCGTATTACTTCTTTGTGACGTTGCCAACCTTCCCGACATTGTGCCACGGTAGGCGTAACCTCTTCACATAACGGAAAATAGGCATCAATACCAATATAGTCAAGCTCTTCCCAAAAAGTGGTTCGTGTATATTCATCCCAATTGGCAGCATAGGTCAGTTTTCCTTTATAGATTTCTTTCACCTTTAGAATAAGGGTTTTCCAAAATTCAGGCCTGTTTTTTACAAATTGTTCAAGTTCCGTACCGATGCAGAATATATCAGCGTTCGTTTCATGGGCCAGCTGGGCATAATTGAGTATGAATTTCTCGTAGGAACTTTCTAAGGCTTTCCAATCATCTTCAGAATTCATAGCCAACGTTCCCGTAAAGGTGCCGCGCCAAATCCATATCTGGGGTTTCAGCATGACTTTAACCCCATTTTTGTGTAGTAGATTTATATATTGTTTTGCGCCGTGTTTGGTTTCCCCGAACCATTGCCGCTCGGTGTCAAAAATAATTTCAGGGGAATCGACTTCACGAATAAAGCCGAAGGGCATCACCGCGGCGTGGTTGGCATGTATATTCAGTACTTCTTGTACATGCTCTTGTGCCACTTCTTCTCGGGAGGCCACAAAACTTATACCATTGATTTTTTCTTGGACTTGGCTTGAACAGGAAAATTGGAGGAAGCACAAGAAAAGAAGCCTTAATTTTTTCATCCACATTTGATTACGACTCCTAAAATACGGTATTTATCGTAATCGATTTAGAAAATGGCCCGAAGTCCTAAATTAAAGGTTTGACCAAGCCCTGTGCTATTGCCCCGGACAAAATTGGTATACAACAACTCTAAATTCAGGGCATGGGTCAGTTGATATTTTGTGCCACCACCAACAGCCGTATAATCTTGACCAAAGTTATTGCCTAAATCCAACCGTTGCGAATGCTGTGCCAAAGCTAAAATGGTAAATTTGGAACTGGGAAAATAACTTAGAAAAACTCCTGGTGTCAAACTTAGGCTGTTATTGGCAAAACTTCCTTCAATTGTATCGTCATTGGCGTCTCGAACAGACTTTTTGCCAAAATGAAATTCAGAATTAAGCTCTGAGAACAGCTGCCATTTACTTCCTGGGAATGTATAATCATAAAAAAAACGGTTCTGCCAAGTATATCCTTTTTGGTCCAAAAAAACACCATTTTCCGTTTCTTGATCTACCAAAGGAATAAAAAATGAACTCTGAATACTAAAATTACTTATTGAGGCAACGGGCACAAATTTTACCGACGGCGCAATAGACGTCAATCCGGAACGAGCAGTACTTTCTTCACCATCAAATTTAAAAACATCCAAGGCCTTACGGTCGGCAATAACATTGGAACGCACTTCAACAATTGCACCCACATTCCATCTCCTATTTTCCCCGACACCGGTATAGGTCTCCAATGTCGAAGTAAAAAAGGTTTGACGCGGTTGTTTTCCGTCGGCAAACGTGCTTTTAGTTTCCGTGTATAAATTATTAAACCATTTGATATCCCATTGCCCCTTACCCATCAATTTTGATGGCGTATATTGCTGAATATTACTGGTCTGACGAGAATCGTCTTGAGATGCATCTTGAGCAAAATTAACGAACGACATAAATAACAATCCTAAAAAAAATAGGATTCTTCTACTTGAATTCATACTGCTTTATTTTTAAAGTTAAGGTCTACTTATTGAATGGCGTTCAGGGTCCAATCATACGGGTAATACGATACTTTTGCATTCTCCGGCAGTTTTTCCTTCCGATATAAATCGATGAAATCGACCAAGTTCTTGCCTTCTTTGGTGAAATCACCTTTATACCATTCGAATATTTGGGAGATTCTTACCTTCTTCTTATCCACTCGAATAAAGTCAGGATTATTGAGGGCTTTTTCAGTCTGGGTTTCTAACTGCGAATCCAACGTTGAAGGCATATATGCAGCACTAATAATAGGCGGACAGCCCAAACCGGCACAAACCAACACAAAATGAAATCGAGGCTCTGCCGGGAAATTGCCCCGTAGCAATTTGTTCTCGATATCGTTCAAAGTAAGGTTCTCTCCCCCAATATTGTGCTTTGATTTATCAAAAAATCCGTCCACATCAAGCGGTGATTTTAACGGATAATTTTCCACAACTCCTTTTATAACCAATAAATTATAGCCATTGATCCAAAAGGCCTGAAATTCATTTGAATTTTCTGTCGAAACCGAGATAGCCTCGGCCATAGTCAGCAATTCATCTAATGCCGAAGTATCATCTTTAATAGCCTTATAGCCTACCCTGCCATCTTTCACAAACTTTTGGAGAAAGGCATCTGTTTTATTGAAGAAATCAGTTGTTGTTTGAGAATGGCCAAGGGAAAGTACTAAAAAGAACACTCCTATTAAAACTATTTGTTTTTTCATTCTTGTATCTGTTAATTCGCAGTGGTGCAATAAGTCGTGTACTGGTTTAATAGCTTACACAAATACTTTCTTTCGTTTGTTGCGACAAAGAACAGACATAAGTATCACAGTATAATAACGAAAGTATCCTTTTTCACATTTCCGTTTAACAAAATAGCCCTATCACGAAGGAAAGGGCTATTGGTATTGTGGCTATATATCGTAGGTAGAGACCTAAACTTCTAATTTACGGAAGCTGATGCCGTATCAAAAGAAAAGGTTACCCCTGTGCTAAAATAACCAGAATCTCCAATGTTTCTACCATCCAACAAAGTGCCATACCCCGCACTCAAACCGATACCGGCGGTTATCGGGATATATCCTGAAATACCCAGCCGCATATAATCGACCCGGGTCTCAGGGAAGTTACCTGCAAAGCCAGGCCCCATAATATCAACCCCATCCGAAGAAGATGCCTGATAATCCATCCATAATTCAACATAAAATTTAGAAGCGGCATACCCTAGTTTCCCAACGGCCAAAAAGGCATTGGGCACATCAAAATCAGCCCCGCCGTTCGTCGCTAGATTATCGTTTGCCTTACCTCTAAAACTATAGCCCGCAATCAATGTAGAAAAGAAACCTCCATTGAGTTGCAAATGCCCTCCAATATGTAAATCTGTCGTAAAAGCACCGTTTCCGATCGAAAGAATACCGTTGGGCTCATACCCGCCAGGTATGGCAATACCCAAAGCTGAAACACCATCGATTCTTCCTCCAGTGAAATCAACACTAAAAGGGCGATATTTTGCCGTAAGAGAGATATCTTGAAAATCGGATTGCCTCGTTTCACCGTTGACCGGGTCGGGATCACCATACCCCTTTGTAGTAATATAGGGGGCGTTCAACACTAATGTTACATCATCAAGAAGGCCATATTTGGCATAAATACCAAAAATATCCTGTGAAATTTCATTGTGTACAGGTACAGGACCTGTTTTTTCTTTACCCACATAAAACTCATCGTAAGCCCCGACCTTGGTGTAAGATGCAGTTATCGCAAGGTTTCCCTTCGAACTGAAATATCCGTCGACGAGACCTTGGGCGTGTACAATAGACCCGATCATTAATACCCCTGAAAAAATCAGCAAAGTTTTTCTTGTTTTCATTTTCTTATTTTTATGTTCTGTATAATCAGTCGAAAAAAAAAGATTTAGATTACTTTGTATGAGCTCAGCGCAATTATTTCGGAGCTAAGAAAGATATCCATTTTAAGACACTCGTAAAAAAATAACCCGCTTTGAGTATAATACTAATGGGGCATTGGGCAAAACTTGGTTTTATTATGTCACATAAGTTTATATATGAAAGGATGGCCTTCAATTTAAATTCTTTCTAAATTGAAAATTAAAATTAAGTTTATAACAAAAGCTGCGACCCAAGGTGCAGCAATTGATAGATACATATGGAACATATCGTTATAATTGGAAATGGTATCGCGGGGGTTACAGCGGCAAGGCACATTAGAAAACTATCCGACAAAAAAATCACCATAGTCTCTAGTGAAACTGATTTTTTCTTTTCACGCACTGCGCTAATGTATGTTTATATGGGGTACATGAAGTTTGAACATATACAGCCTTACGAAAATTGGTTTTGGAAAAAGAATAACATCGATCTTGTCAAAGGCTACGTTACCCAGGTAGACCATAAAAACAAAGGGCTTCTTTTAACGGGAGACAAAAAATTAAATTATGACAAATTGATTATCGCCACAGGTTCGAAACCTAATAAATTTGGTTGGCCGGGTCAAGACTTAAAGGGGGTGCAGGGGCTATACTCAAAACAAGACCTCGATCTATTGGAAAAGAATGCACCAAACAGCAAAGTATGCCCAAGAGCAGTCATAATAGGCGGTGGGCTTATCGGAATCGAAATGGCGGAAATGCTTCGAAGCCGTAATATTCCAGTCACCTTTTTGGTGCGTGAAAAAAGTTTTTGGAATGGCGTACTGCCCGATGGCGAATCACAAATGCTTAACGAGCACATTTTGCAACATCATATTGATTTGCGATTGCAAACGAATCTAAAGGAAATTTTGTCCGACGAGAATGGCCGGGCCAAGGCGGTTACCACAGACACAGGCGATACCATTGAATGCAACGTAGTAGGTCTAACACCAGGAGTCTCGCCAAATATTGATTTTTTAAAGGAATCAGGTATAAAATTGGGGCGCGGGGTAATGGTAAACCGGTATCTAGAAACCAACATTCAAGATATTTATGCCATTGGAGATTGTGCAGAACAACAGGAAGCCATCGGTAATCGAAGGCCCATCGAAGCCGTATGGTACACAGGACGCATGATGGGTGAAGCCTTGGCACAGACCATTTGTGGTAATCGAACGCCATATAACCCCGGTCACTGGTTCAATTCCGCCAAATTCCTTGATATTGAATACCAAACTTACGGATGGGTATTCAGCTCTCAAAGCAAAAAGGAATATGAGGAACATTTTCACTGGCGACACCCCAAAGAAAAAATAAGTATTACAATCGCCTATCATAAAGGGGATCGAAAATTTTTGGGCATCAACACTTTTGGCATACGCCTTCGGCACGAAATTTTTGACCGTTGGCTGACCGAAGAACGAACCATTGATTATGTAATGGAATATTTAAAGGACGCCAACTTCGACCCAGAGTTTTTCGCCGACTACGAAAATGATATTATTTCAAAATACAATTCAGAATTCGCAACGAACATCCAACCTAGGAAAAAGAGTTGGAAGCGTATCTTGAATTTATAAGAAGGTAGCCACCCTTAGGAATCGACAGAACGTCAAACCTTAGATTTTACCGAATACCAAAACAATTAGAAGTAATGAATACATCGAGCAACAACATGGCCCTCACGGGCGAACCGCCAAAAGCATTGAATACCCATCAAAAATTGGCCACACTTTTAGGTATGTCGGGCTTGGGTATTTTGGTGCTATCACTGTTCAATATAGACTTTCCCAACAAAGCAATGTGGTTAACCATTTCCCTTGCAGCAATTTCAATCGGGGTTATATGGTTCTCCTGGGCATCTTACTCCCACAAACATAAGGGTATCAAAAACGATGGTGTCTGGTTTAAATCCATCTCAAGTTTTGGCATCTGGGGCTGGTTGTCAGGCATTGCCTTGACCGGTTTCTATATCGTTCTATATTTCTATCCGCAGTATCTTGGTCTGGTAAAAGAGGGAGACAACCAGGGCGTTATTGCCCTCTTCGACCCACTGAGTAAATTACTTAGTGGCAACCCTGCGAGCCAGTGGTTTGTATACGGCACATTATACACTGTTGCCATATTGGTATTTGGCGTTAAGTTTATATGGAAGTATCGTCACAACACCTATGAAAAAATACGCACGATAAGCGTAATGTTCTTTCAGACATCATTTGCTTTTTTGATTCCTGAAATCATGGCCAGACTTAATGGAGATCTACCCTATTACGACCTTAAAAATGTTTGGCCCCTCAATTATTACAATTTTGAAAAATATCGTATAAATGCCTTCATTGATGCCGGTGACATCGGGCTTGCCATGCTTATTTTCGGTATTTTATCAATTTTTGTCATTACCCCCATCCTAACCTATAAATTTGGAAAACGTTGGTATTGCTCTTGGGTATGCGGATGTGGTGGATTGGCGGAAACTGCCGGTGATCCGTTCAGGCACCTCAGCGACAAACGTTTGTTCGCATGGAATGTCGAGCGATGGGTAATTCATAGTGTCGTTGTTTTTGTTACTTTAATGACAACGGCCGTGGTGTATTCCTATTTAGGGAATGATAGTAGCAAATACTGGTTGACCAAAACCACCTTCCTTATTGGGGTAGCGACCATTTTGACCGCCGTTTTTGCCTGGGTGATGCTATACAAGCGGGAAGAACTTCAAAAAGACGCAAAATACGGCGCTATAGGATACTTTGCTATTATTGCGACTCTTATCGGATTTCATTTTTTCAGTGGTGACGGCAATATTTTTCTTTTTAAGGCTGAAACACTTCGAAAAACATACGCCTTTTTAATAGGAGCCGTATTTTCAGGAGTTATCGGCGTTGGTCTTTATCCTATTTTCGGAAATCGTGTCTGGTGTCGCTTCGGGTGCCCTATGGCCGCAATTTTAGGTTTCCAACAAAGACTGTTCTCTAAATTTCGAATTACAACGAACGGCGGTCAATGTATTTCATGTGGCAATTGCTCTACCTATTGCGAACAGGGAATCGATGTACGTGCCTACGCCCAAAAAGGCGAGAACATTGTGCGATCTAGTTGTGTGGGTTGTGGCATTTGTTCCGCAGTTTGCCCCCGTGGAGTCTTAAAATTAGAAAACGGGCCACTCAAAGGGCGTATCAATTCCAATGACGTATTGTTAGGCAATGATGTAGACTTGATGGATTTGGTCAACAAAAAATAAATGTCGGCAATGTGGTACAAATTAGTTCTCTTTTCTTTTATGCTCATACTTATTGCAAACGTATCTGAAAAGCAACATATTTATCAAAAGGATTTTCATGCTAACGGAAAACTTAAATCGGAAGGTTGGGTACTAAGCGGCGTTAAAACCGACTATTGGAAATTTTATCATAGCAGCGGGAACCTTTCGGAACAGGGACACTATAAAAAAGGTCAAAGGCAAAAATATTGGTATTTTTACGACCAAAATAGCATGCCGACAAAAGAAGGACACTATTTAAACGGAAAAATGACCGATTGGTGGCTATTTTATGATAGCAAGGGACGTATAAATCACAAATGCCAATTGAATAGGGGTGTCAAAAATGGCTATTGTTTAAAATATACCGATGAGGTATTAACTTCTGCAGAAAAATATAAAAATGGCAAGAAAATTAAAGAGTGGTTTAATTTCGCCAGCTTTAAACGTGAAAACAAACTCTCCGATTTACGCTAATGGCCAACATTAAAGTCATCATTCCCGCATTTAACGAGGCCGATTCCATCGCCAAGGTTATACAAGAGCTACCTGAGATAGTTTCCGAGGTTATTGTTGTCAATAATAATTCATCAGACGATACTGTTGAAAACTCCCTGAATGCTGGGGCTACCGTGCTTTCTGAGCCTCGAAAGGGATATGGGTTTGCCTGTTTATGTGGTATGGATTACGTTGCCAAACAATCCGATCGACCTGATATTATCGTATTTATTGACGGAGACTATTCCGATTATCCCGAAGAACTCTCTAAAGTGGTTGCCCCGATTCTAGAAAAAGACATCGATTTTGTAATTGGAGCCCGAATCAAGAGACTAAGAGAAGATGGTAGTATGACGCCTCAGCAGATATTTGGCAATAAATTGGCTACTTTTTTGATGAAAATGTTTTTTGGGGCAACATATAGCGACCTCGGCCCGTTTAGAGCCATAAAGTATGATAAATTATTACTGCTCCAAATGGAGGACAAAACCTACGGATGGACAGTGGAAATGCAATTAAAGGCCCTAAAAAAGAAATTGACATATACCGAAGTACCAGTGCGTTACAAGAAAAGAATTGGTGTCTCAAAAGTATCAGGTACTGTAAAAGGTAGTATCTTTGCGGGCATAAAAATATTGGCTTGGATATTTAAATACAGCATAAAATAATATGGGACTAACACTTGCTTATTTCATCATTGCCATCTATAGTATAGCTTTGCTATTGATTTTCTTCTACAGCTTGGCACAATTGAATTTGCTGGTCAATTACTTAGGGTACAAAAAAAGAAATCAAGTAGCTCCTAAATTCAACCTTCTAGACCCCAAAGAAATTCCATTCGTTACGATACAACTGCCTATATACAATGAAGAATATGTTATGGAGCGGCTGTTGGAGAATATTTCCAAAATCGAATATCCCCATAGTAAATTAGAAATTCAAGTTTTAGACGACTCTACCGATGATTCGGTCAAAGAAACGGCCGAACGTATTAAAATTTTACAACAATCTGGGCTAGACATACAACATATTCGACGTGAAAATCGCCAAGGTTTTAAGGCAGGAGCGCTCAAAGAAGGACTTAATATTGCCAAGGGAGATTTTATCGCAATATTCGATGCCGATTTTCTTCCATCAAGTGATTGGTTAAAAAAGACGGTTGTGTATTTTAAAGATAAGGAAATTGGCGTCGTACAGACCCGCTGGGGGCATATCAATCGCGATTATTCGACCCTAACCCGTATTCAGGCCTTTGCACTTGATGCCCATTTCACCTTAGAGCAAGTAGGCAGAAATGCTAAAGGACACTTTATTAATTTTAATGGTACGGCGGGTATATGGCGCAAAGATTGCATCTTGGATGCAGGTAACTGGGAAGGTGACACCCTTACCGAAGACCTCGACCTAAGTTACAGAGCCCAGTTAAAAAACTGGAAATTCAAGTATTTGGAAGACGTGGAAACACCAGCAGAGCTCCCTGTAGTTATTAGTGCGGCCCGTTCACAACAGTTTCGTTGGAACAAGGGTGGGGCAGAAAATTTCAAGAAAACCGTTTGGAACGTTATTACCGCCAAGAATATACCTTTCAAGACCAAATTTCACGGGGTTATGCATTTATTGAACAGTTCCATGTTCCTCTGTGTCTTTATAGTTGCTCTTTTGAGTATTCCGACCATGTATATCAAGGCTTTGTTCCCCCAATTTGATTGGGTATTCGTCGTCTTAAGTTTCTTTGTATCAAGTACCGTTATTCTCTTTGTTTGTTATTGGTTTACCTATAAAAATATTCAAGGCAGTGGTTTTGATAATTTTGTGGACTATATAAAACTCTTTTTTACTTTTTTCTCGGTAGCCCTAGGCTTTTCGTTACACAATTCCATTGCCGTGTTGGAAGGCCATATGGGCAAACGCAGTGAATTTGTCAGAACGCCGAAATTTAATCTTAAAAATCTGACCGACACTTGGAAAGACAATAAATACCTTACCAAGAAACTGTCTCCCAATATGATTTTAGAATTTGCGCTAATGGTTTATTTCCTCTTTGGTATGTATAGTGCAATTCCTTTAAACAATTTCGGACTCTTTCCGTTTCACTTTATGCTGTTCTTGGGGTTTGGCTTTGTCTTTACCAAATCGTTGACGGCACGGGCATAAAGATTTTTCAGCTATACGGCACCAGAGATTTTAATGCGCTATAAATCTTACCTTTCTCTCTGAAATGAAGCTTCCGTTGCGGTTATGTTTCTTGACCCAGGCTTGGTCCAGTAAGTGACAATTTCAGGTTCCATAAAAAAATTCCATTAAATACCTTAAATTCGTCCAGAACAGATTTTATACGAATGCCCAACCAAATTGCCAGATATCTTAAATTGCATAAAATGTCAATAATCTTGGCATTAATGTGTTTTGGCTTTTACTACACCTTTGCATACCATCTTGAGCGAACCGATTTTATAAAACTCCTAACCCTTTTTGTCGCCTTATTCTTTCTCTGTTTCAAGCTTATTCAATTTGAAAAATGGAATTTTAAGTTCTTGCTGATTTGTGGGGTAATTTTTCGCTTCGTTTTTTTACTGACCGAGCCCAATCTCTCACAAGACTATTACCGGTTTATTTGGGACGGGCAGCTAATTCTAGATGGCATCAACCCCTATCTTTTTACACCTGACACACTTATGGACCGGAGCGATTTCTTTTTGGCCAATGCCCAAGAACTGCATAACGGTATGGGCGCGCTCAGTGCGCGACACTTTAGTAACTATCCTCCATTCAATCAGTTTATTTTCGCCATAGCGGCTTTTTTAGGAGGGAAAAACATTATGGGTACGGTTGTCGTATTGAGAACCATTATCATTCTGTCGGATATCGGAATTTTTTACTTCGGCAGAAAATTACTTAAAAAGATCAACCGTTCTCCCCATGTTATTTTTTGGTATTTCCTAAACCCGCTAATCATAGTCGAACTAACCGGAAATCTCCATTTTGAAGGTGTAATGCTTTTCTTTTTTATCTGGGCACTTTATTTGCTCTCGGTAAAAAAATGGGCGCTGGCAGCGATTCCCTACGCCTTATCAATTTGTGTGAAATTAGTGCCCTTGATTTTTTTACCCCTGTTCTTAACCTATTTCAAATGGAAGCAGAGCCTATTGTTTTATACCATTATCGGAGTAATATCATTGGTTTTGACACTTCCGTTTTTTGCCCCAGAATTCATAAATAACTATTCTGACACCGTGGGTCTTTGGTTCTCCAATTTCGAATTCAACGCGGGATTTTACAATGGGCTTAAAAAAATTGCGGTTCAATTTGATGCCAAACCTTGGGAACTTATTAAATCTTACGGCAAACTTACCGCCTATACTCTTATCACCATCTCACTACTTTTTACCTTCTTGACTAAAAACCAAAAACTATCGAACCTGATTTCGAACATGCTTTGGATTTTGACGATTTATTATTTTCTATCGACTACTGTACACCCGTGGTATATCGTATTTTTGGTATTGCTTTCCATTTTCACAGAATACCGTTTTACCGTTATTTGGTCGGCAGCAATTGTTCTGAGCTACTATGCCTACGCTCAAATCGAGTTCAAAGAACATATGGGGCTGCTAGCCGTTGAATATATTTCGGTATATGGATTTTTGGTTTACGAAATCATCAGCAAAAAAGGGAATATTCCGAAATTTTTAAAAAACTAATCCTAAAAACTTCTCTTTTCAATTTAATTTGTACATTTGAGCCGCAATGAAAACAAAAGCACATATTAATTCTACGCCTTGGAGATCTTTTCCGACACGTCCTTTTGTGCCCGTTCGCCGTCGCCCGTAAGGGTGCATATTTAGTATGGGAATAGGTGAGTCCATTCCTGCAGAATCCAACAAATATTTTTCATTCCATTTTTCATTAAACCATTTCGCAATGGAAATAAGCATTGCCAACGAATCACATTTTAAATACGCTAAGGTTATATCCGATACGATTACGGAATCTGCTCAGGTACGGGGCACCGGAATTGCTAAGCGTACACCCGAATACATTCAAAAAAGACTCGCTAACGGCAATGCCGTCATCGCTTTAGATGGCGACAAATTTGCAGGTTTCTGCTATATTGAAGTATGGGGCAACAAAAACTTTGTCGCCAATTCAGGGCTCATCGTGCACCCTGATTATCGAAACCAAGGGTTGGCAAAAAAAATCAAGAGCAAGGTATTCGAATTATCCCGAACGAAGTTTCCCGATGCCAAAATATTTGGTATCACTACGGGGCTTGCCGTGATGAAGATGAACTATGAGTTAGGCTACAAGCCGGTCACTTTTTCCGAGCTTACCGATGACCCTGAGTTTTGGAAAGGTTGTCAGACCTGTAAGAATTTCGATATCTTGACCCGTACCGAACGAAAAATGTGCCTCTGTACAGGCATGCTTTACGACCCGGCCACGAAACAAAAGGTGGAAGAAAAAAAAGTGAACAGCAAGGCCTTCAAACGATTAAAAAGTATCAAGGAAAGCTTGTTTCTCAAAAAGAAAACAAAATAAATTGTATAACATTTTCCCCAGTAAAAGGAGGAAATTTACAAATTGAACAATAAATTAAAAATTCTCGTTCATACGGGAAGGAAAGCACCGAAATTATGAAATTAGTTTTAGCCTATAGTGGCGGATTGGACACCTCGTATTGCGCCAAATACCTATCAGAAGAAAAAGGATTCGAAGTACATGCCGTAAGTGTAAATACCGGGGGGTTCTCAGAAGAGGAAATCGCCGAAATCAAAGAAAAAGCCTTACAACTCGGCGCTACTTCGTACACCTCGATTGACGCTATACAATACTTTTACGACCAAGTAGTAAAATACCTGATTTTCGGAAATGTACTAAAAAACAATACGTACCCCCTATCGGTAAGTGCCGAGCGAATTGTTCAGGCCATCGAAATCGTAAATTATGCAAAAAAAATAGGGGCCTCACATATTGCCCATGGCAGTACTGGCGCCGGTAATGACCAAGTTCGGTTTGACATGATTTTTCAGATCATCGCTCCGGAAATCGAGATCATAACCCCGATAAGGGACAACACACTATCGCGGGAAGCTGAAATCGAATACCTTAAGACCAAAGGTGTTGATTATTCTTGGGAAAAAGCCAAATATTCCATCAACCGCGGACTTTGGGGTACTTCCGTTGGTGGTGAGGAAACACTGACTTCAGAAAAGCCCTTGCCTGATTCAGCCTACCCCAGTCAATTAAAAGAGCATGGTTCAAAAGAATTAAAATTGACTTTTGAAAAAGGCGAAATTGTTGCAATCGATGGAAAAAAAGATAGTCCGGTAAACAACATCATAAAACTGGATGCCTTGGCCTCACAATATGCTATTGGCCGTGACATTCATGTTGGTGATACCATTATTGGTATAAAGGGCAGGGTCGGTTTTGAAGCTCCCGCCTCGTTGATTATTATTAAGGCCCACCACTTGCTCGAAAAACATACCTTGAGCAAATGGCAGCAATATCAAAAAGAACAGCAAGGTAATTTTTATGGCATGTTGTTGCACGAAGGTAATTATTTGGATGAAGTTATGCGTAACATCGAAGCCTTCTTGACCGACACCCAAAAGAACGTTTCGGGCGATGTTTTTGTCAGTCTTCACCCCTATCGATTCGAACTTAACGGCATTTCATCGAAACACGATTTGATGAACGCTTCCTTCGGAAGTTATGGTGAAATAAATAAAGGCTGGACGGCCGATGACGCCAAAGGTTTTATTAAAATACTTTCCAATTCAGGAAAGATATATAACCATGTAAATCATAATAATGATTAAAGCTGGAATAATTGGAGGTTCAGGGTACACAGGCGGGGAGTTGATTCGAATTCTTTTGCATCATCCTGAGGCTAAAATCGATTTTGTATACAGTACGACAAGGGCCGGAAAAAAAGTGACCACTGCACATCCTGATTTGTTGGGGCAGACCGATATAGCGTTTACAGGTACTATCAATCCTGATGTCGATGTCGTCTTTCTATGCTTGGGCCATGGTAATTCTACCAAGTTTTTAAACGAAAACGATTTTTCAGAAGCCACTAAAATAATTGACCTGAGTAATGATTTCAGGTTAAAGAATGACGCGGTCTGCAATGGCAGAACATTTGTTTACGGCCTACCGGAGCTTAAAAAGTCTGAAATACAAAAAGCCGATAATATTGCGAACCCAGGATGTTTTGCCACTACCATACAGCTGGCATTGCTACCGTTGGCCAAGGCGGGGAAATTAGACAATCCCATTCATGTCAATGCCATTACTGGAAGCACTGGGGCAGGCGTGAGTCCTTCGGCCACCTCGCATTTCAGTTGGCGAAATAACAATGTATCATGGTATAAACCTTTTACCCACCAACATTTGGGTGAAATTGGTGAAAGCTTAGGCTCTTTACAACAGAATGTTGGGGAGCTTTTCTTTTTGCCTAACCGAGGTAATTTCCCTCGAGGCATATTGGCAACGGCCTATACCCATTTTGACGGAAGTGAAGCCGAAGCCATTTCATTGTATAGGGATTTTTACAACGATGCTGCTTTTACCCATGTGGCCGATGAGCCCATTAATTTAAAACAAGTAGTGAACACCAATCAGTGCCACGTGCATTTGCACAAACATAACGATACCCTGCTCATCACTTCGGCTACGGACAATCTGTTGAAAGGGGCCTCTGGTCAGGCTGTACAGAATATGAATTTAATGTTCGGGTTCGCAGAAAGTACAGGATTGCGCTTAAAAGCTGGGGTTTTTTAGGAGACGGCTGAAACTTTATAACTAAAGCCCAGGCCCTTAGTTAAAGAGAGGGGTATCGACAAAGGATTCTAGAGGGTTCGATAGCCAAGGCCTAGTTCGGCAAACTCGGATTGCCTCGGGTCTCGTAATAACGATAAATTAAAAAAGCTCTCGCTTTGGCGAGAATTGACATAAACTATGAATTCATGAAAATAGCCATCATAGGAACCGGAAATTTGGGCCTCTCCATCGCCAAGGGTATTTTGAATACCAACGGAGCGACCTCGATGTACCTTACAAAACGAAATACGGCAGATATCAAAGATTACGAGAACTATGGTAACGTCACCGTAACCGCTGACAATCGAGAAGCAGTTCAGAATTCCGATATTTTGATTTTCGCCGTGCAACCTGGGCATATTGAAAAGCTGTTGAACGATGTAAAAGACTTGCTCACCGAAAAACATGTGGTCATCTCTGTCATTACCGGTTTCGGAATCCATAAAATGGAAGACATTCTCGGCAAAGATGTATTTATTATACGAAGTATGCCGAATACAGCAATCTCTGTCGGAAAATCGATGACCTGTATTTGTAGCAATGAGAAAGGTAAAAAGAAAGTACAGCTCGCTAAGGCCATTTTTGATCGTATGGGTCATACACTGGAAATTCCTGAGGAACAAATGCAAGGCGCCACCGTCATTTGCGCCAGCGGAATTGCTTTTTGGATGCGCTTAATACGGGCAACGACCCAAGGAGCCATTCAATTGGGTTTTGATGCAAAGGAAGCACAAGAGCTTGCCATGCACACCTGCGAAGGCGCTGCTGGCCTGTTAATTGAATCGGGCAACCATCCCGAAGAAGAAATCGATCGAGTGACCACGCCCATGGGCTGTACCATTCAAGGGCTGAATGAAATGGAACATCAAGGTTTGAGCTCTTCCCTTATCCGTGGAATCGTAGCTTCGTTCGATAAGATAAGTGAATTCAAAGACAAAAATTAGCAACTAATGATGTCCAACAACAACGAAACGATTTCCGTCTCAGCGGAAATAAAACAAAAAGCAATAATGAAACCATTTGATGTATACCCATTATACGATGTGACTCCTGTTTCGGCAAAAGGAATCGTAGTCACCGACGACCAGGGGCACGAGTATCTCGATTTTTATGGTGGTCACGCCGTGATTTCCATCGGACATTCACATCCGCACTACATAAAACGATTAAAAGACCAATTAGATCGCATTGGGTTTTACAGCAATTCAATACAGAATCCGTTACAAGTGGAACTCGCCGAGAAACTGGGAAAACTTTCCGATTGCGAAGACTACAACCTCTTTCTATGTAATTCAGGAGCAGAAGCCAATGAAAATGCGTTGAAGTTGGCCTCGTTCCAAACGGGTAAATCACAGGTTATCGCATTCAAAAATGGATTCCATGGCAGAACATCGGCAGCAGTTGCCGCTACCGATAATGCAAGTATCAATGCCCCAATCAACAAACAACAAAAGGTTACTTTCTTGTCGTTCAATGATGTCGAAGCCTTTCAAAACGAAATTGAAAAAGGCGATGTTTGCGCGGTTATTATTGAGACCATTCAAGGCGTGGGCGGATTAGACGAACCTTCAACGGAATTCTACCAAATGGTGGCGACCCAATGCAAAGACCACGGGGCACTCCTTATTGCCGATGAAGTCCAGTGTGGATTTGGGAGAAGCGGGAAATTCTTTGCCTACCAGCATCACGGGATCAAACCCGATATCATCACTATTGCCAAAGGTATGGGCAACGGTTTTCCGGTAGGGGGCGTCCTCATTCACGAAAGCATAAAGGCCGTTTACGGCATGTTGGGAACTACCTTTGGCGGCAACCATTTGGCTTGTGCGGCTACAATTGCTGTTTTAGAAGTAATTGAAAAAGAACAGCTGCTGGAAAACGCCACAAAGTTAGGCGAACGATTTGAAAAGATGGCCGCTGAAATTCCCCAAGTACAACGGGTGAAAGGCAGGGGTCTGATGCTCGGACTAGAATTTAATTTTGAAGTGGCCGATTTAAGAAAACGCCTGATTCATAATCAACATATTTTTACCGGTGGCGCCAAGGACAAAAAAGTACTGCGGTTCTTACCGGCTCTAAATATTACCGAAGCCCATTTAGATACTTTCTTTAAAGCATTACAAAAAGAATTGTCATGAGTTTATTTTTAAATATTGCCCAACGAAATGCCGTACTTCAGACTATGGCAGAATTGATAAATACAAACCGAACGGCAATTTTAAAGGCCAATAAAAAAGATATGGATGCCTACCATGGTGAAGATATCGCCATGCGTGATCGCTTGGTGGTAAATGACACTAAAATCGAAGGCATGATCGAATCATTGGTACACTTGGCCAATCAAGAGGACCCGTTGGGGGTAGAGCGGTTTCAATTCACCCATGAGAACGGCATGCAAGTGAGTAACAAAACGGCACCTTTTGGTACAGTATTGATTATTTACGAATCTCGCCCTGATGTTACTATCGAAGCAGCGGGGATAGCTTTTAAATCTGGAAACAAAATATTATTAAAAGGGGGCAAAGAATCGATACAGAGCAATTTGGCCTTGGTCAAATTATGGCACCACGCCCTAAGGGAAAACCAAGTGTCGAACGAATGGGTCACGTATTTACAATTCGACAGAAAACAGACGCAGGCCTATTTGGAAAAACCCGATCAGAAAGTAGACTTAATAGTGCCCCGTGGTGGAGAAAGACTGATTGCCTTTGTAAAACAACACGCTACCTGTCCGGTAATCGTTAGCGGCCGTGGCAATAATTTTGTCTTTGTCGATAAAGATGCCGACCAAGAAATGGCGCTGGAAATTATTATCAATGCCAAAACTACAAAAATATCGGCCTGTAACGCTTTGGATAAGGTTTTGATAGATGATAACCTTCCTGAACGGGAAAAATTTACCCAGCAACTCATTTCCAAATTAAAAGAAAGTGATGTCGAAATATTGGTCGATCAAGCCGTTTCGGGCTTTGAAGGCACTTCGAAAATTACAGATGAAGCCATTTGGTTCGAGGAGTTTTTAGACTATAAAATCGTTTTGGGGGGGGTAAAAAACCTCGAGGAGACCGTAGCCAAAATAAATCGTTATGGAGGAGGGCATTCCGCATCCATCATTACAAAAAACGAAGAAATCGCCGATGCATTTATGAACAACGTCGATACTGCCGCAGTCTATCATAACGCATCGACACGTTTTACCGATGGCGGTCAATTTGGCTTGGGGGGAGAACTTGCCATAAGTACCGACAAATTACACCAAAGAGGACCAATTGGTCTTCAACACCTAGTGACCAATAAGTGGTATGTGAAAGGGAACGGACAAATAAGGTAATCTAAAAAATCACTTTATTTCTGTCGACTGCTGATCTGCAGAATTTTAAAAATCGCAGGTCAAAACATTGAAAAAATGCAAAAAAAGAAAATACTTTTAAAAATTGGATCCAATACCTTGACCAAGGAAACGGATCAGATTTCCAGAGGAAAAATAGAAGACATCGGCCGTCAAATTGCCGCACTTAAAGACAGTTATGATATTATAATCGTCAGTTCTGGCGCTATTGCAGCTGCCAAACAATTCGTAAAATTAGAACATAATGGTGCAGAAATCAATGTAAAACAGGCACTAGCCGCTATTGGTCAACCCCATTTGATGCGCATTTATCAGGAAAATTTCAGGGAACTTGGTTTATTCACGTCACAATGTCTTCTTTCGTATTCCGATTTTGAAAACCCTATTGCCAAGGCAAACATTAAAAACACCATTAACGTTTTGGTCGCCAATAACGTAATCCCCATCATTAATGAAAATGATACGGTTGCTGCCGATGAAATCCAATTTGGGGATAATGATAAATTAGCGGCCCTTACAGCTGCTTTGTTACAAGTAGACCTTCTTATCGTGGCCACAAACACCGATGGCATTTACACCAAAGTTTCTATCGAAAACAATGATCCTAAAACGATAACCTCGGTTTCCGGGCTAGAAAATTTGCGACAGGAAATTAGCAGTGTCAAATCATCACACGGTACTGGAGGGATGCACTCAAAAATCGAAGCTGCCACTATAGCACAAAATGTTGGCATTGAAACCTGGATTGTCAACGGATTAAAGGACAATTTTCTGATCGACGCCCTTAATGGTATTGGCAACCATACCAAAATAAAAAGCTAGCCGCCAAATAAACTTATATTTTTAAACCATGAAACAGTACTTCTCCATAAACGATATAGATTCACTTCCCCAATGGGTCGAAGAAGCCAGAGCTTTAAAAAGCGACCCAAGACAATTGGAAGCCCTGGGCAAAGGAAAGACCATCGGGCTATTATTTTTCAATAACAGCCTGCGCACCCGATTAAGCACGCAAAAAGCGGCCATGAATTTAGGCATGGAAGTCATTGTAATGAATTTTGGAAGTGAGGGCTGGGCGCTTGAATATGAAGATGGCACTATAATGAACCAAGGCACTTCAGAACATATAAAGGAAGCCGCACAAGTAATCTCACAATATTGTGATGTGGTAGCAATCAGGGCTTTTGCTTCTTTGGTAAACAAAGAAAAAGACGAGGCCGAATTGGTACTCAACGGTTTTAGACAATATGCCTCCGTACCCATTATTAATATGGAAAGTTCGGTGGGCCACCCGTTGCAGGCTTTGGCCGATGCCATAACCCTTGCCGAACAAAATACCAAGCCAAAACCTAAAGTAGTACTTTCTTGGGCACCGCACCCCAAGGCATTGCCCCACGCCGTAGCCAATTCCTTTGTGGAAATGATGCAACTTCAAGATGCCGATTTTGTAATCACACATCCGAAAGGATATGATCTAGACAAAAGAATTACCAAGGATGTTAAAATCGAATACGATCAAAATAAAGCATTGGAAGATGCCGATTTTGTTTATGTAAAAAACTGGAGTAGCTATTCCGACTACGGACAAGTCTTGAATCAAGAAGCGGATTGGATGATGACCAAATCGAAACTGGGTCATGCCAAGTTCATGCATTGTCTACCCGTACGACGTAATGTAGTGGTGGAAGATGCCGTATTAGACAGCGACCAATCACTGGCCATCGAACAGGCAAATAACCGAACCTACGCCGCACAAGTGGTCTTAAAGAAGATTTTGACCGGGGCCGATACACTTGAAAACAAAACTCCCGATTGATAAAACCACACAGAACTAAATGTCACAAGAATTAAGAAATAAGGTTTGCATTGTTACCGGAGCTACGGGCGGAATGGGAAAAGCCATATCTGAGAAGTTCGCGGCAGCAGGGGCCAAACTAATTCTTTCAGGTCAATCCAGTGACAAGGGGAGTACTTTGGAAAAGCAATTGAAGAATTCAATTTTTATTCAAGGTGATATTAGTAAAGCAGAAACCAATGAAAAACTAGTTCAAGCTGCGGTAGATAACTTTGGTAAACTCGACATTCTTTCGATCAATGCCGGTATTTTAGGGTTAGGGAATGTGGTCGACCTCGCTATTTCATCATGGCAACGTACATTAGATACGAATCTTAGTGCTATTTTCTATTTAACCAAATACGCCATTCCCCATCTTTTACAAAGTACTGACGCCAACATCTTGATCAATGCCTCGATAGCGGCCTTTAAGAGTTTTCCGAACCACCCCGCCTATTGCGCCTCAAAAGCAGGGTCGGTAGCCCTAATGAAACAACTGGCCGTGGAGTATGCACCAACAATACGGGTAAACGCCCTTTGTCCAGGGCCTGTAGATACCCCATTATTGCACGATTCGGCACAAGCATTCAAAAATCCGGATAGTGCGGTTGAAAATGCGAAAGAAACGACACTTTTAAAACGTTTGGGCATGCCTAATGATATTGCAAAACTGGCACTTTTTATGGTCTCGAATGATTCCTCATGGATGACCGGAAGTACCATAAATATTGACGGAGGCATTCTAAACGCATGATATTATGACGATTGAAAATGGCCAAAAAAAATAAATTTAACCTAAAATGAAACCAAAATTATCCATCGTAAAAATTGGGGGAAACGTCATTGAGAAAAAGACGGAATTATCGAAATTTCTCACTATTTTTTCCAAAATCGAAGGTCAAAAAATTCTGGTCCATGGCGGCGGAAAATTGGCCACCGAACTGGGCAAGAAATTAGGTATTGAATCTCAACTCGTAGGTGGTAGGCGCATTACCGATGCCCAAAGCCTTGATCTTATAACCATGGTTTACGGAGGCTTGGTCAATAAAAAAATTGTTGCCGAACTTCAAGCTAACAACTGTAATGCCATTGGTCTCTCGGGGGCCGATGCAAATACAATACAGGCGCATAAAAGACCTGTCAATGAAGTTGATTTTGGCTTTGTAGGCGATGTCGATTCGATTAACGGAACTACTGTTCATCATTTGCTGGAAGCCAACTTGACACCGGTTTTTTGCGCCATAACCCACGACCAAAACGGACAATTATTTAACACCAACGCCGATACCATTGCTTCCGAAATTGCCATTGGCATGAGCGAATTCTATGAAACAACTTTAAACTATTGTTTCGAAAAGAAAGGGGTTTTAAAAGATGTCAACGATGATGATTCCGTTATAAAAAACATCAATGCGGTATCCTATAAAACATTATTAGCACAAAAAATAATTGCCGATGGCATGCTTCCTAAACTTGAGAATTGTTTTAATGCCCTAAAAAGAAATGTACATCAGGTCTGTATCGGAAATACTTCGATGTTGGCACCCGAAGCCCAATTATTCACTACAATAACCTTATAATGGAACAGCGAGTACTTACCGAAAAAGCCATCGATTTACTGAAGTCCCTTATTTCGATTCAATCTTTTTCATCCGAAGAAGACAAAACTGCGGATACCATTGAAAATTGGTTCAAGTCGTTCAATATCCCCTTTAAACGCGAAAATAATAACATCTACGCCTTTAATAAATATTATGATGAGAACAAGCCCACGTTGCTGCTCAATTCACATCACGATACGGTAAAACCGAATACGGCCTATACCAAGGATCCATTTCATCCGCATATCGAAGATGGAAAACTATTCGGGCTCGGTAGTAATGATGCCGGCGGACCTTTGGTTTCGCTTATTGCAACTTTTACCCATTTTTATGAGGCCGAAGATTTAAACCACAACATCATCATTGTGGCTTCGGCAGAGGAAGAAAGCTCAGGGCCCAAGGGCCTGAACAGTATGTTGGCGATACTTCCTAAAATCGATGTCGCCATCGTAGGCGAGCCTACAGTAATGAAACTCGCCATTGCCGAAAAAGGACTGGTGGTTTTTGAGGCCGCTGTAAAAGGCACCCCTTCGCATGCGGCCCATCCGAACGATAATAACGCGATTTACAATACGATTGAAGTTTTGGATTGGTTCAAAAATTACAAGTTCAAAAAAGTTTCTGAAGTACTTGGGGAAGTAAAATTAACGGTCACGCAAATTAATGGTGGCGAACAGCACAATGTGGTGCCGGCACAAGTAAATCTGGTTATCGATGTTCGGGTCAATGATAAATACTCCAACAAAGAGATTAGGGATATCTTGCAAAAGGAAGCCCCATGCGAACTTAAACCCCGTTCGCTGCGCTTAAATTCATCGGCTATCGACAAGAACCATCCATTGGTACAATCGGGGATTGCTCTTGGAAGGGAAACCTACGGTTCGCCTACACTTTCGGATCAAGCGGCCTTAAACTGTCAATCGCTGAAATTAGGACCTGGCGATAGTACCCGTTCACACTCCGCCAACGAATTTATATATGTAAAGGAAATCGAAGAAGGTATTGATTTGTATATTAAAATTTTGAAGGGATTTTTGCAATAAAAAATTAACAGTATACAATGAACAATTGGTAATTGTTCATTGATAAATGTAAACCGAAATTTATGAAACTCTGGGACAAAGGCTTTAGCACCGATAAAAAAATAGATCATTTTACAGTAGGCAATGATCGCGAATTGGATTTGCTGTTGGCAAAATACGATGTATTAGCTTCTAAGGCCCATGCCAAAATGCTGGGCAAAATAGGATTGCTTACGGAGGCCGAAACCGAAGCTTTGGTATCTGAACTGGACAACATTGGTACATCTATCGAAGCGGGAACTTTTATCATTGAAGATTCGTTCGAGGATATGCACTCCAAAATCGAATTTTTGTTAACCGAGAAGTTGGGCGATACCGGAAAAAAAATACATACCTCCCGATCGCGAAACGATCAAGTTTTGGTGGCTATGCACCTCTATCTCAAAGAGGAACTCACAGAAATAAAATCGCAGACGAAGGCATTGTTCGACTTACTCCTAGAGTTAGCGGAAAAGCACAAAGACGTTATGCTGCCCGGTTACACACATTTACAGATTGCGATGCCTTCGTCGTTCGGACTATGGTTCTCGGCCTATGCCGAAAGTTTGATAGACGACCTCTATTTTGTCGAAGCAGCGCTTAAAGTCGCTGATCAGAACCCATTGGGCAGTGCCGCGGGTTACGGAAGTTCTTTCCCAATCGACAGAAATTTTACTACTCAGGAAATGGGTTTTGAAACACTCAAATACAATGTCGTTGCCGCCCAAATGGGGCGTGGCAAAGTAGAAAAAGCAGCTGCCTTTGGCATGAGCAGTCTGGCCGCTACCCTATCAAAAATGGCCATGGACATCTGTCTGTATATGAGCCAGAATTTTGATTTTATTTCTTTTCCCGACGAATTGACTACGGGGAGTAGTATTATGCCACATAAAAAGAATCCCGATGTTTTTGAATTGGTACGTGGCAAATGCAACAAACTTCAAAGCATCCCCAATCAATTGACCTTGATTATCAACAACCTACCTAGCGGGTATCACCGTGATCTACAATTGGTAAAAGAGGTGATTGTGCCTGCCTTGCAAGACATGAAAGCCTGCCTCGAAATTTTGACCTTTAGTTTGGCCGAAATTCGTGTGAACCCAAGTATTTTGGAAGATCCCAAATACGACTACCTCTTTAGCGTAGACACACTAAACGAATTGGTTCTATCAGGAATGCCCTTTCGCGATGCCTATAAAAAAATGGGGCAAGAAATTCAAGCAGGTACGTTTAACCCCAAACGAGATATCAAACACACCCATGAGGGGAGCCTAGGTAATTTGTGTTTGAAGGAGATTCGGAAGAAGATGGATAAAATTGATTAAATTGATTGCATATTGATTCTATTTGCGGGATATCATCAATGATGTTATTCAATTGTTGTGCAACATTTTGACAAAAATTATAGCCTTTAGTGGAAATAGAAAAAATTAAGACAAAAACTGCCCGCCATTATCAGCGAATAGCTAATTTAATAAATTACAATGTGGATTTCATTAATTGATTTCCGTTAGAGAATGCCATATTGAACTAAACCGGTCTTCAGCTCTGTTGTTTCCTCTGGGGGTTGGGATGAGCGAGGAGAAAAAAAATCATAAAACCGCCCAAATCGAACTTTTTCGAGGAGGTTGCATTGAAGGCAACTCCTACCTCCCGGCTATCGGAAAGGGAGGTGTCCCGACATTTTCTTCAGGACGGAGGGTTATACTCTTAAAATTCGCTTCTATCAACTAAACTCCCCGACCTTGCTTGTCAGCAAGGCCATCCCTCTTTTAATAAAGAGGGGAGCCTCCTAGATTACACATTTTGTTAAAAAATCGAATCGAGGGTAGCTCCTCCTTTTTCGAAGGGAGGTGGATTCACCGTAGGGTTATATTTAAATTATCTATAGTCGGGGTAAAAACAAACTGCCTTTTCTCCTGACTGTAACGCCAAGATTCATTCCCTTCTTTAAAGAAAATAGGAGAGCACACAAATAGGGCATTTGACCAAAAAATCGAATTTTGCAGCGTTCTAAAGCGATTAAAGATATACTTCCTTAAGATTCGCTGTAAAATTCAAAAAACTCCTAAAAAGACAAAACCGATACGAATATCGGTCTTAAGGCTGCTAACTCAAACAAAATTGTAATCTGAACACCACAAAAATGGCATTTTCATTGACCAATACAGTTATCTTATGCTTATGATAAGGTTACTATAAAAGTTCTTCCAACATTTATTTGATGCCGATCTTATAAAGATAAAAGGGCTATCAATCGTAGGTTTCGGTTTTTGTATGATTATTTCGACCATTGCCATCACCAATACAATTTTAACATTCCATTGAATCATTAACCATGTAAGCCCTAAAAAGAGTTAATATATTATTTACAAATAATGCAATATCATGTGTTTCAACAGAAAGTTTAGAATATGTTTGTAGGGTTAGGCTTGCATATATCATTCAAATCACCAATTACCATTACATGAAAACATTAGACTATTCCCTTTTCAACATACTCTTTGCCCTTTCAATCTCTTATTTTTCTAGCACAAATCTTTCTGCTCAGCAAAAGCGCATTACCAATACTTCAGAATCACGTACATCGCAAGCAAACTTTAATCCTGAATACGAAAAAATTAAATCAAGAGTAAGTTATGTCCCGGGAATTAAAGTTATCAGGGGAGAAACCCAAGTAATTGTTCCAGAGCATAAAAGCTTTTGCCCCGCTGGCAGCGTTTTCAAATACAATAATGGTGACATTCATGTTTTTGATAGACGATCAAATAATGGCGGAAAAACATGGCAACAAGCCGAGCATATACTGGAAAATTCGACCTATCAATATCCTCAACCTGATGGTGAAGTGGTTATGTTCCGTTCACAAAATGCAGCCGGCGGTTCTTCAAGCGCGGGCCGACCAGAAATTTCGCTTCAAAAAACGGATACGAAAGGCGTTTTTGAAGCTGACTTTTTTCGTTCCAACGACAATGGAATTACAAGAGAAGCAGATCCTGCCAAAATATTCTTACCAGAAGCATTAAGTCATTTGATTGGTGTTTTATGCCGTAAAATTGTTAGACTGAAAGACGGAAGCCTGTTAGTAAGTATGTATGGCAGAGATCCAAAAGGTAATAATATTGAAAAACAATTTCGTACCATTGCTTTACGATCTAAAGATCGAGGTAAGACATGGCACTACCTATCAACAATTGCATTTGATGGAAAAGAAGATGTTCGAGGGGAAGGCTTCGACGAGGCATCGCTCTTAGTTCTCGACAATGGCAAAATTCTTAGCTTTATGAGATCAGGTGCTAGCTACCAAGCGTCATTGGGCAGCTTTAATAATAACGACTGGGATACAAAAATGCCCTTCGGTTATGGTAAGCAGACCCCGATTTATATGAGTACCTCAAATGATGGTGGAAATAATTGGAGCACTGCAGATCCGATTACGACCCATGGTGTCTGGCCTGATGCACTTCAATTGGAGAACGGTATCATCGCCCTCAGCTATGGTCGACCCGGAAATTGGCTTATGTTCAACGATAACAAAAGTGAAAGTTGGGGCCCAATTATCCCATTCTACAATGATATTTATCCCCCTGATTGTGGTAATTATTTTTCCATAGAAGAGGTTGCCCCAAATATTCTGTTAGTTGTTTATCCGCGAACAAACCCTAATGACCATTGGAAAAGTGAACTTGTTGGCACATTTTTTCAAGTGAAGGACGTAGTAGAATAGCCCATAATTTTTTAAATAAAGAACTTTAAAGTTTGCATCGATGTAAAATAATGCCATTCTCAAAAACTCCTAAAAAGACAAAACCGATACGAATATCGGTCTTAAGGCTGCTAACTCAAACAAACTGTAATTTGAACACCACAAAAATGGTTAATTTCTGCGTGAATCAGGTAAAGCAATGATTACCCTTACGTTATATAAATGTGGAAAGACGATGTAAGTACCTACTCCTTTATCGATACGACTGCAAAACATCATGGATAAATGTCATCTTATCAATAACCGGGGTCGAAATTACAAAGGGGTATACATCGGGAATACCCATGGATCGATTGACACTATTCAATGCAGAAAATAAAGGAATACATAAATCTACAACCTTTTTAAAATCTTGTTCTTGATATGGGTCGAACACGGCATTCATTTCTAAACTGTTGTCACTACTTAACCTTGGGTTGACGCCAATTCCATAAAAATAAGCAGTTTCGGTAGTATCCATTAAATGCAGGTAGTGTGCCCAAGTTTCCGCCCAGTCTTCCCACGGGTGAGATGAGGCATATTCACTTATAAAGCTATTTCGCCAATTATTCGCTGGGCCATTGTTATAATAGCGGTCGAGGGCATTGGCATACGATTCTCTTTCATCACCAAAAACAGTTCTAAAATTATGGAGTAAATTATGGTTGTTTCGAATCAGGCGATCCCAGTAGTAATGCCCGACCTCATGCCTAAAATGACCGATCAGTGTTCGATATTTTTCTGACATTTTCATTTTCATCTGCTCTCGCAGTACACTATCGGCCTCCGACACCAAAATAGTAATAACGCCATTGGCATGCCCAGTCATGGGTTTATTCTTGGTTTCATCAACATCTTCCTTCGAAACAAAATCGAAACATAACCCACGGTCACTAAACTGTTGTTTACTTTCAATAGGTAAATTAAGCCGACGCAACTGAAAAATAAGCCTATGCTTGGCAATTTCAAGTTTTTCCCACTTTTTTCGATTTTTATCCACACCCAAGTTTGGTATAGTTCTATTGAGGAAACATGCAGAACACAAACCGCCCGAAACATTGTCTATCGGAACCAACCAATTACAGAGTTGGTATTGATTGTTCGCACAATATTTAAAAACGGCGTTGTTCTCTTGAGAAAGAGACCATTGATTCAAAGTAGGTGCCAAAGCAATAAGATCTAGTTTACTTTCTAAAAACCCTAATAGATGGCCACAACTTTCACAGGTATTATTTTCAAAAAAAACCGGACTTGAGCAATGCTGACATTGAAATAATTTCATCGCAACGTGTAAATAGGATACTATTTTTCAAAAAATGGCCTTTGGCCTTGTTACTTGATCATTCCCAAATTAATGACCTCTTGCTCGGTCAAATAGCGCCAGTGCCCTCGTGGTAAGTCTTTTTTAGTCAAACTGGCGTACACAACCCTATCCAACTTAACGACTTCATATTCCAAAGCCTTAAAAATACGACGAACGATATCGTTTCGTGTACTTAAAATCTCCATACCCACTTGGTTTTTTGCCGCATTATCAACATAACTGACATCAGCAACCTTGACCATTTTATCATCTACCAGAATACCTTCTTGTATTTTCTTTAAATCGGCACTTCGCAAGTGTTTGTTCAACTCGATGTGATAGATTTTTCGCAATCCGTTTTTAGGGCTATTTAGTCGCTTGGTCAGTTCCCCATCATTTGTAAAGAGTAAAAGCCCCGTGGTTTCCTTACCCAATTTGCCCACAGGGTTCAAGGTAGATTTTGATGCCTTTGAAATTAGTCCCACGGCACTTCTTCTGCCTTGCTCATCTCGAGTCGTGGTCACAAAATCTTTTGGTTTATTCAGTAGTACGTATTCCTTCTTTTCAGGATTCAACAAACGACCGTCAAACTTAACCTCATCGGTCAATTTTACCTTATAGCCCATTTCGGTAATAGGTTTGCCGTTTACCGTGATGTTTCCTGCGGTGATATATATATCGGCATCCCTGCGGGAACACACCCCTGAATTGGCCACATACTTGTTCAATCGAATCAAGCCGGTGTCTTTTTGTTTTTGGGGAGCAGATTGCTGCGAATCATTTCTCTTTTTTATGGGAGCATTCCCCCTGGCATAACTTTTCTTTCGAAATGTTCCCCCCTGTCTTCCTGATGCCCGCTTATCTCCACCCTTCGAATCTGACCTGTTCATGATTATAACTTTTACGCAAAGATACGTATCGCCATGGTATAACCTATTGACTTAAGCATTTATATGGTCGAATTCCCCAAATACTACAACGCATAAAGTTACGCTTCAAACTCAAAGGTTTTATGACCTTTGAATGGAAAATTAGGGTATCATCAAAAACGTATTCCAAAACTATTTCGGCCTCCCGGAAGTATGGCAAGCCACGTTTGTATCACAGCAACCGCTTTGGCAGACATTAAATAATCGACTATAAAATACGATTAAGCACTAAATCTACATTAATCAATAGTATGCTAAAAACTCCGACCACGATAATCAACTTTAAAATATTATGAAGACCAACATAATGTAATTTCGTTTTGGCCTTCCATAACATAATCAAAAATAGTACTAACAAAAAAATGCATCCTATAAAATAGAGGTACATATAACCTACATCGAAATAATTGATCAATAATAGTGATGGCAATAAGGTCAATAAAATCAATACACTGATACAACGTTTTGAAAATCGCACTCCGTATAAAACAGGAATGGTTTTATAATTCTGTGCCAAATCCCCGGCAATATTCTCTAGGTCTTTAATCATTTCACGTACCAAAATCAATAAAAAAAGAAACATGGCATGTACAAAAATGACCGTAGCAAAATTTTTATAATGAACAAATACCGCAAAAAACGGAGCAATAGCCAAGATAGCGGACACCACATTACCGATAAAAGCTATTCTTTTTAGCTTATGTGAATACAGCCAAATTCCGAAAATATAAATTGAAAAAAATAGTACAGCTCTAAAGGAAACATAGCTCGCGGCAAAAACGGCTAAAAAATTAAGAACAAAGTAGGTCGAGAGTTTAAAGCGCTGGCTCACCAATCGATCCAACATGCTTTTTGTAGGCTTATTGATCAGGTCTTTTTCCGCATCATAAAAATTATTAATGATATACCCACCCGCAATAACCAATGCCGATGCGAGTACGATAGCAAATAAGTTGAAATCAAAAACGACCTCTCGCAAAGGCAGGTCAGGAGCTAAAATGTAAATCGATGCCAAGTATTGGGCTGCAACGATCATTAAAATGTTGTACCCCCGTACCACAGAAAACAGACTCAATAACTTTAAAAGCAAGAGTTTGTTTTTTCTACTGAACATTATAAGTATATGGGTACTGACTAAAAGTTATATACGACTTCTAAATTATAATCTTTCAAGGCTTTCTTAGCCTTATCGATATCTTCGGTAAAACCCAAAATATAACCGCCGCCACCCGATCCACAGAGTTTTAGATAATAATCGTTTGATTCGATACCTTGTTTCCATAGTTGATGGAACTTTACTGGAATCATAGGTTTGAAATTATCCAAGACCACATGGGAAAGCTGTTTCAGGTTGCCAAAAAGTGACTTGACGTTGCCATTTACAAAATCTTCAACACAGGCATCGGTATGTTTAATGAATTGATTCTTCAACATATTGCGAAAACCCTCATGTTTCATCTTCTCCATGAACAATTGTACCATAGGCGCTGTTTCGCCTGTTGAACCGCTATCTAATAAGAAGACGGCCCCTTTGCCTTCACTATTTTGCGAAGGTATGCTAGTTGATTCAATATTATCTTTGGAGTTTATAAGAATCGGCAAACTCAAATAACTGTTCAAGGGATCAAGTCCCGAAGATTTGCCATGAAAGAAAGATTCCATTTTACCAAAAATCAATTTCAGTTTTAAAAGCTTTTCACGGGTAAGGTTTTCTAAAATAGTGATTTTATCCTCCGCATATTTATCATAAATCGCGGCGACTAAAGCCCCGCTGCTTCCAACCCCATAACCTTGAGGAATCGAACTGTCAAAATACATTCCCCCATCAACATCATTGCGTAGGCTCTCAAAATTAAAAGAGACCATTTTGGGGTACTTATGGTGTAGGTCTTCAAGATAATTCACAAACTTCCGCAAATGTCCATTGGATTCAATGGCAATTTTAGAAGGATTCTCATCTGTCTTTAAAGCTCCTTTAAAAAAATTATAGGGAATGGATAATCCTTTGGAATCTTTGATGATGCCATATTCTCCAAATAGGAGAATTTTAGAATAAAACAGGGGTCCTTTCATAATTTATCGTTGATCCGGGAAAGTTAGTATAACGTTGCTTTGACGTTATTATGACAAAAAGTTACATTTTTTTCGCCCCAAATCCAATTTTGTCGCAAAGATACTGCTGGTTTTCACAATATGCAACTAGTTCGTTTTTAATAAATTGAAGGGTTATATCCTTTTCATGTTCGGGATATAGCACATGCACGTTGGCCCCCGCATCCAATGTAAAACAGACATGGGCTTTATTTGCCTCACGAAACGCCCATATCTTATTGATGATTTCCAATGTGTTGGGTTTCATTAAAATAAAATATGGGTGACTTGTCATCATCATGGCGTGCAAGGTTAGCGCCTCACTTTCGACAATGGCGATAAATCGGTCCAAATTTCCGTTTGCAAACACTTGTTGCAGCTCAGAAAGGTTGTTATGCGCTTGTTCGAAACGCTGCGTGGCAAAAGGGTGATTATGCATCAGATCATGACCAACCGTACTGCTGACTTGTTTTTGCCCTTTATCTACCAAAAGAATGGTGTCTTGATAATTCTCAAATACGTTGTGAACTTTATAAGGGTACCCGATTCCAAATAGATCGGAGCTTCCTTCGGTATCGTCATGATCCCCCCACTGTACTATAGGCCCTTCAATGCTACGACAAGCACTACCAGACCCCAAACGTGATAAAAAAGAAGCTTTTTTCTTAAAAAACCTAGAGGTCATCGCCGGATTCATTTGGCGATCTAAATCCATTAGGCAAAGTGCCAATGCTGACATTCCCGATGCTGATGAAGCGATGCCACTGCTATGTGGAAATGAATTTGAAGTCTCAATTATAAAATGATAATCCCTTAAAAAAGGAAGGTATTTTTCCACTCTTGCGAAAAAAGTCTCAATTTTAGGTTCAAAATCCTTTTTGGGGTTGCCTTCAAAAAACAGCTCGAAAGAAAAAGGGCCTTGACTTTGGGTAAGCTTGGCATAGGAAACCGAGGTTGTCGTGGCAGCAATATCCAAGGTAAAACTTATAGAAGGGTTCGCCGGAATCTGATTTCTCTTCTTACCCCAATATTTAACCAGCGCAATATTGCTAGGTGCGCTCCAAGTTGCCTTTCCACTCTTTATCTGATGCGAATACCCAGAAGGTACAAAGTCATTTTCTGTCATGGGCCGTATAATTTGGGCAAAGATAGTTTTTAACCGCATTTGCTTTCGTGCTAATTAAAATAAATCGCTACTTTAGACAATACATGCCTCATTTTGAAAAAGAAACTATTCTATATCAGTATTGCCGTCGCCGTTTGTTTGGTAATCGGGTTTCTATCGAGTTTCGCAGTACACAGTTCAGTAAATGATTGGTATGAAGCGCTCGATAAGCCGAGTTATAACCCCCCAAACTGGATTTTCGCACCCGTATGGATAACTTTATATATCATGATGGGTATTGCCGCTGGAATCGTTTGGGCGAGAGGATTTTATCATATCTGGGTAAAAACGGCCCTTTACCATTTTTGTTTTCAATTACTGCTTAATGCCTCGTGGAGCATCGTATTCTTTGGCTTTAAAGCTCCTTTTCTGGCCTTGCTGGTCATTGTCATGTTACTGATTCTTGTTCTCTTGACCATAAGATGGTTCAAGGTGGTAAATACCACAGCAGCCTATTTGCTCATCCCCTATTTTTTCTGGGTTTGTTTTGCTACTATTCTCAACTATAAAATTTGGGCATTGAATTCTTAAAATTGGTCCTTAATCAATTTATGTCTCACAATTGAGCTCAATTTCACTTCTGATAAATTGATTTATTTCCCATTGATCGGCTAAAAGGTTGTTCGTATGTGGTAAATATTGGGCATACGGATAGGGACCATATTCCGGAGTAATGGATATAAAAGAACGCCCTTGCGCAGCTGCGTTACCAACCATTCTTTTCCACCATGCTTTGAATTGTATTAATTCGGCAGCGTATCGAGCCTCTCTAGGATCTATCACCTGAGCACTTTGCGTTGAACCAACTCTTGCATGAACATGAAAACTATGCGCTATAGCCAGGTCAACCGCTTGCTCTTGGTTTTCTAGCAAAGTTTCGGCGACACAGCACCAATGCGAAAAATCAGATGTTAACTTTAAAGATGGGTATTCCTTCAAAAAAGATTGACATATATGGGCCGCAAAGGAGAATCTAGAACGGTGCGTTTCATGGGTAATGGCTACCCCGGTACTTTGTTCTATCGAAAAGGCCAATTCTATTAACTCGGCATTTTGGGCGAACGAAAAAAAATCCAGTCCCGTATGTGAATTAATAAAAAGCGGTTCAACCTCAGCTAAATTGTAGAGGTGTCTTTCGAATTTTGCTTTATGTTCTGCAAAATTTACATTCTTAGTTTCCCAATGCTGTGCTACTAGTTCTAACCCATGGTCGGCGACCATTTCAACTATTTCTTCTTTTGATTTTTTTTCAAGGGGTAAATCCATTTCTATGCCGGCGTACCCCGCTTTTTTGACTTTTTTCAAAAAATCGTTCAACTCTAAATGTGCGCTGCCCCATAGTGGGTAAATAAATTTCAATTGCATCAGCTGCGTTTCTTTCTTGTACCAGTATGATCCATGCCTTGTTCTCTTTCCAGGGCAATCATTTTTTTTGGACGGAAATTCAATATCAGGGCTCTTCTTTGGCCTGAAGTACTGTTCCCCCTACTAAAGTGCAATGTAAATCCGTCATGAAAAGTACACCCCCCAATAGCCAAGGGTACCGCTACGGCATTCGATGTCTCTGTCTCACAATACAGTGCACCCCCATTAGGCAAATTCTGATGTGCTAAAACCTTTTGGTCCGTTACCGGCAAAAACCACATACAGCCATTCCCTTCAAATACTTTGTCAAGAGCTATCCAACAACTGGCCGCTCTTTTGTCTGGCAAATCGATCCAGTAGGCCGCATCTTGATGCCATGGTGTAGGGGTATCGGTGTGGGGCGCCTTGTTTATCAACATATCGAAGTCCAGTTCCATATCCTCTCCCAAAATAACCTTTACCAAATTCAACGCCTTTTTGTACGCACTATGAGCCAACAATTTTTTCTCGATCGAACTGGGACGCATAATCTGCGTAATGCGTTCGACCTTGTTTTCATCGGTGCTGCCGGCTAGATCACTTCTTAAATGCATCGTTCTCTGCTTATCACTTAATAGCGCATCGTAAACCAACCTAAGTTCATTGGCTTCATCAGAAGAAAGGAAATCATCGAGTTTTGCATAACCTTGTTCGCAGAACTGTTTTCTTAATTCGTTCATAACCCAATTATAAGCTTTATAAGCTACAAAGTTGAAAATTATCAATATACTTGTCTACTAAAATTAAACTACATTACTTTTTTATACAGGATGGGTGAAATCAAGCGGATAGTTTACTACCTACCAGATTATGGCATACCCCGTGGCATCGATTTCGGGTATTACCGTTACACCTCTGTACAGCCTAAACTTGAAACCCATTTGCACTATAATAGCATCGAACTATGCTTTTGTATTAAAGGAAAACAACATTATTTAGTTGGTGACAAACGGTATCAATTGAGTGGGAACGATATTCTGGTTGTACCTCCCAACACCCATCATGGCACTGGAGATTTTCCTGAAGATAAGGGAGAACTATTTTGGCTTCAAATTAACTTAGACAATAATCATGAGACCCTGTGCAACTTAACCTATGACCAAAGCAATATTCTTATGGAAGAACTCTTAAAAACTACTGGAGTTATAATTAAAGGAGCTTTGGATATTAAGGTTTACCTAGAAAAGTTGATAGGGCAATTGGACGACTTTACATCGGTTTTAAACAAAATCAAGGTCAATCACCTCGTTCTTCAAATTTTGCTTGGTACCATTGAATTAAGCGAAAAAAGTCAATCTACTTATCAAAATAAAAGATTAGCCCTTATTGACGAATACATATATCAAAACATGTATCGAACTATTTATGTCGATGAGCTTGCCACCGTCCTTAAGATTTCAACAGGGTATTTCAAGTCTTGGTTTCGAACAAAGGCAGGTGTAACCCCTAAAGAATATGTAAACCGAATTAAAATAGAACATTCTAAGGCCATTCTGCTGAAGAGGCCCACCATAACGGAAGTAGCCTTTGAATTAGGTTTCAGTTCATCGCAGTACTTCGCAACAACTTTTAAAAAATACACGGGTCTTACCCCAAAATCATATATTGGATCAAGACGCTAAGAACGTTACCAAAAATATATTCTAAAAGCACCCCAGGCTGCGGAACATTAATTGTCATTTTACCGTTCAACTATTTTTCAGACATTTCTAAAAGTTTGGTCATCGTTCGATAGTTTCTAGTGGTTGCCGGCACCTTTAGTCTTCTTTCGAAAAAATTGTTATCACATTTCGCATTGCCATAGCCCTTGGCACAACATAAATAAACACAATTACCGGTAATAATAAATTTTTCATTGGCAAAAGTCTCATTCACTAGTGCTTCGGTCAAATCCTTTTTAGGAACCTCCTTTAAAAGCACAAAATAAATTCTATTGGCCTCAAGGTCCTCAGAATTGTCAAAGGGATTCTTTTCAATAATATCTTGAATTTCTTCTTTTGATTTTACCAAAACGGGCACATCAAAACCATAGCTCTCGTGTATCTCCGATGCAATGGTTTTTTCCAAAGCCCTAGGATTCCTTTCTTCGGTCTTCAAAACGATATTCCCACTTTGAATATAGATCACCACGTCTTTAAAACCTATTTGCGCCAACAATTGACGTAAATCGACCATTTTTATTTTCTTTTGCCCGCCTACGTTTATGCCTCTTAGTAATGCGATATATGTTTGCATATTGAACTCTTCACGATTTACAATTAAATCTAGACATTTTCATGGGTACTCATGAGAAGTCAACCAATTATTGACGACCGTATTTTTTACAGTAAATGGTTCTAAATTGCCCACGGGTATATACAAAAAATGACCGATTCTTTATCCTGACCAACTAACTTTTACCAACCATGGCCTTGGCGGCAATATAGCCACCCGTCCAGGCATTTTGAAAATTGAATCCACCTGTAATGGCATCCACATTAATTACTTCACCAGCAAAGTAGAGCCCTGGAAGTATTTTACTTTCATAAGTCTTAAAATTGATTTCCTTTAAATCGACGCCCCCGGCGGTTACAAATTCCTCCTTGAACGTACTTTTACCATCGACCTTGAACCTACAGGCAGTTAACTGGTCGGCCAATTGCAGTAATTTCTCATTGGACACATCGGCCCATTTCATATCAGGCGGAATACCAGAAGCCCGCACCAAATTGGTCCATAAGCGCCTAGGCAAATCAACGGCCTTTGTTCTTAAAATAGTCTTTTTTCGTTCAATTTCCTTTATCTCCGCTAATAAATTAAAAACTCCGTCTTCATGATAATCAGGTAACCAATTGACCTTAATGTAAAAGCGATAATTGCATTCATTCAATATGTTCGCTCCCCAAGCGGACAACTTAAGCACTGCAGGCCCGCTCATACCCCAATGTGTTATCAAAAGAGGCCCTTCAGAAGTTAAAATAGTTTTTTCCGGGGCAATTTTGCTTTTCAGTTTTACCGTTACCTTAGTATTATTCCGAGGGTTTGCTAAAATATCGATTTTAGCGTTTGTGCTTATTCCGGGTATGCCATTAATTCGTTCATCATCGATATTAAAAGTGAACAATGAAGGGACGGGAGAAACGATGGTATGCCCCATTTTTTTTAATAAGCCCCATATCTTTGGGCTGCTACCAGTGGCAATCAGCACTTTCTTGGCTCGATAGGTGCTTTTAATCGAAGTTATCCGCCATGTCTTTCCTCCATTTTCCGAACAGATAGATTCCATATTGGTTACTGCACTATGTCGCATTACTTTAATTCCCAAACGGTCCGCTTCGTTCAGAAAAAAATCGATAATGGTTTGTGACGAATTGGAAACCGGAAACATTCTACCATCTTCCTCAATTTTAAGAGGAATGCCTTTCTCTTCAAAAAAGGCAACGGTATCACCGCTAAAATGGGAATGGAAAGGTCCTAGAAGTTCTTTTTCACCGCGAGGATAATTTTTAACCAATTCATGGGGGTCAAATTCAGCATGGGTAACATTGCATCGACCGCCACCGGAAACCTTGACTTTCGAAAGTACGTCCTTTCCTTTTTCGAAAATCACAATTTTCAACTTCGGATCGGCCTCGGCAGCATGAACCGCAGCATAAAAACCAGCTGCTCCACCGCCAATTATAGCAACATCGAACATCAATGTACCCTTTCCGGAAAATTGGTGATAATGCCATCAACTCCGAAACTTTTCATCAAAGCGATATCCTCTGCCTCATTTACTGTCCAAGGATATACTTTGAAACCTTCGGCCTGCATTTCGACCACAATACCCTCGGTCAAAGCTTTATACGCAGGATTAATGGCGACCGCATTGATTTCTTTTCCTATGGAAATTGCCTCGAGGGGGTTTTTACCAATAAGTATCGCAATCGGAATTTTCGGATCTACACTTCTCATAGTTTTAAGTTCATCCCATTTGAAACTAGAAATCACAAAACTATCAAGATCCCATTCTTTTGAAGTACAATATTCCTGTATTACGCGGTTCGTAGGTTCCGCAGTATTCGCACCTTTCAATTCAATATTGAGGATCACTTTATTGTCGATTACATCAAGCACCTGCTGAAGGCTCGGAATCTTATGGCCTCCTTCAAGATTTAGTTGTTGTAACCCTTCCCAATCATAGGCTTCTATTTTCCCCGTACCATCGGTCAAACGATCTACTTCATCATCATGAAAAACCGCAATTTCGCCACTTTTTATAACAAAAACATCGATTTCAATCATATCTGCCCCCAAATCTATTGCCTTTTGAATGGAGGCAAGGGTGTTTTCCGTTTCATGGCCCATGGCGCCCCGATGGCCAATTACGAGTGGTGTGTTGTTGCTCATACAGCTTGAAAATAATACTAATGCGACTATTGCCAACATCGATTTACCTAACATAATATATCTAATTTAGTTTGAAAATAAAGGATTCCAATGGATTAAGGTCTACCCGGAATTTGCCGATACCATTTTCGACTGCAAGAGCCGCCGTTGTACCATATAAAGTATCGGTCATTTGATAAGCCCCGTCTTTCAAGTTCCACTTTTCTGTAATATCGGGAGGCACCTGTAAATCAAAACCAAACCTGTCATTTGCATCAAAATTGGAAACAACGATTAATTTTTCGGTTGTACTCCAGCGCACGTAAGATAGTACATGATGATTGTAATATTCGGTATGCTCCCTATTGTAAAAATGAATATCTTGATAGGCGCCCATTAAGGCCTTACTATTTATGGTGAAATTCAGTAAGCGGCTATAAAAATCACGGAGTTCTTTTTCATCTTCCGACAGCTGCCCCCCGTCAAATTTCTTATCGTTTAACCATCTTTGATGATGGGGCACCCCGATATAATCGAAAATCGATGTTCTGCTCTTAGATCCAAAACCGGCATTCTCCGCCGCGGGCTCACCTACTTCTTGTCCAAAATAAATCATCGTTGGCGAAGTGCTTATGGTAGCAGAAACCACCATGGCGGGTTTTCCTCTTTGAGCGTCTCCGGCAAATTCAGGACTTGCAATACGCTGTTCATCATGGTTTTCTAAAAAGTGCAGCATATGGTGTTCAATATCATGTAAACCTTCCTGTACTTTCGGAATATGATCCGTCCACCCATGGCCCTGCATAATATGTTTTAGCGAATCATACAACTCTACCTTGTCATATAAATAATCCATTTTCCCCCTATGGATAAAATCACGGTACAAATCGGGATTGTACACCTCGGCCAATAGGAATGCCTCCGGATTTTTCATTTTGATGTTGGAGTTCATATAGCTCCAGAATTCAACAGGAACCATTTCGGCCATATCAAAACGGAAGCCATCGACGCCCATATTCAACCAATACAAGGCAATATCCTTAAACTTTACCCAAGAATTCGGAACATCTTTATCACCCCAGAATTGGTAATGTTCTTCATAGGTTTTTTCCTCAAAACCGGCAGGAAGCAAATCAAAATCGCATGTTCCATCGGGGCGCACACCATAGTTAATCTTTACGGTTTCGTACCAATCGTTGACGCCCGGTTGTGGGGAACGCGAGCCATTTCCTGTCCATTTTGCCGGAAATTCATCGAACATGCCATCTGCCAATGGATGGTTTTCACCTCCCAAAGGTTGATACCCATTTTGCCATTCAGGAACTTTAAATGCCTCATTGGGAACATAATAAAAATTGTTATCGCGCCGGTATTCCACAGTCGTATCATCAGAAGCCCCAAACGGCTCGGCACCTTCAGGCGTAGATCTGCCTTCATAGTTTCTGGCTACGTGGTTCGGAACAATATCGATAAGCAACTTTAATCCCGTCTTATGCGTGCGATGTATCAGTGACTTGAACTCTTCCAATCTGTTCTCTGGATTTTCGGCCAAATCAGGATTTACATTGTAATAATCTTTGACGGCATACGGAGAGCCGGCACGGCCTTTGACTACATCGGGGTCATCATTAGAAATTCCGAAAGCCGTATAGTCTGCAATCAGTGCGTGATGGGGAACACCGGTATACCATAAGTAAGTTACCCCAAGATCTTTGATAGCCTGTAAAGCCCGATCGTTAAAATCTTTGAATTTACCAACTCCATTCTCCTGCAGGGTACCCCAGGGTTTATTCGTGGTATTTGTATTGCCAAACAGTCGGGTAAAGACATGATAGACCACTTCTTTACGCTCATTTCCATTTTCGTTCATTTTCATACCCGATATATGATTCTTTCGTATTCCTGACACGATTGGTCACTTTTCAACAAAGAACAACTATTTAATCTTCTAAAGAAAAAATCCCAACAGTCTATTTGATTTTGACAGTTACCGATTTAGCCGGTGTTATTGCCACACGTTCACCATTAACCCGAACGGAAACGTCTTCATCGCCTTCCAATTCAAATTTTACCTCTGAAGCATTGATTGTTACTTTCAAAATGCGATGTCTAAAATTAATTTTAAAGGAATAGGCTTTCCACTGTTCAGGAATACGGGGAGTAAATGAAAGCTTATCGTCTATGACGCGCATACCGCCGAAACCTTCAACGATACTCATCCATGTGCCGGCCATGGAAGTAATATGCAACCCTTCCTCCACCTCTTTGTTATAATCGTCAAGATCCAATCGCGACGTTCTTAAATAAAATTGGTAAGCCTGGTCCATTCGATTCAACTTCGCAGCTATTATACAATGAACACACGGGGATAAAGAAGATTCATGCACCGTAAACGGTTCGTAGAAATCGAAATGTCGCCGGTGTTCTTCTTCGGTAAAATCGCTTTCAAATACATAAAACCCCTGAAGGGTATCCGCTTGTTTTATATAAGGAGAACGTAAAATACGATCCCAGCTCCACTTTTGATTGATCGGGCGCTGTGACTTTGGCAAATCGGCGACGGTAATAAGTTCTTTGTCTAAAAAACCATCCTGCTGAAGGTAAATATCTTTTTCTTCAGCATACGGAAAATACATATTGTCGGCCACATTTTTCCACGCATCGGTTTCTACATCTGTCAACCCGGTCTTGCCTATAATCCGATCATAATCCTCCTTAAAGCCTTCCTTGACTTTGAGCAGCTGTTCGAGCGTATAATTTATACACCACCTACTGAGATAATTGGTATAGAAATTATTATTGACGTTGTTCTCATATTCATTAGGCCCCGTAACACCTAAAATAACATATTTGTTCTTTTGCTTTGAGAAGGTAGCCCGTTGTTGCCAAAAACGGGAAATGCCGATGAGCACTTCGAGCCCCATTTCAGGAATATAACTATAATCTCCTGTAAAACGATAGTAGTTGAATATCGCGAAGGCAATGGCCCCGTTTCTATGTATCTCCTCAAAAGTAATCTCCCATTCATTATGGCACTCTTCCCCATTCATCGTAACCATGGGGTACAATGCGGCACCATTTGAAAAACCTAGTTTGGCCGCATTCTCTATAGCCTTCTCTAAATGGTTATATCTATATTTCAATAATTTTCGGGCGACCTGTTGGTCTTTGGTGGCCATATAAAAAGGAAGACAATAAGCTTCCGTATCCCAATAGGTACTGCCACCGTATTTCTCGCCAGTAAACCCTTTAGGGCCAATGTTCAATCTGGAATCAGTACCCAAATAGGTCTGGTTCAATTGAAAAATATTAAAGCGAATGCCCTGCTGTGCCTTAATATCACCTTCGATGGCGATGTCACTCATTTCCCAAATCTGGGCCCAATCTCTTTTCTGCTGGCTTAAAAGAGCATCGAAACCAAGGTCGGATGCTTTTTTTAGTACATCTTTGGCCGCCTGCACCAATGCGTCAGGTTTGTGGTTCAAAGAAACCGTATAACCACCAAATTTGTGAAGCGTTACAGTTTCGCCCTTTTCCACTTTTTGGAAATAACTATGGCCCACCCACAGTTCCTTTTTTGTTTCCGAAGGGGTTTGATCCGCTATTTCGCCCTTATACACCAGTTGTGACTGCATAAAAGTGCAAATGGCAAAATTGGTCTTCATGGTATGGGCCTCAATAAAAGCTTGGTTTCCCTCGGAAATAATATTGGTCGTATTCCAAAATTTATCGTCCCAATTCGAATCTTCATTGGTTATTCCATTATCGAGATACGGAATGAACTTTACCTCAATATCAGTATCGATCGAGGTAACTTGATATTCGATAGCACCAACCTCATCGATATCCAAACTTAAAAATCGAGTTGCCTTTACACTGACTTGAATATCGGAAGGCAAGGTAGCTTTGAAGCTACGTTGGTACCACCCTTCTTTCATATTGAGCCGCCGTCGAAAATCCTCAACTTTTTTACAGGTATTCAAGTCAAGTGGACTGCCATTTATAAAAACGTCGACGCCTATCCAGTTCGGCGCATTCAATACTTTGGCAAAATACTCGGGATAACCATTTTTCCACCAGCCAACACGGGTCTTATCAGGATAGTAAACCCCGCCGATATAACTACCTTGAAAGGTCGGCCCCGAATATTGTTCCTCGAAGTTCGCACGTTGGCCCATTGCCCCATTACCAATACTGAAAAGGCTTTCGGAAGACTTCACCATCTCTTTTGAAAATCCCTCTTCAATTATGGACCATTCGTCAGGTTGTATATAGTCTTGATTCATTTTTAGATGTTTTTATGGTTATTCTGAATATGGTTTGTTGACTTTTCACAGCTTCCGAAAAAAATGCAGTTATAATAAAATCTGGACAATTTTGGTTTCTTCAACAAGAATAGTATTATCTACCTTCGTTTCTATTGATCAAACTATCAAGAAATTCCGAATCTATTTCGGTAAAATCTACAAAGTTAAATTTGGCCGCGGTCAATACATTGGCCTCACCAATACCTATACTTATCATTCCTGCGCTATTAGCCGCTTCGATTCCCGCAAGAGCATCTTCGAAAACAACGCAATGTTCGGGCTTAACGCCCAATCTTTCAGCGGCAATCAGAAATACTTCAGGATCTGGCTTGGCCTTGGTTACACTATTTCCGTCGACAAGGGTATCAAAATACGACAATAAGTTTACCTTTTCCAAAATGGGCCCTGCATTTTTACTTGCAGAACCTAGTGCCATTGGGATTTTATGGCTCTTAAGGTATTTCAGGACCTTTGGTACATCTGGCAAGATTTCCGATTCGTCCATAGTATCAATATAAGCCAAATAGTCCTCATTTTTCTCAATAAGCCAGGCACTGAATTGTTCCTCGGAAGCCTTGATTCGCCCCATTTCCAATAAAATCTCCAAACAACGTTTACGGCTTACACCCTTGAATCGTTCGTTATCTTTTTCGGTAAACTCAATATCAAGTTCACCGGCCAGTTTCTTCCATGCCAAAAAATGATATTTGGCCGTATCTACAATTACCCCGTCGAGGTCAAAAATAAATCCTGTTTTATTCATTCGGATTTTTTTGGTTAAGATTAAATTAATGTGACAAAAACGTTTCAACCGTCAAACTACCTCCACTTCAATTGATCGTAGAATCTCTTTCGATCAACGTTGCCTCAATAATCTCGGTTCTACAATCAATTGATTCTTCCTCAGCCTCATCTTCAATCTTATTTATCAATAGCTCGGCAGCAACCGCTCCCATTTTTTCTCCGTGCTGTGCAACGGTTGTCAGCGCTGGTTGAGAATTCTGGGAAAGAATGCCGTCTGTAAAACCAATAAAGGATATATCCTTAGGAATTTGAAATCCCATTTTCTGCGCCACTCCCATGCACTGAACGGCAAATAGTTCGTTCACGCAGAGTACCGCGTCAACTTGCTGTTTTTCAAAAAAATCCTTGATGGCCTCTAGGTTGACTTCTTTATGGTGGAGTATCAAACATAAATCTTCATCGATCGGCATTTTCCGATCTAAATGTGCCGCACTGTAACCCGCCGACCTCTTTTCACTAACGTTAAAATAACTCTCTGTAGTGACCAACGCTATTCGTTGTCGACCTTCATCGATTAATTTTATCACCGCCTTATATGCGATTTCCTTGTCGTTCAAAATTACCTTATCACACTTCACTTCATCAGTCACTCTATCAAAAAGCACCAAGGGTATACCTTGTGCTGCAACTTCTTTTAAATGGTTAAAGTCATTTTTTTGCTCGGTTTCTGCGCTCAACGACATAATAAAACCATCGACACTGCCATTGGACAACATTTCCATTGACAACACTTCTTTCGCAAAAGATTCATCTGATATACAAGCAATCACATTATACCCCTTTGCATTGGCATAAATCTCTATACCCCTAAAGACGGTAGTAAAAAAATGATGGACGATATCGGGTATTACAACGCCGATATTTTTAGTACTCTTATTCTTAAGACTTACCGCAATATTATTAGGCTTATAGTTGTACAATTTGGCAAATGCCTGAATTTTTTCTTTGGTATCGGCACTAATCTCTTCGCTGTTCTTCAGTGCCTTTGAAACCGTCGAAATCGAGACATCAAGTTCTCGAGCAATATGCTTTAAAGTGATTTTTTTTTTCAAAAGGGCTTCTTAAAATTATAATGATATGAGGTCTTAATTGAGTGAAGTTAAATATCATATAGATCAATACCAATTAAATCAAACTTTTTTAACAAGACAGATAATAAGTAGGTTAATTCATCTTTATTTGAAAGAAAATAAAATAAATGTTATATTTACCCTTATATGCAAACTCCTCATTAATCAACCCTATTAAATACGAATACTATAATTTAAACCAAGCTTATTTAATATTGTCATATTACACAAAGTTATCAACACGAAACCGTTTGCGACAAAGTATATAAAGAATCTTACTAACAACTAATGGTTTTTTTGCATATTTTTAAATATTAAACTCAACTTAAAATAACTATTCATGAAAATCAAAGAATTAAAAGGCCTGTTAATGGCCGGAGTTTTTCTGTTCTTCGGACTTGCACAAGCTCAAGAAGTATCGGGAACAGTTTCCGATGCATCGGGCCCTCTTCCCGGCGCAAGTGTGGTGGTAAAGGGAACCACCAATGGAGCCCAGACCGATTTTGACGGGATTTACACGCTAACTGATATTGGCGATAACGCCACCTTGGTATTCAGTTATATCGGTTACAAAACAACAGAGATCCCCGTTGGTGGACAATCGACCATCAATGTCACCTTGGAAGAAGATGCTCAGGCATTGGATGAAGTGGTGATTATTGGGTATGGTACCACAACGGTAAAAGACGCCACGGGATCGGTAGCTTCGGTTACCTCCGAAGATTTTAACCAAGGGGTCATTTCTTCTCCCGAACAATTGATTCAAGGTAAGACGGCCGGGGTACAAATTTCTCAAGGTAGTGGTGAACCCGGTTCTGGTGTCGCTATAAGAATACGTGGTACCTCGTCAGTGCGATCCAACAACAATCCTTTGTTTGTTGTTGATGGCGTTCCCTTACCCTCCGGAGACACATCTTCAGAAGGTACCGATATCGGTGTTGGCTCTAGTTCGGCCCGAAATCCTTTAAGTTTTTTAAACCCTAGCGACATTGAGAGTATGAGTGTCTTAAAAGACGCATCGGCGACGGCAATCTACGGTTCCAGGGGAGCTAATGGGGTAGTAATCATTACCACCAAAAGTGGTAAAGGAGGCGGACAAGGAGGCACTTGGGAGTTTTCATCAGATTTTAGCATGTCGTCGCCTGCCAACGAATTTGATTTACTTAACAGACAACAGTTTCTTTCAGCGGTTCAGGCCTTTGGTGGCCAAGCTACCGATTTTGGTCACGATACCGATTGGCAGTCACTGGTTACCCGTAATTCGGAATCTACCAATAACAATCTGGCTTATTCACAAAATTATGGCTCTGGAAATATTAGGGCGACCTTTAATTATGGGAAACAGTTCGGGGTCATCGAAAAATCATCACAAGAAAGAATTACGGGGCGTATCAACATATCACAACGCCTGCTACAAGATAAATTGCGGGTAAACATTCAGAGTACCCTATCACGAGTGAATGATGAAGCACCCCCACTAAGTGGTAGTGCTGGATCTACGGGTGATATGTTAGGTGCCGCCTATTCTGCCAACCCTACTTGGCCTGCATCTCCCAATTTTAATCCAGGGGATCGTATCAATCCGATTAACTTGTTAGAAAATTGGCAAAGTCACACAAATACGAATCGCTTTTTAATCAACTTTTCCGCCGATTACGATATTACCGACGATCTAACCGCAAAAGTCACCGTAGGATATGACAAATCGGCCTCCACCAGAGAAGCTTCCCTTTCGGCAAAATCTTTTAACGTGGGCCGGGGAACCAGTGGAAATGGGCGAGGATCCCTAAACGATCTAACCAACGAAAATCGCCTACTAGAAGTAACTTTTAATTATAAGAAAGAATTCAACAATTCGGTACTAGATGCCTTGGGTGGGTTTTCCTATCAAGACTTTAATACTCGTGGGCGAAATGTCGAAGGTTGGGGATACCCTACTGTTGACCTTAACAGTATGGCCAAAAACCTTGCCGCTTCGGCAGCTATTTTAGAGTCTAAAATCGTAGACGACTACCAGCAATACGGTATTGACGGTGATGACGACCTTTTTGTCAACAGACTTTTTGTCGCTCCCGATCTGCAAACTATTTCTTTGGGTGATGTGGCCAGACCATTAACTTCAATTTTTGCAAATACGTTCGACAACACCGATGAACTACAATCCTTTTTTGCCAGAGTAAATTATACCATTGCCAACAAATATTTGTTTACGGCAACGGTCAGGGCCGATGGTTCATCACGTTTCGGGGAAAACAACCAGTATGGTATCTTCCCATCCGCAGCCTTTGCATGGAAAATAAATGAAGAAGATTTTATCGGAGATGCTTTTTCTACTCTAAAACTTAGGTTGAACTATGGTATTACCGGAAACCAAGATGGTCTAGGGTATGGTCGCTTCGTACGAAGGGAACGATTCTCTACTACTACAAACGGTGATCCAAACATTAGTGATGGGGGAGATGTAAATATCCCAGGGATTACTACTGTTGAATTTGCCAATCCTGATTTGAAGTGGGAAGAGACTACCCAATATGGGGTTGGTCTTGATTTTGGATTTGCCCAAGATCGATTCAATGGATCTATAGATGTATATCGTAAAGAGACGCGTGACTTGTTATTAAATATTGAAGCTGCACAACCTTCGCCACAGCCTACATTTTTCCAAAACCTGGACGCCCTCGTACTCAACCAAGGTGTTGAATTCGCCTTAAACTACGATTTGGCTCAAGGTGAAGATTTTAACTGGAGTGCTGGCTTCAACGTCGCATACAATAAAAACGAAATACAGGATTTCGACGGTCAGATTGCTGCGGGCACCATTCGAGGCGCGGGACTCAGCAACGCCTTTGCGCAACGGCTAGCTTCGGGCCAACCACTGTTCTCCTTCTATTTACGGGAGTTCGTCGGTTTTGATGAAAATGGAAATCCCGTTCATGAAGGCGGAACAGACAACCAAAAATTCGTCGGAAAAAGTGCTCTTCCAGATATAACAGGAGGTTTCTCAACCAATGCCAGTTATAAGAATTGGGATGCTTCCCTCTATTTCAACGGCCAATTTGGCAACTATATCTACAACAATACTGCAAATGCTTTCTTTACAGGAGGCGCAATTGGCAGTGGAAATAATGTTACCCAGAATGTAGTTGGTCTGGCTGGTGAAGAAGATCGTTTCGCAGAAGCCTCGGTTTCTACGCGATTTTTAGAAAAAGGGGATTTTGTAAGGTTGCAAAACGCTTCCATTGGTTACAACGTGCCCTTGTCTGAGAATACCGGTTTTAAATCCATGCGGCTTAGTCTAAACGGTCAGAATCTTTTTGTGATTACCGATTATAGCGGACTTGATCCCGAGGTTAGCGTTTCACCCGCAAGTGCTGCTCTTCTTAATGGATTGCCCATTGCTGGTATAGATTATAGCTCGTTTCCAAGACCGAGAACCTATACTTTAGGAATAAATATAACTTTTTAAAAAAAATATAATGAAACTAGAAATAATAATCAAACCCTTTATTTTCACGGTTTTCATGATGCTATTTCTCGTGTCGTGCACCAACTTGGAAATTGAGGAAACGGATTCTATCATTAGTCAAGACACCAGTGACACCGGATTTTCAGGCCTTTCCAACCCCGCATCGTCATTGAGCGACCTGTACAATAAGGTTGGAACTGATTTTGCAACGCAAGAAAACATGTATGCCCTTGAACAAGTAACCTCCGATGAACTCTTGATTCCAACGCGTGGAACTGATTGGGGCGACAATGGCGTATGGCGACAATTGCATACCCATACATGGAAATCAGATCATATATTTGTAAAAAATGCCTGGAACAATTTGAACCAAAATGTCTTTCGGGCCTCTGAAATCATCGAAAGTAATCCCGATGCAGCTGTATTGGCAGAAGCCAAATTTCTGAGAGCCTTTAACATGTTTTTTGTCATGGATCTTTTTGGATCCGTTCCTTTCCGTCAAGTAGACGAAGGGCCCGACATCAACCCTAGCGTACTCTCAAGAACCGACGCTTATAATTTCATCTTGACAGACTTACAAGAAGCAATGACTGGCTTGGCCGATGGTGGTCCAGGAACGGCAAATACAGGTAAAGCCACCAAAGTCGCTGTAAATTTTTTGTTGGCTAAGTTATATTTAAATGCTCACATCTATAATGGTACGGGAGCTGCCGACAGTGCTGACATGCAAAAGGTTGTTGATGCCGTTGATGCCATTGCGGCCCAAGGCTTTGCGATACAGGAAGGGTATTTTGATATTTTTGAACCCACTGATGATTCCGAGACCATTCTCCATTTAAGTTCGGATATTGGCGCAAGAATATGGAATTCCCTACACTACAATCAAAATTCTCCAGACAATACAGGTGGGGGCTGGAACGGATTTTCTACGCTGGCAGAATTCTATGACACCTTTGAAGGGGCCGCGAACAGTAACTACGTAGGTGATGGTCAAGAAGAACGTAGAGGTTGGGTACCAGATGCAACTACCGCTAATGCCCAGAATTTGGGAATAGGTCGTGGCTTTCTAATCGGACAGCAGTACGATTCTGATGGAACTCCTTTGAAAAATAGACAGGGAGGCCCCCTGAGTTTCTCTAAAGAGATACCGGCCATAGTTGGCAATGGCGAAGAAACCGGTATGCGAATTATCAAATACCACCCTTTCGACCCTACGGATGATGAAAATCAGAATAATTCCTTTAGAAGACATCAGATCATGTTCAGGTATGCAGATGCCCATTTGATGAAAGCTGAGGCCATGATGCGTATGGGCGATGACCCAACCGCTATGGTAAATGAGCTCAGACAAAAAAGGACGGATACACCTGATCTTTCCGGTGTAACCGAAGACATGCTGTTAGACGAAAGGGGCCGCGAGCTCTACATCGAATTTTGGAGAAGAAATGACCTCATTCGCTTCGATCAATTTACTGCACCTTGGTCACTTAAAGAAGTTGAAGGAGACCCAAATGTAAATCTATTTCCTATTCCTGAAACAGCCCTGCTTTCGAACCCGAACTTAGTCCAGAATCCAGGGTACTAATAGTTTTATTCTTAACGATTTAAAAAGACCGCCAAAGCGGTCTTTTTTTATAACCTATACCTTGCCATATCTGTATAAAAACAATATATTGAACTCCTTTAATTTTATATTTGGTACTATGTATTCTATAGGTTACGATATTGGCAGTTCTTCTATAAAAGCAGCTTTGGTAGAGACAGGTACAGGAAAAAGGGTCGCTGTTGTTAGTAAGCCAGATGTCGAAATGGAAATGATCGCTCTGAAGAACGGATGGGCGGAACAAGACCCTAATGATTGGTGGAAACACATTTGCGATGCCACCAAAGCTCTTATTGAGCAGACTAATATTACCGCATCCGATATTTCAGGAATTGGCATTTCTTATCAAATGCACGGATTGGTGGTGGTCGACAAAGAAGGGAAACCGCTTCGAAATTCCATCATTTGGTGTGACAGTAGGGCTGTTGAAATCGGTCAAGAAGCCTTTGATGCCTTGGGAAACAACAAGTGTGCCTCGCAACTATTAAACTCCCCTGCTAATTTTACCGCCTCAAAACTCAAATGGGTAAAAGAAAATGAGCCCGACGTATATGGGAAAATTGACAAGTTTATGTTGCCTGGCGATTATATTGCCTATCGTCTTAGTAATACGATTTGCTCTACTATTTCAGGGCTCTCGGAAGGCATTTTCTGGGATTTCAAAGAAAACACTATTGCAGATTGGTTATTGGAACACTATCAAATAGACCCTAATATGGTTCCCGAAACTATCGAGACCTTTTCGGTACAAGGCAAGGTATCGAAACAAGGGGCAGCTGAATCTGGACTTGCCGAAGGAACTCCCATTCTGTACCGTGCGGGCGACCAACCGAACAATGCACTATCACTCAATGTTTTCAAGCCGGGCGAAGTAGCCGCTACTGGAGGCACTTCAGGGGTGGTTTATGCCATAACCGACAATCTTTCGGTAAAAGAAAGTTCTCGAGTAAATAACTTTGCGCACGTCAATTATTCCTCCTCAACCCCGCGTATTGGAAAATTATTGTGCATCAATGGGTCGGGCATACAGTACCGTTGGCTCTTAAACAACCTGAATGTTGATTCATATGATGAGATGAATCAATTGGCGGCTTCGGTTCCTATTGGTTCCGACGGGGTTACCGTTCTTCCATTTGGCAACGGGGCCGAGCGAATGCTAAACAATAAAACTTTGGGCACACAATTGTCCAACATAAATTTAAACAATCACAGCAAAGCACATCTTTGTCGCGCTGCCTTAGAAGGTATCGCCTTTTCCTTTGTGTACGGAATGGAAATAATGAAATCAGATGGTATTGTCCCTAAAGTAATACGGGCCGGCAACGATAATTTATTTCGTTCCGATATTTTCTCAAACACTATTGCAACCCTAATTGGTCAAGAAATTGAAATTTACAATACGACCGGGGCAATAGGAGCAGCAAGAGCTTGCGAATTACATACCGGTGATTTTGAAGCGTTTGGCAAGCAAATCATGGAGAATGATTATGTTATGGGTTTCAAGCCCCTCAAAAATAAAGAAACTTATCAAAACGCCTATAACGGTTGGAAAAAAGCCTTGGAAATATTACTAGAAAATAAATAAAATCAGTGAAAACTGTATTCGTTAGAAATAAAGCCAATGAACAAAATTTCAGAATTGGTAAAACAAAATTCACAACAACAAACAACATAATTTAACTTAATAACCCAAAAATAATGGCATTAATAGGAAACAAAGAGTATTTCAAAGGTATTGGAGAAATAAAGTACGAAGGAAAGGATTCAGACAATCCACTAGCCTATAAATACTATAACCCAGAACAGGTGGTCGCAGGAAAAACCATGCGCGAGCATTTTAAGTTTGCGGTAGCCTATTGGCATACTTTCTGTGGTCAAGGCGCCGATCCATTCGGTCCTGGAACGCAAAATTTCCCTTGGGACCAACCTTCCGACGCCGTGACAGCAGCCAAAGAAAAAGCCGACGCCGCTTTTGAATTCATCACCAAAATGGGTTTCGATTATTTCTGCTTCCACGATTTTGACTTGATTCAAGAAGCTTCCACTTTTGCTGAATCAGAAAAAAGGCTTGCCACCATAGTAGATTATATTAAAGGGAAACAAGCCGAATCAGGCGTCAAGTTATTATGGGGTACGGCCAATTGCTTCTCCAATCCCCGATATATGAATGGTGCCTCCACCAATCCTGATTTCAATGTATTGGCACGCGCTGGCGGGCAAATAAAATTAGCCTTGGACGCTACTATGGCACTAGGCGGAGAAAACTATGTGTTCTGGGGTGGTCGTGAAGGCTATATGTCGCTATTGAATACCGACATCAAAAAAGAATTGGACCACATGGGCAGGTTCTTGGGTATGGCTCGCGATTATGCAAGAGCACAAGGTTTTAAAGGTAATTTCTTTATCGAGCCCAAACCCATGGAGCCCATGAAACACCAATATGATTTCGATTCTGCCACAGTTGTAGGCTTTCTTCATCAATATGGCCTTCAAGACGATTTCAAACTAAATTTGGAATTCAACCATGCGACTTTGGCCAACCATACCATGCAGCATGAAATGGAGGTTGCCGCTTCTCATGGTATGCTTGGAAGTCTTGATGCGAACCGTGGTGATTACCAAAATGGCTGGGACACCGACCAGTTTCCCAATAACATAACAGAAGTGACCGAGGCGATGATTACCTTTTTAAAGGCAGGCGGACTTCAAGGTGGAGGTATCAATTTTGATGCGAAAATCCGTAGAAACTCTACTGATATGGACGATGTTTTTCATGCGCATATCGGTGGAGTCGATACTTTCGCCCGTGGACTTTTGGTAGCCGATAAGATCATTTCATCATCTCAATACGATGCACTTCGAGAAAAACGCTACAGCTCTTTTGATTCTGGAAAAGGCAAGGATTTCGAAGATGGAAAATTAGACTTTACCGATTTATATGAAATTGCTAAAGATAATGGCGAACTTGAACTTCAAAGTGGCAAGCAAGAGCTTTTCGAGAATATCATTAACCAATATATTTAGATTGCATTTTCGACCGTAAAAAGGTCTATAGGTATATAAAAAGCCCGCTCATGTTTATCTGAGCGGGCTTTTACTTAGTTCTTTTTTATTGTGCAAAATATATATATATGCCCACCACGATAGCAGTAATAGCAAGACCAACTTGTTTCACATATTTATACGGGGTAATATCAACTTGTTCTGTGTATTCCTGTAAATAAGCCTCTTTTCTGGGATATAACTTGCCGATAACCAACATTATGGCAATATTCAATATGAATAAAATCGCCATGACATGCAAAAAGTGTGGATAGGCCTCGGCTTCCACTACGGCCAATTCACCAGCATCTGTTATTCCTTGGACTGCGGCTTGTTCAAGGGCATTTCCAACAAGAAGGGGCTTTAGAATGAATTGACTTAAAATATAGAGAATAGAACCGGAAATAATGCCAATCTTAGCTGCGATGGCCGGAACGCGTTTGGTCACAAAACCAACCACTATAATTGTTAAGATCGGAATACTGTAAATTCCGTTTACTTCCTGCAAATAAGCGAATAGGCTATCAGCATTAGCAATCAGGGGAGCTATGAACATAGCCGCAATGGCCAATATAATTCCGAAAATTTTACCATACTTTACGACGGTTCGTTCAGAAGCTTCCTGATTTATGTGTTGTTTATAAATATCGAGTCCGAAAAGGGTTACCGAGCTATTTAACACGCTATTGAATGAACTTAAAATAGCACCGAACAATACAGCTGCGAAAAAACCGATTAAATAATCGGGTAGTACCGCATTTACCAAAGCGGGGTATGCCTGATCGGGAAGGTCCAACCCTCCCTGAAACATGTGATAGGCAATAATTCCCGGTAATACCACGATAAGTGGTCCTAATATTTTTATGAAAGAAGCCAATAAGAGCCCCTTTTGGCCCTCTTGCAAATTCTTGGCACCTAAGGCCCTTTGTATGATCTGTTGATTTGTTCCCCAATAGAAAAGTTGTACCAACATCATTCCCGTAAAAATGGTAACGAAGGGCACCGATGCCGTCACTCCGCCCGTCGAATCGAACTTCTCCGGATGTTCTGTGGTCAAAACGGAAATTCCTTCAAGAACACTTCCGTCCCCGATGGCCATTAATCCAAATATGGGAATCAATATACCCCCTAGCAACAAACCTATGGCATTAATACTATCGGAGACCGCAACCGCCTTTAAACCCCCAAAAACCGCATAAATCGACCCAATTATTCCGATACCCCAGACACAGATCCACAAAGCTTGGGTATCGGTTACGTTTAGTAGTTCAGGAATTTTGAACATGCCGCTAATCGCCACGGAACCTGAATATAGAATGATCGGTAAGAGTACGACAACGTATCCTGTTAAGAACAAGGCCGATGTAATAGTCTTAGTCGTTACATCGAATCTTGTTGCCAAAAATTGGGGAATGGTTGTTAACCCGCCTTTTAAATATCGCGGCAACAGAAATATAGCCGTAACAACCATGGCCATGGCCGCTAAAGTTTCCCAGGCCATTACCAAAATCCCCTCGGTATAGGCTTGGCCATTAAGACCCACTATTTGTTCCGTGGAAAGGTTGGTCAACAATAAAGATCCGGCGATAACACCAGCTGTTAGGCTTCTACCTCCCAAAAAATAACCGTCGGAAGAGTTTTCATCTGTTTTACGGGTTGCCAAATATGAGATTACGGCCACCAATAAGGTAAAGCCTACGAAGGAGAGAATTCCTAGCATAATATAAAGTTGGGTTGATAATAGTGGCTAAATATATCGGATTATTTGCTAAAAAATAAATAATCGTCTGACAATCTTTCAGATTTGCAAACACGGCCAAAACATTAACTCAATCGCTTAGGTCATTTCTAGGAAGATTACTTATATTGCTACTTTCCGAAGCAGAAAATATTTAGTAATTAACTACTTCAAAATTGATATTGAATTTAACAAAAAGACTGACTTTTTTTGTGCTTGTATCAGTACTTTTTTCCTGCAATACAAAAAAGGAAAACACCCAAGGCGAGAAAGTCACAGAAACTCTTTTTTCCTTACTTTCTTCTGATAAAACGGGTATCGACTTCATAAATGAAGTAGAGAACCAAAAGAATTTTAATATTTTCAAATATCGCAATTTCTACAATGGCGGGGGTGTTGCTATAGGGGACATCAACAATGATGGCCTGGCAGACATTTATATGACCGCCAACATGAAGTCTAACAAATTATATCTCAATAAAGGCAACTTTAAGTTTGAAGACATTTCAGAGGCTGCCGGAGTCACGGGCAACAAACCCTGGTCTACCGGTGTGGTAATGGCCGACATCAACAACGATGGTCTTTTGGATATTTACGTAAGTAACGCCGGAAATATGGAAGGCAACAATCACGATAATGATCTGTATATAAACAATGGCCCGTCAGATGGGTCAGGACAAATAACATTCACGGAAAGTGCAAAAGAATACAACTTGGCCAAAACGGGCTTTTCGACCCACGCTTCTTTTTTTGATTACGATAAAGATGGAGATTTAGATGCATACATTTTAAATAATAGCAATATCCCGGTTAGCAGTTTGGGTTATGCCGAACAACGAGAGATCAGGGCCCAAGATTGGGAGGGTGTTCCCGATATTTTCAAAGGAGTGGGTGATATGTTACTTCGAAACGATGACGGAAAATTCGTTGATGTAAGCGAAGAATCGGGTATCTATGGCAGTCTAATCGGCTTTGGCCTAGGGGTGATGGTAAGCGACATCAATGGCGACCTTTACCCCGATATTTATGTGTCGAATGATTTTTACGAGCGTGATTATCTGTATATCAATCAAAAAGACGGCACCTTTACCGAAGAAATAAAAGACTGGACCTCCCATCTATCCCTATCTGCTATGGGCATTGACATGGCCGATATCAACAACGATGGCAATGCAGACATTTTCATTACCGACATGTTACCCGAGCCCGATGAGCGCGTAAAATCAGTGATGGAGTTTGAAGGATACAATATTTTTAAGCTGAAGCAAAGTAAAGATTTCTCTCAACAGTACATTCAAAACACTTTGCAACTCAACAATGGTAACGGGTCTTTTTCTGAAGTCGCCTATTTTAGCGGTGTTTCGGCTACCGATTGGAGTTGGGCAGGCCTTCTCTTCGATATGGACAATGATGGATTACGTGATATTTTCGTCACCAATGGCATTAACCACGACCTTACAGATCTCGATTTTGTCGATTTTTTCGCGAATGAGATTATCCAAAACATGGCGCTCACCGGAAGAAAAGAGTCCATTGATTCGATAATCAATAAAATGCCAGTGGCCCCCCAACCCAATTATGCTTTTAGAAATAATGGCGATATTACCTTCTCCAACGAGAATAAGGAATGGGGTTTCGAAATACCCAGTCTTTCTAACGGAGCAGCCTATGGAGACTTAGACAATGACGGTGATTTAGACCTTGTGGTCAATAATGTGAACATGAGCGCATTTGTTTACGAAAACGAGTCGGAAAAACATCTTGACCATAACTATATCAAATTAAAATTTGAAGGGGAAGGAAAAAATAAATTCGGCGTGGGCACAAGCATGCGACTCTATTATGATGACAACATTGTTTTTCAAGAACTGATTCCTTCCCGCGGTTTTCAATCTTCTGTAGATTATGTAATGACCATTGGGGTGGGTACAACGAAAACCATAGATTCCGTACGCATCATCTGGCCCAACGATGACACCCAAAAATTGACCAACGTACAGGCAAATCAACTGGTTATTGTAAAACAATCAATGGCTACGGAAAAATATGTGATTACCAAAACCAGCCCTAAAGAACCATTGCTTAAGGAGTTAAAACAAGACAACTTGGTGGTTCATAAAGAAAATAGCTACAATGATTTTGACCAAGAAGGCCTCATTTATAAAAAGCTGTCGCAAGAAGGTCCGGCCATGGCTATTGGAGATATTGATGGTGACGGCAATCAAGATGTTTTTATAGGAGGAGCCAAAGGAAAGGCTGGAATGATTTATTTGCACAAAGGGGCAGGAAAACTTTTTCCTACCTCACAAAATGCCCTATATTCCGATGCAGACTACGAAGATACCGCCGCCTCATTTTTTGATGTTGATAACGATGGAGACTTGGATCTTATGGTCGGCACAGGAGGCAACCAAGTTGGGGAAGAAAACACTTATGCAGCAAGGCTGTATCTCAACGATGGAAAAGGCTCTTTTGCTGGCTCGCCAACTAGCTTGCCATCCATCCATAAGAATGTCGCCGTAATTTCGTCTAACGACTTTGATGAAGATGGCGACATCGACGTTTTTATTGGTTCACGTAGCGTGGTGGGCACCTATGGAGTAAACCCGAATCACCTTTTTTTAGAAAACAATGGCGATGGCACATTTTCAGATGCTTCGGAACGGTTGGCCTACGATTTAAAGGATGCAGGCATGGTTACAGATGCCCTTTGGACGGATATCGACGGGGACGGAAAAAAAGATTTGATTACTGTGGCCGAATGGGATACGCCAAAAATATTTAAGAATACAGGAAGAAGGTTGACCAAACTATCCTCAGCATTGGATAGTTTAAATGGATGGTGGAACACTATTGAAGTTGCAGACCTTGATAACGACGGCGACGATGACCTCATATTAGGCAATCAAGGAAATAATCTCCATTACAAACCCTCTGAGGAAAACCCGATGCAAATGTGGGTTAACGATTTTGACAATAATGGAACCATCGAACAAATAGTAACCCAGCGTTTTAACAGAAAAGATTATCCGCTGCACCAGAAAAAAGAACTAACAACTCAAATCGTCGCTTTAAAGAAACAGAACTTGAAAGCATCTGAGTACGCAAAGAAAACGGTAGATGAATTATTCCCCAAGAGCATTTTAGATAACTCAATAGTTAAGAAAGCCAGCATATCCGCTTCGGTCATTGCCGTTAACGAAGGCGATGGAAGATTTTCGGTTCAAGAATTGCCAAGTAGGGCACAATTATCATGCATTTGCGGCATAACATGTTCTGATGTAAATGGCGACGGTAATTTAGACTTGATTATGGGAGGAAACAATTACGAATTTAAACCCCAATATTCAAGACTTGATGCTAGTTATGGCCACGTGCTTTTAGGCAACGGAAAGTTAGATTTTAAATGGCAAGACTATGGCACAAGTGGTTTTTTTGTTAAAGGGGAGATAAAACACCTCAAGCAATTTAAAAACAAAAATGGCAAGGTCTATTTGATTACCGCACTAAACGACGACAAACCCAAGATTTTTACGCTCGATGATTAGGCATTTAAGACTTATCATAATACTCGCCTTCATGACAGGATGTAAAAGTGAAGTTGGTGATCTATTTGAAAATCCGTCACCAGAGCTAACCGGAATTACCTTCACCAACACGCTTTCAGAAACAGAAGACCGCAACATTTTAGACTATCTGTATTTCTATAATGGCGGTGGCGTGGCCATTGGCGATATAAATAATGATGGTTTTGCAGACATTTTTTTCTCGGGAAACCAGGTAAAGAATAAATTATACCTCAACAAAGGAAACAATGCCAACGGTAAAGCAAGTCTAAATTTTGAGGATATTACCGCGCAATCGGGAGTCGAAGGCAATAGTACTTGGAATACCGGTGCCATTATGGGTGATGTCAACGGCGACGGATTGCTCGACATTTACGTTTGTGCCGTAGTCGGCATCAAAGGTTTCAGCGGGTTCAACGAACTCTATATCAATAACGGCACTTCTGAAGAGGGAGAGGTTACTTTTACAGAAAGTGCAGCCGAATATGGCCTCGATTTTGACTCTTATAGTTCCAACGCGGCATTTATAGATTTTGACCTCGATGGTGATCTAGACATTTACCTTCTCAATCATGCCATACATACACAAGATTCTTTTGGTAAAGCGGAACAACGGCTTAAAAGAAATTATCAAACCGGAGATAAATTGTTGCGTAACGATGGCGAAAAGTTTACCGATATAAGTGAAGAAGCGGGTATTTATGGAGGAGTTAGTGGTTATGGATTAGGCGTGGCCGTGGCCGATTTTAACCAAGATGGATGGCCTGACATCTATGTTGGGAACGATTTTCACGAAGACGATTATTACTACCTCAATAATGGAAACGGTACTTTTACCAATAGACTAAAAGAGTTTTTTGGTCATACCACGCGATTTTCAATGGGGAACGACGTGGCCGACATCAACCATGACGGTCTTCCCGATTTATTGTCACTAGACATGCTCCCGGAAGATGAAAAAATATTGAAATCATCACAAGGTGATATAGATTTTCAAATTCAAAAGCTGCAGACCCAACAGTATGGCTACCACTACCAGTTCACCAGAAACATGTTGCAGGTGAATGGGCGGGACGGTTACGCTGAAATTGCCTTGCAAAGTGGCATTTCGGCCACAGATTGGAGCTGGAGTGCACTTTTTGGAGATTACGACCAAGACGGCGAACAAGATGTCTTTATTTCCAATGGCATACCAAAACGCCCAAATGACCTTGATTACATCAACTTTGTATCAAGTGATGAAATCAAAAAAAAAATAAACAACACCAAATTGGTCGATCAACGTGCCTTGGATTTAATGCCCTCGGGAAAAACACATAATTACATCTTCAAGGGTACTAATAATCTAATCTTCGAAGACAAATCACACCAATGGATCACAAACGACACCCTTGTTTCAGGGGCCACTGCCCTTGGTGACCTCGATAATGACGGCGACCTTGATTTAGTGGTGAACAACTTAAACAGCCCTGCAACGCTCTATATCAACCAAACCAATACAAAAGCAACATACTTAAAATTAAGGTTTGAGTATGCTGATAAAAATCCGTTTGGCATCGGCACCAAAGTATTTTCATATAACAAGAATAATTTACAATACAAAGAACTGTATACGGTCAGGGGATTTCAAGCCTCTTCAGAACCCATTATCCATTTTGGTTATGGTCAAGCCGACATGGTGGACTCTTTGAAAATCGTTTGGCCCGACAAAAGTTATCAGGTACTAACCAAGGTAGCCACAAACCAAACGCTCACTATCTCACCCAACCACACCAAGTCATTCGACTACCGATCATTGCATCAAAAAACAAAGCAAATCTTTGAAAAGGTCGACACAAATTTAGGAATCGATTTTACCCATATCGAAGACAATTATACCGATTTTAATCGTCAGAAATTGATTCCCTATCAAATCTCGGATCGCGGTCCCGCAACAGCCATCGGTGATTTGAACAATGATGGCAAAGCTGACATTTTCTTTGGGGGATCGAAATATATTCCTTCCCAACTATTCATACAGGGTGATACTTCGTTTATTAAAAACAAAATAGCTGCAATCATCAAAGATTCTATTAAAGAAGATGTGGCGGCCTTGATTACCGATTTTACGAATGACGGTAAAAACGACCTCTTTTTAGGATCGGGTGGCGGCGACTTCTACAATCAAATGAAACCCTTACGCGATAGCTATTATGTTCAGAAAGATTCCTCTTTTATAACTCGGGAACTTCCCACATATTTTGAAAATGCCTCCGTTGTACGGGCCCATGACTTCGATGGTGACGACGACATTGACCTCTTTGTCGGTAATCAAGCAATAACGAATGACTTCGGAAGAATTCCAAATTCCTTTTTACTAAAAAATGAGAAAGGCAGTTTTTCCATTAGCGAAAATTCGGCACTTCAAAATATAGGCATGGTAACCGATGCCCTTTGGCACGATTTTGACAATGACGGTTATAAAGACCTTATTGTCGTCGGTGAGTGGATGTCACCCAGATTCTTTAAAAGCGATAATGGTGATTTGACCGAAGTATCAGTTTTGAATAAAAAGATAAACGGATTATGGCAATGCATTATCCCCTTTGATATCGATGGAGATGGCGATATCGATTACCTAATGGGCAATTGGGGCACGAACACCAAATTCAAGGCCTCCACAAATTCTCCTATGAAAATGTTCTACAACGATTTTGACTCAAACGGAAACACGGAAACCTTGGTCGCCATTGAGAAAGATGGCGCCTATTATCCATTAGAAGGTTTTGATCAATTGGTGGGCCAACTGGTGGGCCTGCGAAAAAAGTTCAATACTTACAGCAGCTTCGCCGGCAAGTCGATCGAACAGATTTTTGACAAGACCATATTGAACAGGGCCACTATTTTAGAAGTAAACGAACTACACTCTGGTTTTCTGAAAAATGAAAAAGGCAAATTTGTGTTCGTTCCATTTCAGAACGAGTTGCAAGTATCACCAATAATGGCCTTTCTCGATTATGACTTTGACGGTGATGGTGCAGCAGAAGTATTGGTCGGGGGAAACTACTTTGGCATCAAACCTTTTCACGGCCGATTCGATTCTTTTTCGGGAGCCTTGATAAAAAATCAAAATAACGTAATTTTGGGGAATAAGATCGGATTGAATTTTTACCGGAAATCAATTCGGCATTTAAATATCATTACCGTAAAAGACCGACCATACCTCTTGGCCACGATAAACAACGAACGGGCACAGGTTTATAAATTAAAACAACAAACGGAAGAAAGATGAAGAAGGTATTGATGGGACTAGTAGTCATGACAGCCATGATTTCTTGCAACACAAAAGAAGAGGAAGGCCCCATAGTGGTTACCCCTGAACAATTTCACACTTCCGTTGACAAGGTCATCGAAATTATGGTTCATGACATTTTCTCCCCCCCTGTTGCCAGTCGTATTTTTGCTTATCCGAATATTGCTGCCTACGAGATTATCTCACTTCAAAATGAAGATTACCTTTCGCTGGAAGGACAAGTGACCGATTTGACCTCCATTCCCAAACCTGAAGTGAATTTACCCATCAACTATCAAGTGGCCGCATTGGTAGCCCACATGGAATTAAGTAAAAGATTGATTTTTTCAGAAGACCGGATGGAAGCTTTTCGCGATAGTCTTTACGGAATCTGGGAAACCAAAAACGCCGCTACCTTCAATGCTTCAAAAACCTATGGGTTAAAAGTAGCCGAACATATTGGCACTTGGATGAGTAAAGACAATTATGCCCAGACACGCACCATGCCAAAGTTTACGGTAAATGCCGAAGACCCGAATCGATGGCAACCCACACCTCCCGCCTATATGGATGGTATTGAACCGCACTGGAATAAAATCAGACCCTTTGTAATTGATTCTGCGCAGCAATTCAAACCTACCCCTCCCCCTACTTTTTCAATGGAAGAAGATTCAGATTTTTACAGGGAGTTGAAAGAAGTTTATGATGTCGGTCAAAAGATTACAGAAACGGGCGATCAATCGGAAGAAATAGAAATCGCCAAATTCTGGGACTGTAATCCTTATGTTTCGGTAACAAGGGGCCATCTAATGTTTGCCACGAAAAAAATAACCCCTGGAGCCCATTGGATCGGCATCACCAAGATTTCCTGTAAAAAAACGGATAGTGATTTTGATAAAACCATTTTTGCATATACGAAAACATCGCTGGCCATTGCCGATGCTTTTATTAGTTGTTGGGATGAAAAATATCGAAGCAATCTTATTCGACCCGAAACCCTGATCAACGAACATATCGACGATAATTGGAAACCGGTCTTACAAACCCCACCGTTTCCTGAATATACCAGTGGTCATTCCGTAGTTTCGGGTGCCGCATCGACAGCACTGACTAGTATTTTTGGCAATAATTTTGCCTTCGATGATGATACCGAAACCGCATATGGGCTTCCTGTAAGAAGTTTTACTTCGTTCAATCAGGCGGCCGATGAGGCCGCCATCAGTCGTATGTACGGCGGCATTCACTACCGTGTGGCAATCGAAGTGGGGTTAAAGCAAGGACGAGATTTGGGCGATTTTATTGTTAACCATTTAAAAATGACGGCAAAAAAAGAGATGGTCTCTATTCAAAAATAAATGAAGAAAATTGCTGTATTTATACTGGCCGTAGCTCTGGTCGTCTTCCTTTGGTATCTTTTCATCAAACCCTATGATTATGCCGCAACTATCAAAGCAAATACTTTTCCAGGTGCCATAAACCAGTCTCTTAAGGCGTGGGGAGCCTCATTAAAAGATTCCCGATTTGTCGAACAGACTGACTTGAATTATTTAAAGCAACAAATTAAATACAATGATTCGGTATTTTCATTCCAATGGAAAATCGAGGCGCTCAGCGATTCAACTTCCAAAATACACGTTTACATAAAAGATGTTGATCATAGTTTGCGCAATAAACTACATATTCCTCTTTCAGATACCGATTTTGAAAAACGTGCCAAAAAAACAATTTTGGAGTTTAACCAACGATTGAAAGAGCACATAGAAAACTTCAAGGTTGCCGTTATTGGTATAGATCGTATTCCAAGTAGCTATTGTGCCTATGTCTCATTAAGTGGCAAGCAAACGGAAAAAGCTCAAGGAATGATGCAACATTACGCGCTGTTGGATCAATTGATTTTGAAAAACGACATTCAGCCAAATGGAAGGCCGTTTATCGAGGTAACCAAATGGAACATGCAAACCGACAGCATTCATTACAATTTTTGCTATCCAATTGTAAAATCAGATTCCCTTCCACGACATAAATCCATTCAGTACAAAGAATTTAAAAGTAGAAAAGCGGTTAAGGCCATTTACAATGGCAATTACATCACCTCGGACCGAGCTTGGTACGCATTGCTCGACTATGCGGACAAGAATAGTTTGAAAGTAGAGAAAAAGCCCATGGAAATATTTTATAGCAACCCTAACTTTGGGGGTAATGAACTGAATTGGAAAACCGAAGTATTCATGCCCTTCAAAAATAAATAAATGAGAAAAATAGCTTTTTTTATATGTACGCTTTTCTTAACCAGCTGTTCCAACTACGGACAGCTCACCTACATCACCAAACTTCCAGGAAAACTTAAGGAAAATTCAGGAATCATATATAACAACGATTCGACACTTTGGGTTATTCTTGACAGGGGAAATCCTGATAAAATATACAAAGCCGACTTCAAAGGTAAATTATTGAACGAACTAAAAGTCGATAATGCCAAAAATGAAGATTGGGAAGATATCGCAAGAGATGAAGAAGGAAATGTATATATAGCCGACACGGGAAATAACAATGGAAAGCGGAAAGACTTGACAATTTACAAACTCCCAAATCCTCAAAATGAGCAAGGAAACAAAATCGATGCCGAAAAAATAAGATTCCGATTCCCTGATAAAAAATCTTTTGGATCAGAGGCGCTCTTCTATCGGAATAATTTTCTGTACATTATTACCAAAGACAGGGCACGACCCTTCACCGGTGAAGCCATGATTTATAAAGTTCCTGCGGATAAAGGAACGTACGAAGCTACTTTCGTTGGTAAATTTACACCCTGCAAAGAACAGGGCGTTTGTGAAGTTACAGCGGCCGACATATCAGAAGATGGCAAAACGATTGTAATTTTAGGCTATGGAAAGCTTTGGATATTTACCGATTTCACTTCCGATGATTTTTCTCAAGGAAAAATGAACACTATCGACTTAGGAGCCACCACGCAGTTGGAATCTATTTGTTTTATGGATGAAAGCACTTTATTGCTCTCAGATGAGGAACGGGGCAACACGGGAAGAAATCTGTATTCCTTCAGCATAAAATAGCGTCGCTACAAGAGCAAAAAGACACACTCTTTTTCGAATGAACTTTGAAGTGATATCACAATCAAAACCCAAACCCAAGTCCGAATGAAAATCGTGGCCCATCATCGGAATAGAAGAGTGCGGTTCTAGCCGAAATAATGTCCGCTATATTTAAAAAGAAACCTCCTCCGTAAGAGGTATGCCATTGATTCGAGTCTTGGTTGGGGAGCCACACTCGGCCATAATCAAATCCCCCATAGAGCCCGAAAGCCGTTGGCAATATACTCGTACGCATCTTGCGCAAGCTATATCTGATATCGGTATTTTGATAATATGCCTTTTTACCGGTAAAGCGCTGGTTTCGAAATCCGCGAAGACCATCGACTCCCCCAATGCTTGCTCCTTGATAAAACTCATACCCTTCACCGATAGTAAAATGGGCCTTCCATTTTGAGGCCAGTACCAATCTACCACTGGCCACCAATTTATAATCGAAAGAGAGACTTGGCACCACATAACCAAAATCTTGTCCGGTCGAACCTGTATTTTTTTTATAACCGACCTTTATATCGGTTGCCATCCCCATGGTTGGAAAAGCTTCATTATCGCTATTCTTGTAACTATACACCGCATCAATTCCTAAGAATTGCTCTCGGTTCTCTTCTCCATTTTGTTGGTAAAAGGTGTTGATGAAACGATTATCAGTTTCCTCAACATCGATAATTTCATAGGAGATTCCCGTTTTGAATTTAGCCCCGAGTTGCCCCCTCCAAACCAAAGCCGGTGCCAACTTCATATTTCGTAAACGCACACGGTTATAATCTAGGTCTAATTCATCATCTAAGTTTACCGTTTCATTTCCAAAACCAAAAAAGTTTATTGCAAAGTTCGGACTCGTAAAACGGCCTTGCAATTGAAAATTCCAATTATCAAAAAGGTTGGCAAACTCACCCGTATATTTTATATCGACCCCACTAGTGGCAAAATAAAAGGCCGCGTCAACACTATGTTGTTGTGTGAAAGGGTTCTGTCGAAAACCATTGTAGGTATAGGTATTGACGAGTCCTATTTTCACTCCATCATCGGGATTATAGCCTATGGTCGGTATGGTTTGATTCACAGAATTTCGCAGTTTCAACGGGCGATAGGTGTTCACTTCATAATCGTTTGTCAGCTTTACTTTTGCACCTGAGGTATTCTCAAAGGTGTTCTCCTTATCCTTAAAATCGTAAATAGCCACTTTTTTACCATTCTTGATTTCATAAATATCATTGTTTTGACCTCCAACCAACCTCACTTTTATAGCACTATTGGTCGCCCCTTCGACCACAAATCGATCATCATCATCAAGACCGTAAATCCAGATTTCTTTCGTACTGGCCTTATCGAATTTTTTATCAAAAAAGAGTTTTTCTTTCTCCCCTCCGATGTTTCGATATACCTGAACCTCGGTTTCGTTTGCATTGAGACGATTGACAACGACCCAATCATCTTTATCAGTGCCGGCAACAACGGCATATTTGTTTAAGACATCATAGTATTCCAATGCCGTTTCGCCAATATTGGCAATTCGAGACAACAATATATCTTCAATTTCTGTAATGGTCGCGTCCCTAACCTCTTCAGGAAACACTTCAAAAGCCTTTTCAATTATTTCCTTAGTTAAGTTCTGTTGGATGAATTCGGCTTGATCCAACCACTGACGTCTTGTGGTTTCGGTCAGTAATGCCATATCTAAAACATAGGTCTTGGGTGACGAATTAAATCCTCTTACACTTCTAATCTCTTTGTTGAACCCTTCCATCAGTCTTAACCCCGGAACAATACGTGTAGCCATACTCATCAAAAGCCCGTCTCCCATAACAGAAAACACTTGATCCCTATCTCTAGGAACTGGTCTATATGTAATTTTATCTGATTTTTCATCTTTAAACTCTGCCCATCGCCATTGGTCAACATGTCGATCCCAATCGCCCAAGACCATATCAAAAAGCCTTGCCCTAAGATACATTTCGGCATCGACATCGTACTTTTCGTCATCTCTCAAATCTTCCAACATGCTATCGGTACTCTTAAGTTCATTCGCAAAACCAAAACTCTCCAAATCACCATGACCATCTCCAGCATGTTCTTCAATCATATAAAGCTCATTGCCAAAATCGCCATTAAAATCTCCTAGTTGCGTTTGTTTCGGCACATAATATAATTTCGGATTGGTATGATAAATATCAATGGCATCTGACAACGGGCCGATCACAAACGGCCCATAGGGGTGTGCCCCGGTATAAAAATCTTGCAGCAATTCAAGGGTATATGTATCTTCTAATTCGTCCATAACAAACTGATCTTGGAACGCCATAGATTGCAAATAGAGCTCCGCTTCTTTTCGAAGCGCCCGCATAACATACTCTTTGCCACTTTTATGTCGTAGTCTAAGGGATTTTGACTGATGCCCGCCACCTTTACTTACAGGTATAAGCCCACCCAACAACGTATCAAGACGTACGGTGGGCGCCGTTACCTTTGTGCTGTAATATTTTCGATAACGTTTTCCCCAAATCGTTGTAAAAACTCCTGTTTTATGAGTTTCTTCATCCGTATAAATAGATGCTTCTACTTCCGCAGGGAAGGAATCTTCATATTTCTCTACATTTAAACTTCTATCAGGGGGAAGTACATCGGACCCAAATAAAAACTCCTCATTTTCCGTGTCACCTACCCCATAGTAACGCACTTTCGAAGAACCGTCTTTATATACTTCCAACGTTGCATAGCCCATTCTTCCGGTTGAAAACTTACTACCGTTCAAAAGTCTAGTGCCTCCATTCTTTGATCCTGAACCACTTACTATCTGCGGGGTATTGTCTTCCACAATATATTGAAGGCTATGTTCGTGACCCGAGGCAATAATCACTTTATCAGAAAACTGGGCCAAAGTGACCAGTCGGTCACTCAACTCTCTATATCGTCTGTTCGAAAGATCTTCAACCGAAGCCCCCGTTGCACGTCGAAGTACGTTTATAAATGTTCCTAAAAAGGGCAGGGGAACTTTACCGTTATCAGGATATAGTTGTTTTTTTAAAGAATATTGTCCGCCATGTTCCCCATAGCTAAAGGCGGGGTGATGCATAGCAATAATGGTCGTTCTTTGTCTATTATCTTTAATTTCATCCTCTAACTCCAACCAAAACTTATCCCTACTTTTAATATCACATTTATCATTAATATCTGGTCTCTTGTCCCAATTGGTCAAGTACCATTCGGTATCTATCGCAATAATTGCGACATGCTCACTGACTTCTATTGTTTCAATGGGGCAACCATCTTCGGGAAAAAAAACTTCTTTACTTTTTAGCTGCTTTTGAATATACTTTTGTTCCCGCTCGAGACCCACCAAACCCTCAGTATACCAGTCATGATTTCCTGGTATAAATAAAGGTTTACCCTTAAACTCTTCAAGTGTTTTAATCTGCGCATCCAAATGATTTTTTGCTATGCGATAGGCGACCGTAGAATCTTTTGGGTCAGGCAATCCGGCTGGATAGATATTATCTCCCAAAAAGATGGCAGTACTATTCTTGTCGGCCTTTTCCAATTTATTTTTAAAGATTTTCAATGCAGCATTCATTTCGCCCATGGGAGACAAACCAGCATCGCCTATAAGATAGAAAGTATGGGCCACTTCTTTATCAGACTTATAATCTTTTGCCTTATCAGGGTCCTCATATTTGGTCTTCATCGTTGCACAACCCGATAAGAGAAGTAGAAATGTTGCAATGAGCAAAAAATGTTTTTGTTCAATCATAATGTTGGCTATGAAATTTTGTACTTTGGGATTTCTAAAATCGTTGTATGTCAACCATCATTGAAAAAACCGAAGTATTCGTCACTGACTTATTGTCAAACCAATTGGGTTCAGAATATTTATACCATAATCTAAGGCATACCCAAAGAGTCGTTAAAAATACTAAAGAATTACTGGACTATTATGACTTAAATGCCAAAGAAAATGACGCACTTATTTTAGCAGCTTGGTTACACGATACCGGTTATACTAAAGGACCTGACAATCATGAGGAAACGAGTTGTGCCATAGTTCGATCTTTTCTAGAAGAAAACAACTATGATAAAGATGCAATCAATCATATATGTAATCTTATTTTAGCGACGAGACGTTATCACGAACCGACTAATTTATCAGAAGAAATTTTAAGGGATGCGGACGCTTCACACCTCGGACACAGCACCTATGAAGAAACTTCAGAAATGTTGCGTGAAGAACTCTCTTTGCTGGGCATCGCGAATTTTTCACAAAAAGAATGGCGAGATACGAACATTCAAATGTTTCAAACGGAACATCGTTTTTATACGGACTACGCCAAAAACAATTGGCAAAAGGGCAAAGATGAGAATCTGGCAAACCTCATAAAGAATAGGAAAAAAAATAAAAAGCTTGTAAAAAAAGAGCGTTTAAAAGCTGAATTAAAATCTAATTTCAAAGATAAAAGTCCTGAACGTGGAATTCAGACCATGTTTCGTGTCACTATGCGAAACCATTTGAAACTAAGTGATATCGCCGACACCAAAGCAAACATTTTGCTTTCTGTAAATGCCATAATAATTTCATTGGTATTGGCCAACCTCGTACCAAAATTAGATAATCCTTCAAACGACTATTTAGTCTATCCTGCGGTCATTTTTGTCATTTTTAGCGTGATATCGATGGTAATGTCAATCTTGGCCACAAGGCCCAATGTAACTAGTGGACAGTTTACCAAAGCAGACGTGGAACAGAAAAAAGTAAACCTGCTTTTCTTCGGAAATTTTCATAAAATGAAGTTAGCCGATTATGAATGGGCCATTCAAGAACTTATAAAAGACCAGAAATATGTCTACAGTTCTTTAACAAAGGACCTCTATTATTTGGGTCTCGTTCTTGACAGAAAATATAAGCTGCTTCGTTGGACCTATACGATATTTATGATCGGAATGATTCTTTCGGTAATTGCTTTTTTTGTGGCATTAAAATTTTTCGGCCCTGAAAAAATCATCCATTTACCGACCTAATCATGCCTGAATCTCTTCAATAAGCTCTTGATAGGTATATGTTTTTTCTGAAGATTTGTTTTTCGGCCGGTACAAAATGCCGGCTCGAATCGCTTTTAGGCCCGAAACCCCTTGCAGGCCTTCTAACTCAACAATTTCAATCTTACCGTCGAAATAGCCCTTCGACTTCAAAAACTTAATATAGCGCAGGTATTCGAGCTCGTCTTTCTTTTGTGAATATACCACCACCATTTTGCCCGGCTGGGTAAGCCGCTCATTGGTACCTTTGATATAAGACTTATCAATTCGTTTCTTGATTATCTCGTACCGGGCATTATAAGTGCCGTCTACATCAAAACGTTTTTCATCCATTCGGAAACGAATCGACAATGAAGTATTATAAACCAAAATCAAAGAGGCCACATCTAACGGCACTGCAAGTTCTGGCTTTAAATTATAATGTACATTTTCCATTTCGCACATAACCTGAAGCTGCCACAATCTGAGATTACGCAGATACAATTTATCAAACTCCCGTTCTCCCGTTATCGAGTCTCCAATATAGGCATTGTGCTCTACACCATCAGTTTTATATCGCTCGAAGTAATGCGGATACATGGCTTGCGCACTTTCTTGTTTTTCGTCGATTACGGACGCTAGCTCTCTATTTATTCGCATAACGCTTTCATCATAATTTCGGCGATGGTCATAATATGAATCGGTACTCATATCAATATTCGACTCATAGGTAATCACATTTTTGCCCAAATCAGTATCTGTTCTCTTCAAATGTTCGAAAACTGGCACCACCTCTTTCTTTACAAAATCAAAAATTGCCTGCTCACTATTTGTATGCAACGTTTCTTTGATATCGTCTATGTGGTTATTTACCCTAAAAATCAATTCTTCATAAATGGGCAATTTATTCTTTTGCCATGCAACGGTCAAGACATCATTAATATCGGAAAGCTGGATCATCAAGTCGCGTTGAATAGCAAAATTTCGAGCCTGTGAAGAGTCCTTAATATCAATTTGCCCATATAAGGGGTGTACATCATTAAAGACAATTTCCTTAAAAGAAGGCCGGCCACCTTTTAAATCCTCAGCGATGAACCTCTTTGCCTCTTCTTCAAATTTCCACAACACAGAAGAATGTACTGTTGTGCATTCGTGTTGAATAATGGCGTCTATGAGGTTCTCCTCTTCCGTTTTTGAGCGTCGCACCGCTGCAACAATAAAAGGCATTACATCTTCCAGTTTCTGGGCATTGATACTATTAAGCTCATTGGTTTTAAAAGAAACCAATTCCATGACTCCCAATAACTCCCCATTTTCTGCAATCGGAGCAAAAATCGCACTTTTTACACCCTGTTCTTTCAAATTTTTATAGGGTGCCGTACCACCCGAAATTTCAAAATACTGGTCGACATTTGAAATGGCAAAATAGGTATTGTCCTTTAATAGTTTTTTGTAGGAAGCTTGGCACAGAGCATCCTTACAAGCCTCATTCTCCTTACCTTGCAAGAGGAAACTCTGGACGTTTGGCCCGTAAACTCGCTCGAATTCGTCTTCCTTCGGGTTATAGACTGTAAACCCTGTTCGTATGCCCGATAAATTAAAGAGTGAACGAAAAACTTCATTGACATTTCCCATAAACCCCTCTTGACTCCGCTTATCATTTGAAATAAGACTAGATTTTATTTCGGAAATGGAATGTTCGGCAGTAACATCGAACATATTCGATACCACAAAACCCTTTGAAATAAAACTATTGGGCGGTATTTTCTCTTTCCAGAGATCTAAATTCTCAAAATTGGCCAAAAGCTCATCAACGTCGGATTGATTTAATTGCTTAGCTTTTTCCGTAGGAATGATATCCATAAAATCAGCATTATAGAGAATACGGTAATGACGCATTACTCCTTTGGCATCAGGGATATTATAAAAAAAAGGTCGCTTAAAATCAAGATTAAAGCCGTAATGAAAATTCAGAATAACCGTACAAGCCATGATATAATTCAGATCATTGCTAAAATCGCCTATCTCAAGTTTAAAGTCATCACCAGCTTCTTTCACAATTTTTTTAAATCGTTCAGTCGAATTAAAAATCACATTGTCATAAGGCAAAGCGGCAGTTTTAATCTCATTATGGGTAAGCGGTTCGGGAAAGGTATCTTCAAGAATCAAACTGATGACATCTTTATGTTTTTCCAAGAGGGAAAAATCGGTAAAGCCGTCCCTTAATTCAGGAAATGGTGCTTGGGCAGCCAAGATTCTTTTAGCTTTATTAGCCAAATAAATATCTTCGCTTTGTGCCATAGAATCGTAATGCCTTAATAACTTATCAAAGCTTACCTTGAGCACTATTGGCAATTCTTTTCCGTTCTTCATTTCCATACTGATCATATTGGTCGGCTACGACCTTACAAAATTACAAAAGAACAACTTATAATAGGTGTAAAAGAAATTTTTCCGCTGTTCCACACTTTTTTTAGATATTTACCTCCATATTGCCTTACCTCAGATTTTAGTTTGAAATTAAAATACGCTCACGTCTCAATACAATTGCACAGGCGCGCCATTGGTACAGCATCAATTTCACCGATATGTCATCTAACAGCAGACTAACAAGAGCTTACAAAAATGCCAAAGTAATCCCGTTCGATGATGCCTCAAAGTTTATACTTTTCAGCGATTGTCATCGTGGTGATAATAGTTTTGCCGACGACTTTGCCAACAACCGAAATATCTATTATCATGCTTTGAACTTTTATTTCAAAGAAGGCTTTCAGTATTGTGAAATTGGTGATGGTGACGAGCTATGGGAGAACGTTAATTTCGAATCTATTTTCGAGGCACACAAAAACGTCTACGGGTTGTTGCGCAAATTCCATCTTGCACGCAGGCTGCATATGATATGGGGCAACCACGACATGGTATACAAAAATCCCGATTATGTGAAAGAAAATCTCAGTAGTTATTTTGAGCCTATTGACAATAAGTCAAAAGAACTTTTTGAAGGTATCACCTATTATGAAGCCATTCGGCTAAAGCACCGTCAAACAGCACAGGAACTATTTCTGACGCACGGGCATCAAGCTGACTGGTGGAACTATACTTTTTGGCGATGGAGCCGATTTTTGGTTCGCGTATTATGGAAACCGTTACAAGTCTGGGGCATTGCCGACCCTACCAGTCCTGCCAAGAATTACAAAGAACTTATTAAAATAGAGCGTCGTATAAAGAAATGGATTTTACGCAACGAACTTTTACTAACTATTGTAGGCCATACACATCGCCCGCGATTTCCAGAGCCAGGGGATATTCCTTTCTTCAACGATGGTAGTTGTGTACATCCGCGAAGCATTACGGGTATTGAAATAGAAAATGGCCAGATTTCATTGATCAAATGGCAGATAGCCACGACTGACGATGGTATATTACGTGTTGTTCGTATTTTATTGGAAGGGCCGAGGAAGTTGGCAGATTATCAAAAAGCAAAAGGTTAAAAGAACTTGTATATTTGCTTAACCATTAACAAAAATTTTAACCGAATGTTCAAAAAAATACTGATAGTTCCCCTTTTCTCCCTTTTTCTCATTTCCTGTTGGAAAGATAAAAGTCCCGAAGACCTCATCCGATTAAAAGATAAATTCAAATCACAGGTATCTTCATTCGAAAAGAGAAAAGAAAGTACCAACAAAAACGTTACGAAAGGCCTTGAATCGCTCAATGCCTTAAAAAGTGCTTTGGAAGACACCAAAAATGAAGACAAGGAGTTTGCTAAAGTCTATGGTGATTGGGAAAAGGTAGATACGCGCGTTGGAAATTTAAATAAAGAATATGAAGACTTAAAACAAAAGGCTTCCAACCTCTTTACCGCCATGGAAACCCAAACTAATAGCCTGAGCGATGCCACTAGTAAAAAAACGTTGATGAAAGCTATTGAAAAAGCGCGCACTAAATACAATGGCACATTGAACAAAACCTCAAAAGCCATTGAAAAATTACGTTTGTTGCACGGTGATGCCGTAGAAGTAGTAAAGGCATTAGAAGTGGCCGCAGCCCTAAACTCTTTCGATAATATAAACGATCAAATGAAAAGTATCGAAGGCCGTGTAGACGGCATCATGCAAGAACTCAATGTAGCCGTCGTAGAAAGTAAAAAACTTTACGAAAAGAAAATCACCGAGTTAGAAGAGTAAAATAATTAGATTTGATTAGAGCAAGTAACGCTGACAAGAGTAAGGTTGTTGATATTTTAGTTTCTGCATTTGCCCCACTGCACGAAGACAACTCTATCAATTTGGTAGTAAAACAAGATAAAAATAGGATTAAAAGAATGCGCGTTTTAATGGCATATTTATTTGAAAGAGCTTTACTTTTTGGGGAAGTCTTTCTATCGAATAACAACCAAGCCTGCCTTTTGATTAGCTATCCGCATAAAGAAAAAACGACCTTAAAAACCATTTGGTGGGATATCAAACTGGCCTTTCAATGTATCGGTATCGAGCGCGTTTTCAAAGTAGTCAAAAGACAATTTGTGGCCAAACGCAACTACCCCAAAGAACCCCATATTCGACCAATGATAGCAGGGGTCAAAGAAAACAATAAGGGCAGTGGAACGGCGGCAAGACTGATGCTCGAGGTTATGGCACACCATAAAAATAATCGACTTCCAGTTCTTATAGATGCCGCTTCACCAGACAATGCACGATTGTATCAAAAACTTGGTTTTAGAATTATCAAGAAGGAGGAATCGTTAGGTTTCCCAATTTACTTCTTACGATTAAATTAAAGCGCATCAATAATAATCAAAGTTTGTAATTGGCCTACCACCATTGAAATACACCGATCAAATATGAAAAAACAATTTGCGTTCTGCTTAGTTCTATCTTTATTTCACTTTTCACAAGCCCAAACCGATGTGGACTTGCGTAACCAAAAAGTAGACGGATATCGTGGTATTTGGTTTGAACTCAACCAAAAATATGATTATGGCGACAAATACTCAGGAGGATTGGGCACCTATACCGCCAAACACATACCTTTGGCCATTTACGCCCCATCAGTCAACAAAACTTTTTTCGTTTATGGTGGCACAACCAAAACAGATGAACGTCATCTGCTCTGTATGGTCGGTTCTTTTGACCACACCACGGGAATGGTTTCCAAACCTCTTATTGCCTATGACAAACAAGATGTCGACGATCCGCATGACAATCCTACAATCTCAATAGATAATGATGGTTACATATGGATATTCGTTAGCGGGCGAAACACAAGACGTCTCGGTGTAAAACTAAAAAGCACAGTACCTTTTTCGATTGAACAATTTGAGATTGTTGGTTCGTCAGAATTTACTTATCCTCAAATTTGGCACACCGACAAAGGGTTTTTTCATTTCTTTACCAAATACAGCGGTGTTCGTGAATTATATTTTGAAACCAGTAAGCATGGAGAGACTTGGCAGCCTACCCAAAAACTAGCAGGTATTCCATCAGGAAAAGATAGAAAGAGCGGGCATTATCAAGTCAGCAATCAATATGGGAACGGCAAAACATTCGGAACTTTTTTTAACCGGCATATCAATGGTCACCCAGATACGCGAACCGATCTTTACTATGTTGAGACCTCTGATAACGGAGTTTCATGGGGTACAGTAGACCATAAGACCGTACAAATTCCAATAAATGAAGTAGCTGACCCAACCCGAGTTATCGATTATCATAAGCAAAAAAAGAATGTATATATGAAAGACATGGCATTCGATAAACAGGGTAATCCCATCTGTCTTTACATCACTAGCGGCGGACATGAACCTGGGCCGAAAAATATGCCTTATGAATGGCGTGTGACTTCCTGGAACGGAAAGAAATGGCTGACCTCAATAATTTGTGCCTCAGACCATAATTACGATATGGGAAGTCTTTACGTAGAAGATGGCCTTTGGAAAGTTGTAGGGCCTACCGCAGAAGGTCCGCAGAAATATGGTGTCGGGGGAGAAATAGTGGTCTGGACCTCGAAGAACGCCGGAAAAACATGGAAGAAGAAGCAACAGATCACAACCAACAGCGCTTTGAACAATTCTTATGTACGCAGACCACTCCATAACAAAGCTCCTTTTAACTTTTTCTGGGCCAATGGAAACCCAGAAAAGATAAGTAGCTCGGAACTTTTCTTTGGCGATTTTGAGGGGAACGTTTACCAGCTTCCCTATAATATGAAAAGTGATTTCGAGAAACCGCTTAAAATAAAATAATCCTATCAGAAGAGGAGGGCTGCATCAACAGTCTAGATAGAAACAGGTTGTACCTTTTGCTATTCTTTTTTGGAATTTCTCGGCAGCACTTCTTCCGGAAATGGAAAAAGAATGGTCGAATTCTTCTCCGCAGCAATATTCGAAAGCGTCTGATAAAGCCTTAATTTTATCGCAGAAGGTGACTGATCAATAAGCTTTCCTGCTTCCAATAACTTTCCTGCTGCTTGTTCTTCAGCCAATGCCAAAATAATTCGAGCCCTACGTGATCGTTCCGCCTCAGCCTGATTGGCCATCATTCTACGCATATTCTCCGGCAATTGTATGTCCTTGATTTTAACATCGATAATAACAATGCCCCATTCACCGGTTTCCTGCTCAACAATAGCCTTAATGTTCTTACCCATTTCTTCGCGCTTTGACAAAATGGTGTCCAATTCTACCTTCCCGCATACATCTCTTAACGCGGCTTGGGAAAGTTGCGTGATTGCGAATTTATATTCCTCCACTTCCAATACTGCCTTTTCGGGATTGTCAATTTTAAAGAAAACCACACCGTCTATGCTACAAGGCACATTGTCCTCAGTCATTACTTCTTGAGAAACGATATTAAAAGTTATCACCCGAATATCGACCACTTGTATGGTTTCAATAATGGGAATAATCCATCGAAAACCAGGTTGAAGTGTTTTGATATATTTTCCAAACCTGAATTTTAAGGCACGTTTATATTCAAAAATTATCCGTATTCCGGCAAGCAAAAACAATACGAACAACAGTCCGACAAATAGTAGTGGATTCATACCTTCAAAATAAAAGTTCGATATTCTCTTGAAAAAACGATTTTTGAAAAACTGAACAATGAATGAATTTCATTTTTCTATCGCTTTCTATATAAACTTCGATGTTAAGAAAGAGGGGGAAGAATTCCGAATACATCGAGTATGGGCTCCTACTAAAGTTACAACAAATAAGTGTTCGTCGCAACCTAACCGCACGACATTCTACGTAGTTTTTCTTGTAATGCTATTTCACTATCTTAGGACTCGTTTATTTTTTGATCAATTTGAAAAAGTTCGAACCAGTTCTTAGTAAAAAAGTGCACCATTCTAAACCAACCCTATGCCATTAGTCATTGTTATTGCCGGAATACTTCTTCTATTTCTCCTTATTGCCCGATTTAAATTGAATGCCTTTATCGCTTTTGTAATTGTTTCGCTTTTAGTAGGACTTGCCGAAGGCATGCACTTGGAAGATGTAGTGGATGCTATTCAAAATGGCATTGGTAACACTTTGGGTTATCTAATATTGATCTTAGGTCTCGGCGCCATGTTGGGGAAACTGGTGGCCGACAGCGGTGCCGCACAACGTATTACCACACAATTAGTTACTAAATTCGGAAAGAAGAATATTCAGTGGGCCGTGGTGCTTACTGGTTTTATCGTGGGCATTCCTATGTTTTATACGGTAGGGTTCGTCATATTGGTTCCTTTGGTATTTACGGTAGCCGCCAGTACGGGGCTCCCGTTACTTTATGTAGGCCTACCAATGTTGGCATCACTCTCGGTCACCCATGGTTATTTACCTCCCCACCCCGCTCCAACGGGCATTGCCGTAATGTTCAATGCAGATATTGGCAAAACATTATTGTATGGTATTATCATCGCCATACCCGCGATTATTGTAGCTGGACCCCTATTTGCACGTACCTTAAAAAATATAAAAGCCACGCCCTTAAAAGAATTTATGAACCCGAGAATCTTAACGGATGAAGAAATGCCTAGTACCACAACTAGTATTTTCACAGCTTTGCTTCCCGTAGTTTTAATCGGTCTGGCCTCTATCATAAGCTTACTACTGCCTGAGGAACATATTATTCGAAAGACAACTGATGCTTTGGGAAATCCGGTTATAGCGATGCTAATATCCGTTTTGGTGGCAATCTATACATTAGGCCTTGCCCGTGGAAGAAAAATGAAAGAAGTTATGGAATCCGTGACCAGCTCGGTTGCCGGTATTACTATGGTACTACTCATCATTGCTGGTGCCGGGGGCTTAAAAGAAGTGCTCATCGACAGTGGTGTTAGCGAATATATAGGTGAAATGCTCAAGGGTTCCACCATTTCCCCACTAGTACTTGCCTGGCTTATTGCTACCGTCATAAGAATATGTGTAGGATCGGCAACGGTAGCAGGTTTGACCGCAGCAGGTATTGCGCTTCCCCTCATCGGGGATTCGGGTGTTAGCGCCGAGCTCATGGTCTTGGCCATTGGATCGGGCAGCCTAATGCTATCACATGTCAATGACGGCGGATTTTGGTTGTACAAAGAATATTTTAATTTATCTATAAAAGATACCCTGCGTACATGGACGGTCATGGAAACCACCGTAGGTGTAATGGGTCTTATCGGAGTCTTAATTCTAAATACGTTTATTTAATTCTATTCTTATGAGTATGTTACCTTCAGAAAAAATTAAAGCGCTAGGGCTAAAATTACCTCCCGCACCAGCACCAGCAGGGCTATACAAACCCGTTCTAGTAGTAGATAACTTTCTGTATGTTTCCGGCCAAGGACCCATTCAATCTGACGGAACGTTAATGACAGGAAGAGCAGGCGACAATCTAAACATAGCGGAAGCAAAATTGGTAGCCCGACAAGTGGGGCTTACTATGCTCGCTACCATAACTACACATTTTGGTGATTTAGATCGTATAAAACGCCTAGTAAAGACTTTGGGCATGGTCAATTGTACACCTGATTTTGCAAAACAACCCTTAGTAATCAATGGCTTTAGCGAATTGATGGCCCAAGTCTTTGGAGATGACCAAGGAGTCGGAGTACGAAGTGCCGTAGGTATGATGCTTCCCGACAATATTGTCGTGGAGGTGGAAGCCATGTTCGAACTCCATCAATAAGCGTCTCATGGACAATCAAAACTGGCACAAAATTGAAGAGACACGGGCCGTGATATCCCCCACGCTACTGGTATTCCCTGATCGGATTTTAAAAAATATCCAGACCATGATCACTATAGCAGGCGGCGCACAAAATCTTAGGCCCCATATCAAAACCCATAAAATGGGAGAAGTGGTCAAAATGCAATTGCAGCAGGGTATTGATAAATTCAAATGTGCTACTATTGCCGAAGCCGAGTTATTGGCGCAATGCGGGGCCGTGAATGTTCTTCTGGCCATGCAACCCGTAGGAGCCAACATGGACCGGTTTTTCAAATTGATGGAAAAATACCCCTCAACCTATTTTTCCACTTTAGTCGATAATTTGAAAGTAATGAATACGCTCGGGGAAATAGCTGCCGCCAAAGATCAGAAGGTGCGATTATGGTTAGACATCAATAACGGCATGGACCGCACAGGTATACGACCCGGCCCAGAAGCAGTCAGCTTGTATGAAGCGACAAACGCCCACCCTTATTTGAAGGCAGAGGGCTTGCATGTATATGATGGCCACATACGCACTTCGAATCTCGATGAAAGAACAAAAACATGTGACCAAGCTTTTGAAGCGGTCTCCAAACTAAGACAAGAACTACTAGACAGAGGTATTATAGCACCGAAAATTGTTGCTGGTGGATCCCCTACATTTTCTATACATGCAAAAAGAGAAAATGTAGAGACGAGTCCGGGTACAACCTTGCTTTGGGATGCCGGATACGGAAATCTATTTCCTGACTTGCCATTTCTTCCGGCCGCTGTACTACTTACAAGAGTTATCAGTTTGCCAAAAGAGACCACGCTATGCCTCGACCTCGGCCATAAATCAATTGCCCCAGAAATGGCTTTTCCTAGGGTAGAACTTCTCGATATGGAAGATTCTAAGCAAATTGGGCAAAGTGAAGAACATTTAGTGGTCGAACATAACCAGCCAGGCTACCACAATGTAGGTGATGTACATTATGCCATACCGATGCATATTTGCCCTACGGTTGCCAAATATGAAAACGTTCTTGTAGTATCTTCAGGTAAGTTGGTAGACACATGGCAAGTAGAAGCCCGCAATCAAAAAATAACGATTTAAACATGTTTATACTTGATGCCCACTTAGATCTAGCCATGAATGCTTTGGAATGGAACAGAGACCTTACCTGGTCGGTATCCGATATCCGAGAAAGCGAAAAAGGAATGATCGATAAACCTGATAGGGGCAATAATACGGTTTCCCTCAATGCCATGCGCCAAGGGAATATCGGTCTCTGCGTGGCCACCCAGATTGCCCGTTATGTAAAAAAGGAGAATTCCCTTCCCGGTTGGCATTCGCCACATCAGGCATGGGCCCAGACCCAAGGCCAGTTGGCTTGGTACCATGCTATGGAGGAAATTGGCGAAATGGTACAAATCACCAATACCGAAGAACTCAACCAACATTTAGAACTTTGGGAGACTTCGGGCGCCAAAAAACCTATAGGCTACATTTTGAGTTTAGAGGGTGCCGATTCGATAATATCCATTGATTATTTACAAAAATCATATGAGCAGGGGCTACGTGCCATCGGTCCTGCGCATTATGGGCCCGGAACCTATGCACATGGCACTGATGCTGTCGGAGGTATCGGGCACAAAGGCAAAGAGCTGCTAAAAGAAATAGAGCGTCTAGGTTTAATTCTTGATGCAACCCACTTATGTGACCAAAGTTTTTGGGAAACCATGAAAGTTTATGAGGGACCCGTTTGGGCAAGTCATAACAATTGTCGCGCATTAGTTGACCACAACCGCCAATTCTCAGATGAACAGCTCAACGAACTAATTTCCAGAAATGCCGTTATCGGGATGGCCCTTGATGCATGGATGATGGTGCCCAAATGGATTCGTGGTGAGTCTACCCCACAAGGCATGAACGTCTCATTGCAACAAATGGTTGACAATATTGATCATATTTGTCAACTATCGGGTAATACCAACCATGTTGGCATCGGAACCGATTTGGACGGTGGATTCGGAAAAGAACAAGGTCCGGCCGATGTTGACACTATTGCCGATTTACAGAAGGTACCATTGTTGTTAAAGAAAAAAGGATACACACAGAATGATATATTAGATATCATGCACATGAATTTTATTCGATTTTTAAGGCGAACATGGGGTTAGATATACGTTAGAGACCAAAAAAACGTTAGCTACTAAAGGGTAGTAAAAAAGGGATTACCTAACGGAGGGGATATTGGTTGGCTCCCATATAGATTTTAACAGCCCCTTAAGTACCTGTGGCAGGGTATTTGTTATCTTTGGAACTATCATAATCGCATTAAAATGTCCGGAAGGTATTTTTCTACATTCGTTTCCTTGTTATTGGTTTCGGCCTTGGCACATGCCCAAACGGATATACCTACCTCAAAATCATTAAAAATCGAGGCGGCCAACAAAATTGACAACCAAGGAACTGCCAATCAGGGCACGGCATTGAAAATACCATCAGTAGTAAATGACAAGCCCGAAGTCAATTTAGATCTATCAGGCAAAAAACCGGTACAAATGCTTCCTGAACGGGAGTTGGTGCAAGCCGGACACGATATGAAAATAGACCCCAAAGTCGGTCCTAGACAACCAAAAGAGGGTTCAAAACAATTCTTCTCCGACATGTACCTAGGTGATGTAAAGAGCAATGGCAAATTTGTTGGTATTGTTTGTCGTGACCATGAATTCGTTGATGGCGACCGAGTGAGAATTTATGCCAACGGAAAAGTAGTCGACCACAACATTTTACTGACCGGCACCTTTAAAGGGATAAATCTTGATTTGGAGAAAGGTTTCAACCGACTCGAATTTGAGGCACTCAATGAGGGGTCTTCAAGTCCTAACACAGCTCAGGTCGATGTATATGACGATCAGGGGCAGTTGATTTATTCTAACAAATGGTTACTTTCCAGGGGCTCAAAGGCAACATTGATAATTACCAAAGATTAACCTCATTAAATTCAACCTAAGTAAACTTATTTTTCAAGAAACGCCAAAGCCAGTTTGATGTCGTCATAATCGACCATTCCCTTTAAAGCGGCATGTAAAGGTTTTAGACTTGAAGTATCGCCTTTTAGTTTTTTTCTGGCGTTTGTTACTTTTTTTAGTAGTTTGTCGTCGGGTCGATAATATTCAAGGTCTTCTTTCGGAAATTCTTTGCGAAGCTTGATCAAATGGCCGGCAATCGTTCCGGAAGAAAGTCCCCGTTGTATGGCAATCTCTTCCAAAGGTAGTTTTTGCTTCAGATACCCCAAGGTTATTTGATAGGTCGACTGTTTTTTTGCTTTCTTTTCCTTTAGTTTATTTGATTGTTTTTTGATTTCATCGCTATTGGTAAGTCCGCCACATGCTTTAACGAAAGCCATGGCTTCGACTTCAAGAATATTGAATTCATTTTGCGTATCGACCACATCGGACAATTCTTGAAAACGGAGGTCCGCCTTATGCGCTAAACCATCAACCTGAAGAGCCATCTCGTTGAAACCGGTCAACTGTAAGTTTTTAATATTCTTCAGCCGCGATAGTGCCACATAGCCTTGACCACGTTCAAAAGTTTTTGAAAGATCTATCGAAGCGGCATCCAGGGTCATTCCTTGGCATTTATGCACGGTTATTGCCCAAGCCAAACGCAGGGGAATCTGACTCAAGCTCGCCAATACTTTACCGTGATCATCATGTACCCCCCAAATCTCCTGTTTTACAGTAATCGTTTTACCTTGAACCGTTTTTACCATAGGAAAACCTTCTGTGGTGAAGTTTACAATTTTCCCTAAAGTACCGTTTACATAATCTTGCTCGGGATTGTTTTTGACGAACATGACCTTCGCATCGATTTTGAGCTCAAGTTCTTCGTGAGCCAAAACGGATTTTTTAAGCGTCTCAACCAGTTTTTGATTTCCTTTTGTACCAGCTTTGAATTTTCTCGACCTCCCCTCCAGCTTTTCAAGTTCGATAAGATTGATATGATCGACATCGGCATTGTGCGTAAATAATTTCGTCGGTCTTTCGTCGGCCTTTAAACTATTCGATTCGGCCTCTTTTAACCCTTGAATACTTTTATGGGATATTTGGGCCGTACGAATCTCGTTTAAAATTCCATTTAAAATATTATCCCCTTCTTGACGGTATTGTTCGGTCAAATAGCAGACATTCAATTGCGCTTTGATCCAGGCTTCCGACATAAACGCAAATTTATCCCTGCTTCTTTCTCCCTGTCGACCAATTGGGGGTAATTGAAAAAAATCGCCGCAAAGTACGATTTGAATTCCTCCGAAGGCCCTATCGTCTTCTTTAAAAAATCGGAGCACTTCATCCACCATGTCCAACTGATTCTTATGTAGCATCGATATTTCATCGATAATCAAAATCTTGGCTTCTTCAAGGTGCTTCTTGAGGTATTTCTTTGCCCGCATAGCGCCCAAATTGGCACGGGTCAAACGGTCCTTAATTCCAAAACCTGCCCAAGAATGTATGGTCATCCCGTTCATATGTGTCGCGGCAATGCCCGTAGAGGCGGTAATGGCCACTGGAACTTTTCGGGACTTCAAATACGTAATGTATTGATTGAGCACATAGGTCTTTCCCGTACCGGCCGATCCCGTAAGAAATACATTTTTACCCGATTTTAAAAGTGCCAAAGCCTTTTCTTGCTGCATCTGTGTAGTATAAGGAAAATACTTTTCCGAACCAACTAAATTAATTGTCTTGGTCTCAAAATGCTAATTTTACATTAAAATTTGGCCCGCATATTTCCGTTAAGTCCATTGCTTATAATTTTGGGGTACCTTGCAGCCTTTAATTCTGAATATTTATCAATAGAATGGCTGAAAAAAAAGTTAGTATACTCACCGCCTTTAAAACCATTATTTGGCCTAGGCGCAATCTGGTTTTCATCGGTTTACTTCTAATCGTAATCAGCAAAGCGGCAAGTTTTGTTGCACCCCTATCACTTAAATATCTCATGGATGATATTATTCCAAACAAGGATATTGATTTTCTGAAATTACTAGTCGGGGCCGTAGCGTTGGCCATTTTCGTACAGGCGGTAACATCATTTTTATTGACTAAAATATTGAGCGTTCAGGCCCAGTTCTTAATTTCAGAATTAAGGGCCCAAGTACAGAAGAAAGTATTATCGCTCCCCATACGATTTTTTGATAATGCCAAATCGGGAGCATTGGTATCGCGTATTATGACCGATGTCGAAGGCGTTAGAAACCTGATCGGCACCGGCTTGGTACAATTGGTAGGTGGCACCATAACTGCGGTGGTATCGCTTGTTCTGCTTTTACGAATCAGTTGGACAATGACACTTTTCACCCTTGTTCCAATGGCAATTTTTGCGCTAATAGCATTAAAGGCATTTAAGATTATACGCCCTATATTCAGAAACAGAGGGAAAATAAATGCCGAGGTCACCGGGCGCCTTACCGAAACCTTAGGCGGTGTACGTGTTATAAAGGGTTTTAATGCGGAAGCCCAGGAGAATGAAATTTTTGAAAAAGGAGTAGAAAGACTCTTTCAAAACGTAAAAAAGAGTTTGACCGCCACAGCCTTTATGACCAGTTCTTCTACCTTTCTTCTTGGAATTGCCACAACCGGTATTATGGGAATCGGTGGTTACAAAATCATGATGGATGAATTAACCATCGGTGAGTTTTTAACATTCACATTTCTTCTTGGATTGATGATTGCCCCGATTGTGCAAATGAGCAATATCGGAAGCCAGCTGACCGAGGCTTTGGCCGGGTTAGACCGCACCGAGGAATTAATGAATATGGTGCCCGAATCGGATGAAGAAAACCGAACTGAGACTCTCGGCAATCTTAAAGGGAATATTGTATTTGATGATGTCTCATTTGCCTATGAGGAGGATAAAGAGGTGCTTCACAATATAAACTTCAGTATCGACTCGGGCAATGTTGTTGCCCTGGTAGGAAGCTCTGGTTCGGGCAAATCGACCATTGCCGGTTTGGCCGCAACCTTTCTGAATCCACAATCAGGGAAGATAACCATCGACGGTAAAGACTTATCGAAAGTAAATCTGAACAGTTATCGCAAAAATTTGGGTGTTGTTTTACAGGATGAATTCTTATTTGAAGGAACTATTCGCGAAAATATCATGTTTCCTCGACCCAATGCCACCGAAACGGAGGTTCAAAAAGCCGTCAAAGCAGCTTATGTCGATGAATTTACGGATCGGTTTGAAAAAGGTTTGGAGACTCTTATTGGGGAACGTGGCGTAAAATTATCTGGTGGACAACGGCAACGCATCGCCATAGCTAGGGCGGTATTGGCAAATCCGAAAATTTTGATTTTGGATGAAGCCACTTCCAATCTTGATACTGAAAGTGAGGCTTTGATTCAAAAAAGTTTGGCCGAACTCACAAAGGGCCGTACGACCTTTGTAATCGCGCATCGCCTCAGCACCATTCGCAAAGCGAATCAAATTTTAGTTATTGAAAATGGGAGAATTGCCGAACAGGGCACCCATGACGAGCTCATTTCTAAAGAAGGCCGTTACTACAATTTATTCACCTACCAGGCACGAATTTAATTTGGATTACGCCTCTTGGTGCGGAGTTTTGCTACAAGTTAATGCAATGGATGGCTTCCCTTCGATCGCTATGACCATGTTTAGCTTTCAGGTGCCAACTCCACTTCGAGGCCGTCTAAATCTTCGGTCATATGAATTTGACAACCCAACCGGCTGTTGTCTTCCACATTGAAAGCTTCGGCCAACATAGCGTCTTCATCATCTGACATTTCAGGAAGTTCATGATCAGATTTTACATAGCATTGGCAGGAAGCACACATGGCCATGCCACCACATACCCCAATGGTTCCTTCTGGGGCCAATTCATACGAACGAACTACCTCCATAAGGTTCATATTCATATCTGTCGGTGCATCTACTTCATGGGTTACTCCTTCGCGGTCGGTAATTTTTATTTTGATATCGGTCATTTACTAGCTATTTGTCGGACTTGGAATTTAAGTTCCCGTCACAATTCCTTTGACTGAATTAAGGATTATACTTAAAAAATAATTAAAAATTTCAGAAGTTAATCAATCGCTTTAACGACTGCCTTCGGCGCTTCCTTTTTACTACCGTCAAAACCAGTAACACCACCAACGGTAGTGTATTTCATCACGTATTTTTTATCTGGATGAATACGCTGATACGCGCTTTGGCACATCAGGGTAGCCTCATGAAAACCGCACAAAATTAGTTTTAGCTTTCCGGCATAAGTATTCACATCGCCTATGGCGTAGATGCCAGGAACATTGGTCTGGTAATCGAAGGTGTTGACCTTTATGGCATTTCGTTCTATGTCTAGTCCCCAATCTGCAATGGGGCCAAGTTTTGGTGATAATCCGAACAAAGGAATAAAGCTATCTGCCTTGAGTAGTATATCTTCTTCGCTGTTGGTCGTTTTGCTTATTGTTATACCATCTAATTTTTCCACCCCATGAAGGGCAGTTACTTCAGCTGGGGTAATCAAATTTATTTTTCCTTGATTTTTTAGCTGTTGTACTTTTTCAACAGAATCCAATGCTCCTCGAAACTCGCTTCGACGATGCACCAAAGTCACTTCTGAGGCAACATCGGTCAAAAAGATACTCCAGTCCAAAGCAGAATCACCACCTCCAGCAATGACTACTTTTTTATTTCGATATACTTCGGGGTCCTTTATGATATATGCAAGACCATTGTCTTCATATTTCTTTAAATTGTTTAGCGGTGGTTTTCTCGGCTCAAAACTTCCGAGTCCGCCAGCAATGGCAACCACTGGTGCATGATGCTGGGTGCCTTTGTTTGTGGTTACAACAAACGTACCATCTTCTAGTGTATCAATAGTCTGTGCTCTTTCGCCCAACGTAAAAGAAGGCTCAAAAGGTTTTATCTGTTCCATCAGATTATCAATAAGGTCGCCAGCAAGTACTTCGGGGAAACCTGGAATATCGTAGATGGGTTTTTTAGGATAAATCTCGGAGCATTGACCGCCCGCCTGTGGAAGCGCATCGATCAAGTGGCATTTTAGCTGTAATAGACCAGCTTCAAAAACAGCAAAAAGACCCGTAGGTCCAGCTCCAATTATCAGTATGTCTGTTTCAATCATGTAGAATTAAAATATTTGGTGCCACAATAGTATGAACTTACCATCTTCCTTAGGTAAGACAGTCATATTAATTTACCCAACGTTAACTACTTCCTCAATTTGTGGGGCGTACTTTTTAATCGTCATCTCTACCCCACTTTTTAATGTCATTTGATTTACGGTACAACCTACACATGCGCCCTGCAACCTTACCTTGACCGAGTTTTCGTTGTCGATGGAAACTAATGAGATATCACCTCCATCGCTTTGCAAAAAAGGACGAATCTCTTCCAACGCTCTTTCAACGTTTGTTTTAAGTTCTTCCGGTGTCATAACTATTTCCTTTTCACGGCGGAACATCCTGCCATGGTTGTTATCTTAATCGCCTCCGTTGGCGGCAAACTCTTATTTCTGTCCACCAATTCTTGAACTACGTTTTTGGTAAGTTCTTCAAAGGCCTTTTCAATTGGGCTCGCCGTCTGTAATGCTGCGGGCCTTCCGACATCACCTGCTTCGCGAATACTTTGCACTAGGGGAATCTCTCCCAAAAAGGGCACATTCAAATCTTCCGCCAAATATTTGGCCCCTTCCTTTCCAAAGATATAATATTTGTTATTAGGAAGTTCTTCGGGTGTAAAATACGCCATATTCTCAACAATCCCTAAAACTGGGACATTTATAGAGTCTTGTTGAAACATGGCAACACCTTTTTTAGCATCTGCCAACGCCACCTCTTGCGGGGTACTTACCACAACGGCACCAGTAACAGGCATTGCTTGCATGATGCTCAAGTGAATATCACCCGTACCCGGAGGCAAATCCAACAACATAAAATCCAACTCCCCCCAATGGGCATCAAAAATCATTTGATTTAGCGCCTTAGAAGCCATGGGGCCCCGCCAAATAACAGCTTGGCTAGGTTGCGTAAAAAATCCGATGGACAATAATTTGACCCCATAATTTTCTACTGGCTTCATTTTAGACTTGCCATCGATAGTGATTGCCAAAGGTTTTTCGTTGGCAACATCGAACATTATGGGCATTGATGGCCCATAAATATCGGCATCTAATAATCCCACTTTAAACCCCATTTTAGCCAAAGTAACCGCCAAATTTGCCGTTACAGTAGATTTGCCCACACCTCCCTTACCTGAGGCTACAGCAATAATATTCTGTATGCCGGGTATGGGCTTGCCCTTAATTTCGTTAACTTTGGGTTTGGCAGCGGCCGCCTCAACCTTGATATTCACTTTTATTTTAGCCTTTTCATATACCTTTTCGTGAATAATCTTTAAAATCTCTACTTCGGTTTTCTTTCGCGCTTGTAAACTTGGGTTACCAATCGTAATATCGACTTCGACCTCATCACCAAAAATCTGGATATTTTTTACCGCACCACTATCGACCATATTCTTCCCTTCCCCGGGTACGGTGATATTTTCCAAGGCCTTTAAAACTTCTTTTTTATCAATCTTCATTAAACTCCTACTTTGTCATTTTATATAAAATGATTCTAAACAACAAAGATAAGGCTTAGGGCGGAGATTAGAAAGTGAAGGTATTGAAATATAACATGGTAGGGCAAGAAAGTGTAATAACGAAAATAAGCCCCTAAATTTAAACATTCAAATAATAATTTATCTGCTTTCAATCAAAAGTAAAGCAGTACTAATGAACGTTACAACTCCTTCCCGGGATCCCAAAAGTGCTTTTCAAAATCAACAATCTGATTATCGACAACCTCGATCCCTTCACTTTTTAAAAGCTGTTGCATCAGATTTGTGCCGTCAAAATGGTGTTTTCCGGTCAATAACCCTACTTTATTGACAACACGATGTGCGGGCACATTGGCTATGGCTCCCGCCCCGTTCATGGCCCAACCTACCATTCTCGCGCTTCGTGCGGCTCCCAAATATTTAGCAATAGCCCCATAGGAGGTTACCCTTCCATAGGGAATTTGTTCGGCGACCTCATATACTTTTTGAAAGAAGTTCTGGTTCTCTGGTTTCATTATTGATTGCTAATTCTATAAATGGTGATAACTAATAGTACGACCATCAACGCACTTAGAATATAGTTCGAGTTCTTTGAAAAGCGATTGGTCTTGTTCTCCAATTTATTAAAATAGACAGTGTACATATACAGCACCGAAAAGGTACCAAACCCGGCTGCCAACACAAAAGTAAGTATATCGGTAATTTGAAATTTAATCCAACCCGAGGCGTTCCACATGGCATTGAGCCCACTGTAATATGGAATGGTCAATAAATTTACCCCTGCCAGTAAAAATCCTTTAAAAAAGCTATTTCTTTTACTTACGTTCACTTTTTTTGCAACTTTTACCGCATTAAGTCTAGCAGCTCTAAAAAAGTAAATGGCCAACAAAGCGAAAATAACCACGGCAATCTTCAACAATACTTCTACAACATCTGGGTTTTTGTATAAAAATTTAGAGATTATCACGCCAACATAAGCCTGAATCAATACCATACTCGAAACACCAAGACTAAAAATGATACCGTTCAACTTACCTTTTTCGACGCTCGTTTTGGCAGCATTCATGTTTAACAACCCTGGGGGCACAGTGGCCATAAATGCCGCAGAGAATGTGGCAAAAAAAAGTATGAGCAGATGTTGCATTCTTTAAATCCTAAATTGAATATAGGTAATTGGTTTTCCTTTTTCAAGGTATTGACTTTCGTAAAAGGTCTGGATCTCTAACACAGCATCGGGACTCCCAGCATTTTTGTATACATCGTGATTTGCATATAATATTTCAAGCCCTAAGCCTTGTATGAGGCCCAAGGTATAACCATGCATAAACTCACTATCGGTTTTAAGGTGAACTACCCCTTTCGACTTCAATATCTGTTTATACTTTTCCAGAAAGAAACGGTTGGTCATACGATGTTTGGTTCGCTTGTACTTGATTTGGGGGTCTGGAAAAGTTATCCAGATTTCAGCTATTTCTCCCGGTGCGAACAAATCATCGATCAATTCTATTTGGGTTCGAAGAAAGGCAACATTCGGCAGATTCTCTTCCAAAGCCGTCTTGGCCCCACGCCATAATCGAGCTCCTTTGATATCGATTCCGATAAAGTTCTTGTCTTTGCTCCTTTGAGCAAGACCCACCGTATATTCACCTTTACCGCAACCAAGTTCAAGTACTATTGGATTATCATTGCCAAAATGACTTTTCCAATCGCCTTTTAAGGGGTATCCATTCAGTATTTCATCCCTCTGGGGTTGAATAACGTTGCGAAATGTTTCGTTTTCCCTAAATCGTTTTAACTTATTCTTGCTTCCCAAAAAACTAAATTTAATGATTTGGCAAAGCTAAGGAAATCTCCAAACCCAACGAGTATTGTTTCTTTATGTTATATGAATAAATCTAAACTAATTCTTGTTGCGCCCTTGAATTTGGGAATAGGTCATGCAGCGCGATGCACTCCTATTATAAATGCCTTGATAGCGCAGGGCCACACTCCGATCTTAGCTTCCGATGGTTGCGCCTTGGCGTTTTTACGAAAAGAATTCCCTAAACTTGCATGGTTTGAACTGCCTTCATATAATATACATCTTCACGAAAAAGAACGAAATCATAAACAGAAAATAGTATGGGATTCCCCAAGAATACTTAAAGCAATCACAAAAGAAAAAAGGGCTACCAAAAAGTTGTCAAAAGCGCTACAACTAGACGGTATCATTTCAGACACCCGCCTTGGTGTCTACGATAAAAACATACCCTGCGTACTTATGACACATCAGCTGAATGTACTCGCGGGAAACACCAATTGGTTCACTTCAAAAATATATAGGACCATTATTAAAAAATTTACGGAATGCTGGATTCCCGACACAAATGAAAAACCTAATTTATCAGGTAAACTAGGGCATTCAAAGAGCGTAAACCTCCCGATAAAGTATATCGGGATATTAAGCCGTTTAGAGAAGGTAACAACCGTTACAACCTATGACCTTATGGTTTTACTCTCAGGATCGGAACCACAACGCAGTCACTTGGAAACAAAAATTTTGCAAGAACTAAAACTCTTTTCAGGGCGGGTGATGTTCGTAAGAGGCGTGCCAGAGCCTATTCAAAAATCAAAAACCCTCATTACGGAGAAGGCCATAATCAACTACTATAATTTCATGAAGTCGAAAGAGCTGCAAAAGGTGCTCAATGAAAGTAAAATAGTTCTATCGCAACCGGGCTACACTACGTTATTGGATTTAACAAAGTTAGAAAAAAAGACCTATTTTATTCCTACTCCGGGTCAATATGAACAAAAATATTTGGCAAAAAGATTGGAGAAAAACGGTTTAGTGCCCTATAGTAAACAAGACAACTTTAGAATTAAAGATTTAAGCCGAGTAGATTATTTTAGCGGCTTGAGAAACGGTAGCCCAAAAATAGACTACGAGGCATTATTTTTAGTTTTCTCCAATGTAAATGAAAATTCAGAACCGACCCCCTCAACACTCTCAACATAGATTTTTTCGTCATGCCCCTCAATAATATGCTTTACTATTGACAGCCCCAATCCGGAGCCTCCTTCATTTCTACTGCCACTTTTATCGACCCTATAAAAGCGCTCAAAGAGTCGTGGAATATGGTTTTTTGCGATTCCCTCCCCATTATCGGTTACCCTTATAATGACCTTGTTTTTGATTAAATTTTCAACACTGACTTCCGTAGTACCGTCCCTATGCCCATATTTGATCGAGTTGACCAATAAATTGATGAGCACTTGATGTATCTTTTCTTTGTCGGCCTTTACATAGATTGGTTCCTCATAGTCCATATCAAAGGTCAAGACAACCTTTTTTTTCGCGGCTTTCATTTCCAGTTGATCAAAAGCACTTTGAATAAGCTCGACAATATCAAAGTTCTCAAGTTCTAAATGAAGGTCACCAACTTCTAATTTGGTAATTAAATCTAAATCCTTAACAATATAAATAAGTCTTTCTACTCCTTTATTGGCGCGTTGCAGATACTTTTTTCTAATATTTTTATCTTCCATCGCCCCATCTAGAAGAGTTAAAATATATCCCTGAACCGTAAAAAGAGGAGTTTTTAGCTCATGGGAAACATTTCCCAAAAAATCTTTTCGATATTCTTCGCGAATTCGAAGTGTGTCAATTTCTATTTTCTTGTCATGGGCGAACTTTTCTATTTCCGCAGTCAAAGTTCGCATATCGGTATTTATAGTGTCGGAAGTCAAAGAAGACGATTCGAGTAGCGAAACATCATCGTAAATTTTCTTTATTCGCCTATAGATGAATTTTTCAATTCGAATTTGAATAGCAAGAAAAGACAAGAAAAATACAACAATACTCGTAGTGGCAAGCAAATACCAATTGACCATATCAAAAAGCCACAACAACAAGCTCAATACCGGCACAAAAAATATGGTTATCAAAAGTGCAGAACGAAAAGCAAATCGGTATGACTTTTTTAAACGGATAGGCATTATAGGACGAACTTATAACCAACGCCCTTTACGGTCTTAAAGTGGTCATCCCCGATTTTTTCACGCAATTTTCTTATGTGCACATCAATTGTTCGACCTCCGACTACAACTTCGTTGCCCCAAACCTTGTCTAAAATCACCTCCCTTTTAAAAACTTTACTAGGCCTCGAAGTAAGTAGCGCCAAGAGTTCGAATTCTTTTCTTGGGAGTACGATTTCAGTACCATCGTTTATAATCTTATACTCTTCCCGATCAATAACAATGTTACCCACTTTCACAATATCTTCGGCTTGCGGGGTTTCATCTTTCAATCTTCTCAACAATGCTTTTACCTTGCTTACCAAAACCTTGGGCTTTATCGGTTTGGTAATATAGTCGTCAGCACCCGCATCGAAGCCTGCAACTTGCGAATAATCTTCCCCCCTTGCCGTCAGAAAAACAATGATGGTATTCTCGAGACCTGTCGTGTTGCGTATGGTCTCACAGGTTTCGATGCCATCCATTTCAGGCATCATAACATCTAGGATAATCAGATGCGGCTTTTTCTTCTTTGCTTTCGCAACACCTTCAATTCCATTCTTTGCAGTAAATACTTCGTATCCTTCCGAAGAAAGATTATAACTGACAATCTCTAAGATATCGGGCTCGTCATCAACTAATAGTATCTTAATATCCTTCTTTTTCATGAGCGCATTCAAATTGGTTAATCCGCCAAATGTAAAGATAATACTATTATATCAAAGCGGCTTAACGTTCATTTAATGTAGTAACGTTTAGATAACCTTATTGCAATACACATTTAATATATGCGTAATGTGACTTTTACAGTGTCACGGTTTATTTGCAGTGTTTCAAAATAAGGGATTTCCCCCCACACTAAACTAAAATAATAAAACAAACGGAAAATGAAAAAATTAATTTTATCTACACTGACCATCGTCGCCCTAACCCTGACTTCTTGTGGTGACGACGACAAGGTTGCGATAATCGAACCGTTGGCCACTTGTAACGATGGTATTCAAAACCAAGGTGAAACCGGTATCGATTGTGGAGGTCCAAATTGTCAGCCTTGTGGCGGTGACGTATCTGCAACCTGTAATGACGGAATTCAAAACGGTGATGAAACCGATATCGATTTTGGAGGTTCATGTGCACAGATTATTACAGTATCTGGCGAAATCAGCGAAGACACCACATGGGAGGCCAAGAACATTTACATCATCGCCGGAAAAGTTGTTGTAGGCGTAGGAAAAACATTGACCATCGAACCTGGCACTATCATTAAAGGCCAGAAAGGGTCTGGATCTTTGGCGTCAGCTTTGATTGTACAGAGAGATTCTAAGATCAACGCAGAAGGCACGGCAGACAAACCGATCATTTTTACTTCGGAAGATGACAATATCAGTGTTGGCCAGACTGCCGGCACCAATTTAGATGAAAACCAAAGAGGACTTTGGGGCGGTCTTATTGTTTTAGGAAGAGCTTCAGGTTCTTTTAAAGGCGATGTTACCGAAGTTCAAATCGAGGGCATTCCTGCAGATGACACCTTCGGATTATTCGGGCCTGGAGATGCGCTCAACGACGCTGACGATTCAGGTATTTTGAAATATATTTCTATCCGTCATGGGGGAGCGTTAATAGGTGAAGGGAATGAAATTAACGGTCTTACCCTTGGCTCCGTTGGTACTGGCACGACTATAGACAACATAGAGGTCGTAGGCAATGTCGATGATGGTGTCGAGTTCTTTGGCGGAACGGTAAATGCCACCAACATCATGGTTTGGGCACAGGGAGACGATGCCATAGACGTTGACATGGCTTATTCGGGCACTATCGACAATGCCGTATGTGTTGCCGGTAATGAGTCTGACCATGCTTTTGAAATCGACGGCCCGGAAGGTTCGGCCACAGGTGCCTTTATCTTGAGAAACGTATCCATATTCGGAAGTTCGGTAGCTCCCAACGGGGAATATGCCGATTATAGAAGTAATGCGATGGGAACTACCGAGAATATTTATGCCATCGGTTTTCAAGATGGCAAGGATGTAGAATTGGACAACAACCAGGTAGCCCAGAACTATATTGATGGTCTTTTGACATTCGCCGCTTGGGAAGTTGTAGGTTTCGACCATAGTATTTTTTCTGAAAAAGTAGGTTGCTTGTCAAATTGTGATGACGATGATGATAGCAATGATGTCGATGAAACACCTATCATAACTCCAGCATTTACAGAACAAGCCGCTGCATGGACCACCCAAGTAACAGAAGGCGCCGCTACTGTTGGTGCTGACACTTCTCAGTTCTCTTGGACATATGCAAACGCTAAAGCTGGATTAGGATTCTAATACAAGTAAACATAACTAAAACTATTACAATTGCTCGCCATCAAACATGGCGGGCAATTGCTTTGTTGCGATCTAACTACTTATTTAAATGAAAATCAATTATAAAATAATCGTTGTCACCTTACTTCTGGTTCAATCTATCTTCGCCCAAAAAGGAGAAGTAACGGGCAAATTGATCGATGTCGATTTCCAAGACCCTGTCGCTTTTGCCAATATTCTTATCAAGGGCACCACCACGGGAACCACATCAGATTTTGATGGGATATACACCATTCCATTAGATGAAGGCACCTATACCATAACCTACTCTTTCCTAGGTTACAAAACCGTTGAAATCACCGATGTGATCATAAAACCAGGAGAAGTAACTACGGTAGACGTGAGCATGGAAACATTGGCCGAAGGACTGGATGAAGTAGTCGTTTCGGTAAGTGTAAAGAAAAATACAGAAACGGCGGTTCTAGGCATTCAGAAAAAAGCAGTCAACGTATTAGATGGCATCTCTGCAGAGACATTTAAAAAATCAGGTTCAGGCAATGTGGCCAGTGCCATTAAAACCGTACCTGGAGTGTCAGTTCAGGGCGGAAAGTACGTTTATGTACGCGGACTCGGTGACCGATATACCAAATCTATACTTAACGGGGTAGATATTCCCGGTTTGGATCCTGATAGAAACACTATTCAATTGGATATTTTTCCGACCAATATTATCGACAATGTACTGGTACTGAAATCATCTTCTGCAGATCTTCCTGCCGATTTCACAGGAGGCATGGTCAATATTGTAACAAAAGACTATCCCACAAAAAAAGAATACAGCCTTTCATTGAGTGGCACGTACAATCCCGACATGCATTTTAATGGAGACTACCTCGATTATGACGGTGGGGGTTCTGATTTCTTAGGCTTTGACGATGGCACAAGAGACGTTCCCATCAATGAGAATCAAGACATACCCAACACCTACGATTACGACCCTAGGCTTACGACGATCACAAAACAATTCAATCCCGTACTTGGGTCGATGCGCAGCAATAATGGCATGGACTATAGCCTAGGCTTTACCCTTGGCAACCAATTCAATGTAGGAGAAGGGGAAAACCGACTAGGTTTTCTTGCTTCGGTATCCTACAAAAACAGTACAACGTATTATGAAGGTGCAGAAAACAATTTTTATAGAAGAAACTCTGACAAATCTGTATTTGAATTGGAGACCGATAGAACCCAACGAGGCGACATCGGTGAGAACAATGTACTCGTAAGCGGACTATTGGGCACATCGTTCAAGACTGCTCGTTCAAAGTACAAACTGAACCTTCTACATTTACAAAACGGTGAATCTACTGCAGGTGTTTTCAATCAAACCCTCAATTTTTCCGATTTCGTAAATTTTGCCAAAGACAATATCGAATATACACAACGTTCGATTACCAATGCGCTGTTAACGGGCACACATACGAGCGAAGATGCCTCTTGGTTATCGGAATGGGCCCTTTCCCCTACCCTTTCTAAAATTGAGGATAAAGATGTCAGAACAACTTCGTTTCAAGTGGAAGACGGGGTTTATGCAATTGCCCAAAACAACCAGCCAAAAAGAATTTGGCGAGATCTCGAGGAGATCAACGGCGTCGCTAAACTCGATTTTACCAAAAAATACGAACTCGGTCAAAAAGATGCCAAATTAAAATTTGGCGCTTACGGATCTTATAAAACACGTGATTTTAGTATATTGAATTTTGAGATTCAATCCTCGAACTTCCCAACTGTAAATTATGAAGGGGATGCCAACAATATTCTTTTGGAGGAGAACCTATGGACGGTCAGCAACAATTCAGGGTCTCATATCGACCCCGACATTTCAATTTCCGAACCTGCCAACACTTATGAAGCGGCCCAACAAAACATCGCAGGTTATGTTTCCAATGAATTCAAGGTCGGCACCAAGCTAAGAACGATTCTTGGGTTACGAATGGAAAAATTCGAATCTACCTATACCGGAGAAGACAATAAGGATATCAATGACCCGGAAAAGGTGATTTTTGATAATGAAACTATCATAGATGAATTCGATTTCTTCCCAACGGCCAACCTTATCTATGAATTGACAGAACAGGTAAATCTGCGTGGTTCCTATGCCAGAACAACGGCTAGGCCTTCATTTAAAGAAGCTTCTATCGCCAAGATTTTTGATCCACTTTCCAGTAATACGTTCATAGGTAACATAAATTTACAGCCCACTTATATCAATAATTTTGATTTCAGAATCGAATGGTTTGGCGAAAGTGCTGAAATGATTGCCTTAAGCAGCTTTTACAAAAAGTTCAAAGATCCTATAGAACTTACTTATTTCGAATCTTCCACCGATAACTTTCAACCTCAAAACTTGGGAGATGCCGATGTTATCGGTCTCGAGTTCGAAGTGCGAAAAAACCTTGGTTTTATCGCTCCGGTTTTGAGTAATTTGAGTTTCAACGTAAACACCTCGATTATAAAGTCTACTCAAATTTATAGCGATCAAGAAAGAAACCTAAGGGAACTCGGCCTACGGGATGGTCAGACATTGGGCAATGACAGGGAATTGCAGGGTCAATCTCCCTTTTTGATCAATACCGGAATCAATTATGAAGGCGAAGCGAACGGCATGCAAATGGGCCTATTCTACAATGTACAGGGCAAAACCCTGCAAGTAGTAGGTAATGGTTTTGTACCAGATGTTTACACCATGCCCTACCATAATTTGAATTTCAATTTGACCAAGACTTTTGGAGAGAATAACAACCAAAGTATCAATTTCAAAATCGCCAATCTTATGAATGACGATGTAGAAAGTGAATATGAATCTTTTGGCGCTACCAATAAGACTTTTTCCAAAAGAAGTCCGGGGCGGGCATTTTCAATAGGTTATAGCATTAAATTCTAAAGAAAATCTGGTAATTTTATAAAAGCCCCTTACTTAAAAGGGGCTTTTTGCATTTTAACGATTTTATATGTAATCCCAAGAACACCTTCAGTTACGAATGGTGAAAATCCCTATATTTGTGGTATATTTATTGTTATCAATACTTTATGAAGCAACTCTACCTCGTACTTTTTTTTCTTTTTATTGCTGCCGCTTATGGTCAAGACACCAAAAGTAGAGGTGATATTGATGGCTTTAAGCTCTACCCGAATCCGGTTACCAGTGGAAAGATTTACATAAATACCACAGCAAAAGCCCCCAAGAAAATTTTAATTTTTGATGTATTGGGTATTCAAGTTTTGGAAACCACTATTTTAGGAACGGAATTGAATCTCTCCGATTTAGACGCCGGGGTTTATGTTCTGCGGGTATTGGAAAAAGATAAAGTTGCGACCCGAAAATTAATCGTAAAGTAGCACTTGCCTATTTTAATGATTGCCTACACCTTTTGACAAAGTGCAGAAAAAGCCGATGAACAGTATGGGCATTACACGTATACCTACAATTTAATTCATTTCACAACATTATTTCCGAGTAAAAAGTGTCTTTGGTTATCTTTAAAGTATTGATCCCAAGTCGATACCAAATGAAACTAACCAGCCTTATATTCTTTATCGTATTTTCTATTGGTCTATCTGCCCAAGAAACAGCAACTATTCAAGGCCAAACCTATAACGAACCGACAAGACTGACCGTATACCCTAACCCGGTCTTCGACGATGTAGTGCACGTAACCACACACTTAGCAACACCCAAAGAAATCGCTATCTACGATGTGTTCGGAAAAATAGTTCTAACTGACAGAATCACTACCAACACCTTAAACATCTCAAAGCTGACCCCTGGTGTCTACGTATTACAGGTAGTTCAAAACAAAAAAACCTTGACCCGAAAATTAGTAGTAAAGTAGTATATTCAAATTGGCTATTTTTGGGCCATGGTAAATACTCAAGATATTTTTGCTATTTCCTCGCCTACCGAATTTAAAGCTGTAGCGCTCGATGTATTTCACCAGCAATACCTGCACAACCCTATTTATCGCAAATTCTGTAATCTTTTAAAGACAAACCGAGAGACAATCAATAGCATTGAAAACATCCCCTTTTTACCTATTGAATTTTTTAAGACAAAAAAAATAATGACGGGGGACATCAAGGAGAACCTGATATTCACGAGTAGTGGTACTACCGGAAGCCATGTAAGCAAACACTTTGTAAGTGATATAACGATCTACCAAAAAAGTTACAAAACCGCGTTCGAACATTTTTATGGCCCCATCTCCAATTATTGTGTTTTGGCATTGCTCCCATCGTATTTAGAGCGGGAAGGTTCTTCATTAATATATATGGTCGACGATCTGATAAAGAAAAGCCGACATACCGATAGTGGATTCTATCTAAAAAACACATCCCAATTAAAAAATAAGCTTATAGCCCTTGATTCCCAGGGCACCAAAATACTTTTGATCGGGGTTTCTTTTGCGCTTCTAGATTTAGTCGAGAAGCACCAGTTTCAGTTGAAAAATACCATTATAATGGAAACGGGAGGTATGAAGGGCCGTCGAAAGGAAATGGTTCGGGAAGAACTGCATGAAACACTCAAAAAGGGATTTGGGGTTTCTGATATTCATTCGGAATATGGTATGACCGAATTATTGTCTCAAGCATATTCGCAGGGCGAAGGTATTTTTAAGACGCCGTCATGGATGAAGGTTTTGACCCGTGATACGGAAGACCCCTTGACCCTACAAAGCCCAGGAAAAACAGGGGGAATCAATATTATTGATTTGGCCAATGTAAACGCTTGCGCCTTTATTGCCACCCAAGACTTGGGCAAGGTTTACGAAAATGGAGATTTTGAAGTCTTGGGTCGTTTTGACCACTCCGATATTCGTGGATGCAACTTGATGGTACTTTGACCGGTTTTTCCCTAGAGTCCTAAAATCTTGGCATCTACAAAAAACGTAGAATTAACATCCAATTCATGATCCTGGTTTATCACTTCATCGGTTACCGTATTCAAACGTAGGTTGAACTTGTCTTTTTTGATATATTCCTTTAAATCCATGTCGGAAGTATCAAGTTGAAGTTTGTTACTAGTGGTTTCAGGAACATCGTCCATCCAGGCAATTTTAATTTCTTCAACATCTTCTGCAGAAATATAGACTTCTATCGATTCAAGAAAGCTAAAATCGGCCGCATCGGGAGAGGTGATCGTCAATTCAAGCTTCTTTAATTGAATTTCCTCGATCAGGTCTTTACGCGTATCGTTTACCTCAAATTCAGATTCTGAGTTTGTTTCCGTTTCCGGAGTATATATATCAAAGGGCAAGTTTATACCTGTGGTTGACGGAATAACGACCGTTTGATCGTATTCGATATCGAACTTGGTCAATTCATCAATTTTATCACAACCTGTTAAAATTGCGAAAACGGCTAGAATCAAAAAATAATTGCGCATAGTAGGTTTCTTGTAAATCATATGTACTACTAACGTGACAAGACGGAAAATATTTGGTCAAAAAACAAAAAAGACAGCGTAGGTGCACTGTCGCAACCGCGCCCTTAAACAATCAAGATTTTAATGCTATAAAATTTGAGTAATTACTGTGCAGTCAAAACAAAATAATTCTTTTTACCTCGCTGCAAGAGTACAAATTTACCGTTGATCAAATCAGCAGTTGAAATAAGATAATCTTCTTTGACCTTTTCTTTATTCACCGAAATCGAATTCTGTTTCAATTCTCGTCGTGCCTCTCCATTAGAACCAAGGAAACCCGTCTTTGCGGCCAAGGCTCCAATCATATCAAGCCCGTTTTCCAATTCAGATTTCGGAATTTCGGCTTGTGGCACACCATCGAATACATCTAGAAAGGTCTTTTCATCCAATTTCTTCAAGTCTTCGGAGGTCGATTTTCCAAAAAGTATGGCACTTGCCTGAACGGCATTATCTAAATCTTCCTGCGAATGCACCATCACGGTAATTTCTTCGGCTAAACGCTTCTGTACGATTCGAAGATGTGGTGCTTTTTCATGTTCTTCAATCAGCCCCTCTATTTCTTCCTTTGATAAAAACGTGAAAATTTTAATGTATTTCACGGCATCTTCATCCGAGGTATTCAACCAGTACTGGTAAAATTTATACGGGGACGTTCGTTGCGAGTCTAACCAAACATTACCGCTTTCAGTCTTACCAAATTTAGTGCCATCGGCCTTCGTAATCAACGGACAGGTCAAGGCGTAACCTTTTCCTCCGCCAATACGACGAATTAGTTCTGTACCCGTCGTAATGTTGCCCCATTGATCACTACCACCCATTTGCAAAGTACAATCGTTCTCCTGATATAGGTGTAAAAAATCATACCCTTGCACCAACTGATAGGTGAATTCGGTAAATGACATGCCTTCTTTGGCCTCGGCGGACAAGCGCTTTTTCACTGAATCTTTCGCCATCATATAATTTACGGTAATGTGCTTACCGACATCACGAATAAAATCAAGAAAGGAAAAATCTTTCATCCAATCGTAATTGTTCACCAATACCGCTGCATTGGCCTCATCAGAATCAAAATCTAAAAATCTCGACAGTTGACCTTTTAACGCATCTTGATTATGTCGCAATGTTTTTTCATCTAAAAGGTTACGTTCCGATGATTTGCCAGAAGGGTCTCCGATCATTCCCGTAGCACCGCCTACCAAAGCATATGGTTTGTGCCCGGCCAATTGAAAATGGCGTAGCATCATAACCCCGACCAAATGACCAATATGCAAAGAGTCTGCCGTGGGATCTATACCCACGTAAGCCGATTGCATATCTTTTAACAAATGTTCTTCCGTGCCGGGCATGGCATCATGCAACATACCCCTCCATTTTAATTCTGCTACAAAATTTGTCGCCATTGGTTTCTATTCTTTTAATAATCGCTGCAAATATAAGGCAAATCAGGAGCTTTGTCTTGAAGAACACCCGAATTTATCCATCTCATTTGGCTAAATTAGCACCATGATTTTAGTAACTGGTGGTACGGGTTTGGTGGGTTCACATCTACTGTTGCAATTGGTCAGGTCGGGATTTGCCGTGCGCGCAACCTATCGCCAGAACAGCAACTTAAAAAGAGTCGAAAAAATATTCGCTTACTATGAACAAAAAAGCGAAGAGCTTTTCGGCAAAATCGAATGGATTTTGGCCGACCTTAATGACATACCCGGCATGGAAACGGCATTTCAAGACATTACACATGTTTATCACTGTGCCGCATTAATTTCTTTCGACCCCAAAGATTATGACATACTACATAATACTAATACACTAGGTACTGCCAACCTAGTTAATTTATGCCTTGCCAACAATATTGAAAAATTATGTCATGTAAGCACTATTGGCGCCATTGGCAAAAGCGTGAACGGCAACTCAGCTACCGAAGAAAATGAATGGGTCGAAGAAGACATTAATGTCTATGCCTTGACGAAGCATGCTGCAGAAATGGAGGTATGGCGTGGTTCGCAAGAAGGGCTTCCTGTAATAATCGTCAATCCCGGAGTAATTGTAGGGCCGGGTTTTTGGGAAGAAGGCAGTGGCAATCTCTTTACCACGGCAAGCAAGGGCTATTCCTATTTCCCTCCTGGCGGAACCGGCTTTATAACCATTGGAGATTTAATTCGAATCATGACCGGGCTTATGGACTCTTCCTTAGTAAACCAACGCTACATTACCGTTGCCGAAAACATCACTTTTGAAACCATGTTGGGTCTGCTCACCAAGTATTTGGGCAAACCGAAACCCACTAAAAAACTTGCTTTTTGGCAGCTTCATATCGGTCGAATTTTCGATATGTTTTTTTGTTTTTTTACTGGAAGGAGAAGGCGTATTACCAAAAATTCGATAAAATCATTAAAAACCCGGGGTACTTATGACAATACTAAAATCAAAAAGGAATTGAACTTTGAATTTGAGCCTTTAGAGAAAACGATACAGTTCTGTTGCACTCGATTTATTGAAGAGAATCTTTGATTTTTTTTACGGAAGATTTAGATTTCGCGTCAGCACTCTTTTTTGCCGCGGCCAAACTATCGTTCAATTGTCTTGCCTCTTCCAAGCGTTTTGATTCGTCTTCCAATTGTTGCTCCACCTCCGTGTAAATTGACTCGTATTCTCCCCCTGGCAAAGAAGCATAGTACGTATCACTTTGGGTAAATTGAATACTATCTATTCCGTATTTTTCAAATACATAGGTTGTCGGTTCGATATCGTTTTCCCTTAAAACGACAATATTCGTGTTCTTTGCAGCATTGGCTAGCGCCAAATCTTTTAACACCTCGACCATTTTGTCCCTGGCAATCAGATTTTCGGGCTTGTCAATAAGTTTTTCATTGCAAGAAAAAAACAACGTAAAAAAACCAAAAAGAAGTATCTTATTTAAGCTCATCGATCGAATGTTAGTCGCTGGCCAAATCGCCCTACCGAAAATATACCATTGTCGTAGGCCAAATGCCCGTTTACAAAAGTATGTGTTATTTTCGACCCAAAGGTTTTTCCTTCAAATGGAGACCAGCCACACTTAGAGGCTACATTGCCCTGTTCTACCTCCCAAGGACTCTTCAAATCTACAACGGTCAAATCGGCGCAATACCCTTCCCTTATAAAACCTCGTTTTTTTACTTGAAAAAGAATAGCGGGATTGTGGCACATTTTCTCGGCAATTTTTTCCAAAGATATAATGCCCTCATGGTATTTTTCCAACATGGCCGGCAACGCATGTTGCACCAAAGGGCCACCTGAAGGCGCTTTCGTATATATATTATTCTTCTCTTCCCAAGTGTGCGGCGCGTGGTCGGTCGCTACCACATCAATACGATCATCAAGTAGGGCATCCCACAGCAACCTTCTATCTTCCGCAGTTTTTACCGCCGGATTCCATTTTATAAGCGTGCCCAAACTATCGTAATCCGCATCGGAAAACCAAAGATGATGAATACACACCTCCGCCGTTATTTTTTTCTCCACCAAAGGAATGTCATTACGAAATAAATCTGTCTCTATACCTGTTGAAACGTGAAAGACATGAAGGCGAGCACCCGTTTTCTGGGCTAATGCTATTGCTTTTGAAGAAGACAAATAGCAAGCCTCGGCACTTCGAACCAGTGGATGACATTTAATAGGAATATCATCACCATATTGCCTTTTATATTTTTCAAGATTCTGCTTGATTGTCGTCTCATCTTCGCAATGCGCCGAAATAACCATTTCAGTACTGCTAAAAATCTTTTCAATAACCGCTTCATCATCGACGAGCATGTTCCCTGTCGATGATCCCAGAAACAATTTCACTCCCGAACAAGCATTTTTGTCCAATCGTTTTAACTCTTCCAAATTATCATTGGTGCCCCCGAACAAAAAAGAGTAGTTCGCATACGAGGTTTCTCTTGCCCTCTCGAACTTTTCTTCCAACTTTTCAATGGTAGTTGTCTGGGGGATGGTGTTCGGCTGCTCCATAAACGAGGTAATACCTCCAGCAATGGCCGCGCGACTTTCAGAAACAATATCGCCTTTGTGGGTAAGACCGGGTTCCCTAAAATGTACCTGATCGTCAATTACACCCGGAAAAACGTGCTTGCCCTTCACATCAATTACTTGGGCATTGGGTTCAATAATATGCCTATCCAGTTCCTGAATAACCCCATCACCTAATAGTATATCACTTTCGTATACGCGGCCTTCATTAACTATTACCGCATTTTTAATCAATGTTTTCCTCATGCTTAAAATTTACTTTTCTGGAAAAGACTCCGCATTTTCATCATAAAAACCCCATAAATGGCCTCACTAACAATAGAGGAACTCATTTTCGATTTGCCCCTTACCCTGTCACGGAAAATAATCGAGACTTCTTGAATCTTGTAATTTTTAAGATAAGCCCTGAATTTCATTTCAATTTGAAATGCATACCCCACAAAACGCACTGAATCTAAATCAATTGTCTCGAGAACACGACGCCTATAACAAACAAAACCAGCAGTAGGATCATGAACGCGCATACCTGTAATCATCTTTACATAAAATGATGCACCATATGATAACAAAACACGATATAATGGCCAATCTACAACATTCACGCCCTTTTTGTAACGCGACCCAACAGACACATCGGCACCATCGGCACAGGCAAGATATAAGCGTTGCAAGTCTTCAGGATTATGTGAGAAATCGGCATCCATTTCAAAAATATAATCATATTTTCTGGCGATGGCCCACTTAAACCCGTGAATGTACGCCGTACCTAAACCAGATTTTTCTTTTCTCACTTCAAGAAATAGGTTGTCAGGAAACTCTTTTTGCATATTCCTTACCTGAGATGCCGTACCATCAGGAGAATTGTCGTCAACAATCAACACATGAAAACGCTTCTCCAGTTTAAAAACAGCTTGTATAATAGCCTCGACATTTTCAATTTCGTTGTAAGTAGGAATTATAACTAAACTGTCTGACATTGATCGATTTGAATTTTAGCAAAAATAGTGTTTTCCAAACTTGACAAAGAAGACATTTTTGTGATTTAGCATTTTTTTTGGTCACTTTCGCGGGCATTTAGATTATAAATATATTAAAACGCATAGAATTTGTAATTTTGACGCCAAAGATCAAACTTGGCTCTTTCCTAAAAACGACAATCTCGGATTTGTAGGCAAACAAAAGAGTTAAATGGGTTCAAATCAACAAACGAGAATGCCGTTGAAATTACCAAAACTATTTTTATACTTTTTGGGCGCCATTTTGGCCATCAATCTGTTGCAGTCCCATTTTACCGAACTTATTTTTGACGAAGCCTATTATTGGCATTATGCTCAAAAAATGGCATGGGGCTATTTCGACCATCCTCCAATGGTAGCCCTTTTGATACGATTGAGCAGCTACTTTTTTGATGGGGAACTAGGTGTTCGTTTTATGAGCTGCCTACTATCAGCCGGCACGTTAGTATTGTTATGGCTAATGATCGACAATCCAAAAAAACGCGATTTCGTACCGCATTTTTTTATTTTGACCTTCTCCATGACCCTGCTGAATGCTTACGGTTTCTTTACGTTGCCCGACACACCTCTATTATTTTTCGCTGCCCTTTTCTTGTGGGCCTATAAAAAATTCATCGCCAATGCAACCGCACTATCGGCGATTTTTTTAGGTGTTATGATGGCCGCTTTAATGTACAGTAAGTATCATGCTGTTTTGGTCATTCTCTTCGTGTCGCTTTCAAATTTAGCATTGCTGAAAAACAAATATGCATGGTTAGCGGTGATGGTTGCGCTTCTGAGTTACTCCCCGCACTTTTTATGGCTGTACGAAAATGATTTCGTCTCTATAAAATACCACCTCTTTGAAAGGCCCAATGGTGCTTATGACTTTAATAAATATACACTAGGATTTTTCGTTAATCTCGTCGCTATTTTCGGGTTGACTTTCCCATGGGTCTATAAATCACTTTTTAAAACCAAACCTTCATCACTTTTCACAAAGGGCCTGCTGTATCTAACCTATGGTGTAATTCTGTTTTTTTTCATATCTAGTTTTAACCGCCGGGTGCAAACACAGTGGATTATTATAATATCCATTCCTTTGGTCATAATCGTTTTCAATTATATGTTGGAGAACGCCAGCGCGAGAAAATGGATTTACCGAATGGGAATCGTAAATTGTGTAATTTTAATATTCCTGCGTCTTGGCCTCGTTTACGAGCCTTTATTTCCGGTTTTTTATGAAACGCACGGTAATAAACAATTTACCAATGAAATACGCTCGAAAGCAGGCGACATTCCCATTGTTTTTGAAAATTCGTATAGAAATGCACCTATGCATGCTTTCTATTCGGGAAACCCCACCTATTCACTCAACAACATACATTACAGAAGGAATCAATATTCTATAGATAGTTCAGAGTATGAAGTACAACATAAAAAGATTATGTATATCTCTAAATATGCCAAAAGTGGGGATGCTTCTTTCACAAGAATCAACGGGACTATTTATCACGGCCGATTTATCGATGATTTTGAATCGTTTAGAAAATTGAGGTGTTTCATTATTGAAGAAGCACCACTCTCATTTGCTGTCGAAAAAACAATCAATTTCAAAGTATTCAACCCGTACGACGACAACATTCCTATTGAAAAAATAAAATTCGGCTTGGCCTACCTCAATAGTCACAAACAGGTGAAAGAAGTATTGCCGATCAAGGTCGATCCAACCAATAAAAATATTCTAACCTTAAAATCAAATGATACTACGAATTTTACGTTTAGATTACCAAAACCCAACATGAAGAATCCCGGTTATTTTAGAATTGGAATTTCAGAGAATGGGCTGAACTACGGACTCAATGGAGAAAACATCAAATTAAAGCAATAATGGAGCCTATTTTAAGAGCTGTCCCCACTGCTGATTGGATGACCATGCTCATATTCGGTAGTTTATTATTCTTGGTTATTGCCAAAGGGTTGTTTTATACCAGATTCATGAATTTCATCATACTGCCTTTCAACAACAAATACATTTTTATGTATAACAAGAAGGAAAAGCTATTGAACTGGTTTCATATTTTCTTCACAATCTTCATGATTTCTAACTTTTCGCTATTTGTTTTCTTATCATGGCGCACATTTTTTCAACCTGAATACACTTCCTACCCATTTATATTTCCTATTATTCTCGGAGGACTATTACTCTTTCTCCTTGTTAAAATATTCTTACAATTAGGCAATGGTTTTATATTCAATGCGAACAAGGTTATTAGCGACTTGATTTTTAAAAAACTTTCCTACTTGAACCACAGTGGCATTATAATGCTTTTAGCCAATATTATCCTTTGTTATATCGCAAAGGATTCAAAAATTGTGATTTATACTAGTGCATCCCTAATAATTTTAATAAACGGAATCGGCTGGGTTACAACAGTAAAGAATCATCAAAAATTCATTACAAACAACTTTTTCTATTTTATTTTGTACCTTTGCGCTCTTGAAATTGCGCCGTTCATTATTGTCGCAAGCTATCTAACAGACTAGGTTTTATGAAAGTAAAAACGATTTTGGTTTCGCAGCCCGAACCAAAAATGGAAAATTCTCCTTATTCAAAACTTATTGACAAGGAGAAAGTAAAAGTTGATTTCAGGCCTTTTATTCACGTAGAGGCCGTTGATGCTAAAAATGTACGCCAACAGAAGATCGATCTTAAAAATTATTCGGCCATCATTTTAACTAGCAGAAACGCAGTAGATCATTTTTTTAGAATTGCAGAAGAAATGCGCTTCAAGGTTCCTGATAGCATGAAATATTTTTGTCAATCAGAAGCTGTGGCCTATTATCTTCAAAAATATGTAGTCTATCGAAAACGCAAGATCTACGTTGGTAAAAGAGTTTTCCAGGATTTATTGCCGATGTTCAAAAAGTATAAGAATGAAAAATTCTTGCTTCCTTCATCAGATGCTTTAAAACCAGAAATTCCTGAAATATTAGACGAAACAGGTGTTTCATGGACTCGTGGAATCTTTTACAGGACGGTCATCAGTGATCTTTCCGACCTGCGCAACGTTTATTATGACGTACTGGTGTTCTTTAGTCCTTCGGGCATAGAATCACTGCTTAAGAATTTTCCTGATTTCGAACAAAACGATACGCGTATTGCCGTATTTGGAAATTCTACCGTAGACGCGGCCCAAGAAGCGGGTCTTCGAATCGACATTAAAGCGCCAACGCCCGAAACACCTTCGATGACAATGGCACTTCAAAAGTACATTAACCAAGCGAACAAGAAATAGTTCGGCTTATACGTTTCCAAAAGTTCCCCCTCAATTTTGAAACGTTAGAATGCATATCGCTGTGGCCCACCGCGCCGAATTTCCTCACTGGCATAGGCTTCAAATTGTTTAAAATTTTTACGAAACGCATTTGTTAATTTAAATGCCGTTGTATAGTACGCTTCATCATTGTTCCATGTAGCACGGGGACTTAAGACACTTGTTGGCACTCCCGGGCACGACCTTGGCTGTGCCACTCCAAATACCGAATGAATATGGTAATCGTCATAGTTATATAAACCTAGATCCCCATTTAAAACCGCATTGATCATGGCACGCGTGTACTTCAATTCCATTCGTGTACCCACACCGTAAGCCCCCCCTGTCCAACCTGTATTCACCAACCACACATTAACCTCGGCTTCTTTCATTTTTCTACTCAACATCTCTGCATATTCAGCGGGGTGCAACGGCATGAAAGGAGCACCAAAACAGGCTGAAAAAGATGGAACCGGTTCGACAACACCTGCTTCGGTACCAGCTACTTTTGCCGTATAGCCCGATATAAAATGATAGGCAGCCTGACTTGGAGTGAGTTTTGATATCGGAGGAATTACCCCAAAGGCATCGGCCGTCAAAAAGAAAATATTCTTGGGGTTGTTGCCAATAGAAGGTTGCTGAATGTTTTCAATATGATAAATAGGATAACTTACCCTTGTATTTTGGGTAATAGAGGTATCTGAAAAATCAACTTTCCCGTTGTTATCAAGCACAACATTCTCTAGAATTGCACCCTTTTTTATAGCCCCAAAAATCTCGGGCTCTTTTGCTTTTGACAAATTAATAACCTTGGCATAACACCCTCCTTCAAAATTGAATACGGCATTCTCATTATTCCACCCGTGTTCGTCATCTCCTATCAGTTTTCGGGAAGCATCGGTAGACAACGTAGTTTTTCCCGTTCCCGACAATCCGAAGAAAATAGCTGTCTCACCATTCTTTCCGATGTTCGAGGAACAATGCATTGGCAAAGTTTTTTTATAGACCGGAAGTATAAAATTCAAAGCCGAGAAAATCCCTTTTTTTATTTCACCAGTATACCCCGTACCACCGATAAGTGCAATTTTTTTGGTGAAATTCAGAATTGCGAAATTATGTTGTCGAGTACCATCTGTTATCGCATTTGCCATAAAACCAGGTGCATTGATTACGGTCCATTCAGGCTCAAAATTCCGAAGTTCTTCCTTCGTAGGTCGTATAAACATATTATATGCGAACATATTCGACCAAGGATATTCGTTAATTACCCGAATATTCATTCGATAGTTTGCATCGGCACAGGCATAACAGTCACGCACAAAAAGTTCCTTTCCATCTAAATATGAAATGACCTTTTTATAAAGTTTGTCAAACTTATCAGCCTCAAAAGGAATGTTGACCGGGCCCCACCAAACCTTATCAGCGGTGACCTCATCTTTAACAATAAACCGATCTTGAGGCGACCTTCCCGTGAACTCCCCAGTATTGATGGCCAAAGCACCAGAATCAGTTTCTTGCCCCATGTTCTTATCCAAAGTAATTCTATGGAGTTCCGCAGGTGTGAGTTGGTAATGTAGCGTACTATTTTCGATTCCTAAGGCAGCAAGCGTGATTGATTTTTTCATTTATTTGCGATATCTTCACCCAAAAGGATGGTTATAGATACAAAATTATCATAAATATATCATTTTACCTCAATTAATGAGAATATATTAATTCCATTGCCTAAAGACGCGATAGCCTAAAAAAGACCATCCTAAAATAAGAAGCAGGCCCCCGATAGGGGTGACAAATCCAATCGTCTTAAAATCAAAATTGGTCAAGGTATTTGTCGCCAAAAAATATATGGAAAAAGAGAATAAAATTGTTCCAACCATAATCAAAAGGAAAACGGTTTTTTTACTTTGTTCGGGCAATTGCTTGACATTTGACAGAATCATTAAAAAAAGCGCATGATAAAGTTGGTATTTCACTCCGGTTTCAAAAATTCCAACAGCATCGGCATCTACCATTTTCTCAAGTCCGTGAGCCCCAAAAGCGCCCAGAATTACGGCTAATGTACCCAGAACAATTCCGGAAAGAAATATTGTTTTGTTCATAACATCGTGTGCTTTACTTTTTATAAATGTAACATTTTGATACCTTAGTATCAATTTTTATAGCAAAACTAAACAAAACCCATGGTGCGCAATATACTTGTGGTAGGGGCAGGAAAATCGACCTCTTATCTATTGGATTATTTTTTAAGCAAACTGACAGAAGAAAAGCTACACCTGACCATTGCCGACCTCCACCCTGAAAACTTACCGAATAAAATTACGACGCACCCATCATGTGCTGTCATCACCTTGGATATTTTTAACGACAAAGCGCGAAGAAAGGTTATTGAAAAAGCCCATATTGTTGTATCTATGCTTCCCGCCCGGTTTCATTTAAAAGTGGCCGAAGATTGCCTGAGTTTTGGAGTACATCTGGTCACCGCAAGTTACATCAGCCCCCAACTACAGGCGCTAGACAAGCAGGTTAAAGAAAAAGGTCTTGTTTTTATGAACGAAATAGGTCTTGACCCCGGAATCGATCATATGAGCGCCATGCAAATTTTGGATAGAATTCGCTCCCAGGGCGGAAACATTCTTTTATTCGAATCTTTTTGCGGAGGCTTGGTAGCACCAGAAAGCGACAATAATTTATGGAACTACAAATTCACTTGGAACCCACGTAACGTGGTCATTGCCGGTCAAGGAGGTGCGGCACAGTTCATTCAAGAGGGCACCTACAAATACATCCCTTATCATAAACTTTTTCGTCGTACCGAATTTTTCGAAATCGAAGGCTATGGCAAATTCGAAGGCTATGCCAACCGCGACTCCTTAAATTATCGGGAGGTATACGGTCTTCAGAATGCGCTTACCTTATACCGCGGAACCATGCGTAGGGTCGGTTTTTCAAAGGCATGGAACATGTTCGTGCAATTGGGTATGACCGATGATGGCTATACCATAGAAAATTCAGAAGGTATGTCGTATCGCGAATTCACCAACCTCTTCCTGCCTTACTCTCCCACAGATTCCGTAGAACTAAAACTGCGACATTATTTGAAAATCGATCAAGATGATATCATGTGGGGAAAATTGCTAGAACTACACCTTTTTGATGCCAATAAAACCGTATCGCTTAAAAATGCTACACCGGCACAAATACTTCAAGAAATTTTGGAGGAAAGCTGGACACTTGGTGACAAAGACAAAGACATGATTGTCATGTATCATAAGTTCGGCTATGAAATTCAAGGTAAAAAACAGCAATTGGACGCCAAAATGGTGGTAATAGGAGAAAACCGAACCTACACCGCAATGGCGAAGACCGTAGGGCTGCCCGTTGCAATAGCCACTTTACTTATCCTGAATGGAAAAATCACAAAGGCCGGAGTACAAATTCCTATCAACAGTGAAGTCTACCAACCGATTTTGGAAGAATTAAAATCTTATGGCATCACCTTTAATGAATACAGTGTTCCGTATTTAGGTTATAATCCGAATACCGTAGCCGGTTAGGCACTTAATTGTACAAGATATTATTTTCTCTAAATAAACCGCTATTTTTGTTTCATACTGATAAAAAAATGGCAGACATAAAACATATTGGAAAAACCGTTCGCTGGGGTATTATCGGATGCGGTGACGTAACCGAGGTCAAAAGCGGCCCAGCCTATCAAAATACCGAAGGCTTTGAAATTGTTGCCGTTATGCGGCGAAATGCAGCAAAGGCGGCCGATTACGCAAAAAGACATCATATTTCAAAGTTTTATACAGATGGAGATGATTTAATCAATGATACCGAAGTAGATGCCGTTTATATAGCCACGCCGCCCGACTCCCATAAATATTACGGATTAAAGGTTGCCGAGGCCGGAAAAATATGTTGCATTGAAAAACCTATGGCTCCCACCTATGCAGATAGCCTAGAAATTTATAATGCCTTTCATAAAAGGAACATTCCCCTCTTTATCGCCTATTATAGAAGATCATTACCTAGGTTTACTAAAATAAAAGAATGGCTAAACAGCCAAAAAATCGGGGAAATAAGACATATCAAATGGCACTTAAGCAAACCGCCATCTAAACAAGACTTAAGCGGAGTAGACAATTGGCGTACCGATGCCGAAGTCGCCCCAGGTGGCTATTTCGATGATTTGGCGAGTCATGGTCTCGATTTGTTCACTTACCTTCTTGGACCAATTGACCAAGTTCATGGCATAAGCCTGAACCAACAAAAGCTTTATACGGCTAAAGACGCAGTCGCTGCCTGCTGGCTTCATGAAACCGGGGCCACCGGTGAAGGAAGTTGGAATTTTGGTAGTTGGGAACACAGAGATCAAGCGGAGATTATCGGAAGCACGGGAAAAATTTCTTTTTCAATTTTTCATGAAAACCCTTTAAAACTTGAGTATAAAGACAGCTCAGAAGTCTTGGAAATAGAACATCCCGATCATATTCAAGAATTTCACGTTCAAGATATTAAAAGCCATTTGGCTGGAGAACGAACGCATCCATCCTTAGGGGATTCAGCACTTCATACCAGTTGGGTTATGGATAAAATTCTAGGGGTATTGTAAGCTCTAATTTGAAATAATCACAGAATTCCCGTTGGCCCTAGCATGGTATTCAAGCATATCGTAATAGCGATTGCCATCATCAGGTCGGTTTAGTTGTTGACCGGTAAACAAACTGTATTCATAGTCTTCGCATGAGCAGGTCGCGACTTGCCCTTCGAAATCCATTGTTGAGCAATCATTAGGAGCGTGGTTGGGGCAACTTGCCTCGAATACCCTGAATTGATCAAAACCGGTATTAATTACGAACACTCCCCGGTTACCCACACCCTGACTAAGAACAGGCACAACATTGCCTACGTTAGTTAATGGGCTATACGAAGGTAAATTAAGGTTAAGTTCGAACTGAAACCCAATTTCCTGCAAGTAGGGGTTTCTAACCGTTCGGTCACTACTACAGGAAAGCAACAGCAGAATTATAAATGGTATCAAAAAATGTTTCATAGTGTAATTTCAAATGCCCGATTGTTCGACAAAGTTGAACAAAAATTATGTATATTTGCGTTAAATCCTCTCTAAAAAGCCGGGTAAACCACGTGCAATGCAGAGGATTTTCGTATTAAGGAAACCCTGTTGGACACACGCAACATAAAGTAATCATTCATACTTACAATGATGAACATTTAGGTTGCAATTCAGAAAGAGGTGTGCACTACATGATAAGGTTTTTTTTACTATTGTTTTAAACGTAAAAATCATGAGTAACGTATCATATTATACCCCTGAGGGATTAAAAAAATTAAGGGACGAACTAAACCATCTAAAGGATGTTGAACGCCCCAAAGCTTCACAAGCCATAGCGGAAGCCCGAGACAAAGGAGATCTTTCCGAAAATGCCGAATATGATGCCGCAAAAGAGGCACAGGGCTTATTGGAGCTCAAAATATCAAAGATGGAGGAAACGCTATCCAATGCCCGTTTAATCGACGAATCACAATTAGACACCTCTAAAGTGCTGGTGCTTTCCACCGTGAAATTAAAGAATCAACAGAACGGAATGGAAATGAAGTATACTTTGGTCGCCGAAAGTGAGGCCGATCTAAAGAACGGAAAAATATCTGTAAGCTCTCCAATTGGTAAGGGTCTGCTAGGCAAAAAAGTAGGCGATACCGCAGAGATTACTGTTCCGAACGGAACTTTAAAATTTGACATTCTCGAAATTACAAGAAAGTAACATAAAGGCCTAGCGGAATTGAAACGCCAAGTCAGGCCATTATATTTAAAGCTTATGTCGAGTATTTTTACAAGAATTATCAATGGCGAAATACCTTGCTACAAAATTGCCGAGGACGAAGATTTTTTTGCTTTTTTAGACATTAATCCCAATGCTGTTGGCCACACATTGTGCATTCCGAAAAAAGAGGTAGATAAAATTTTTGATCTTGATGAAGCTACTTATCTGGGTCTCATGGCCTTTTCCCGAAAAATAGGTTTAGCCATTGAAGATGCCATAGATTGTCAACGCGTAGGAATGACAGTTATAGGCTTGGAAGTACCCCATGTACATGTTCATTTAATACCGCTGAACAAAATGGGCGACGCCACTTTTCAAAACAAAGTTTCACTTTCAAAGGAAGAGTTCGAAACTATTGCCGACAAGATTCGTGCGAAACTGAAGTAATCAATTCAACTACCATTTTGGAAAATTATTGACGTTATCACATTTTAAATCGGCAACTAGAGCGGGCTTCCTTGCAAGAGAAAATAAACCCCTGCGCCAACAACGACAATTAACAACAGCATTAGAACATAAAACAACAAGGTGAAGCGCATAGTAGTGCGTTTAGGGGCCGCCATTTTCTGATAGTACTTAAAAGTACGTTCAATGTCTTCCGTCCAATTAACAGGATAAATAATCGAATCACACTTATTGCATTTGATTTGACAACTAACTTCATCTGTTGTTCGATGGAAAAATTTGCCGTGTTTGTGTTTTTGATAGAAGGTAATCTTCATATCTTGATTAAAACATTCAGGGCAGTTGTTAGTGAGGTCAGCCTCTTTGATGACTTCCAATTCTTCCTTTGCCATAATCATGGATTTATTTTTAACGAAATCTGCATAATTGTACCTTCCTTACTTGATGAAAGTACTTTTATTTTTCCTTTGTGATATTCCTCCACTATTCTTTTAACAAGACTAAGACCCAAACCCCACCCTCTTTTTTTGGAAGTTACGCCTGGATTGAAAATCGATTGAAAATCACTCTTTGATATACCATGTCCTGTGTCAGTAACAAGAATATTTACATATTTTCCATCAGGAATAATTTCTATCGAAATACTACCTTTTCCCTTCATCGCATCAATTCCGTTCTTGACAAGATTCTCGATAGTCCAATTATACAAAGGTCTATTCAATTGAACCGATAAACTCTCTATTTTCGAATTAAAAGAAAAATGGATCAATTTTGAACTTCGATGCCTCAAATAGTCATAAGCATCCCGAGTTTCTTCGACAATATCATACTCATCAAGTTTAGGTAGCGACCCTATTTTTGAAAAACGCTCGGTTATCGTTTCCAAACGAGAAATATCCTTTTCAATTTCCTTTGTAATCTCAGGACTTATTTTCTCAGTCTTCAACAACTCGTTCCATCCTAACAACGATGAAAGCGGGGTTGCAATTTGATGCGCTGTTTCTTTGGCCATACCGGCCCAAAGTTTATTCTGTTCCGACGCCTTGCTTGTTTTAAAAAAGAAGTAAATGACTGCCCCGAAAAGAAAAATAATCAGCAACAAAGCAATTGGGTAATACTTCAGCTTCGTCAACACCTCTGAATTTCCGTAATACAAAGTCGCCAGGTGTTCTCCCTGTTGATCTATTGAAATGGGAGTGTTTTCATCCCTAAACCGAACAATTCGGTTTTGAATATACAAACTGTCAGAAGCCAGTTCGCCAGGCATGTTGTTTGTCTTTGTCGAACCATCTTTATTGACCAGAATCATCGGTGTCGAAGTATTGTTCTGTAGCACCTTAATCGTAAGATTCCCTGGATCGTCTTCAATGGAAGATTGCAGTAGCTCAAGTTGAGCAGTGGCCCAAATCTCCATCTTAAGCCGTTCTTCCTCTTTGAACTTTTTAAAGAAACTATTGGTATTCCAAAGAATCAGACTAACAATAACAAAAGATGCTATCAATAAAAATATGTTGGAAGTCTTTCCTTTGAGGTAAAAGTTCATCGAATGTGTTCTTGCATTAAAGATAACGTAAAATGATGCAAATTCGTACTTCGAGCACTCCTGTACTTATTTCAAATAGAATTCAAATTGCATATCTTTATGGGCCATGGCAAAAATGATTTCCATACTGCCCGATGAAATGGATACCAGCGCATTGCACGGCCACCTTTTGGGTGCTGTAGGCCCCAGACCCATTGCTTTTGCAAGTACTGTTGATTCTCAGGAAAGACCCAATTTATCACCATTTAGTTTTTTTAATATTTTTAGTTCCAATCCTCCAATTTTAATTTTCTCACCCTCTAGAAGGGTTCGTGACAATTCGACTAAACATACTTTGGAAAATGTCTTAAAAACCAAAGAAGTAGTCATTAATATTGTCAATTATGCCATGGTGCAACAGATGTCTTTGACCAGTACCGAATACGGGGAAGGGATAAACGAGTTTATCAAATCAGGACTCACCATGTTGCCATCGGATATCGTAAGACCCTTTCGTGTCGCCGAATCACCTGTACAGTTCGAGTGTAAAGTGACCAAGGTAGAAGCCTTGGGCAATAAGGGTGGGGCTGGAAATTTAATTTTTTCCCAAGTTGTCAAAATGCATATCAAAAGTAATGTGCTCGACAAAAATGGCACCATTGACCCATCGAAAATCGATCAAGTCGCTCGCATGGGAGGTAATTGGTACAGTCGAGCCAATCAAGGATTGTTTGAAGTGCCCAAACCTCTTTTGACCTTGGGAGTCGGAGTCGATAAAATACCAGAAAATATTCGTTTGAGCAAAGTTCTAACGGGCAATGACCTAGGGTTATTAGGTAATGTGGCAAAGATTCCCGATGCAGAAGAAGTAGCTAATTTTATGGCAGATCACCCCAAAATCAGAGCTATAAGAATTAGTGGAGATACCAATAAAATTCATAAAAAAGCCCAAGAATTCATACAAAAAAACGATGTGCTCTCGGCATGGAAAATGTTACTACCCTAATGAAAAGAATACAATTATTCGAGTTTGAAGATTTCAGTTGGTTTCCGACTAACATTCGTAGCTATATGACCAACCTCATAGTTCATCTTCAGCGAAAACTTGGCATAGGCGAAGTATTGTCCGATTTGATTGCCGAAATACTAAAAGAGAAAAATATATCACAAATTGTCGATGTGGGATCTGGTTCGGGAGGAACCATGCCAGACGTTATTAAAGCACTACACGAAGTTCATGGTTTGGGTGAGGTCAAACTGGTAATGACCGATTTATATCCGAATCCTGAAATGGTCAAAAAATACAAGATGGCTAAAGGAGAATCTATCATCTATCATGATGTTTCGGTAGATGCCACAAACATCGCCACGGCTCCGACAGGACTCAAAACCATGGTCAACAGCTTTCACCATATGCCACCGAAAAAAGCTCGCAAAATTTTGGCCTCGGCCCAAGAGAATCGACAACCATTGCTCATTTATGAAATGGGAGAAAATAACATCCCATTACTGATATGGTGGCTTTTACTACCAATTTCGTTGATCGTACTAATTATTATGGTTCTTTTTATGACACCATCTGTAAAACCCTTAACTTGGCAGCAAATTATATTTACTTATTTGATTCCCGTAATCCCGGTTTGCTTTGCTTGGGACGGACAAGCCTCTCTACCGAGGATGTACACTTTCAAAGACCTTGACGCCTTACTCGACGGATTAGGAACAAGTAATTATATATGGAAAAAAGGACAGGCAAAAAAAAGCAATGGTAAAAAACAAGGAACTTATTTGATGGGAGTTCCTGTTTGAATAACTAAACAAAGAGAATTTAGAACGTAATAAACAGTAACATGGAAGTACAAGGAAAGATTAAGGTAATAGGAGAGACTCAAACATTTGGAAACAATGGATTTCGAAAAAGAGAAGTAGTCGTTACCACGGAAGAGCAATACCCACAACACATCATGGTGGAATTTGTACAGGATAAGACCGACCTACTCAATAATTTTAGCGTTGGTCAACAGGTAAAAATAAGTATTAACTTAAGAGGTAGGGAATGGACCAACCCTCAAGGTGAAACCAAATATTTCAATTCAATTCAAGGTTGGCGTATTGAAAATTTGCAAACCGAAGCGGCCAGCAGTAACATTCCTCCAGTGCCTCCTACGGAAGCTTTCGAACCTGCCGACAATTTGAACGAAGAAGATCACGACGATTTACCTTTTTAAGCAAAGATTGTTTGAATTTAGACCCACTTTTATATGAGGCAAAAGACCTGACAAGTTTTCAAGACTTGTCAGGTCTTTTTATTTCTCGTTAGTTCGATACTTTAAGACCAAAACCGTTGTATTGAAGCACTGTTTCGGTTTTACTCCCTATCTTTCAACAATATCTTTTGCAAACAGGTATTGATTTAAATCAATACCAGATTTCGTCCCCTTTGATTAATTTAGACGATGCTAGTTTTCAGGGAGTATAATTTTATTCCGAAATATGAAATGAACCACCAAACGCCCATTCCTTTTTTAACGCAAAAACTGGAATTTCCATCGGTCGAAACGGCCAATGAGGAAGGACTCTTAGCCGTAGGTGGAGATTTATCCACGGAAAGGTTATTGCTTGCCTATCGAAATGGCATTTTCCCTTGGTTCAACGACGACTCGTTGATACTTTGGTGGAGTCCCGACCCTAGAATGGTCCTGTTTCCCGACCAGCTGAAAATTTCAAAAAGTATGCGGAAAGTTTTAAGGGACCATACGTTCACCTTGACCAAAAACACACAGTTTGAAAATGTGATAACTGCCTGCGCAACAGTCGAAAGATTAGGACAACCAGGTACCTGGATTACCAAACGGATGAAGGCAGCCTATATGCAGCTACACACCATGGGCGTAGCCTTGTCTTATGAGGTTTGGGAAGCGGGCCAACTCGTAGGTGGATTGTACGGTATCGATCTCGGTCACGTCTTCTGCGGCGAAAGCATGTTCAGCAAATCAAGCAATGCCTCTAAGTTCGCTTTTATAAAATTGACCCAAGAACTAAAAGAGAAAAACTACCGTCTTATCGATTGTCAAGTATACACCAAACATTTAGCTAGTCTTGGAGCCGTTGAAATACCTAGAACGTCTTTTATCAACGTACTTAAGACAAAACCGAAATGCTAGTACAATATACGATCGTGGTTAGCCGGTAGAGCCATGGACAAATCTTTCAAACCTCCTTTCGCATCGAATTTAACCACATACTGTTCTCGGCCACCCTTATTCTTCCCCATGACCAGAAGACGATATTGATTCGTTGGCAAATGCAAGTTCTGGAAAGCATTTTTAAGGTGGGAATGTACTTTTTCCCTAGACGTAATCGGATATTCTTGATACATTCTGCGAATTTTTACTTTTTCAAAGCGATTTTGAAGATAACCACGCATTGCGGCATAGGTGTCTGAGGGCACGTCTACTTCCTTTACCCCAAAACCTACTTTGAGCAGATTCCCGTTCGCATCAAAATGCATTTGATAATGTAGCCGTTGCATCTTGAATTTAAGCGTATAGCTTGTTCGTACAGTATCGACCGTCTTATAGTAGCGAACTCTTGTTAGTTCAGAGCGCCCGACAGTTTTAAATAAGGTATCTATTGAAATGGAAGGAAATTGTACTTTTTTAATTCGATGTTCGCCTTCAACACCGTTCTGACCAAAAACGGTCATATTAGCTAAAAACAAGAGCAGAAGCAAAAAAGACTTACACCTCTTCATACCTAAAGCAACTGGTTTCATGATCGTTTACCATTCCGGTCGCCTGCATATAGGCGTACATCACCGTACTACCCACAAATTTGAATCCTCTTTTCTTTAAGTCTTTACTGATTTTATCTGAAACTTCAGTAGTTGCAGGAGCCTTTCGATAGTCTTCAACTTTATTTACAAGGGGTACTCCATCTACAAAATTCCAAATATAGGTGCTGAAACTTCCAAATTCCCTTTGAATGGCCATGAATGCTTGTGCATTGGTTACCGTGGCGTTTACTTTGAGCTTGTTACGAATGATACCGGCATTCTGCAAAAGCACATCTTTTTTAGCCTCATCATATTGGGCGATTTTTTCATAATCAAAATTATCGAAGGCTTCACGGAAATTTTCACGTTTTCGAAGAATGGTTATCCAACTTAAACCAGCTTGAAAAGTCTCTAAAACCAAAAATTCAAAACTAGTCTTATCGTCACGTACAGGCACGCCCCATTCAAAGTCATGATAATCTTCGTAAAGTTTATCACCCTTGCACCAGCCACATCGATTTTTTTGCATGAAATCCGCTTTGAATTTAAAGATATGGGAATAAAATGAAACAGCTGGTAAACCCATTCAAAAACTTGAAATGGCTGTACCAACTGTTATGAAAACCTGTATGAAGTTCTTGAGTTACCTATGGTCGAACAATAGCTTCTTGCTTTTTACTACTTACATACTTTAATTCGCCTGCTGCCAATGCTTTTTCTATATCTGAACTAACCTTTGGATAGAACCTAAAAAAGGGCTGCCCATTTTGACGTTCGAGAAGCGCAGTAGAATTTTCGGTACCCATTTTTTTAACGACGACCTTTTTTCCAATGAGATTATTAAAATTTGCAATCGCCCCTCTTTTTAAAATAATATTCTTACGAGGAAAATCAATATGTTGGTAGCCATCTACAGAAGGCTCCCCTAAAGTCAACACACTTCCCTCTTTGACAATGGGCTCGTTCTCTTGCGCATTTAGCATTGCAAACGAAGCAACTAATGATAAAACTAAAAACGTATTTTTCATGACTTTTATATTAAATGATTTATTCGAAAATACCAATATTTAACTATTTAAAAAGTATTACCATCGTTAAAAATTAGTTAATATATTACAATGTAATAGTAATACTATTAACTTTGAAGTATGGACGAACTGCTGCACTCCGTAAGGATTCAAATTAACGAAAAAATCTATATCAAAGACCCGGAATCTTCCAATCTCGGTAAACGTATCATTGAAGAAAGCATCATCATGATATATGAAATGGGTTTTGAGAGTTTTACCTTCAAGAAACTGGGTAAACGCATAAAATCAAACGAAAGTTCGGTTTATCGCTATTTTGAGAATAAGCACAAACTACTGCTCTATCTAACGTCTTGGTATTGGGGCTGGCTTGAATACCAGCTTGTATTCACAACCAATGGTATGGCCGACCCCGTAAAAAAACTAAAAAAAACCATCGAAATCCTTACAAAATCGACCGAAGAAGATTCGGCCTATTCACATATTAACGAGGTATTTTTGAACAAAATCGTAATCAATGAAAATTCAAAATCATATTTGACCCAAGAAGTAGATACCGAAAACAAAGACGGTTATTTTACAATCTATCAACGGTTGGTCAAACGCTTGAGCACCATGATAACCGCCGTAAACAATGATTTTCCATACTCCGCAAGTTTGGCCAGCACGGTTTTAGAAGGTTCATTGCATCAACACTTCTTAAAAGACCATTTTTCTTCATTGACCGATTGCCATGAAAACAACCACCCTACACCATATTTTATTCAACTTGTCTTTAGCATACTACAGACAACCCCAAAATTACCACAATAGCAATGCCGACAACTTGAAAAACTTCCGCTTGCCGAAAAGTTTGTAAGGTTCTATGCCCCTATACTACCAATTCATTTTCAAATAAAATCGATATAATCTATGAATACCCCAACACAAGAGCTTACAAAGAAAACAACTGAAGAATTATTAGAGGAAAGTCTCCCCCAAGCAATGACCTATGTCGATTACCGTGAAATGGTCGCCCAATTGGTATTGGAAGGAAAATCAACTGGCCCTGATCAATCGGAAGCATTACGTGATTATACCCTCTTAAACCATAATCGGATGAGGAGATGGGATAAAACATTACGGTTATCGGAGGATACCATCAACGAAATTTCAAAAATAGACCATAAGCGAACATGGGTCGTCTTGACCGAAAGTTGGTGTGGAGACGCGGCCCCATCATTGCCGGTGATGCATAAAATGGCTTCTTTGAATTCTAATATCAACTTGAAAGTTTTATTGCGTGATGAAAACATTGAGTTGATGAACCGTTTTTTGACCAATGGGGCAATGTCTATACCTAAATTGATCGTTATCGATGACACAACAAATACAATTTTGGATGAATGGGGACCTCGCCCGGTAGAAGCGGCCGAAATGGTAAAAACTCAAAAGAACAGTCCCGAGGGTTTGACCCCTGAATTTAGGGAAACACTTCAATCATGGTACAATAAAGACAAGGGAAAAAGTATCGCCAATGAGCTCTTATCGAGCCTTCTGCTGAAATAAATAGGTAATCGTACCTTTTTGTTGACCTTTATCGGAAGAATTAAATTTGGCTTTATAGGCGTATGTAATTGCGTTATCAACCAAACAACCGTTCGAAGTGCCTGAACTTTTCGAATTAAAATGTGCATCGAGAACATTGCCCAATCCGTCGACGGTAATATTAATGACCACTTTTCCCCCTTCGATACAGGTATAAATTGGAGGTGGCAGTTTGTAATTATTTCGATTGACCAATGAATAGGAAACTGACGTTCTTCGTTTGGCCAGATTATTGGTAAACTCTTTTTTCTGCGCTTCCTTCTCGCCCAACAACTGTCTTTGTTCCCGGCGTCTTTTGGCCATTTCCTTTACACGGGCAACATAATCACTATCGGTACTCAATACATCGGTAGTTTCTTCATTTTCGCTAGCAGACTCCTTCTCCTCCATCAACTCCTCCAAGGTTTTTAGAGGTTCAGGATTACCATAACTCGGCTTTGCCGTTTCATTAAAGGCCATATGGCTCTTTATGGGGTCGGCCTCGGCCATTTCTTCCACTAATTCTTCTTCCTCAACCAGAAGTTCCTCATCATCGGCCAACACCATTTCTACTACATACTCCTCCCGCTCCTCTTCCTTACCCAGGTGAATGTTGAATAAAACCAACACCACGATAGACATGGAAAAAAGAGTAATCACAAGTGATAATTGTTTGCGATTCAGATTCATAGTGCTATAACCACAATTATATAAAAATATTTTACTTTATCGTTAAACGGAACTCGCTACCCTATCTTTTTACGAATCGGAGGAATTTTCGAGCAAACTCTCCTCAAAAACAAGAGGACCTTGCGCTTTATCTACGTTAAAAAGGCCTATTTTGGTTCTCCTGAGTTCCGATAAATACCCTCCACTCTTAAGAACCAACCCCAAATCATGTGCCAAAGACCGTATATAGGTTCCTTTACTGCAAACCACACGAAATTGAACTTCCGGCAGGTTTATACGGGTTATTTCAAATTCTGAAATAGTAACGGCCCTTTTCTTAATTTCTACCGTCTTCCCCTCCCTGGCATATTCGTACAATCGTTTTCCATCTTTCTTTAAAGCGGAAAATATGGGTGGTATTTGTTCAATATCACCGATGAACCCCGTTACCGCGCTTCGAATTTGATCTTCGGTGATATGCTCAATAGGAAAGGTCTGATCGACTTCGGTCTCTAAATCATAAGAAGGCGTGGTGGCCCCTAAAGTGACCGTTCCCGTATACTCTTTCTCTTGCCCCTGTAACTCGTTAATTTTTTTGGTAAACTTTCCTGTACATATCAATAGAAGCCCCGTCGCCAAAGGGTCTAAAGTTCCGGCGTGGCCTATTTTAATTTTTTTGAGTCCAAACTTTTTACGGATAACCCACTTCAATTTGTTCACAGCCTGAAAAGATGACCAACCCAGCGGTTTGTCAATTAACAGCAGTTGTCCGTTAAGAAAATCTTCTTTAGTTCGTACATCCATAGGAAAACTGTATTGCCCCTTACCAAAAGGAGTTTTTAGCGGCACACTTAGCCCCAAAAGCTATACGCAATCGCGATAGCGCCAACAATCAAGCAATAGATTGCAAAATAGGTGAGTTTACTTTTCTTGACCAATTGAATCATCCATGTACAAGCGGCAAGACCAGCAATAAAGGCCGCAATGAATCCGGCGCCCATGGCAAAATTATTCTCTCCATCAAAGTGCAATTCCCCGCTCATCAAATCTTTTCCTATTTTTCCGAAAATCAACGGAACCACCATCAAAAAGGAAAAACGTGCGGCTTTGGTTTTGTCGACGCCCAACAACACAGAGGTAGAAATGGTCGCACCACTTCGCGATATCCCCGGAAGCATCGCAATAGCCTGGGAAACCCCCACAATAAAGGCATTCGAAAACGTTACCTTTTTATCGGTATCTTTGGCTTTATCTGCAAAATACAGGAGCACTGCAGTTATCAATAACATAAAACCTACAAAACGAATATTGCCCCCAAAAAAGGCTTCCAGTTGCTCTTCAAAAAAAAGACCCACCAATACGGCGGGTAGCATAGAAACAATAATTTTTAAGGAAAACTGGGTTTCTTCGTTCCAAGTAAAACTGAAGAGCCCCCTGATTATTTCCCAGATGTCCTTTCGAAAGACCACTATCGTACTCAAAGCTGTGGCGAAATGTAAGATTACCGTAAACAAAAGACTTTCCTCGGGAACGGAATGATCGCCTAAAATCGCTTTTCCTAATTCTAAATGCCCGCTTGACGACACAGGCAAAAACTCGGTCAATCCTTGAATTATACCAAGTATTATAGCATCTAAAGTATCCAAATTAACTACGCTTCTTATGGGGGTTCAACAATATGGCATATACTTCGATCCCCAATCCGATAAGCACCAAAGTAGGTGCCAAACGTATACGCCTGAAATTATAGATGTCTTCATTGAACACGTTCGGGTCATCACTTCCGCCGCCACTCATTAAAATAAAACCTAATACAATAAAAGCGACACCCAAGAACATGAACATATAGTTCTTTTTTTGAAAGATAAATTCTTGCCGGGGTTGCTGATCGTTCTTGTTTCTATTTTTTTTGCCCATGCCGCAAATTTAGGAAAAAAGTTAATGGGTATTACGTTATTCCATTTTCACCATTACAAACCTTAACCAAGTATTAACGCTTTTAGCGAAAGACGTAGATCCGCTGACCGAATCAAATCACTATTTAATAATAAAGTTCATCGGTTCTCAAATTCAAAAAGCGCTGGGCCGCCAAATAGGTACTTATCCATGAAATCAAAACACCTAAGACAAAAACGCCACCAAAAAGTATGGCCAATTGCGGAATGTCATGAAAAAGATCCATTTCAGGAAAATTTTGATCCAAATAATACAGTACGCCCCCCAGACCAAGCAACGCCAGTAGGGCACCCAACATGCCTAGTTTAACGTTCGTCCAAATAAAAGGTCTTCTGATAAAGGTTTTAGTGGCTCCCACCATTTGCATCGTCTTGATTATAAATCGCTTGGAATATATCGACAATCGAATGGAGCTATTGATCAACAGCATGGCGATAAATGTAAAAACAGCACTGGCCACCAAGATCCAAAAGCTTATACGCTTGACATTTTCACTCAACAGCCCGACAAGGGGCTTATCATAGCTGACTTCGTCAACATGCTTCTTTTTAGATAGTTCCGCGGCAATTTCTTCAATCTTTTCGGGAGAGACAAAATCGGCGTTTAATTGAATATCGATCGAATTTTTTAGCGGATTATATCCTAAAAACTCCAAAAAATTCTCACCAATCTCTTCGCTATGTTTTTCGGCGGCCTCTTCTTTAGACACATAGGTGGCCTGCTTGGTGTATTCCATGACCTCTAAACTCTTCAACAATTGGTCGACTTCCACCTCTTTGGCACTGTCTTTCAAGAACAACGATATGGTAATCTGCTCTTTAAAATGATCTGCCATTTTCTTGGTGTTCAACAGTAAAAGACCCAGAGCCCCCAAAAGAAAAAGTACAAGACCAATACTCAATACGACCGAGAAATAGGACGATATCAGCTTTCGTTTTTGGTACTGTTCAAATGATCTACCCATGGTATGCTATACGGTATAAGATGTAAAAATAGGAAAGTAAATTGAATAAACTTATTTTTGCCGAATAGCAAAAATCAGGCATGAACTACGATTTTAGAAAGATAGAGGAGAAATGGCAAAAATTTTGGGCCGACAACCAAACTTTTAAGGCAGAAAACCATTCTGATAAACCCAAATATTATGTTTTGGATATGTTCCCTTACCCTTCTGGTGCCGGGTTACACGTGGGACACCCGTTGGGCTATATTGCCAGTGATATCTATGCCCGCTATAAAAGGCATAAAGGTTTTAACGTGTTGCACCCGATGGGTTACGATTCTTTCGGACTCCCCGCAGAACAGTATGCCATACAAACGGGGCAACACCCCGCAGACACGACCAAAGTCAATATCGAGGGCGGTGTTGATAAAGAAGGAAACAAAATTGAGGGTTATCGAAAACAGCTTGACCGTATGGGCTTTTCTTTCGATTGGAGCCGCGAAGTACGTACTTCAGACCCGAAATATTACAAATGGACGCAGTGGGTCTTTATTCAGCTTTTCAATTCGTGGTACAACAAAGACACCGATAAGGCGGAAGCCATCGGAAGTTTGATTTCAAAATTTGAAACGGAAGGAAATGCAGCGGTCAATGCCGTGTGCGATGACGAAACCTCCATTTTCACCCAACAAGATTGGAAAAATTATTCCGACACCGAAAAGCAACAAGTGCTTTTAAAATATCGATTGACCTATTTGGCCGATACCGAGGTCAACTGGTGCCCTGCGTTGGGAACAGTGTTGGCCAACGATGAAATCGTCAATGGCGTTTCGGAACGCGGCGGTCACCCGGTAATCCGTAAAAAAATGACCCAATGGAGCATGCGTATCACGGCTTATGCCCAACGTTTACTCGATGGTTTGAATAAAGTGGATTGGCCCCAGCCGCTAAAAGACTCGCAAACGAATTGGATCGGAAGAAGTGAAGGTGCCGAAGTAACTTTCCCCATCCTAGCCTTCCCCGAGGGGGAAGGAACAACTCCGGGTTATATGACTGGAGGGAACAATTCTCATTTACTACTTGAGAAAGCAAAGAAATTGCGAAATAACCCTGCACAAGCAGAAGCGGCCCTTTGGGAAAGTTTAAAAGGAAAAAACCTAGGTGATAAATTCAGAAGACAACATCTTATAGATGACTTCATAGTCGATTTCGTATGTCTTTCCAAAAAACTGATTGTCGAGGTAGATGGGGATATTCATGATACTCAAAAAGCAGAGGATGAGGCACGCACAAAGGCTCTGAACGAACGTGGTTTTGAGGTTGTTCGCTTTAGAAACAATCAGGTTCTTGGTGATATTGATGCTGTCTTACAAGAAATAAAGGAAATTTTAGTGAAGAAAAGTATTCCCCCTTCGGGGGCTAGGGGGATTTCAGTGTTCACTACACGCCCCGATACCATTTTTGGCGTTTCGTTTATGACCCTGGCTCCCGAGCATGACTTGGTTGCGAAAATTACGACACCGGATCAAAAAGCCGAGGTCGAAGCCTATGTCGAAGCGACTGCAAAACGTTCGGAACGCGATCGTATGGCCGACGTCAAGACCATTACTGGAGCGTTTACAGGCGCCTATGCCGAGCATCCGTTTACAAAAGAACCCATACCGATTTGGATCGGCGATTACGTATTGGCCGGCTATGGTACGGGAGCGGTGATGTCGGTACCCTGTGGCGATCAACGCGATTATGACTTTGCGAAGCATTTCAATATTCCCATTCCGAATATTTTTGAGGGCGTTGACATTTCTGAGGAAGCGTTTTCCGATAAGGCCACTACGGTGATAGCCAATTCCGATTTTTTAAACGGACTGAACTATAAGGAAGCGACAACAAAAGCCATTGTCGAACTCGAAAAATTAGGACAAGGCGAGGGTAAAATCAACTACCGTTTGCGCGATGCCGTTTTTAGCCGTCAGCGCTATTGGGGCGAACCTTTCCCTGTGTATTATGTAGAGGGAATGCCGCAGATGATCGACGAAAAATACCTGCCCATTAAATTGCCGGAAGTTGAAAAATACCTCCCTACCGAAACGGGCGAACCCCCACTCGGGAATGCCACGGTTTGGGCCTGGGATGTTGAAAAGAACGAAGTGGTCAGCAATGATTTGATCGACCATAAAACGGTTTTCCCTTTAGAATTGAATACCATGCCCGGTTGGGCGGGTAGCTCACAGTACTTTAATCGGTATATGGACCCGCACAACGAAGACGCTATCTATTCACCCGAAGCCATTAATTATTGGCAAGATGTGGATCTCTATATCGGTGGTAGCGAACATGCCACGGGGCATTTGTTATATAGCCGGTTTTGGCAAAAGTTTTTATTTGACAGAGGTGTCGCTCCCAAAGATGAGTTTGCAAAAAAACTGATCAACCAAGGGATGATTACGGGGACAAGTGCATTGGCCTATTTAATTAGAGAAGATAATAAAGAACACTTTGTTTCTAGAAATTGGTATAACAAACTTGTTTCTGACTTAAGTGACCCTTCCAAAGAAAAGATGGTTCCCCCGGATACTGCTGATTTCGAGGATATTCTTAAAAGGCTAACCGATGGAACGACCGAAGTGAGCACATGGATGCCCATTCATGTAGATGTATCTTTGGTTAATGCATCAGACGAACTAGATATCCAAGCTTTTAAAAACTGGCGCCCAGAATTTAAAGATGCCATATTCACCCTGGACAATGGAGAAATCTATAAGGGAATCAATCCCACTTCGGGGAAGCCCGGAGGGGAATTTATTGTTTCCCGTGAAGTCGAAAAAATGTCCAAGTCCAAATACAATGTGGTTAGTCCCGATGCGATTTGTGAGGAGTATGGAGCAGACAGCCTACGGCTTTATGAAATGTTTTTGGGGCCGTTGGAGCAATCCAAACCCTGGAACACCGCTGGGATTACAGGAGCACACTCGTTTCTTAAGAAACTTTGGAAACTCTATTTTGAGGAAAGTGGCATTAAAGTTACCGATGAAGCACCTTCGGCGGAAAGCCTTAAAACCTTGCACAAAACCATCAAAAAAGTCGAGGAAGACATAGAAAACTTTAGTTTTAACACCTCGGTTTCCACCTTTATGATCTGCGTGAACGAACTGACCGCCCAAAAATGCACCAGCCGTTCTGTGCTGGAACCCTTGGCTATTCTAGTATCGCCCTATGCGCCGCATATCGCAGAAGAACTTTGGGCACAATTGGGACATAGCGAATCGATTGCCACGGCACCTTTCCCAAAATTCGAACAAAAGTATTTGGTGGAAAGCAGCAAAGAGTACCCCATTTCGTTTAATGGCAAAATGCGGTTTAAGCTGGAGCTTCCATTGGATCTATCAAAAGAAGAAATCGAGGCCGAAGTCATGGCACACGAAAAAACGCAAGCCCAGTTGCAGGGGCGAACGCCTAAGAAAGTTATTGTAGTACCCGGGAAAATCGTAAATGTTGTAGGATAGTATGAATGTATATGCCGTGAGAGCAAACTCCCCTTTCTCCCGCTACATTGCATTCCACGGGATTCATTCCCCCCTTTTTAAAAGAGGGGAGCATCTGGATCGGACATTTGAAGAATGTTGCATTGAAATTGGCTCCTCCCTTTACCAAAGGGAGGTGGATCCGGACTTTTTCACTCGGGAAACCGAGTGTTATATGAACATTTAATAAGATACCAAGGCTCTAAAAATTATGCAAAACATCGAAATATTAGGCTTGATCGCCGCGGTCTGCACCACTTCGGCTTTTGTGCCCCAGGTTTTTAAAATCTGGAAACACAAGTCGACCAAAGACATTTCATTGGTAATGTACCTCGTCTTTTTGGCAGGCACCACGCTATGGTTCATCTACGGACTGCATTACGAAAGTGTTTCGATGATTTTGGCCAACGGCATCACTTCCGCTTTAATTGTACTCGTTATCGGGCTTAAACTTAAATATAAATAACTGTCAGTACATTTTGTCAGTTTAAGTTAACCAACATAATATGGCGGGGTTTTTGCTATTTATCTAAACGTATCGCTTTAGTCATATCATAAAGTTATTTGGCCAAGAGGCGATCTTTAGTATCTTTAATTTTAAATTTTAAAACGTACATATTATGATGGGATATTATATATTGATCGGTGCCATTGCCCTTATTAGCTGGTTGGTCAGTAGCAAGTTAAAAAGCAAATTCAAGCATTACTCGAAAGTACATTTACAAAATGGTATGAGCGGTGCCGAAATTGCCGAGAAGATGTTGGCAGACCACGGTATTCGTGATGTAAAGGTGATTTCGACGGCAGGTATGCTGACGGATCATTACAATCCGAAAAACAAAACGGTCAACCTCAGCGAGGGGGTGTATAGTCAACGTAATGCCGCCGCCGCCGCAGTAGCTGCGCACGAATGTGGTCATGCCGTTCAGCATGCACAGGCGTACGAATGGTTGACCTTGCGTTCTAAATTGGTACCTGTGGTAAGTGTTACATCAGGTATGAGCATGTGGGTCGTTTTTGGTGGATTGATGTTGGGTGCCGCCGCCGGTGTAGGCTTTGGTTACTGGGTTGCAGTTGCCGGTCTGGTGATGATGGCCATGGCCACCCTCTTTAGTTTTATTACGCTGCCGGTGGAATACGACGCCAGTAAACGTGCCTTGGTGTGGTTAAAACAAAAAAATATGGTGACCCAACAAGAATTTAAAGGCTCGGAAGATGCATTAAAATGGGCGGCTAGAACGTATCTGGTTGCAGCAATAGGCTCATTGGCCACATTGGTCTATTGGGGAATGCAAGTCTTCGGAGGAAGGGATTAATTCCTGTTAAAAAAGAAGCGAATAAAAAAGACCGGCTAAAAATTTTAGCCGGTCTTTTTGTTTTGTCTCCGAAGGGCGGTAGGTAATCGCAATTATTCCACTGTAATACGTTCGTCGATCAATTTTAGGGCAATTCCGTCCCTTCCCATCACTTCGAAAAGATCAAGGATATCACGCATTGTTTTTTCCTCTTCCAATTGTTCTTTTATAAACCATTGTAAAAAGTTCTCTACAGCATAATCATTATGCTTCTTTGCGGCCGCGACAATCTTGTTGATCGATCTGGTAACTTCCACTTCTTGACTAAGTGCCGTCTCGAATATCTCTTCCAAAGAAGAGAAGTCATGGTTTATTTTAGTGATTTCGGGCGATATCGCGTTCCCTCCACAATCGTTGATAAATTTGAAAATTTTCATCATATGCTCTCGTTCTTCACCGGCTTGATGGTAAAAGAAATCGGCACTTTGAAGGTATGCATGCTGATCACACCATGAAGCCATGGCCAAATATGAGGCCGATGCTTTGCCTTCCATTTGTATTTGCGCGTTAAGCATATCCATGCTTTCCACCTTAATACTCATCTGCTGTCTTGCTATATCTTTCATATGTTTTAATCTTTAATTTGTTTAGAAACGGCTTATTGGAAGCAGGATAACAGTATCCTACCCCTTTTTCATCAAAATTTCGACCATCCTATTTTAAAGGATATTTCCAAAGTATTGCGTGCCTGTTTCGTATTTTATATTAATTTATGTAAAGCTACCAAATAAAAGCATGCGTGTCTAGTACCAAAACCAATTTATAACTGGTTTTAGACTGATTAAAAATAGTCGGAAGGTCTATATTTTTTGAGGTATGGGAGAATTAGAAACACCCATATCGAGGAACAAGAAGACACCCACAAGCAATTCCTTTAGATCTAAAATCTCTAAAGTATTCAAAATAAAAAGATGTTCTTTGTTACAAAGCACTAAAATCTCAAAACCATGCTTATTACCTTCGTCTTCAAAATGATCTTCTATTTGAATATTCCATACTTTCTGTCGGAGGGCCAACAATTGACAAAAAGACAAACGCACTGTTTTTTGACCTAGGTCAATATAGAAGCATCTTTCCTTATCGGATTGGAAGAATGAATAATATCGTGATGAATGAATTATTTCCATTGAGGCACAAAAATAATCCTTATTTAGATTTAATACAAATATTATACCTGAATTTGTCGATCAATTTGTTGAGCCAATGAAATAAAGGTCTCTGTGCGGGATACGCCCTCGATTTGCTGAATTTCCTTATTCAATACTTGCATAAGATGTTCGTTATCACGACAGAGCACCTTGATAAGAATAGACCAATTTCCCGTAGTATAATGGCATTCGAGTACTTCCGGAATCTTTTCCAAGGCCCTTACGGCTTTAGGGTTGCTCATCGCCTTATCTAAAAAAATACCGATATAAGCCATAGTGCTATACCCCATCGCTTTCGGATTGATGATAAACTTCGACCCGGAAAGTAGTCCTGATGCTTCCAATTTACGAAGACGCTGGTGTATCGCCGCACCAGAAATACCAATACTTCGGGCTATTTCTAAAATAGGTTTTCGCGCATCTTCCATCAAGAATCTTAGTATTTTCTTATCAATACCGTCGATTTTCACGTTTTCGTTATCGTATTTAGCCATTTTGCCTTCGATTTTAAGGCAAATGTACCAAATTACTTACTGAATTTAACTTGTTGTATTTCTGTCTCCATGAAAAGTATCCGTAAAACGAAACCCCAAAATAGATGGCCGCCAAAACGGCGTAGACGAACAACCCTTGGCCCGCATAAAGAAAAATACTAAGGCCATTCAGTATAATCCAATAGACCCAAGTGCGTAGTATTTTTTTTGCCTCAAGGTAGCTGGCCAAAAAACTGAATACCGTGGTAAAGGCATCAAAATACGATTTCTTGGCATCTGAAAAATTATCAAAAACATAGCCGAGAACCAGTACCAGAACAATTCCAACCAAAATAATCATAACATGGCTTGAGCCCTTCCACTTTATGATTTCCGCCGAATCCTTATTAGCTCCGCTACGTTTATTCCAAAGGTAATAGCCATAAAATCCAATGAACACATAATACATACGCAAGATGCATTCGGAATATAGTTTGGTCGAATAAAATAGGTACATGCTCAAGAGCGAACCCAAAATTCCGAACAGCCAACATATCTTTTTCTCTTTGATCAAAAAATAGAGAAAGGCTAAACTTAAAACAGTACCGGTAATCTCAAAAACCAAATTCATTATCGTTTCCGTATAAGGATATTCACCACATAAATCCCCGAAAATGTCACATTCCGGGGATTCGAAGTAAATCTCTTTTTATCTAAAAACTTACGGTAGCCCCTAATAAGAAATTGGTTCCCGCCTGCGGATAATACCCACTGTAGAACCCAGTCGTCGTTCCAGTAGCACTTGTTGTATCATCATAATCAAATGACCCAAAATAGCCATTTGACACATACTTGGCATTCAAAATATTGTTTACCAATGCCGAGAACACAATATTCTTTACGAAAGAACCGACATTGATTTCATATTGCACATTGAAGTCGGTAGTCGAATACGCGTCAAGTACCGAATCATCGGCATCTATGTTGCCCATATACTGTTTGCCAACAAATTTAGTAAGCAGTGATAATTGCATGTTCTCAGTCGGGAGATAATTCAATTTGTTCCCAATTACGATATCTGGCGAAAAGGCGATGTTGGTATTCCCCAGCGCCTCTAACGTTCCGTTTCTTTCAAAAACAAAATCTACATTTTTATTCGTGCTCAATGCGAGGTTGGGCTGCCATTGAAAATGCTCGCCTAGGTTTAAGTTAGCGTCTATCTCCAATCCTAAACGATAACTGTCTCCTACATTGGCGCGAAGAGGTGCCCCAACATCATTTAACTCGCCTGTTAAGACCAGCTGGTCTTTGTAACGCATATAGTATATGTTGGAATTCACCTGCACTTCGGAAGAAACATACCGCCACCCCAACTCGAAATCATTTAGTTTCTCCGGTCGCGGATTGCCACTTTCATAATCGTTTCTGTTGGGTTCGCGATGGGCCATCGCATATGAAAAATAGAAATTGTTATTCGAATTCAAGTCAAGGGTCAATCCTGCCTTCGGGTTAAAAAAATCAAAAGTATCATCGACAAGGCCAGTATCTTCACCATTTGCTTTATACCCCACAGAACGATATTGCACATCCCCAAAAAGAGTCCAATGCTTGTCTATGGTATAGTTCAGCTTTGAATAAAAGTTAAAATCGGTCTTTGTAGAATTATTGTCATAATAACGATCGCGATAATCGGTATTATTGGCAAATCGGGCCCAAATAATCTCGCCAAAATGCCCTCCTTCATATTTGTTCCATCCACCGCCGAAAATCAAGTTCAGGTTCTCGTTCACATAATTTGCCGAATAAACAGCTCCATAAAAGTGATTATCGAGCCAGCGCCTGCGAATCAAATCGGTCGAATTGACTTCCGCTCCATCGACAACAACAGGTGTAATGCCATACACGGCAAAATCATCGTCTTCTTTATATTGCTCAAAAAAGCCTCGGCCCCGGGTGTAATGGAGTGCAATATTGGTGCTCCAAGCAGAGGTAAGTCTTTCGTTCCACAGCAATTGTGCATGGTTTTGTTTATAATTATCTACCTCGTTCCCGTAGTATTGCGTGTCACCATTTTCATCAGTATATTCTCCTGCAGAATTATAGGTACGATTGGTTTTTAAGCTATCGGCATTGATACCGTTCCAAGCTTGATAAGTAATCTCGTGCCCGCCGAACAAAAGCGCTTTTATCAAGGTATTGTCATCTTTATAAGCGCCTTGTAAAAAATAGGAGTCGAGTTCAGAAGCGGCCCTATCAACATATCCGTCAGAAGTAATTCGCGACAATCTTCCGGAGATTTCAACGTGGTCACTCAATAGTCCGGTACTGAATTTGATATTGTTTTTTAGTGTATTGAAACTGCCGATCGATGACGAAACCTGTCCGTATGCAGTTTCTGATATTGCATCGGTCAAGATATTCAAACTTGCACCGAAGGCTCCCGACCCATTTGTTGAAGTACCTACCCCTCGTTGTAATTGTAAGTTTTCGGTCGAAGATGCAAAATCGGGCATATTCACCCAAAACGAACCGTGTGATTCGGCATCGTTATAAGGTATACCATTAATAGTTACGTTAACGCGGGTGTTATCACTACCGCGCACCCGAATGCCCGTGTATCCCATACCTGCGCCGGCATCGGACGTAGTGACTACGGAGGGCAGAAAATTCATAAGTATGGGAATATCTTGCCCTAAATTTCGTGGCTTGATTTGTTCTTTTCCCAAGTTAGAGAATGTAACGGGCGATTCTTTCGTAACTCGAATTGCCGATACCAGAACCTCATCTAGAACGATTTTCTTTCCTTCCAGAGAATCTGAAGGTTTTTCTTGGGCCCAGAGACCCATGGTCAGCCCAAAAAGGGCCGTAGTTGTGAATATAGTTTTCATTCGTAATACATTTGTTACGAATAAAAGGGGCTATTATTCTAAGTTAAAACATGATTTTTGCCCATTTAAGGACGGTTGAATTCCAAATAGCGACTTCCGCATTCCTTGGCAGCATTACCCGCCCAGGTTCATTGGGTATAATCTCAGCCTTGTCCTAAACCAGTATCAAAAATCTTCAAAACTAGTTTGAGATTCAGCACCCCTTTGAGATGGGGCAAAGCTACTGCGCGAAAATTAAATATCATAACAAATATTAACTATTCTTTGTAGTCAATATTGGCGATAAATACGTATCTATAACATACGGTCTAACAGGGTGGAGTTTATGAGAGAAGAGTCAAACAACAAATACAACGCAAAAATAATATTCAGCTACTTGGTATTGTGCGTTCTTGCCTTTGTTGCGGGATATTTTATTTATTCTGAAATACGGGTTTTCATAACCAATGAAACTGTTGAAGAAAAAGACAACAAACTCTTAAAAACTGGCTCACTGATTGCAGAACTTTATGAAGTTGAAGGGGTGTCAAAGCGTGTATCACAAGTCAAGACAAAACAAAGTCTCGCTGCCTACGAGCAAAAAATAGACACCATATTTGCAGAAATCGATTCGTTAAAGCTACTTACGGAATATGCCTCACAAAAAGACCTTTTAGACAGTCTACAAGTACTTTTGCAAAAAAAAGTCGCCAATAGCAAACAGCTTTTTACATTAAAGGCACAGAGCAAAAACAACAATTCTATTGACAAGGCACTTAAGGAATTTGATAAAATCGAGGAATCTTACGGAAAGTTTTCGGCCGAAAACCTGTGGCCCAATTTTGACGAACTATCACCAAAAGAACAGCAATCACGTCGCGAACTTGCCTTGCTCTTTACCGAGAATTCACCCAAGAAAGCACAGGGCAGAGAAGATGCCGCTTATATCGATTCGATTTTAAATGCCTCGAAATCACAATTGCTGAGTGCAAAGCGTAAAAGTGCAGCGGCAGAAAACAGCTTGGCCCGAAAAGAGCTTGAAATCAGCAAGAACGACCTTGAGCTTTCGCAGCAGTTACGGGCCATAATCTCGGCCTTTGAACAGGAAGTGATGACCACTACTTATAATGAAAACCTTAAAAAAGAGGCTGCCCTTAAAAAAACCATACGACTTGCCGGAATCACGGCCATTTTAGGTTTTATCATAGTCGGGCTCTTTACGTTTCTGATAAACCGTGATTTCTGGAAAGTACAGACCTATCGTCAAAAACTGGAAAAAGAAAAGAAATATTCAGAATCACTCCTAAAAAGTAGGGAGCAGTTGATATCTACAGTCAGCCACGACCTTAGAACCCCTTTAAACACGATTACGGGTTATACGGAATTGATGGAAAGCACGGAGCTTACCAAGAAGCAGATACGCTATCTAAGAAATGTCAAATCTTCAACGCAATATGTAGGCAACCTGGTCAATGACTTGCTCGATTTTTCAAAACTGGAAGCAGGCAAACTAAATATAGAAAAAGTGCCATTTATAGCCGCCCATCTCATACAAGAAACTGCCGAGAGCATTCAAGCCCTTCACAACAATAAAAATTTAAAATTATTTTTGGAGATAGGCCCAGAATTCCGGCAAACTGTTTTGGGCGATCCTTTCCGCTTGCGGCAAATATTGACAAATCTTATCGGGAATGCTTTTAAATTCACCGAAGAAGGGCATATAAAAATAAAGGCTACATCAACGGTTGGAAAAGAAAAATCCTTAATCGCCAATATCGCTATTACCGACACCGGAATCGGCATTGCCAAAGAGAAACAAGAGCATATTTTTAAAGAATTTACCCAAGCGGATCACGATACCGAAAAAAGATTCGGGGGATATGGTCTGGGGCTGACCATCTCTAAAAAACTTACGGAACTACTAAAGGGATCCTTGAGTTTACAAAGTACGTTTGGTGAAGGCAGCACTTTTTCCATACAAATTCCGTTAAAAATTGCCGATGCTGAAGAGGCCAAACAAAAAGATAAGCCTTATATGGCCCCGAAATTACGCATGCTCATCATTGATGACGACACCTCTTTATTGCGTATGCTGCAGGAATTAGCAGAAAGCATGGGCATTACGGCACATGCATTTACAAATTTCCTACGTGTCGAAGAAGATGCGCATTTGGCCTATGATGTAGTATTAACGGATATTCAAATGCCTCAGGTCAATGGTTTTGAAGTACTTAAAAAACTTAAATCGGGAATTTATAAGCATTATAAAAATCAACCGATTATCGCCATGACCGGAAGACGCGACCTTGAACCGGAAGCTTATGCCAACTTGGGCTTCGCCCAAGTGATTCAAAAACCATTTTCAAAAGGTGAATTGATTGGTATTTTAAAATTATTGGGGGTCGAAACCAACAGTGTGCTCGACACTCCGGCTCACAAAACAGCTGAAGAAGAGAAATCGGAAATCTACAGCTTAGACACTATATATTCCTTTTTAGGCAACAATGAGGATGCCATTCAAGAAGTACTCGATACGTTTTTAAGGGATACCCATACCAATATGCGGCTGTTGAACGAGACTATTGGTGCCACCGATTACAAACAGATCAATCATGTCGCACATCGCATGTTACCCATGTTTAGACAATTAAGGGTACGTGAAGCCATTACCCCTTTGGAGCAATTGGAGCTGGCCAAAATCAGTACGATGGACTCAGCATCGTTAAACGTTGCCCTGAAAAAATTAATATCGGTTGTAAACGATTTGGTAACCGCGCTAAAAGAACGAACTACTACAAGTCCAAGTTATAGTGATTGATTCGATTATATAGTGTCTTGCGGGTAACCTGTAACAATTTTGCCGCTTTCGACTTATTGAAATTTGTCTTTTTTAAGGCTTTAAGTATTTGATCCTTTTCAAATTCCGATTTTGATAAGTTTTCGGTAGACTTCCCCCCTGAGTTTTCCGCTTCGGAAACTTCCCTTGGCAAGGCATCTGCCTCGACTTTGTCTCCGGTACTTAAAAGTACGGCCCTTTTTATAACATTTTGTAGTTCCCTCAAGTTTCCAGGCCAATGGTATCTTCTGAAAATATCCCATACTTCGGTAGAAAAGCCGTTGATATTTTTATCTAAATCAAGGTTTGCCTTATTTAAAAAATAATCGGCAAATAGGGTCAAATCTTCGAAGCGTTCTTCCAATGACGGAATTTCAATTGAAAACTCGTTCAATCTATGATACAAGTCTTCCCGAAAAGTTCCTTTTTCCACGGCCTCGGTCAAATCTTCGTTCGTGGCTGTTATAATACGGAGGTCAACATTGATTTCTTTAGTGCTACCTACCCTTTTTATCTTACGTTCTTGTAAAGCCCTCAACAGCTGTATCTGGTTCTCATAGGAAAGATTACCAACTTCATCCAAAAACAAGGTTCCACCATTAGCAGCTTCGAAATTACCGATTTTATCTTCTATTGCTCCTGTAAAACTCCCCTTTATATGACCAAAAAATTCACTGGTTGCCAATTCTTTGGGAATAGCTCCACAATCTACCGCTATAAAATTAAAATCTTTTCGCTTGCTGTTGTCATGTATGGCTTTGGCGGTCACTTCTTTCCCGGTACCACTCTCACCTGTAATCAAAACGGACATATCTGTCGGTGCGACCAACTTAATATATTCCTCCAATTTTTTGGAAGCCTCACTTATCCCCTGCACAGGACCCTTTCGTATGGCAGCAGTAGGTTCTACTGTCGCAGTTTTCTCCAATGTTTTAATGGGGAGTTCTTCAACTTTTTCAATAAAATCTTGGCGCTCGGCTTTTGATTTTAGTGCGTTCTTGATGACCATTACAACCTCATCAGGCGTAAAAGGTTTCGATATATAGTCGAAAGCACCCTTTTTCATGGCATTTACCGCAGAACCAACTTCGGCATAACCTGTCATCAAAATTACGGGTATCGTCGGATTAATTTCTTTAATATAGGATAACAGCTGAATTCCATCATAGTCTGGTAATCGCAAATCTGTCAAGACCAAATCAAAATCGGTATTCTTAATTTTTTCTTTGGCATCAGGAGCGGTAAAACTAATTTCCGTATCATAACCATTCCTAATCAAAAACTTCTGTAGCATTTGACAAAAAGCAGCATCATCCTCAATTATCAAGATGTTTGGCATAAAAATTTTCTAGTCTATAGGTATCTACGTAAAAATACCATAAGAAAGCCGTTAATCACCAATAATACTTTAAAAATATTTCACAAAAAGTGAGAAAAAACTCCCGTTCAAGAGACGTGCTAAAAACGCAAAAAATACCCCAAAGGTATTGTATACAATATGAATCGGCTATTTGACCGAACGTTTGAAAAAGTCAAAATTTTTATTTAAAAAAATCTTGGAGATGTTGCATTAGTTTTAATGACATTCATAAAAAAAGAAAGAGGCTGTATTGCTACAACCCCTTTCTGACCAAACCAACTTGATACAAAACAAATAACTCAAGTTATTACATTTCAATCCAGTTTCCACTTTCGTCAGCATATAGTGTTCCGGCTGTACCATCTTCCAACGATACTTCTAACTTATATTGCTTTTCTTCATTTACGTAAGCCTTGTCAATGCTAGCTGTTGGATAGTTTTTAGAAACGGCGGCAGTAACGGCCTCTGGCAATTCATCAGCGGCTACTTCGTTAAAACCATCTTGAGTAGCTACAGCTTCAGTTGCTTCCTCTTGTGCTGGTTCGGCATCTTGAGCGAATGCAGTAAAACTTCCTAATGACAGTGCTAATACAAAAACTAATTTTTTCATGATCTTTATTTTTAATAGTGTTATTAATAATTAAACTCTCTTAATACATAGAAAATATGATACCACTTTTAAGTAAACTTGTAAACTATTGATTACTAATTCATTATAAAATAATCGATAGTTTTAATATGTGTAATTATGTGAACTTCCGTGAAAAAATGTGTAAAATGTAAACGCAAAGCAACGGTGTTGGTCATACCAGTGCAACGTAGTAGTCATTCAGGAAATGTGCTCTACTTGTATGCGATGATATATCTCAATACGAAAAAAGCCCTAACGTTACCGTTAGGGCTTTTTCTTTCTACGATATAATCGTAAAGATTACCGCAAAAATTCTTGAATGCCTGATTACATGTCGATCCAGTTACCTTCGGCATCTGCGTACAATTCAACTGCAGAACCGTCTTCTTTGGCAACTTCCAACTTGTATTGGGCTTCTTCGTTAGCGTATGCCTTAGAGATAGTAGCTCCAGGATGGGCAGCTTCTAGAGCTGTAGAAATTGCTTCTGGCAACTCTTCGATTGCTACTTCGTTAAATCCATCTTGAGTGGCTACAGCTTCAGTTGCTTCCTCTTGTGCCGGTTCGGCATCTTGAGCGAATGCAGTAAAACTTCCTAATGACAATGCTAATACAAAAACTAATTTTTTCATGATCTTTATTTTTAATAGTGTTATTAATAATTAAACTCTCTTAATACATAGAAAATATGATACCATTTTTGAATAAATGCATATGTAATTGATTATCAATGGTTTAAAAAACAACACTCTTTTTTCATGTGTGTAATTTTGGGGAGACTACAATAAAACTGTGTAATATGTAAACAAAAGAATAGCTACTTCGAAAAAAATCGCCAACTGCTAAGTGTTGTCTTCAGCCCATTGTCGAAAATAGCAGTAGAAGGTAGCAAGACAATAAAAAAAGCCCCAACGGTAGCGTTGGGGCTTTTCTTTTCCACGATTTGATCGTGAAACGTCAATAGACGCCTAATTACATATCGATCCAGTTACCTTCGGCATCTGCGTACAATTCAACTGCAGAACCGTCTTCTTTGGCAACTTCCAACTTGTATTGGGCTTCTTCGTTAGCGTATGCCTTAGAGATAGTAGCTCCAGGATGGGCAGCTTCTAGAGCTGTAGAAATTGCTTCTGGCAACTCTTCGATTGCTACTTCGTTAAATCCATCTTGAGACTCAACTACTTCAGTTGCTGCTTCTTCAACCGCAGGGGCCTCCTCTTGCGCAAAAGCAGTCATTGTTCCTAAAGACATTGCTGCTACAATCATTAAATTTTTCATCTTGTGTGTGTTTTAAAATTATTATTGTTTTTTGTTTTGAAATCACTTAGTAAAGAGGAAAAATAATGCCAACCTAACAAATGACAACAAATAGGATTTAAAACACTGATTTATAGCATTTTACAAACATACCGCCCTCTATATTTATTGTATACAGATGTGTAAAAACCCGAAAAAGTGTGTAAAGCTTACACACTTTTTCGGGTTTTTATCTTTAAAAAAAGTAATATATAACTACCTACTTTACCTGATGGGCCGGTTTCAATAGGTCGTTCACTGTTTTAACCGGATTAAAGGTTACCAATGGAACTTCTACGAAAATAGTATTCCAAAAAGCCATAGCGCCATTCCAAAGCCCTGGTAGTTCCAATGCCTTTAACGCCCGTCCTTCTTTGGTTTTACTCGTTATAAAACCTTGTTTAGGGTTTACAAAATTCAATAGATTATACTTCTCTCCCTTATAGTTCTTAATGCCACAAACGAGATCTACCGGGTTAAAATGGGTGGAATTCTTTAAAATAGCAACTTGGCCCTCATTGTCCATATCGATTTGTGCCGACTCTACAATCTGCAACGATACATGGTTATTCTGATCAAGTATCCAAAACGGACCACCACCGGGTTCTCCCTCATTTTTCACCATACCACAGATGCGTATAGGCCGGTTGATTTTATCTTTTAATATGTCTAACTGGTCTTGAAGACTAAATCCGGAAAAATTCTCGGATAAACGAACGTTTAGTTCGTCTTTCAGAAAACGCTCGATTTCTTCCATCAATTCGGCGGTCATTTCACCTTCATCCAATTGTCTGGCGTAAGCAAAAGCCTTTTCTTGCACACGCATCAGAAGGCCGGCAAGTACCTTTTTATGCTTCGCAATAGCCGTAGCGAATTCTGGCGCCACTACATTATCAATATTTTTTACAAAAATAATATCGGCATCTTGCTCATTCAGGTTCTCAATGAGCGCCCCATGTCCTCCAGGTCTGAACAACAATGATCCATCTGAATTTCGAAAAGGATTGTTATCCATATCGACAGCAATGGTATCGGTTGAAGGTTTTTGATAGGAATAGCCAACTTCAAATGACGTATTGGTTGCCTCTGACACCCGCTGTCTTACCTTTTCAAATTCTTTATTGAACAAATCTCCGTGTTGCTCAGAAATGGTAAAATGCAGTCTAGCCGAATCGTCATTTTTGGCATATGCCGCAGCCTCTTTTAAATGTTCTTCAAAAGGTGTGGCAGCATAATCACCATAATTGTGAAATGGCAACAACCCCTTAGGGTAAAAACCATAATTTAGTGCTTGATCGGACAAAAGTTCTTTCACAAAGAGATATACCTCTTCATCTTTTGATTTTGCTTCACCCGCAATTCTATTTTTCACAAGATCATAAAATGCAAAATTCTGTATTCCCTCAGAAAATCGTTTGATATCATTATCATTGGTTCGTTCGATATAGGCTTCAAGACTTTCTTTGGCGGAGTCATAATTTTCCAGAAAATTGAACAAAGCCTTGAACATTCGAGATGCCGCACCCGAGGCTGGAACGAACTTAAGCAATGAGAGCTTGTGATGTGAATTATCGAACCGTTGTACCAATACGTCTTCCACCCCTTCCGAAAACTTTGAAATACCGTCACCGACCACCGCAGGTTTTAATAAATGAACAAACGGCACTCCCTCCTCAAAGGTCTTGATTTGGTTTGCTACTATTTCAGTTGCTATTTTTTTCTTTGAAAGCTGTGCTAAATCATTTTCTGAAAATTGTGTCATTTGCTCAATAGTTTATCAATGTGTTTAACGGCCTTGGCCATTCTTTCTTTTTTATCGCCCTTTAAAATAACAAAATTTCGTTTATACTTTTCCAACGTAAGTTTAAAATACTCGAACATTCTTTCCCTTTCATTAGGTTTATCGCGTAAATCGTCTCCTACCCAAGGTATATCAATAGATGTCAAAAAATAAATATCATACGTATTTTTCAGGGCATGTCGTTCCAAAATCGGATTACAATGACCAAGATAGTATGCTTCTGAATATACTTTGGTCTCCAACAAATCGGTATCACATATCAAGACATCAGAGGCCTTTTTTGCCAATTCGTTTTCAAGCTGTATCTGTCCTTTCGCAATCGGAAGCAAATCTTCCGGCTCACATGTCTTTCGTTCGTTGTTCCATTTCTCCTGAAGATATGCCCTAGCAAATTCGGGCACCCAAACTGTATTATAATGGCGCGCCAATTGTTCCGATAGGGTTGTCTTACCGGTCGATTCAGGACCGAAGAGTACTACTTTAACAACGTTCGAGGGCTCTTGTTCAAACTCTTTTTCCATGCATTGTACCCGTAAATGGCGATTATGGTAAACAAAAAGTATTGTATCGCGGTAAATATAAGTCCTTTGTATAAATAAAGCGGAACAGATATAATGTCGCCGATAATCCAATACGTCCAATTTTCCAATTTCTTCTTTGCCATAAGCCACATTCCCAGAAAAAAAATGGCCGTAGTCAGGGCATCTACATAAGCTGTCCAATTGTTGAACTTATTAAAGAAAGCATATACCAAGCCGACAAATACAATGGTACTAACAAACAATATAACCGACCACTTTTTCTCCATTGTTGTAGTTCTGGTTATTGGTATAAAATGATCCTCATCTGTTTTTCTTGTCCAAATATACCATCCCACAATACTCATCGTAAAATAATAGGCATTTATGAGCATGTCACCCAAGAGCCCGTAAATCAGCAAGATATAAACAAAAACGGCCGTGCTGATAATACCGGTAGGAAAAACCAAGATATTCTCCTTCTTAGAATACCAAACACTTAAAAAACCAAAGACCACACCAATCATCTCCAGCACGGTTAAATGCATCGGAACTCCTTGGTACTGCGAAAAAATCCAATCAAAAATGTGGCTCATACCCGCTTCTGTCACTTTTTACTACTTTCATAAGAAGTAGGCCCCGATCCATTAGTTCAAAAGCTGTCTTAATTTCGGTCTGAAGTAACTTCATTACCGCATCATACTCTCCGTAGACCTGAGTACTTAATGGGTTTTCAAGAACGGTAAGACCAGAAGCCCTAAGTTTTTTAATAAAATCAATAATGCGCTCTTCAAAATCATCTTGTAATGGAGAAAAAGTCAGTTCTACGGAAATATCCATTTATCAATTACTATAATAAAGTTAATAAGGAGAATTAAAATAAAAAGGGATTGTGCTAATTTGAAAAACAGTTCACATAAAATTAGACCTAAGTTTTAAGGGCATAGACGCATGTAAAGCCTTCAAACTCCAAAAAATGGATATCATAAGATGATGAATCACCGTGATAAAGCACTTCGGCCGTAGTTAGATTATCAGCGAAAGAAAAATCCTTTACATCTACATGATGCAAAAAACTAAGCCCCTGCTTGGCATAAATCTTAAAAATTGATTCCTTGGCACCCCACACAATTGTCAGCTTCTGAATTAAGGCATCGGTATTGGCAATCGTACGGTACTCTTCGATCGGTGTAAACTTATTGGCAATACGCAATATCTTTTCCCGTTGCATTTCAATATCTATACCGACTTCCTGCGTACCGCTAATAATTATGCCCGTAAATTCATGCGAATGTGTAATCGATATATGTCGCCCATCTTTTAAATGGGGTTTGCCCGCCTCGTCGTAATACAAATCTTCATCTACGTAACCTGCCTCGGCCATCAAATGACGAATGCTCAAAAAACCGCGACGGTGTAATTCGGACTTCATACCATCCATACGATTTTGACAATGTGGGGTCAACCTGATGCCTTCAGAAAGTTGGGCTTCAGACTCTTCGATCTTCCAAATGTACAATTTGATCGAAGAACTTACGGTTATTGTCTTATATAGTGGCATTCCGTTTGTTAAGTAATTTGTAACTTTGTATGCGCTAAAAAAGACAGAAAAACTGTCATATAACGAAAATAAAAATAAAAAAGGATATGAGCACCAAAACTATCGCCTATGTGCCTTATAAAGTTAAAGATATTTCTCTTGCAGCTTGGGGAAGAAAAGAAATTGACCTCGCAGAAGCAGAAATGCCCGGTTTGATATCACTGCGGGAAGAGTATAAAAACGAACAACCTTTAAAAGGTGCTCGCATCGCCGGATGCCTGCATATGACCATACAAACAGCAGTATTAATAGAGACCTTGGTCGCTTTGGGCGCCGATGTCACTTGGAGTTCGTGCAACATTTTTTCTACACAAGACCATGCAGCGGCCGCAATAGCGGCTGCGGGTATTCCCGTTTATGCTTGGAAAGGCATGACCGAAGAAGAATTCGATTGGTGCATTGAGCAAACTTTATTTTTTGGCGAAGATCGTCAACCCTTGAATATGATTTTAGACGATGGTGGCGATCTTACGAACATGGTACTTGACAAATATCCAGAGTTGACCTCAGCGATCAAAGGACTTTCGGAAGAAACTACCACTGGTGTACACCGTTTGTACGAGAGAGTAAAAAAAGGCACATTACCTATGCCTGCCATAAATGTGAACGATTCTGTTACCAAATCGAAATTTGATAATAAATACGGCTGTCGTGAGAGTGCCGTAGATGCAATTCGCCGAGCTACCGATACCATGTTAGCCGGAAAAAGGGTAGTTGTAGCAGGTTATGGGGATGTCGGCAAAGGTACTGCTGCTTCTTTTAAGGGCGCAGGTTCTATCGTAACTGTAACCGAAATCGACCCTATTTGTGCACTTCAAGCCTGTATGGATGGATTTGAGGTTAAAAAACTAGAGAATGTTATCGGTACCGCAGATGTGGTTATCACTACAACTGGTAATAAAGACATTATTCAGGCACAACATTTTAAGGCGTTAAAAGACAAAGCCATCGTGTGTAACATCGGGCATTTTGATAATGAAATCGATATGGCTTGGTTAAACGGAAATTACGGTAACACCAAAGATGAAATAAAACCACAAGTGGATAAATATACCATCGACGGTAAAGATCTTATCATTTTGGCCGAAGGTCGTTTGGTCAATTTGGGTTGTGCCACAGGACATCCTAGTTTTGTTATGAGCAACTCGTTCACAAACCAAACATTGGCTCAGATCGAGCTTTGGAAATTTAGCGACAAATACAAAAACGATGTATATATGTTGCCAAAACATTTAGATGAAAAGGTGGCCAAATTACATCTATCACGTTTGGGTGCAGAACTTACCGAACTTCGTGAAGATCAAGCCGAGTATATCGGAGTGACCGTTGAAGGGCCGTTCAAGCCCGAGTATTACAGGTACTAAAATCATTCCTCCTCAGGCCGTAAGGTACAGGAGACTTACGAATAACAAAAGACCTCTACAGCAATGTGGAGGTTTTTTTATGATACACACCTCCTGTTTATTTCATGTTCTCCAACGGTTTCATCCTATTGAACCCCTTGCAAAACAAACTCTTTTTCTTCTTATAAACACAAAAAACACCGTCCACCACATAATGCAATGGCCAGTGTTTTTTTTTAAATTCACCGAACTGGTTCGGTTCAATCTTTCATATCGATTTAAACATTCTGAGGAACCTCGAATTCTGCCCGATAGTTTCGTGTCAAGTATTTATCTGCCTCGGCATCGTTGACAAACTTCTCAGTCTTAGGGTCAAAGTTCAGAACACGACCTGTACGATAGGCTATATTACCCAAATGTGCCAAGCCTGAAGAAAGGTGTGCAGTTTCGACCGGCCCGTTAAGAATCGATTTATCATGCTTGCGAACGGCTTCGATAAAGTTAGCGAAATGTCCATCGGTACCTCCGGCACCTCTATCCATTCCAGTACCAGACTCTCCTCCGTCCTCACCAGATTTACCCGGAGTTCGGTCTTGACCTAAATATGTTTTGTACTTGTCGTAACCATCTACTACCAGTATACCCTTGTCGCCATAGAAAATATTCCCTACAGTAGCCCCTTCTTCGGTGTTGGTACACCAAGGACGCACTTCAAATTGTATAATCTTGTTTTCATCTGGATAATTGTATACGGAAGTAAGCAATTCGGGTGTCTCTTTACTATCGTTCCAAAGGAATTTACCCCCCATAGAGGTTATTTGGGTGGGAAGACCAACATCTAATCCCCACATGCAGAGATCCGTTTCATGAATACCTTGGTTGCCCACATCGCCGTTACCATAATCCCAATGCCAGTGCCAATTGTAATGTACAAGGTTTTCGGTAAACGGTTGCTTTTGGGCAGGGCCAGTCCATAAATCATAATCTAGACCAGCAGGAACAGGAGAAGTGCCTTTATCCCCAATATCGCCTCTCCAACGAAAAACAAGACCTCGTGCCATATAAACACGCCCGATATAACCATCTCGCATTAATTCAATAGCCTCATTGACTGCGGGAGAGCTTCTTAACTGTACGCCGTGCTGTACGATGCGATCGTATTTGTTTGCAGCTTCAACCATCTTTCGGCCTTCCCATATGTTATGTGATCCAGGTTTTTCGACATAGACATCCTTACCGGCTTGACAAGCCCATATCACAGAAAGGGCGTGCCAATGGTTAGGAGAAGCTATACTGACAACGTCGATATCTTTATCATCAAAAACGCGACGAAGATCTTGTTCGATACCTACATTTTTATTGTATGTTTCCTTAAACGATTTTTGACGCTCCTTCAAGAGGTTCATATCAGGATCGCATAGTGTGGCGATACGCACATTATCCTGAGCCATAAAACTTTTAATATGGCTTTTGCCACGACCATTAACACCTAACACTGCAGCATTTATTCGATCGTTAGCTCCAAAAACATTTGCTGAGATAATGGTTGGCGCCGTTATTACAGCCGAGGAAGCAACGGCCGTTTTCTTTATAAAGGACCTTCTCGTTGATTTCATTCGCTATTATATTTAGTTAAACTTAAAATTCTTGATCACTACCGCTAAAGCCTAAACCAATCAACATTCTAAAACAGTCGAACATGACTCATTGAATGTTAAAAAATTTAATCGGTACCCTATTGCCCCCTTGCTATTCTGATTCTATCACTGTGATAGAACAGGCATAAAATGCAGGGTTGCCTTAAGAAGAGGAAAGTTAACACTATTTTTTAAAATCGGTAAAAATGTTGGACAGTGAATAGGAAAAGTTCAGTAATTTAACATTTGAGATTCCTTTATAGAACCTCCAACTGGTTTGACATAAAGCATAGCGCTTACGACAAATAATATTCCACTCGCCAATAGACAGAATATTGACCGTAAAAGCGCCTCGGTTATCAACATACGGAATAGAACAAGCTATTCTAAAAACAGAAAATGCAATGAAAAGTATCTAATACACGCTCGATTCCTGATAAAAGCCGAGCATACACAACGTTCTAGGATTTTTGACGATTACAACCTAATCGTTGTGTCTCAACATCAAATCCCTATACTTTTCAGAGTCTTCCTTTGAGTGATTTCCATAATCATCTATGATGACATGTGGTATACTGTTAGCCTTCAGAAAGATGGCAATTCTATCAAGTTTCTCTGGTGTACCTTTTATTTCAATCTTGGCCATTTTTGTATCATTTAATCAAATTACACTATAATGTATTAAGCCATCGTATGCCCTTCGGGAAGAACCGAAGAAATTATGAATAAGAGTGGGGAATTATTTTAATTTTAAGTCCTCAATGAAAAAATGGAGGTAATAAATATAAGAAAAAAATCTTTATCCCGTTCTAAAAAAAACAGTTACGAACTCTCCTTCAGTCCATTAGAGCACGAAAAAACCCTTTCCGTTTCCAAAAAGGGTTTTCACTATCTACTATGTAAAGAAATTTATACTAAGCCTCGAAAGGCTCTATGGAAACATAAGATTTTCCGCCTGCTTTCTTTTCAAATTTTACGAGTCCGTCAACACGGGCATGTAATGTATGATCTTTCCCGGCATATACGTTTTCTCCTGGGTTATGTCTAGTTCCCCTTTGTCTAACGATAATGTTTCCAGCAATTGCAGCCTGACCACCAAAAATCTTAACGCCTAAACGTTTTGATTCCGACTCTCTACCGTTCTTAGAACTACCTACACCTTTTTTATGTGCCATCTTCTAAAATTTTATATGTTACTTGGAAAAGCAGTCTTACTTTCCTCCGTTCAATTCGTCTTGTAATTTTTTTAACTCATCCCATTTACCCTCGGCAGCCAATTGAGCCTGCTGTGGCCATGTTCCTGGATCTAAATGAGCCATTCTTGAACTAGCTTCGGTCAATATCTCTTTGATATTGTCTGGTTCAGCTTTTGACAACTTGGCATAAGTTCCAATACCGGCGTTTGTCAAGGCTTCTGCCGCCTTTGGCCCGATTCCTTCGATTTTCTTCAGATCGTCACCTTTGGCAGCGGCTTTCTTAGGTGCCGCTTTCTCCGCTTTAGCTTTTGATGCAACCGATACTTCTACAGCTGCCGCTTTACCATCAGCTTTTTCCTTCGAGGGCTTTGACTCCTTTTTAGATTCGGTCTTTTTAGCACCTTTGGCTACAATACTTTCGATAACAATTTCGGTCAATGATTGACGATGACCGTTTTTCTTGCTGTACCCTTTTCGTCTTTTCTTTTTAAAGACAATTACCTTGTCACCTCTAAGGTGCTTAATGACTTTAGCCTCAACTGCGGCTCCGTCTATAGCTGGGGCGCCAATAGTAATGTTCTTGCCGTCATCCAAAAGAAGTACATTGTCAAAAGTTACCTTTTTACCTTCTTCTGTTTGCAAACGATGAACATACACTTTTTGGTCTTTCGCAACTTTAAATTGCTGCCCTGCCATCTCTACAATTGCATACATAGCGTGTATATTAGTTATATTATCACCTATTATTTTTCAATAAGCGGATGCAAATATACTGCTAAATATCAAATGTACAAGTGATTTTATCGAGTTTTTAAGCAGATCTCTTCTTTAAGTTGTTGCTTGATTTGAAGAGTTGCATAAAAGATAGGGTCAGAACCAAGGTAGTTGCGAAACCCATAATGGCCACAGTCACAAAGACGATACCCTCGAAACCCGCATAATCTTTGGCCCATGCCGTAGAAAGCTCATTTAAAAAATTGGTATTCAACTCTGTAGAATACAACGCAAAAAACAAGGTGAAAATAAACGTTGCAACACCCCCTGTAACCAACCCGGCAACAAAACCCTTTCCATAATCAAAACCGGGGTCTCGCAACCTCATGTACTTGATAGCCTCATATATCCCAAACCCCGTGATTATAGCATTAAAAAGGCTATAAAAAACATTGGTATGCAAATTAAAGAGCGAAAGGATCAAAAAATATGCAATAAGACAGCCACTTGTGGCTACACCAAAACGAATCGGAAGTGCAAATTGTTTCATTTATCAGAGTTTTCAAGTTGACCCCTTCAAATTACACAAAATTTATAAATTAACATTACAAAATCATGTTAAAGCGCCATGCCTTTCAACCCAAACATCAAAAAAAAATTATATTCGTTGTAACGAACTACGATAATTCACTACCTACATTATATAAGAACCAAACACCATATTAAGATGAAGGCAAACTTACTACTTAAGATTTGTTTGATGCTACTGGCAACTATCTCCAAGGCTCAAGAAGTGGCCTATCAAGAATACGATCTTGACAACGGACTACATGTAATATTGCACCAAGATAATGGCGCACCTGTGGTTACAACTTCTGTGATGTACCATGTCGGCGCAAAAGACGAAAATGAAAATAAAACAGGCTTTGCCCATTTCTTTGAACACCTACTCTTTGAGGGAACGGCAAATATTGGGCGTGGGGAGTGGTTTAAAATAGTGTCTTCGAATGGCGGACAGAACAATGCAAACACCACACAAGATCGCACCTATTACTACGAAGTATTCACTTCCAACAACTTAGAACTAGGATTGTGGCTCGAATCTGAGCGATTAATGCACCCGGTTATCAATCAAATAGGAGTCGACACTCAAAAGGAAGTCGTACAGGAAGAACGTCGCATGCGATACGACAATTCCCCCTATGGCAGATGGCAAGAGCAAATGGGCATCCATCTTTACAAAAAGCATCCTTATCGTTGGCAAACCATCGGTTCGTTGGAGCATTTAGCCAGTGCCAGCCTCGAGGATTTCAAGGATTTCAACAAAACCTACTACGTTCCGAACAATGCCGTTCTTGTCGTGGCAGGGGATATCGATATAGCAGTCACCAAAAAAATGATCGACGATTATTTCGGACCTATTCCTAGAGGAGAAAAAATTCAGCGCAAAACAATTATCGAAGAACCTATTACACAAACGATCAAGGCCAGTTACAAAGACCCCAATATTCAAATACCAGCAATTTTCGCTGGATACAGAACGCCAAAAAACACTGATCGAGAAGCGTATGTTCTTGATATGATCTCTACCTATTTGAGCAGTGGAAAAAGCTCAAAACTCTACAAAAAATTGGTAGACGAGAAAAAAAAGGCCGTTCAAGTATTCGCCTTCAATATTAGTCAAGAAGATTACGGGTCGTACGTGATAGGTGCACTTCCGCTAGGTGAAAATTCACTGCAAGATCTTTTAAACGAAATCGACGAAGAAATCGTAAAGCTTCAAACTGATTTGATTTCTGAAAAAGATTATCAAAAAATTCAGAATAAATTTGAAAATCAATTTGTGAATTCGAACAGCAGTATAGCGGGTATCGCCAATTCATTGGCGCGAAACTATCTACTCTATGACAATACAGATTTAATCAACTCTGAAATCGAAATATACAGGTCGATTACCAGGGAAGAAATTAAAAAAGTAGCCAATAAATACCTCCATCCCAATCAACGTGTAGAGTTGCAATATTTACCGGGCGAATCTACAGGCAAGTAATAGCTGAAAACACAAAACCAGATGAAAAAACATATAGCCTTCACCTTAACTTTTATATTTCTCGGCATATCATTGCATGCACAGATTGATCGTAGTCAGCCACCAAAACCGGGACCAGCACCCGAAATTAATCTAAAAGAGCCCCAACGCTTCGAGATGAGGAACGGCCTTAAAGTAATGGTGGTAGAAGACCACAAACTGCCCAAGGTCTCTGTGCAATTATTGATTGACAACCCACCCATATTAGAAGGCAGCAAAGCAGGCGTATCGAGCTTGACCGCAAGTCTATTGGGCAAAGGTTCAAAATCAATCTCAATGGATGACTTTAATGAGGAGGTCGATTATTTGGGCGCCAGCATTAATTTCGGTTCGCAAAGTGCCTTTGCCAATTCGCTTAGCAAGTATTTTCCTAGAATTTTTGAGCTTATGGTCGATGCGGCACTAAACCCTAATTTCACTGAAGCAGAATTCGACAAGGAAAAAGCCAAATTGCTGACCAATCTTAAAAGTCAAGAGAAAGATGTATCCGCAATTTCCAATAGGGTACAAAATTCGTTGGCCTATGGAAAGGATCATCCATATGGCGAGTTTGTGACCGAACAAAGTGTCAACAACGTAACCCTGGATGACGTTAAGCAGTTTTATACCGATTATTTCGTTCCGGCCAATGCCTATTTGGTAATTATAGGAGACGTAAATTTTGAAGATACAAAAGAACTGGTAGAAACCCATTTTACCCCGTGGACGAAAGCCACACCGCCATCATTTCAATTTTCAAGACCGTCAAACGCGTTATACACCCAAATAAACTTCATCGATGTACCCAATGCCGTACAATCTGAAGTCGCTGTGGAAAATTTGGTGAATCTAAGAATGGCTGACGATGACTACCTTTCGGCCCTTATGGCCAATCGTATTTTAGGAGGCGGTGCCCAGGGAAGACTTTTTCAAAACCTTAGGGAAGATAAGGCCTATACCTACGGGGCTTACTCCGGTATTGGTAACGACAAATACGCCCCTGCCAATTTTAGTGCTTCCGCAAGTGTACGCAACGCGGTGACCGATAGTACTATCGTAGAGATTTTGAGCGAAATCGACAAAATAATAAAAAACCCTGTTTCCGAAGAAGAATTAAAAAATGCCAAAGCCACGTATATCGGTAGTTTCGTACTGGCCTTGGAACGACCAGAAACCATGGCACGTTATGCCATCAATATGGAAACCGAAAACTTGCCCAAAGACTTTTACAAAACATATCTTGAACGAATCAATGCCATTAGCATTGAAGATGTTCAGCGTGCAGCAAAAAAATACCTCACGGTAGACAACGCCCGAGTTGTTGTCACAGGAAAAGGCAGTGATGTGGCAGAAAATCTTGAAGCCATTACTTTTAACGGCAAACCTATGCAGGTGAAGTATTTTGATAAATATGCCAATCCGGTTGACAAGCCAAATTACGATTCTGAAATGCCCGAAGGTATCGCCGTAAACGATGTATTGAACAAGTACCTAGAGGCCATAGGAGGAAAAGAAAAACTGGGAGGTATTGCGTCGTATAAATTACTTGCCGAGGCTGAAATGCAAGGCATGAAATTGGCCCTTGAAATTAAAAAAACGGTAAAAAATCAGTTTATGCAAGAGATAAAAGTGGCCGGCAACTCGATGAGCTTACAGGTTCTCAACGGAGATCAAGGCTATATGACTATACAGGGGCAGCGCAAAGAAATGGGTGTTGAAGAACTGAAGAAAGTGAAGGAAGAGTCTGCATTATTCCCTGAACTAAACTATCTCGATAAAGAGCTGTCTTTGGAAGGTATTGAAGAAATTGACGGAAAAAAGGCGTACAAGCTTAAAATATCCGAAGAGAAATCCGCTTTCTATGATATGGAAACTGGACTAAAAATACAGGAAGTCACCAATGCGGAAATGAACGGCCAAACAATGACAAGCATTATAAGCTATGGCGATTACAAGGAAACATCCGGAATACAGTTTCCCTTCACGATCTCCCAAACCATGGGCCCTCAAAAATTTGAGTTTGTCGTAAAAGAAATAAAAGTTGACGAAGGGGTTTCAGACACCGATTTCGAGTAGTGTTACGCTGAAAAGAGCGCATCATACACTCATTCATGTGGTTACCGAACATTTGACAAAAAATATTAAGTCACCCTTTATTCTTAAAAAACCATTGGTCGAAAAATCAAAATATAGCCACTTATGATCAAAGATTTTTTAGTCAATTCCTTTATAATCATAGGATCGCTTGCCACTTATCCTTTTTCTGCATATACCCAAACGAAATCGGAGGAGGTAAAAAAACCGAACATCATATTTATTATGGCCGATGATATGGGGTGGACGGGTTTGAGCGGATACGGAAGTAACCTGCATGAGACGCCTGTCATCGACCAACTTTCAAAGGAAGGAATGAAATTTACCAATGCATACAGCGCAGCCGCTATTTGCACTCCGACTAGAGCGTCCATTTTGACAGGAAAATGTCCGGCGAGGTTAAATATGACCACTTGGCATGAGAATGCCGGACCACCAACCCCCAATACAGAGAACAAACTACTTCCACCCACCACATTGCCCAACCTTCTTCTTGATGAATTCACCATTGCCGAAATGGTAAAGAAAGCAGGGTACTTTACCGCTCACATAGGGAAATGGCATTTGGGCGACGCAAATCATTACCCGGAAACGCAGGGATTTGATATAAATATCGGCGGAACCATGTGGGGAATGCCGCAAACGTATTGGTACCCATTTAGAGGTTGGAGAGAAAGTGACCAAGAAATAAGATATGTTCCCGGCCTAGATAATATTGACGGAAACAATGCGAATGCTTATTTGACCGATCGCTTAACCGACAAGGCTATTGAGGTTATTGAAGCAAAAAAGAACGATTCCTTTTTTCTGAATTTATCCTATTACAATTGTCATGTACCAATAGAAGGAAAACCTGAACTAGTTGATTATTTTGAGCATAAACTTACCGCTGGAAACAAAAATACTTATCACACCAATCCAGGATATGCGGCAATGATAGCATCTCTTGACAAGAATATTGGAAGAGTCTTTAACGCAATCAAGAAAGCTGGCATAGAAGAAAATACAATCATCTTTTTTTATTCGGATAATGGCGGACAAGTTAATGCACGGGTAAACTTAAAAAACAATTATCCGCTAAGGTCTGGAAAAGGGTCGCTATACGAAGGGGGCATCAGGGTTCCTTTTATTGTTAAATGGCCGGGAATCACGAAGCCGGGCGACGTATGTGATTACCCCGTATCGTCTATTGATATCTTGCCTACCATTCAGGAAATGACCGGATTGACAGATAAAGAAAATCATCTTAAAAAAATAGATGGCGTTTCAATAGTGCCATTACTGCGAGACCCCTCTTCAACTCTGGCCCGGGAAACGCTTTACTGGCATTTTCCGCACTATTATCCCACCACAACCCCGGTAAGTGCAATTCGAAAAGGAAAATGGAAATTGCTTGAGTTTTTTGAAGACAATCATCTCGAACTCTATAATCTCAAAAGTGATTTAGGTGAAAATCATAATTTGGCCGAAAAACATCCTGATATTGTAGCGGACCTTTATCATAATTTAAAGGCATGGCGAAAAAGTATTGATGCAAAGTACCCAAGTACGAATCCTCAGTACATACCTGCACCTTAATCAATGGAATAAAAATTGAAATAAAACCGCATATTTCAGATGCAAAATTCAAAATAAGAGTTAGCCTACATTTAATGAGGTTACCAGGAAAGTATACACACGAAAAAGTATAGAAAAAACAATTGACATAAATTTAAAGAGGCTCAAAAAGCAAAGATTCACCTTTGATCCTATAATCACTTATATTTGCATAAAAGTCGACTCATGAAGCATATCCTATCAATTTTAAGTGCTATAGTACTACTTTTCGCTGTAATCGCGTGTAAAGAAACCAAGAAGGCCGATGGTTACACCAACGACCAAATGAAGCAAGTTATGGCCCTACATGATGAGGTAATGCCCAAAATGGGTGTTTTCGGCAAACTTGTTAAAGAACTTAAGAGCAAAGAAGATAGTACGGCCATGGGCCTAAAATACAAACAAGCACGGGAAGACCTTCAGGCTGCCCATAAAAACATGATGGACTGGATGAAAGGTTTTGGCGACCGGTTTGATTCTGATGAAATTTTGAACGGAAAAGCCTTGTCGAAAGAAAAGCAAGCTTGGCTCGACGAAGAGGAAGAAAAAATTAAAGAGGTACATCGAGATATTAATTCGAGTATCAACAAAGCGGAAGCTTTATTATCGACTAATTAAATTCATTCCACCACTCCTCAACTGTCATGAGCTCTTGATCTAAAATAACGGGTTCTCCGATTCTAGGCGTCACTATAGGGATGTTAAGTTCGGCAGCCTTTATCGACAAGCGCTCTACCGGTTCTGACCAAGGATGCATAGCAAGCTTGAACGCTCCCCAATGAATTGGCATTATTGCCCTTGCTTTTACATCAACACCTGCTTGAGCCGTTTCTTCCGGCAGCATATGTATTTCTTGCCACAAGGTATTATATTGACCACATTCCATCATAGCAAAATCGAAGGGTCCATATTTTTCCCCAATTTCTTTAAAATGAGACCCATATCCGCTATCTCCGCTAAAAAATATATTTTCCGACGCAGATTTTATAACCCAAGAACCCCAAAGAGTTTTCCCCCCATCGGTCAAGCCCCTTCCCGAGAAATGTTGAGCAGGTGTGCACGCAAGTGTGAGCTCTTCAAGAATAATTTCCTCCCACCAGTCCAATTCCTTAATACGGTCAGGTTCAACTCCCCACTCCAACAGATGTACACCAACACCTAAAGGGGTATAGAAGACCCCTACCTTATCCTTCAATTTCAAAATAGACCCGTAATCTAAATGGTCATAATGGTCGTGGGATAAAATGACTGCATCGATCTTCGGAAGCTTTTCAATTTCAATTGGCAAATTTTTACTAAAACGTTTCGATCCAAGTAAGGGTGATGGTGCAGGAACCGCCCCAAACATGGGATCAAGTAAAATACTTTTACCTTTTATCTGTAGTAAAAAGGTCGAATGGCCAAACCAGATCAAACGGGCATTGCCACTGTACTGGGCAATATTCAATGAATCGGCCTTCTGTACGGTAATATTTTCCTTTGGTTTTGATTTGGGTTGCGGCCCAAAAAAACCTACCAGGCTTTTAACATAATCACTAAAGCCCATATTCATTTTAACATCACCGATATTGGAAAAAACTCCCTTTCTGTACTGCTTCGATTCAGCGTAAACCGCCTTTTGCGCTTCTGTCGCGGAGCCGCCGAATTGTGGACTTAACCTAATAAAGAGCATTACCCCCACTATCAGAATCAATATAATTCCGCCAATGAAAACCACCATTCTTTTAATTATTTTTAAGCGTTTAGACATACTTTCTTGAGCTTCGTGTTATTACCCGTACTTTCTAACTCCCCCGATAAGAACATTGGAACGGTTTAAAACGCTACTTCCATCGTAAGGTCTCCATAATTTTTCTGATATCCTTTTGAAGATATTCGGCTGCCGGGTAGATAGAATCATAGTTGGGCTTGGCATAAAAGTAAAGTGAACCTGTCACAAAATGTTTGATACTATCGGTAACATAAAATTGCGACTGGGATGCTGCGTTACCCGTGATTTCATAAATCATTCCGAAGACTTTATTTTCCTCATCAACAAAGGAATCACCTTCAATTCCGTCTGCTTTCACCACGTGTTCATACGACAACTTCTGAGCATCGGTCAAAAGTTTGTCAAGATTGCCATCAACACCTTTATAGGTGAGAAATATAGACCCTCTCATACTGGGATAATCTAAAGTAAGTGATGTCTCTCGTCTATCTTTAATTCCAGCAATCGTATTGTACTCAAATTCAAATTTGTCGGTTTCAAGCTTCTTTCTTTCCACCTCAGGGTATTCAAGGCGCAATTGGGCTTTAGGCTTAGGAAGCACATCTTCTTTGCATCCTAAAAAAGCGAGTACCGCGATCACAACAAAAATTATGGGCTTATTCTTCATGGGGCAGGGTCACTTTAATTTGCTTTAGACGCTTTTTATCAAGACTCTCTATCAAAAATTGATATGCTTTAAAAGTTACAACATCTCCCTTTTTTGGAAAATTTCCGGCTATCTCAAGTACAAATCCGGCAATTGTTTCAGATTCCCCTTTTTGCTCCTCAAATATTGTGGCATCATCTATTTTAATCACCCTATAAAAATCTTTCAATGCGGTCTTTCCATCAAAAACATAATTAAAGTCATCAAGCTTGGAGTACACCAAATCTTCGTCATCGAATTCGTCACTGATATCACCTACAATTTCTTCAATAATATCTTCAAGCGTTACGATGCCCGAGGTGCCTCCATATTCATCGACTACAACAGCCAAATGGTTCTTTTTCTCCTGAAACTCCAAGAGAAGATCATCTAACTTTTTGTTTTCAGGCACAAAATACGGTTCGCGGATCAAAGACATCCAATTGAAAGTCTTTCGGTCGATATATGGCAAAAGGTCTTTCACATATAGCACACCGAGAACATTATCCATATTTTCAGAAAAGACGGGTATTCTTGAATATCCGTTCTGTTTTATTTCTGTCATCACCTCCGGAAACTTCATTTCTTCACTAAGCCCAAAAATATCGATTCTGGGCCGCATTACTTGTTTGGTGTCGGTATTGCCAAAAGAAACTATGCCTTCCAAGATTTTTTGCTCCTCTTTGGTGGTATCACCATCAGATGTGAGCTCTAAAGCCTGTGACAAATGATCGACACTGAGGTTAGATTTCTCTTTGCCCAATTTATGGTACAAAAAAATAGTACCGGACCTCATGGGCAGGCTCAATGGCGAAAAAATAAAATCTAGCACTTTTAAGGGGTACGCCATGAATTGTGAAAAATCAACTCGATTTCTATTGGCATAAACTTTGGGCAAAATTTCACCGAACATCAAAATCAAAAAAGTGGCGACCACAACCTCTAAAAGAAAACGCACGGAAATAAAACCAAGAAGAACCGCATCAACACCAAAGAAAATGGTATCGCCTATTATACTGAACAACAGAACTACGCCAATATTAATACCATTATTGGCAATCAAAATGGTAGCCAGTAATTTTTTCGGTCGCTCTAGAAGTTTCACAATAATGCTGCTTCGCGAAGTTTTGGCCTCTTCCATTTCGTTAATATCGGTGGGCGAGAGACCGAACAAAGCGACCTCGGCCCCAGAAATAAGGGCAGAGCATGCCAACAGCACGATAAGAAAGCCGATTTTAAGCGCTAGTGCACTGTCAAATCCAATAAAATTAAATAGTAAACTATAGGGGTCAGGGTCCAACAGTCACAGTTTTATTTAGTTTCTAGAAGGGAAGGTCATCTTCGGATTCGGGTTCATTCACCCCGGCCGGTTGTGTAGGTTTTGTCGTGGCTTTCTGTGCAGGGGCATTCCCAGAATTTGGTCGACTCGCACTTTGGTTGTTGTTTGCCATACTCTCCTTTTTGGTCGTCAAGAAAGTAAAATCTTGCACTTGCACCTCGGTCGAGTAGCGGGTATTACCATCTTCCCCCTGCCATTGCCGGTTTTTTAGCCGGCCTTCTACATATACCTTGTCACCTTTACTCAAATACTTTTCACAAATCTCTGCGGCCTTATTGCGCACAACTACGTTATGCCAGTCGGTATTGGTCACTCGCTCTCCCGTCTGCTTATTGGTATAGGTTTCATTCGTGGCAATCGGAAATCTTCCAATACAGCCACCACCCTCGAAATAATGCATTTTGACCTCATCTCCAAGATGCCCTATCAACATCACCTTATTCAATGTTCCACTCATACTGCTGTCTTAACTTATTGGATATCAAAAGTACGAATTTTTCAGTGTTTTTATTAAATCAGCTATTAAAACAGGAACAGGAAATTCATCAAGCTGTTTCAATGTGATACCTTTATCGAATCTCGCATCTATTTTAACAATCCAAAATTTAGTATAAAGATGCTGGTGCGACAATTTATGAACGATTTGGTCTTTGTTGTACAATAAAATTTCCGTTGATGAACTAAGTTTCAAATCACCAATTAGATGATTCTTAATTTCATTGAGACCGATTTCCGTTTTTGTTTCAAAAAGCGGGAACTCCCATAAATTTTGCCAAATACCCTTACCCTTACGCTGCTGTAGTCTAGTTTGGTTTTCAGTATCCAGCATGACCAAATAATTAAAATACCGTTTTTTTACCTTGGTCTTGTTGATTTTAACCGGAAGCAGATCGACTAAATTCTTTTGAAGTGCAACGCAACTCCCGTTTAACGGACAGCGGGCACAATTTGGCTTCTTTGGTGCACATTGAATGGCACCGAACTCCATGATTGCCTGATTATAATCGCGTATGTTCCCTGTATTCATGACCTCTCGAGCCAACTGTTTAAAGTATTTGATACCGTTAGTACTATTTATAGGCGTATCAACACCGAAATAACGCGCCAAAACCCGATACACATTACCATCGACCACTGGTTGGGGCTCATCAAAACAAATCGATGCGATAGCACTTGCGGTATAATCACCAACACCCTTTAACTTTAAAAGTTCGCTATACGTATTGGGAAAAACACCATCATAAACCTTTACAACCATTTTGGCTGTAGCGTGTAAATTTCTAGCTCTGGAATAGTACCCTAATCCCTGCCATAATTTTAAGACCTGTTCTTCAGAAGCATTTGCCAAATGCTCAACGGTCGGAAATGCCTCATTGAATTTTAAATAATAAGGCAGACCTTGTGCTACACGGGTCTGTTGCAGCATAATTTCCGACAGCCAAATCTTATACGGATCTCGTGTATTTCGCCACGGAAGTGAGCGCTTATTACCTGAATACCAAAGGAGAATTTTTTCGGAAAAAGACATCGACTAGAATAGTGATTAACAAAAGTAGCAGTTTATATACTTAAAATTAGTTCTTTAGCCTGAAAGATTGAATTTAATTTATATATTTGCAACCCAAAAAAACATACAGAAAATCTAAAATTCAAGATGACGAAAGCGGAAATTGTATCGAAAATCTCAGACAAACTGGGAATTGAAAAAGGTGATGTGCAAGCAACGGTCGAAACATTCATGGAAGAGGTAAAATCTTCATTAGAGGGCGGAGACAATGTTTATCTCAGAGGCTTTGGCAGTTTTATCGTAAAAACTAGAGCCGAAAAAACGGGGAGAAACATCTCTAAGAACACAACCATCAAAATACCCGCCCATAATATCCCCGCATTTAAGCCTGCAAAGGTTTTTGTTGAAGGAGTTAAGAGCAATGTCCGGGTTAAATAAATTAAATCTAATCACTAAAGCAGAACTTTATGCCGAGCGGTAAAAAAAGAAAAAGACATAAGGTAGCTACCCACAAACGCAAAAAGCGTAGGAGAGCTAACCGACACAAGAAAAAGTAGTTTTAAAAACTACTTTTTCGTTTTAACACGTTCTTTGACATAGAAATTCACAAAGGAATTTCGACGGGTTTATATAACCTGTTTTGACAATTGTTTAATCTATCTGCCGCAGTTGGCAGATACAAATACATTCAGGTGAATAGAGAATTAATCGTAAGATCTAGTTCAGACGCTGTCGATTTTGCCTTGTTAAAGGATGGAAAACTCACTGAGTTACATAAAGAGGAAGACAACAACAATTTTTCTGTTGGAGACATATTTTTGGCCAAGGTACGCAAACCTGTAACTGGCCTGAATGCGGCATTCGTAAATGTGGGTTATGAAAAAGATGCTTTTCTGCATTATCATGACCTAGGTCCGCAACTTTCCACTATGCTAAAATTCATAAAAGGGGTAAGCACAGGGAAACTTAGGGATTATTCCTTGAAAAATTTTCCCTTTGAGAAAGATATTGATAAAAATGGCACCATTAACGATGTCATAAAAGCCAATCAATCCTTATTAGTGCAAATCGTAAAAGAACCCATCTCTACAAAAGGGCCTAGAATAAGTTCCGAGCTTTCATTAGCTGGGCGCTATTTGGTCATGGTACCTTTTTCAGATCGTGTTTCCGTCTCTCAAAAGATAGGAAGTAAAGAGGAAAAAGATAGGCTCAAAAGGCTGGTAACAAGTATTAAGCCAAAAGGGTTCGGAGTAATTATACGCACGGTTGCCCAAGGTAAAAAAGTCGCCGAACTGGACAAAGATTTGGAAAACTTGCTGGGCAAATGGTCGGCAATGTGTAAAAAATTGTACAAGGCGCACACCCCCTCTAAAGTATTGGTCGAACTCAATAGAGCTTCCTCCATCTTAAGGGATGTTTTCAATGATTCCTTTACAGGTATTCATGTTGACAATGAAACGCTTTTTGCACAAATTCAAGATTATGTGCAAGAAATAGCGCCAGGTAAGGAGTCTATTGTAAAACTATACAATACTCCTGTTCCTATTTTCGAGAAATTCGGGATTGAGAGGCAAATAAAAACCTCTTTTGGTCGCACTGCCTCAATGAGCAAAGGTGCCTATTTAATTATAGAGCACACCGAAGCGTTGCACGTTATAGACGTAAACAGTGGTAATCGTTCAAACAAGGCAAAGAATCAAGAAGACACCGCATTGGAAGTAAATCTTTTGGCGGCTTCTGAAATTGCAAGGCAATTGCGCCTCCGTGACATGGGAGGTATCATCGTAGTAGATTTCATAGATATGGTCAAAGCTCCACATAGGAGAAAGTTATTCGACCATCTCAGGGATGAAATGAAAGATGATCGTGCCAAACATAAAATTCTACCTCCGAGCAAGTTTGGTCTTATTCAAATTACCAGACAACGGGTACGCCCCGAAATGAATATTAAAACAACAGAGGAAAACCCTAATGGCAATGGCCAACAGGTCGAAGCTCCGATTGTTTTGATAGACAAAATAAACTCCGATTTGGAAAAACTTTTAAAAGGCCCTAAAAAGGATAATGGCATTATCTTGAACATACATCCGTTCATTGCCGCCTATATTACGAAAGGTTTTCCCTCCATGCGCTCCAAATGGTTCTTAGAGCATAAAAAATGGATTAAAATACAACCTAGGGATGCGTATACGTATCTCGAATACCGTTTTAAAGATAAAGACGGTAAAACAATTTATTAAAAGTTAAAAGCGACTTCGGCAACGTAGTCGCTTTTTTTGTACCCAATTGTCAGCATGCACTATTAGGCAGCAAACAGAATAACACCCCTTAATAATGCTCCACCCTCTTCACCTTATGATTATTTAAGACAACAACCCCTTTCGTTTCGACTTACAATTCGATATATTTGATTTCACCAGAACAAGATTCTCAATGCCCCTTAAAATAGGTTTCAAAGTCCAAAAACATATTACATTCCATTGCCTATCGGTCATATTTGCCCTTTTAGGCTCCTGTACTACAACAAGCGACCAAGATTTACAGCCTCCCAATATTGTTTGGATAACCTCTGAAGACAATTCAAAACACTACATGAAGCTATTCGACGACAACGGTGTGGCAACACCTAACATAAAAGCTTTGGCCGAAACCGGACTGGTATTTAACAAGTGCTTTTCCAATGCACCTGTTTGTAGCGTCGCCCGTTCTACCTTAATTTCTGGCTGTTATGCCCCTCGAGTAGGTGCCCAATATCACCGAAAATTACAAAAAGTTCCCATGCCGGAAAACGTGTTGATGTTTCCTACCTATTTACGAGCAGCTGGGTATCACACCTCGAATAATAGCAAGGAAGATTACAACTTCTTTAAAAACGATAGCGTTTGGGATGAATCTTCGAAGACTGCTAGTTGGAAAAATAGAAATGGCCGGCAACCCTTCTTCCATGTGTTCAATATCGGCACCACACACGAAAGCAGTCTGCACTTTAATAAGACCCAAATGACCACAAACAAAACAGAAACCAATACTGATTTGTTTACCGTACAGCCCAACCACCCCGACACCGAACTTTTCAACTACACCAATGCCAGATACCGCGATAACATTGTTAAGATGGACAGGCAGGTCGGCGAAGTTGTTGCTGAGCTTAAAGAAGAGGGGTTACTCGACAACACCTTCATTTTTTATTTTGGAGATCATGGTGGAGTACTTCCGGGCAGCAAAGGGTATCTCTATGAGACAGGGCTACATGTTCCTTTAGTAGTTCATATACCCAACAAATATGCACATTTAGTAGCTTCTGAAATAGGTAGCACTTTAGAAACCTTTGTAAGCTTTATAGACTTCGCCCCTACAGTGCTAAATTTAGCTGGTGTAGCCATTCCCAACGCCATCGACGGAAAACCTTTTCTTGGCAAAAGCGTCAAAGCCGATAATCGGGTCCTTCGCAATGAAACGTATAGCTATGCTGACCGATTCGATGAAAAGTATGATATGGTGCGTGCTGTTCGAAAAGGCAAATACAAGTACATCAGAAACTACCAACCTTTTAATTTTGATGGGTTGATGAACAATTACAGATATAAACAGCTAGCTTATCAAGAGTGGGCGGAGTTATATCACAAGGGCAAATTGAGCGAAATTCAAGCGCAGTTCTTTAAGCCTCGAGCACCTGAACAACTCTTTGATGTTGAAGCAGATCCCTACGAAACCCAAAATTTGGCCCAAAAGGCAGACTTTGCCGATATTCTAAAAGAAATGCGCCAAAAATTAATCGACTGGACGGAAGAAATGCCCGATTTATCTTTCTTTCCCGAACATTTTCTAATTAAAAACGCCATTGAAAATCCCGTCGCATTCGGACAAGCCAACAAAAACAATATTCAAAAATATAGGACTATTGCCGATTTAAGCTTGACCAATTTCGCCAATGCCAAAGCAGCTTTACGCACGAGTCTGCAATCTGAACATCCTTGGGAGCGCTATTGGGCACTTATTGCTTGTAGTACATTTAAGGACGAGGCAAATACTTTTGCACCCCAAGCCAAAAAGATTACCCAAACCGACCCAGAGCCAATAAACAGGGTAAGAGCGGCAGAATTTCTAGGTATTATAAAGGCAGAAAGTCCGGTTGAAGTGATGACCGATGCCCTATACAGTACAAAAGACGGAACGGAAGCTTTGCTTATTTTGAATTCAATAGCATTGCTCAGCGATGGCGACTCAAAATATATTTTTCAAATAGATAGGAATAAGATTTCCGAAGAAGTAAAAGAAAACGAAGAAGTAAAAAGAAGATTGGCATATTTGGCTCCGCTGTAGAAAAAATGATTTAGTAACCATTGCCCCGTTTTAATCCCAATGACCAATTACAAAGCATATACGCTTTCCGAAGCTACCAAAAAAATGGAACACTACTGCGCATACCAAGACCGTTGCCATAAGGAGGTTCTCACAAAGCTGCAGGAAATGCGCATGATTCCAGAGGCTATTGACCAAATCATGGTTCACCTTATCAAAGAAAACTATCTCAATGAAGAACGATTTGCCCAAAGCTTTGCACGTGGCAAGTTCAACATTAAAAAATGGGGAAAAAAACGTATCGAGCTTGAATTAAAGCGTCGTGGAATCTCCCACTTTTTAATCGGAATAGCCTTAAAAGAAATTAATACCCAGACATACCAAGAAACCCTTGACACCTTAATTCTAAAGAAATTGGCAACCTTAAAGGGTGAGACCAATATTCAGAAAAAGAAAAAGAAACTCGCAGATTACCTGTTATACCGAGGCTGGGAAAGCCATTTGGTATATGACAAGATAAATGAATTCATCAAATAGCTTACATCCTATTGTATATTGAACGAAGCACCAATATTAATAGTAAACTGATTATGTAGTTTTTCTGCTGCCGTCAAATCTTCAGTTTTATATTTTGCTATGGGCGTTTGCAGTTCGGTAAAAACACCAAAGCCGTCGGTAAAGAAATACCGAGCCCCCAGATGACCACCGAAGTTCTTCAACCCAAGATTAAGTCCGGGATAAATATCAACATTATCACCCAATTGGAACACACTTCCCAAATTGGCGTTGAATTTAGCCTTGAGATCGATTCGATCGCTAAAATCGGCGTCTAAAATGGTATTTACTCCCAAAAGATAGGTAGATGCAGCTCCAATTGAAAAATTCTCCCCTAGGCCGTAATCCAAACTTGCCATAATACCGCTACCGTTGTTTTGAAAGTTGGCTCCGATCTGAAGTTTCAAATCGCCCTTTCCCTCATAGGCCTGGGCACTACCTAAAGCAGTTGCTAAAAGCAACAAAGTCAAAATTGACAGTTTTTTCATTATAAAAATGTTAGTGTTTAATATACAAATGTATCTATTTATCCAATACTGGACCGGTTCTGGCCAATTGTTTATTGGTATTCGCAATAGCTTGTTCATTCTTCCAATCGATCCATTTCTGCCCTTTCACCTTACGCATCATATTGTCATATGTTCGCATAACGAAGACATTATACAGTCCCTTAGCGAAATTTATGGGATTTTTAGGCCATGCTCTCAAACTCATTGAAAAACCAGGGGAAATGTACTTCATATAGTGCCAATACCCTTCGGGCATATAGAGTACTTCACCATGGCCGAGGTGGGTCCGATACCCCGTCGCACTCTTCAAACTAGGCCATTTTTCAAAGTCAGGATTTGAGAAATCTATACTTTCGTGAGTAATCAAAGAGTGTGGTACTTTGTACAGGTTTTTAGTTTCTGACTGCGGAAACAAGATGCATTCTTTTTCACCCTCAAAATGGAAATGAAAAATATTGGCCATATCGATATCGTAGTGCATGAAAGTATACGAATCCATTCCCCCAAAAAAGAGCATGGGCAGCTTCTTCTTTAACTTCAATCCAAAATCAGGATAGGTAAAATCGTTTTGCAACTCAGGTACCTGCCTGAATATATTCCACAGAAAAATACGGTATTTTGTGGGTTCGGCTTTGAGCAACTCGATGTAATCTGCCATTTTCATTTGGGCATGCGGCTGATTAAAGCCCTCTTCATGGCGTACTGGGCGATCATCGTATAATGGAACGATTTTATCACCGGCCACTTTTTTCATGTACTCCATGTTCCATTTGGAGTAGGCAGGCCAATCGGTAACCGATTGTTCGATTACTACCGGTTTTTGGGGTTTAAAGTAATTGTTGATAAACTCCCTTTTGGTAATCTTTTTGACTCTGGGGATGTCTTTTAAATTCAAGCTTACTAAGGTTATTTGGATTCAAAGTTAAAAAACCTTACAAAAAAATAGCCCAAAATTAACCTTTGATTAAGATTGCCCTGCTAATTTGGCCTTAGCCTTGGCCTGTTCATTACGTTCGATGGTATGACCAGGTCGCGTCCATTTCGGCTTTTCGCCCAGAGTTATAAACTCAGAATCTTGTGCCTCAACAGTTTTCGGTTGGGAAACTTTGGTAAACGGTTTCTGCGGACTTAAACCTAGTAATTTGAACATTTCCATATCTTCATTAACATCAGGGTTTGGAGTGGTCAGCAATTTATCTCCCGCAAAAATAGAATTTGCCCCTGCGAAAAAACACATCGCCTGCCCTTCCCTACTCATTTCCGTTCGCCCGGCCGATAAACGCACTTGGGTCTCTGGCATTACGATACGGGTGGTGGCCACCATACGTATCATTTCCCAAATAGATACGGGTTCTATATCTTCCATAGGTGTACCCTCAACGGCAACCAATGCGTTTATAGGTACAGATTCCGGTTGTGGATTTAACGAAGCAAGCGCTACCAGCATTCCTGCCCGGTCTTCCAATTGTTCCCCCATTCCTATAATGCCACCGCTACATACGGTTACATTACTCTTACGAACGTTATCAATAGTTTCCAATCGGTCTTCAAAAGCGCGAGTCGAAATCACGTCTTTATAATAATCTTCAGAAGTATCTAAATTATGATTGTAGGCATATAGCCCCGCTTCTGCCAAACGTTTGGCCTGATTTTCGGTTAACATTCCCAAAGTACAGCAGACCTCCATGTCTAATTTATTGATGGTACGTACCATTTCAAGTACTTGATCAAACTCAGGACCGTCTTTTACATTTCGCCATGCTGCACCCATACACACCCGCGAACTGCCTGATGCCTTGGCACGCAACGCTTGAGCTTTCACATGGGGTACGCTCATCAAATCATTGCCTTCGATATCGGTGTGGTATCGCGCCGCTTGCGGACAATACCCGCAATCTTCTGGGCAACCACCTGTTTTTATCGACAATAAAGTCGACACCTGAACCGTATTGGGGTCGTGATGCTTGCGATGGATCGTTGCCGCATCGTATAACAACTCCATCAAGGGTTTGTTGTAAACATCTAATATTTCTTGTTTGGTCCAGTTGTGTCTAATTAAGCTCATACGTTTACCTTAAATCGGTTTCAAAAGTAACGTATAATCTGAAGAAATGACAATTTCTAAAAACCAAATCCTAAAAAACTGAAAATATATCCCAGAAATCAGGCAAACCATCACATAATTTTTTTTAACCTTATGGTTGGAGATAATTTGGCGCCAAAACCATATGTATGCTTATTTCAGATTTTTTTACACCTAAATACAAAAATTACATTCACGGGTTTATCTCTATTTGCTTGGTCTGGTTATTTTTTGATTCTATTGAATCTATGAACGATATGATTCAAAAACATAACTACAATGAAGATTTTAAAACTTACGGAATCGCAAGGCTAATAATTCAAATTTTTTCATTTTATGTATTAGCATGGTGGCTTATCCCCTTGATTATAGTTAACAGAAAAAAAGGCCTTCTTTTTATTCTTCTTTATTCACTTTTATACACCGTATGTGTTTCTTGGCTGTATATAAATGTAACCGAAATTATGTTTTATACAGAAGAGCATGATTCAACAACGTTTAAATATAGTTACTTAAGCTTTAAGCATCTGACCCGTAGTCTTTATGAATTTGCTTCATTTATTTTTCTGTCTTCAGTTTATAGTATTGCCATACTAGACATACGTTTGTTGACTAAAAAGTTTACGAATAAACAATTAGAGCTATTAATAAACCTAATAGTATTGTTTTATATCTATCACCTATTAATTCATAGTACGAAAGACATTCAGGCTTTCTTTCAAGTATCATTGTACATACTCTTTTTTTATATAAACTCTTTCCTATTCGGCCCAGTTTTATTAGAGGCTAAAAACATCGGCACCTATCTATTTAAGATAATTCTGTCTTATTTATCAATTATCGTAATGGCGTCATTGATATATGGCACCCATTTTCTAGATTTCATACATTCCGCTAATTTATTTAACCTTACTACCTTATTTATAATAACCACCATACTATCATTAACCTACGCCCATATACGTTTAAAAATACAAAATAGAGAACGCTTCTTTAACCTCAAATTAGAGACCAAGAAGTCTGAACTCGATCTGTTAAAGTCACAGGTCAATCCTCATTTTTTATTTAATACCCTAAACACTTTATACGCCACGGCCTTAGAGGAAAATGCCCCGAAAACTTCTGAAAGTATTGCCAAATTGGCCAACTTAATACGATACATGCAAAGCGACATCTCAAAAGATTTTATTGCTTTGGAAAACGAAATCAAATATTTGAAAGACTATATTGCCATTCAAAAATTACGCTGTGAAGTAACTCCAGAAATCATTACTAATTTTAAAAGTATTAAGGGTAAGACCATCAGTCCAGGTCTATTGATTCCTTTTGTAGAAAATGCGTTTAAGTATGGAATAGACCCATCAAAGCCCTCAAAATTAACCCTGTTGGTAACTGGAGACCCAAAAGGTATCAATTTTGAATGCACCAATAGCTACGACATCCATTATAAAACCTCTCACAAAGAACAAGGGTTTGGCATCGGAATTACCAATACTAAACAACGATTACAACTGATTTATCCTAAAAAACATACCTTAGTTATTGCAAAAGAAAAGGAAATGTTCAAAGTAAAACTTAGTATAATTACCAAACCCTAATGATTTATGCGATTGCTATAGATGACGAGCCTAAGGCCATTAGTATCATCGAAAACCATATATCAAAACTGGAAAATATTGTATTGACCGATTATTTCTACGACCCTAAAAAGGCGATTGCTTTTCTGAGGCAGAATCCTGTGGATCTAATTTTTTTAGATATCAATATGCCGTATATGTCAGGCTTTGAAATGCTTCAAGACCTACAAGTGGACCCACTGGTGATATTTACTACAGCATATTCCGAATTTGCCTTGGCAAGTTACACTATGAATGCCGTAGATTATTTACTGAAACCTTTCGAATTCGACAGGTTCCAAATAGCTATTAAAAAAGTTGAAGAGCGCATTTCAATTCAAAAGTCACAAAACACCTTTTTCTTTGTAAAAGACGGGTTTAAAAATCTTAGATTGCAATTCGACGATATCTTGTTCATCAAAGGTGCCGGGAACTATTTGGACATTATCACAAAGAAGGAAACATACACCCCCAGAATGACATTTATGAATATTGTGGAAAAATTACCTTCTCAGCAATTCATCAGAGTGCACCAATCTTATATTGTAAATATCTCTGCAATAGATAAAATAGAAAACAACCATATTCACATGGGCCCTTACAAAACACCAATTAGCAACAGATACAGGGAAATTCTTTTTAAGCGATTAGATATCAGCTGAAGAAAAAGAATTCCCGAAAACTAATTTTTCGAAAAAAGTACAGATACCGCATTCCCTCCAAAACCCACAGCATTGACCATTACCTTCTTAATCTGCGATGGAACTGCCGTATTATCTACAAAAGGAACTTTTATAAATTCCTGTTTTTGCAACATCAAGACAGCCAATTCAAGACTCAACATTCCCGATGCCCCGAAGGTGTGACCTATTTTCCATTTGTTAGTGGTCAAAGCAGGTATCTTTTCACCAAATACCTTTTGTATCGCATTATATTCCGAAGAATCACCTTTAATCGTACCCGGGGCATGCATTACGATTATATCGACATCATTAGGCGACGTATTCCCCAGAGCCATTTTCATGGCGCGTTGAAAGCATTCGGCATCCGAAGAAATGGAAACATTATGTTTTAACACTTCCGTTGCATACCCGACACCCTCAATCACCGCCAAGGCATTCTTGGAATGGCCTGCCTCTAAACAAACTACGGCCGCCCCTTCCCCTAAGACCATCGAATTTTTGGTCTTGTTCGGATCCAATGCCCGACACGGATAATGCTGATTGCCTTTAGCCACATCTTCTTGTTGTACATATACTTTTAGCGCCTTCATTTGCGCTATGGTAAAGGGAGTCAACGGAGCCTCGCTACCACCCACCAAAAACTTATCGGTCAATCCACTTTTGATCCATGCCACACCGTTCAGAAGAGCGTGCAGCGCAGTGGAACAGGTTATGGAGTGTGATATTTCAGGGCCTTTTGTTTGCAGGTCATGTGCTACCCACGAAGAAATATTGCCTAATGTGGTTGTCGGAGAAGACAATGTCGACACCCTATCTTGATCGAGAAACTCGGCATGATATTTTTCAAATAATGCCGTAGCTCCCCGAGAGGAGCCAATATTAACACCAAAGTCATCCCCTGATTTCCATCCTGCAACAGCAACACTTTTTCTCGCCACATAAATCGCAAAAAGCACTGTATCATCAAGGTCTTTGTATTTCGAATCTGATTTACGAAGCTGGTCGATCACAATTTTCGCATCCTCTGACAACGGAGCCGCCCATTCTTCGGTCGTACCAAATCCCATTTTTTTTAAAAAATGGCGGTCCGTTTTATAATTATTCCAAACTTCCTCCATCGAAATTCCCAAAGGGGAAACGGAAGTTATTGCCGTTATTGAAATAAGTCCTTCATTATTCTTATCCTTCAAAAGAAGGGAAGTTTCATTCTCCATACCTTTCATCTTTTTTGGACCCTAGTAGAATTAAAATGCTTTGCTTAGACCAAATTCAAAGCGCCTTTTATAGTGCCATAAATCTTTTGTAGTTGGTCGTCGGAAACGATATAAGGGGCCGAAATATATATCGTATTACCAAGCGGACGCAAATATACCCCGTTATCCATAAAGTGCTTAAAAAGGCGATCCCTTAAATTCCCGTAGCGCTCCATTTTTACATTTAAGTCCAACGCATAGATAATTCCACATTGTCGTGTACCCGCTACTTTCGGATGACTTTTTATTTCCGCATCAAATTTTTGATGAGCGGCAATAACACATTGTATGTCACTTTGAATTTCATTAGACCGCAACAGTTCTATTCCGGCCAAGGCCGCTGCGCAGGCCAGGGGGTTAGCCGTATACGTATGCCCATGAAATAATCCCTTTGTCAATTCGTCACTATAAAAAGCCTCGTAAACATTAAGGGTACAACTGGTAATCGCCATCGGCATTAAACCAGCGGTCAAGGCCTTTGAAAAGCACATAATATCGGGTTTGGTATCCACATGATCGGAAGCAAAATAACTGCCTGTTTTACCAAAACCGGTCATCACCTCATCGGCTATGGTCAATACATTGTGTTGTTGCAAAAGAGACACTATTCGATTTAACCCGTCTGCATCGTGCATCTTCATTGCCGCCGCACCCTGCACAAGAGGTTCGTAAATAAATGCCGCGATATTGTTTTGTTTCAGTCTATTCACCAAAGCATCAAGAACACCTTCAATATTCTCTTTTGTCGGCACGGGAATACGTTCTACCTCAATAAAAAAATCTTCAAAAGGACCGTTGTATACCGATAAGCTAGAAACCGACATGGCGCCAAAAGTATCGCCGTGAAAACCATCTTCAAAAGCCAACAAAACATGTTGTTTATTCCCTTGATTGTGATGATATTGTAGCGCCATTTTAATACCTACTTCCACGGCCGTGGAACCATTATCGGAAAAAAACAGCTTCCCTTGGTTCTGGGGCAAAATGTTTATTAGGTCTTCCGACAATTTGACCGCAGGTTCATGGGTAAAACCACTGAAGACTACTTGATCCAATTGCTGCATTTGCTCATACACCTTTTTTAGGATAAAATCGTTGCAATGCCCGTAGGCACTGGTATACCACGAGGCAATACCATCAATATATTCCGTGCCGTTCTCATCATACAACAATGCACCCTTAGCCTTAACTATAGGCAACATTTCAGGATGCAGTTTGTGTTGTGTCAAGGGGTGCCACAAGTATTTTTTATCTCTTTCCGCTAGATTTTTCAAAACAATTGAATTGGTTAAACTCGCTTTTTCTATCTTGCAAAGATGGGAATTAATCCCTAAACAATTCATGTTTCAAAGGCTTATACATTCGTTGGTAAACAATTTCGATTCCCTGAAAAATCGAACTGTTTTTGCGGTTTTATTTTTGATTTCTTTCATTATTAGATTACCCTTTTTTTTTCGCGATTATATCGATCGTGATGAAAGTACCTTTATTTTAATGGGACAATCTTGGGTCGACGGACACTTGCCTTATACTGAACTCTGGGATTTAAAACCACCGATTATTTTTCTTTTTTTTGCGGCCATCATCTATAGTTTTGGAAAAAGTTTTTTAGCCGTTCGGTTTTTTGGAGTGGTCATCGTTGCACTGACCGCCTTTTTTACCTATAAAATTGGTAAAACGGCACAATCTAAAAAAATAGGGTTATGGTCGGCTGTTGGTTGTGTTTTGCTTTTGAGTCTTTTCGGAAGCCTACAAGGTGTTATGTCTGAACATATTTGCATGCTATTTTTTGTTCCGGCGCTCTACCTTTTGGTACGGTATAAAAAATTGTGGGCCTACTGTTGTGCCGGACTATTATTCGGATTGGCAGTAATGTCTAAATTGAATATCGCCTATGTTATTCTTGTTGTAGGCCTCTATCTGTTATATCAGCACTATACGGAAAAAAAGTTTTGGACTGGGGTCGGCCATCTCGTTGGCATGGGTTCAAGCCTTTTATTTGTTATCCTTTTAACTTTATTACCATATTATTTACAGGGTCAAACCGAAATTTGGTGGAATTCTGTAGTTATGGCGCCTATCGAATATTCGGCTTCACAACAAAATCCGATATACAAAACAGCTCCTTTTTGTCTTATCATTCTAGCTTTTTTGTTTTTCACATGGAAAAAGAAAGTTTTAAACTTTAATGACGGAACGGTAGCCATTTTAATCGTTACCATTATAGGAATAATACTTATGTTTTTATTAGGAGGGAGGGTAAACGGGCATTACTTAATTCAATTTCACCCTATCTTCATTGTTTTATTTGCCATGGTGGCAAGTCAGATTGAACTATTTCAATCTAAAAAACTATTGCATTACCTACCCGTCATATTGCTTTTACTTCCTATTGAAAGCCATTTGGAATACGCCAACATTATAAATAATCGATGGAAAAAGGGTACTTTTTATAATGGCGAAGGTATTGATGTACCCAACTACATTCTCGAAAAGGATTTAGAGACGGAAAACATTCTCTTCTTGGAATACCACATTGGCTATTGGATGCTAGAGGCAACACCACCGACGGTAGCGGCAACACACCCCAGCAACATATTACGGGAAGCCCTTTTTCCCTTTTATGAAAACCCCAGAAAAACGGGTCTAGAAGAACTCCGTTATATTATGGAAACCATTAAACCACAAACAGTAATCACCCGAAAGAACAGAAAAGCATTCGACGAACAATATGAAGTTGCAAATACCTATATCGAAAGCTATTTAAAAGACCTATATAAGCTTGATACAATCATAGGCAACGCCAACGTACACCAAAGACTAGAGTGATTCAAGAACACCCCTAAACTTATTGGCGTATTTACTAATAATTTGCTTATCAAACACTTCCTCTTCATCAATCCTGCCAATCAAGGAAACACCAGTTTTGTGCAATATGATATTTTCGGTATGCGGATTGGCATCCCCACTAAACAGTACCGAAACATCATAACCCTTTCCGATAAGCCAATTAATGGTCAATAGAGAATGGTTGATGCTACCTAAATAATGCCTTGAAACAACAATAACCTTATAACTTGGCATGATAATATCGAACATGGTATCTTCTTCGTTCAAGGGTACAAGTAACCCCCCTGCACCTTCAATGACCAAGTGGTTTGACGTCTCAGGTTGGTTGATATGAAAACGGTCTATTCTAATTCCGTCAATTTCGGCAGCGGCATGCGGACTCATTGCTGTATTGAGCTCATAACTGTTTTTATGAATCACCGTTTTGTCGTTTGAAATCAAAGATTTGACCTTATGGCTATCGGAATTGTCTAAATCACCTGCTTGTATCGGCTTCCAATAATCAGCCTGTAATGCTTCCGTAATAATGGCTGAAGCCATTGTTTTTCCGACTTCGGTCGATATTCCCGTGACAAAAATTTCCTTCATATATTGAACTTGTTTTTACAATTATCACACCGATATTCATATTTGGTATAGAACGGGAGTACTCCGAACATAAATCCAACTAAAAAAGAAACCAGCGATTTTAAGTCTTTAACATTGGTAAAATAATCTACTTTCTTACTATGGCAGTTTGGGCATACAATCTTATTTCCCAGGTCATCTATGGAGTACCGATTTATAGATTTCAAGATGTTAATTGCATCGCCTTCGTCTTTAGAACGAACCTTGAGTTTAACCCCTCCTATGGCATTACTCACTAATGGATCGGTATCGATAGTAAGATTATCGGAAAGAAAAACCGGAATACCCTCTGCTTCCAACCGCCCTTTTACGATTTGCGCCTCTGAAGAATACTGAAAAGACGCAACGGTGCTAAAAATTTCGTCGTTCTTAACATATTCGAGTTTCCTTATCGTCAAAATTCAGTGGGATTAGACTTCTTCTGTAAAAATAGCTAATAATTGTAAAACCTTCCTTATTTCTTTCTTAGTATTAAAGCTGTGTATACAGATGCGCAAACGTTCTTCACCTTTGGGAACGGTCGGGGAAAGAATCGGTCGTATGTCGAACCCTTCATTTTGAAACCTTTCAGCCATAGAACGCACCCTATCATTTCCCGAAAAAACGCAACAATGTATTGCCGAAACACTTTGAATAAAAAGCGATTTCAAATTTAATGATTCGACCTGTTGTTCAAAATAATTTATATTTTCATGCAGTTGGGCCTTCTTAGTCTGGTTATCTTCCTCCAGCTTCCCATATACAGCAGAAATCAAAGCTATAGCGTGGGGGGGAAGCCCTGTGGTATATATAAAGCTTCGCGCAAAATTCACCAAGTAAGCTTTTAATGATCCAGAACCCAAAATGGCCGCCCCGTGTACACCAATAGCCTTTCCAAAAGTCACTATTCGAGCAAAAACGGCTTCTTCTAGGCCCATTTGTTGTATAAGACCCGCTCCTTTTTTTCCGAAAACACCGAGCGCATGTGCTTCATCTACCACAAAAAAGCAATTGTATTTTTCATTGATTTCTGCCATGCCCTTTAAGTCGGGGGAATCGCCATCCATAGAGAAAACCGACTCGGTAACGATATATATTTCAGCATTAGACGTACTTTGACTTCGCTCGACCTTACATCTTCTTTCAAGGTCGGTAAGACTATTATGCTTAAATTTAAAGCCTTTGGCATTGCCAAGATTGATCCCATCGCGAATACTGGCGTGTATATATTCATCATACAAAACTATATCTCCACGTTGTGGAACCGCACTGAAAAATCCGACATTGGCGTCATAGCCGGAATTAAAGACCAAAGCTGCTTCGGTTTGATGAAAAGCCGCAAGTTTTGCCTCTAATGCCGTATAATAGGAATGGTTGCCCGTAAGAAGCCTTGAACCTGTTGCGCCATTCCGAATCTTTCTTTTATCGGCAAGTATTTCGGAAGTTCTTTCGTTAAGCGATGCATCTCTAGCAAACCCAAGATAATCATTTGAAGAAAAATCGATCAAATGGCCATTATCGATCAAACTACGGAGTGCATTTGCCCCCTCTCTTTGAGCAAGTTTAACTGTTATTTTTTTTGGAAACCGGACCATATTTCAAATTTACTACCTTTAAAGACGAGTTCTAAAACTTGGTGAATTATTCTTTATCTTTTTTCGATATACTTCACACTATGATTATTTTTAAACAAGTTTCAAAAGAATCTGAACTCCGTCAGATTTTGGAGCTTCAGCAACAGAATCTGAATGCTGTTTTAGAAGCTTCGGAAAGAAAACAAGAAGGTTTTGTCACCGTAGCGCATACATTTGACATATTAAAAGACATGAACCAAGCTTGCCCGCACATTATCGCAATGTCATCCGGTCAAGTTGTAGGTTATGCCTTAAGTATGCATCCCAAATTTGCCAACACCATCGACGTGCTCAAACCTATGTTTTACGAAATAAACAGAACATTGCCAAAAATCGAAAATTATCTGGTCATGGGGCAAATCTGTATTGCCAAGGCCTATCGAAAACAAGGAATCTTTCGCAAATTATATGAAACGATGCAAAACAGTATTGCCCCAACTTACAAAAGCATTATTACCGAAGTAGACGCTAGAAATACAAGATCTATAGATGCGCATTATGCCATTGGCTTCAAGCTTCTAAAAAGTTATCAATACGACGGACAACAATGGCAATTGATTATTCTTGCGTAATGGGCGCTACTTTTACCCAAACATAGTTTTTGGGTTGTGTGGCGTCCAATAGATCTAGATTCAGTTTAAGTGCCACCAATTTCCCCATGGCAAAAGCTGGCTCTGGGTCAATACTCTCGTAAACATTAAAATGTTTATTTTTTTGATACCACAGATTGGTTTCAAAAATATAATTTCCATCTTTTTTAGCCTGTTGGAAGACCGAAACATATTCAACGTTTGGCAATGATGTCCATCGCCCAACATGTATTGGCCCGACACTATACTGAACTTTATACCTTTTGGTGTCTAAATCAAAAAAAACACGTTTTACCGATGAAAACAAAACACCCTGTGTCGTACAAGCAATCGCAAGCCATATGACACCAAAATCCCATTTCGGGGAAACGCCTTCTGAAGGAAAAATTTCGTAACCAAAGAAGAACATACCCGTGAAAACTACTGAAATAGTGTAAAAAAATGAAGCTATCACACTTTGCCAGAACGGCCGATTTCCCTCCGAGATAATGATTTTTCTTTCTTCCATCACTTCAAATAACCAAAAAAGCCATACAACTGTAATTGTATGGCCCTTTTACCTATCTATTATATTCTTACCAACTATTCCGCAAGAACAATTACTTTGTTGTCTTTCATTTCAAGTGTTCCGCTCGAAATTGGCAACACCGTTTTTCCACTAGAATCTTTTGAAAATTTGCTTTCATAAGCCTTATCTATAGTAATATTGCCCTCAACCTTAACATTACCTTTTTGCAATAAAGACACTATTGGCGCATGATTTTCCAACATCTGAAATTCCCCGTCAACCCCCGGCACAGTGACCGAGTTAACTTCTCCGGCGAATAAGGTCGCTTCTGGCGATACAATTTCTAAATACATATTCTATGGTTGTTGGTTGTTAGTTGTCCTTCAATGTTTCAGGCTCTCCAAAACAATAAACGGTCAACTATCGACTAATTACGCTTCAGCAAGCATTTTTTCTCCTGCTTCTATAGCTTCCTCAATGGTTCCTTTTAGGTTAAAAGCAGATTCTGGAAGATGATCAAGCTCTCCCTCCATAATCATATTAAATCCTTTGATACAGTCTTTAATATCTACCAACACTCCAGGAATACCCGTAAACTGCTCTGCTACGTGAAAAGGTTGGGATAAGAAACGTTGTACACGTCGTGCCCTACCTACTGCCAGTTTATCTTCTTCAGATAATTCTTCCATACCTAAGATGGCAATAATATCTTGAAGTTCTTTATATCGCTGCAACAGCTCTTTTACACGCTGTGCACAATTGTAATGTTCATTACCTAAAATATCCGCAGTCAAAATTCTAGAGGTAGAATCCAAGGGATCAACCGCTGGATAAATACCTAATTCAGCAATTTTTCTGGAAAGTACCGTTTGAGCATCCAAATGCGCAAAGGTAGTCGCCGGCGCTGGATCCGTTAAATCATCTGCAGGCACATAAACCGCTTGCACCGATGTAATGGAACCTCTTTTTGTTGAGGTAATACGCTCTTGCATGGCACCCATTTCAGTTGCCAAAGTAGGCTGGTACCCTACCGCAGATGGCATACGGCCCAAAAGTGCCGATACCTCAGAACCTGCTTGCGTAAATCGGAAAATATTGTCAACAAAGAACAATACGTCTTTCCCTTGACCGTCACCGGCCCCATCACGGAAATATTCTGCAATGGTCAATCCTGAAAGCGCTACACGAGCACGTGCTCCAGGAGGTTCGTTCATTTGTCCGAAAACAAAGGTTGCCTTAGACTGTTTCATGGCTTTTTTATCGACCTTCGAAAGGTCCCATCCGCCATCTTCCATAGAATGAAGGAAATCGTCACCATATTTTATAATGCCAGATTCAAGCATTTCCCGCAATAAATCGTTCCCTTCCCTTGTTCGTTCACCTACACCGGCAAAAACTGAAAGTCCACCATGACCTTTTGCAATATTATTGATCAATTCTTGGATCAATACCGTTTTACCTACACCTGCACCTCCGAACAATCCAATTTTACCACCTTTTGAGTATGGCTCGATCAAATCGATAACTTTGATACCTGTAAAAAGCACTTCTGTCGAAGTAGAAAGGTCTTCAAATTTCGGGGCCTCACGGTGAATAGGAAGGCCATCTTTTCCTGTTTTAGGTAAATCCCCAAGTCCGTCAATGGCATCTCCAATAACGTTGAACAAGCGTCCATACACATCATCACCAATCGGCATTTGTATGGCATTTCCAGTAGAAAGCACCTCGGTTCCACGGCTCAAACCATCGGTCGAATCCATAGAAATTGTTCTAACCGTATTTTCACCGGTATGCGATTGCACTTCCAATATCAATTTAGAACCATCCTTATTGGTGATTTCCAAAGAGTCATAAATCTTGGGAAGGTCCGCTCCCGATTCAAATTCTACATCGACCACTGGCCCAATAATCTGGGATACTTTGCCTGTAACTTTAGCCATTCTATTGCGTATTTATCTTTTTAAGATTAACCTAGATAAAAAAACCAGGCTTGGAAGCCTTTGTTTTTCAGGCTGCAAAGATAGGTTTTCAATCTTAAATAAGAAACTACTTTTTTCTTTTTTTAAAACCCCTAAAAAAACCGTCATTTAGAATGTTTCATTATAGTTTGCAACCTACAACAGTTATTGAAGTGTCGGGGCGTAATTGGTAGGGAAATTTCCTATATCGACCAAAGACCCAGAGGCCTCAAAATTCGACCCGTACGTTGCATCGATAGCCTTCATAAACTCATTGGCGATTACCGCATACCCTTTAGCCGTAAGGTGCACCCCGTCTAAGGAAAATGCCCCACCGGTAACCAAACTAGCGGTAAGGGTGTAGTCACCGTCAGTGAATCCACTACTTGCCAAAGTCTGCATCATCGCGTTTGCATCGACAAATGCAAGTCCAGCACCATTGGCTGCGGAAGCAATTGTCGCATTAAAACTATCGGTTGCCAATTTTATTTCCGCTTGCTCTTCAGGTAACAAAACCCATTTATCTTCCAATGGAAAGCTCACACCTTCCACAGAGAATTGACCTGCCAACTCTAAAGGTAAGTTTTGAGCAACCAGAGCTGCAACGGAAGCTTCATTGACCGTTCCGATCACTGAACTACTTGGCAATACGAACAAGTCGTTTTCATTGGCTTGCCTTGTTTGGCCATAGGTTGTGCCCAATAGGTTAGCAACAAGCGGAGCGGCTTCTTCCGAAAGGCCGAACTGTTGCACAAAAATTGAAAATGCAGGGTTTGCATTTAAAGCATCTATTATTTGTTCGGAGATATCCGTTAGGTTTTCATCCTTAATAACTACCGCACTGGCCTCAGTTTCCGAAAAAACAACATTTCGTTCTGGTTGTCCCAAGGCCGTATAGACTTGATTTAAAGCACCAAAAATAGTGTTCAACGTAGGTATTTGAGGACCAAAATCAGGATTTGTCGGATCCAAAGGATTATAAGGTACTGTAGTAAAATGCGGAATGGTATTTACATACGGTATATTCGCCATAACCCCTTGCGCCCCTCCAGAGGTCAAAGTAGTCACCAAAGTATTAATTGCAAAGTCGAATGTAGTTTGCTCTGTGATTGGATCCGTACCATCGCCTCCTTTAGTCGCATAGCCCAATACATCATTGCTACCGGCCCACAGCGTAAAGAAAGTTGGAGATTGCGCCATGGCCAATTCCAATACGCTCGCATCAGGTGTAGCTCCTGTCATTCTAACAAAATATGGATTTGCCAACATTGCGGGTAAATTGGCAATATTGCCATATCCCGGTGCAATCAGGTGAAAACTCTTGGCCCCGGGAACGCCCATATTGTTAAACGGCCCTGTAGGGTTATTCAAAACAATATCGGTGGTCGGCATAACGTCTCCGATCAAATCGGCCAAATCAACGGGGCCTTCCCCGTCAAAAACCAATCTGGGGTTAAAACCATCTATCTGTGTCCCACCAGCGAGCAGCCCTCCAATATTATCATTGGTCAATGGTTGGGAAAAGCTACCTCCACCTACGAGGGCAAACTGCGCAGCCAATGTATTTGGCATTGAATTTTCTTGTCCCGATTTGAACAATGCATTATCGGTAAAACCTGCGGTCAAAGAATTTCCGATGGCAACATACGTCGAAAAATCCGCTGAACCCGCAGTCAACTGTGGTGGCGTCTCAACCATTTCTTCCATCTGATCTTCGGGTAAAACGTCTTCGGGTTCATTACACGCCGTAAAGCCTATCAACGCAGTGAGAAAGGCAAAGTAATTTATATGTTTTATTTTCATGATTTTCATGGTGCTATTTTTTTAGTTATTGATTGTCCACCCTACATAATACATAGACCCAATAAAGCCTGTTCCGAAAGCCGTGAAATATTCATCTCCCAAAAGATTGGTACCACCGGCCTTAAATGTAGATTTTATACTCGGCACACTATAGCTTATCTGGGCATCCAACGTATGGAACTCTGGCACCAGGCCATCTCCAAAGGTTGCTTCCCAGTAGTAATCATCACTAAATCGATAGGCAATATTAAAACCAAAGTTCTCAAAGAGCTCGGTGTTTCCAAAACTTGCCTTGAACTTGTGTTCCGGCGTGTTAAAATTTGTCGTAAAATCAGGATATTCTTCCTGATCAAAATCTAGTTTCGAAAAAGTATAACTTCCACCTAAATCAAAATTGCCAAAAACTTTTAGTGATAGCCCTAAAGACGCCCCATACGAGTTAACGTCGGCTTCAGCGTTTGTATATGTACCATACCCTACATAATCACCGTTAACTATGGCGGCCACCGACAGGCTATTATCACCAACCGTTCCGTATAAAGGTGCTGCAACAGATTCTTGGGAAATAAAATCTTTATACCTATTATAATAGGTACTAAAATCTACTATGAGGTTACCGAACTTACCTCGATAACCGATTTCAGCAGACGTCACTTGCTCCGGCTTTATTAAGTCAGGACTCGCTATTGCACCTGGATCAGCCAAAACAGCAGGATTCCCGGTAGCGGCAAATTCTTCCAAGGAACTTACAGTATATGAGTTATTATAGGCTGCCGCCCCTGTTTGGGTTATGGTTGCCGGTTGACCGGACAATTGTGCGGCACTGCTTACATCATACGGCTTTGAATATCTATCCAAATTTGCAGGTGCGGAACCTACCAAAACGCCTTGACCTGAGTCTAGCCCAATAAATAAGTCTTGGGTAGTAGGGTTTCTAAAACCGGTCTGTACAGATGCCCGAAGGTTATGATCTCTATTAACCGTTAACCCTGCTGATATTCTCGGAGAGAGGTAGCCATCAAAAAATTCAGATTTATCATAACGTGCAGAACCCGTTAATTTCAAATTCATAGTCTCGCTTAAATCAAAGTCTTTCTGTATCTGCGTATAGACACCAAATTCTGAATAATCTATAGCCCCGTCAAAGTCGGTATAAATGGTTCCTCCCGAATTCAAACTATACTGTCGGTAAGAACCTCCAATTTGAATATCTGCAAATTCGGTCAAATGGCTAAAATTATAGTTAGCATCTGCGTGATAGTATTTCGAAGCATCTTGAAATTTAGACCCGGTCAGTAAGCTAGGGTCATTTATACTTCTGTTAAAAGCTGCCTGAAATTCAGGCGACCCGGGCTCATATCTTCCTTGTTCGGCTACCGCTCTTGCCGCATCGTGCTTTTGCTGCGTGGTTAGCCCTTGGGGGTTGCCACTTAATTCAATTCCCGCATAGGTGCCAATATAATCTTCAAACCATTGTAAGTGTGGCTTCCAAGCATTAAGAATATTAATCCCCGTAAAAAGCATATCGTAGGAATCCCCAGCTTTGTCAGCAACCAGATAGCCTCTCAAGAAGAAGTTGTCGTTTTTTATTTCCAATTTATGCTGTTCCTGAAAAAAACCGTCGATATTGTATCGGTTCAAACCTTGATATATGGTCGTTCCCGTTCCCACCTTACCTACATAAGACAATTCTAGGCTATTATCTACAATTGGGCGGTAATAAAGTCCCCAATCGGCTTTTACACTTTCAGCTTTATAATCGGTCAAGTCTCTTTCGTTATACCCTGTTCTTGAAACGACGACATCTGGAAGAATACCTAGACCCGAAGCCGATCGAATGTTTCGTGCCACCTCATCGCCATACACATTTATACCATTGTACGAAGGGTTCGCCCTTGTTCTACCCTCAACAAATTTATCAACCTCACTTGTCGCCTGCCAATCGGTACCCCTCAGGTAACCGAAGTTAACTTTTGCGGCAAACTTCTCGTTAAATTTATAAGCGGCCCTGAAACCTACATCGGTATACGAATTATCACCTGCCGCTTCTTGCGAGGTAATTCCCCGTTTAATGGATACGCTTATGCCCTGATGATCAAAAGGGTTTTTGCTACGCATAAATAAAATACCGTTAAATGCGTTCGCACCATATAGTGCCGATGAAGCCCCTGGGAGCAGCTCTACACTCAGCACATCGGTTTCGACCATACCCACCAGGTTTCCGATGGGAAAGTTCAAAGCGGGAGTAGAATTGTCCATACCATCTACCAATTGCATGAACCGGTTATTGGCAAATGTTGCAAAGCCCCTAGTGTTAACCGACTTAAAAGTCAAACTGTTCGTGTTGACATCAACACCCTTTAAATTTTCCAAACCATCATAAAAATCGACCGAAGCTGTATTTTTTATTTCTTTCAGCCCCAAGCGTTCTACGGTTACGGGCGATTCAAAAATACGTTCCGGCGTACGCGAGGCCGAAAGAACCACTTCATCTAAAAAAGTTTGGGCCTCTGTGAGAACAATCGCCAACGTTTGATTATTCGATGTCACTTCGGCTATGGCATCGGAATAGCCCAGCGTTGTGATGCGCAACTGAAAAGGAGGTTCTTCCTCCGTTTCAAGAAAGAAGTTTCCGTCAAAGTCTGAAGTAGTTCCGATAGCCTTGTCAACAATGACGATATTGGCACCCGGTACTGGATCTCCATTCTCATCGGCTACGCTTCCTTTGATATTAGTCTGTGAAAAGGCAATTGCCCCCAGCAACAGCAGGAGGACGAGTAGTACTGTTCGCATAGTATTTGAGTTATATAGTTTTACCTTAGCAATTTACGGAATTTTTTAGTCCAAGAATACGAAAATGAAAAAAATTATGCATGCATAGTATATTTTTCTCAAAAAGAGGACTCCAAAATCCCAAATCCACAAAAAAAGCCCATGAATCAATTCATGAGCTTTGTAGGAAAATAACTCTTGGTTCTTATTCCACGGTAACAGATTTTGCCAAGTTCCGAGGTTGATCAACATTACATCCTCTCATAACCGCTATATGATATGATAACAATTGTAGGGGTATCGTAGTTAAAAGTGGGGTTAGGCTTTCAAGTGTTTCAGGAACTTCGACCACATGATCAGCAAGTTCCCTAACCTGGGTATCCCCTTCGGTAACAATTGCAATGATTTTACCCTTTCTGGATTTTATCTCCTGAATATTACTGACCACTTTTTCATAATGTCCTTTTTTGGTAGCAATTACAAAAACAGGCATTTGTTCATCGATTAAAGCAATAGGCCCGTGTTTCATCTCGGCCGCAGGATATCCCTCAGCATGAATATAACTAATCTCCTTTAATTTTAAAGCGCCTTCAAGTGCTACGGGAAAATTATACCCCCTGCCTAAATACAGGCAGTTCGTAGAATCTTTGTAGACATCTGAAATCACTTCGATGAGCGCATTGGACTCCAACGCTTTTTCCACTTTAGCCGGAATAGTCTCTAATTCGGTCAAAAACTCATGGAATTTTGATTGCGAAAAAACACCTTTTTCTTTTGCCAATTTTAGGGCCATCAGCGTAAGAACCGTAATTTGGGTAGTAAAGGCCTTTGTAGAAGCGACTCCAATTTCCGGACCAGCGTGTGTATATGCCCCTGCATTAGTCTCTCGAGCAATAGAAGAACCCACAACATTACACACACCAAATACGAAAGCGCCTTTTTTCTTGGCCATCTTTATAGCCGCCAAGGTGTCGGCTGTTTCTCCCGACTGTGAAATAGCAATCAATATATCTTTGTCTGTAATTACGGGGTTTCTATATCGAAATTCCGAGGCATATTCGACTTCCACAGGAATTCGAGCTAAATCCTCGAAAATGTATTCGGCCACCAAACCGGCATGCCAAGATGTACCGCAAGCAACGATAATTATTCTATTGGCATTCAGAAACTTCTCTAAGTGCTGATCTATACCTGCCATACGAATCAATCCCTGATCTGCTAGTAAACGCCCACGATAGGTATCTAAAATCGCTCTTGGCTGTTCGTATATCTCTTTGAGCATAAAGTGGTCGTACCCCCCTTTTTCAATTTCCTCAAGATTTAATTGCAGCTCTAAAATATTTGGGTAGGCGATGGCATCATCTTTGATCTTTCTCAATTTAATTTCCTTGCCCAACCGAACAATCGCCATCTCTTCATCTTCCAAATAGACCGCATTATTTGTAAATTCTATGAACGGTGATGCATCGGAAGCAATAAAAAATTCTTTGTCTCCAACACCAATAGCCAACGGACTGCCCAATTTGGCCACAACGATTTCATCTGGTTTTTGTTTATCGAAAACGGCAATAGCATATGCCCCGACAACCTGGTTCAATGCAATCTGAACCGCCTTGCCCAATTTCACGTCTTCGGTCTTTTTAACTTCTTCGATCAGATTTACCAATACCTCGGTGTCGGTATCGGATTGAAATGTATATCCCCTGTTGGTCAACTCTTTTTTAATAGACTCATAATTTTCAATGATTCCATTATGTATAATGACCAAATCTCCAGAATTAGAGTAATGTGGATGTGAATTTACATCGTTGGGAATACCGTGGGTAGCCCAACGGGTATGACCCAACCCTAAGCTTCCTTTAAGGGAAATAGTAGCCTCAGACCTCTGTTTCAAGTCTTCGACCTTACCTTTTGTCTTTGAAAGATTTATGTTGTTGCCGTCGTATAGTGCTATTCCGGCACTGTCATAGCCACGATACTCCAATCTTTGTAGTCCTTTAATAACAATGGGATAAGCTTCTCTATGGCCAATATAACCTACAATTCCACACATAGTATTTTATTTCTAGTTCGGTTAAATTCTTAATATTGAGCAAATTTACATGATGTAGGGAGATAATCATGTGGTTTACGGACATATAACGTAAATTTTCCGTAAGTAGCACTTTGAGGTGGCTAAAAATTATGTGATTTTGAAAATTATCTCATAATCTGCATTTAAATATTTGGATAATAAGTACTTAGTCAGCCTTGGTATATGATATTTCAAGTTTTAATTTATTGTCGACAGGTGTAGTGCCTGTGCTTCCGTAAAGAACGGTACCCAACGGAGTAATAGTAGAGGCTGCCGGAATATCTTCTTCTATATCATTGGCCAACATAGCGTTGCTCTCAACAGTTCTGGAGATATCAGGGGTAATTGTCAACCCTAAATCGACATTGGTAGAATCTCTCAGCACCAAATCGTTGATATAATCGGTTATTCGAACAGTATACTTTTTAGCTCCCGTTCCCGAATCGTCTAAAACTCCTCCATAATTCAAATAGAGACCCTGTAAGGTTTCCGAGGATGATGTTTCAGTGGCATAGTCAATAAGCGGTTCATTGGTACCAGCCTTGTACATATACAATCTCAACGGCTCTTCTGCCAAGGGCGAAGTATCATCAACATAAAACACAAGATTTGCCTCATTAACAATCCAATTATTGACCCTAATCTGATTAATTATTCCTTCGGCATTATCTTTGTTTTCGTGAAATAACCTTATTTGCGAAAAAGAACCCGCGCCACCCTTAAGATACAGTCTAGAAGCATTCTCAGGTGTATCCATACTACTAAGAATTTCTGGAGGATAAGTGTCGTTCACAAAAGTATTTACCGCATTGCCCGTTATAACACCGCTCGTATTACGCAGTAGTCCGAGTACATAATCACGCTCCTTCTTTTCAACTTCGCCATCAGTGCTATTATAACTATCGTACTCGTATGTAATCGTAATATTAGCGCTCGTCAAATCTAACAAGAGCATAATATCATCATCAATTGATTCTACAGATAAATGAACCCCCCTTAAGAACTCGCCAAAATTTGCTTGGCTCAATAATTCAGAACTTCCTTCTTTATCCAAGATGTTCTCTTGAAAAAAGCTATTGCTCAATGGAATTCGTATTCCTGGTGCCAAATGTATTTTTGTCAATGATTCATCAACATCTTCTGTGGTTTCGCTATCTTCGGGGGTCAACAACATTTCCATATCACTAATCACCACGTCTTCAGTCGCCAACACATCACCAACAAAAGTAGGCGCAAATTCCTTATTCGAAAAGTACTCTTGCGCTTGTTGAAAATTGGTGTTCGGATCTAGGTTACGTAAATAATAGGTTGAGCTCTCCACTTTCAGGGAAAAAGTATGTGACGTTCCGTCTAAATTATTGGGCAGGCTCTTTCCATTCACATAAATACTATCGATATTTATACGCTTTGCAAAATTGTTCTGAATCGTATCATTGACCGAGCTTAGCGGGTTTGTACCATTCGCTCTTTCCTGATTATCCGTAATACCATCACCGTCACTATCACTAGCTGGATCTGCGCTATCGACATCAAAAGCATCATCGACTCCGTCGCCATCACTATCGCGAAGCGCTTCGGCCTGTGACAAATAGGGTATATATAAATAGACCTCCTTTACTTGTTCATTATCCGGCACTGTAGTATCGTCGCTATCGGCGGCCGCACTATCCTCCCCTTCTTGACTAAGCCCCCCAAATATCGGATTTCCGGATGCAAGTGTCAACTGCGAGGTAATTCTTGCTTCTGTCTTTCCATAAATGGGGTCATTAAAAACCCCTAACTGATAAATGGGCAGTTTATTGGTTCGAACAGCTTCTATCTTCTTATTATAAGCAAATACATCAAAAACCTGTTTGTTGGTCGTAAAAGGAGAATCGCCCACTACTTGGGCCCCTATAGTAGTCAAGTCTTCCTCACAGGAACCTAACATTACTACAACCAGAAAAAAACCTGCCAACGCAGGAAATTTAAATCTACTCAAAAAAGTCATCTAGATTATTTTAAAACTTCTGTGTTATAAAAGTTTGCATAAGCTTCCTCAAACTCTTGGAGAGAAACATATGGCAACACCGGTTTTTGGAGGTTGGCAATATGCGATTGCAAATCTTCGGGAATTTCTTCCGAGGCTAAAATAACAGCATCCGAAAAATTTACAGCTACTTTTAACAAATTATTATAGGTAGGCTCAGTGAGCGAACTAATAGCTTCTTCCGATATACCATCAAAAAGAATCTTATCTTTCATTCCTTTATCCAACTCTCCTTCAAAAGATTTACCATATACCGATAGTACAATTTTACTATCGCCAAATAGTGGTTCATCGGCGTAGTAATTCTTGAGATAGAGTGGCAACAAAGAGGCCATCCATCCATGAACATGGATAATATCTGGCGTCCAGTTCAATTTTTTTACCGTTTCGACAACACCTTTGGCAAAGAAAATAGCCCGTTGATCATTGTCAGGAAAAAGATTTCCATCTACATCGGCAAAAGTTGCTTTTCTTTTAAAATACTCTTCATTGTCAATAAAATAAACCTGAATACGCTCTCGTGGAATAGATGCCACCTTTATAATCAAGGGCATATCCATATCGTTAATAACCAAATTCATTCCAGAAAGACGTATAACCTCGTGAAGCTGATGTCTTCGCTCATTGATGTTACCGTACCTGGGCATGAAGATCCGAATCTGACCACCATTGCTGTTGACCATTCGGGGGGCTTCATAAGACATAAGTGAAACTTCGTTCTCTGGCAAGTAAGGGACTAATTCTGAAGATACAAACAATATCTTTTTACCATTCATATGGGGCTTTGTTTTATTTATCGACCGTGCGTGGCTGCAAAATTACAAAAATTATAGAGATTAGCAGTAATTATAGTAAGTTTGCTCGCCCATATATAAAACCAATGTTGGTAATCAAAACAAAAAAAGAACTGAGATTTCACCTTGAATCGTTAAATACAAGGCAAAGTCTTGGGCTTGTACCCACAATGGGCGCTCTGCACGAAGGACACACATCTTTGGTCGAAAAAGCCCTTACAGAGAACGATTATGTAGCCGTGAGTATTTTTGTAAACCCGACCCAGTTCAACAACAATGAGGATCTTGCAAAGTACCCTAAAACGCTGGAAGCCGATTTCGCCCTGCTAAAAAACATCTCGAGCAAGCTCATCGTATTCACACCGTCGGTAGCTGAAATCTATCCTGAGCGCATTGCCCCCAAAACCTATGACTTTCATGGACTGGACAAAGTGATGGAAGGCGCTTACCGTGACGATCACTTTAACGGCGTAGGAACTATCGTTGAAATGCTCTTGCGATTGATCGAACCTGATCGCGCCTATTTCGGGGAAAAAGATTTCCAACAATTACAAATTATCAGAAAATTGGTCGAATTAGAGCAGCTTCCCGTGGAAATCAAGGGCTGCCCAATTGTCAGGGAAGCCAACGGACTGGCCATGAGCTCGAGAAACGAGCGCCTATCCAAAGACCTAAGAATGGAGGCTTCTTTAATCTACAGCACCCTACAGACCGCAAAGAAAAAATTTGGCACGAAAAGTGCTAAAAACATAACGGATTGGGTCGTTCAGGAATTTCAGGACCAGCCTAATTTCGAATTAGAATATTTTGAAATTTCAGACGTCGAAACCTTGACACCGATTCAAAAAATACAACAACACTTAAAATATAGGGCCTTTGTGGCCGTTTATGCCGACGGTATACGCCTCATTGATAATATAGCCCTAAATTAACTAACTTTGTCCTATGCAAATAGAAGTTGTAAAATCGAAAATTCACCGTATAAAGGTCACAGGAGCAGACCTAAACTATATTGGAAGTATCACAATTGATGAAGATTTGATGGATGCCGCCAATATTATACAAGGTGAAAAAGTACAGATCGTCAACAACAACAATGGCGAACGATTGGAAACCTACGTTATTCCCGGGCCGCGTGGCAGCGGTGAACTTACCTTGAACGGTGCCGCAGCCAGAAAGGTCGCTGTTGGCGATATTTTAATATTGATTACTTATGCTCGAATGGACATTGAAGAAGCAAAAAAATTCAATCCGGCTTTGGTATTCCCCAACGAAGAAACCAATCTTCTAAACTGATTTGGCCGCTTCGGTAAAAAAAACATTAAAGTTAATACTCCCAATTGCCTTGGGAGTTTTTTTCGTTTGGTACTGGTTTAATTCAACTTCCCCCGAAAATCGTAAAGAAATACTCTTTTACATCAAAGAAGCAGATCCATTTTGGGTAAGCGTATCAGTATTTCTTGGGATACTAGGACACATTTCACGCGCCATTCGCTGGAACTACTTACTGCAACCTTTGGGATATCGACCAAAGTTGAGTAATAATATATTTATTATTCTAATGGCTTATTTTGCCAATCTGGGCATTCCAAGGACAGGTGAAATTTTAAGGGCTACCGCTTTGGCCACCTATGAAGACGTTCCCTTTGAAAAGGGATTTGGCACTATTGTTACCGAGCGGGTGATCGATGTTATCATGCTGTTACTTGTAGTTGGCTCTACCTTAGCCCTTCAAACAGATATTATCGTTGGATTTTTAGAAAAAAGAGGATTTGATTTTAAGGGCCTTTTATTATTAGGGGGTCTCGGAATTCTCGGACTACTCCTTTTCTTTATTTTTATAAAAAGGTCTAACCGTGGTCTTGCGCTTAAAATCAAAGGATTCATAAAAGGACTCCTAGATGGGGTTTTTAGCATTTTTAAAATGCAAAAGAAAGGAGCTTTTATCTTCCACACTTTTCTTATTTGGGCCTGCTACATCGCAATGTTCTGGGTTATAAAATATACGCTTCCCGAAACTGCCGCGCTCTCACTAGACCAACTTCTGGTAGCTTTTGTCGCAGGAGCCTTTGCCATGGCAACGACCAACGGCGGGGTAGGGCTATACCCAATTGCCGTTAGCAAGGCCTTGGCCATTTTTGGTGTTAGCGCCATAGCCGGCGATGCCTTTGGGTGGATTATGTGGATTTCCCAAACTTTGATGATCGTATTCTTTGGTGCAATATCTTTTCTGGTATTACCGTTATTGAACAGAAAGAAATAACTGTACGTCTTCTACGTACCAAATTACCTTGTTATGCAACGTTCAATAGTCGTTTTTGCCCTCTTGATATGCCTTGGCGTCAAAGCCCAGGTCTCCAAAGAAATCTTTGAATCTTTCAAACTGCAGGAAAGAAGGGATGTAAGCTACTATTTCCCGGAAGATTATGACAAGGAGAAAAAATACCCTTTGGTCGTTGTCTTGGACGGAGATTACCTTTTTGATCAGGTAGTAGCCAACTCTAAATTTTACAGTACTTTTCATGGAATGCCTCAAATGATTGTTGTTGGCATCCATCAAAGTATCAATAGTATTCGGCTAGACGATTGTGCCTATGAACCCGATACCGGGCTTCCAACTGAAAAAGGAAAAAAATTCTTCGAGTTTTTAGGCACTGAAATCATCCCATATTTAGATTTAAATTATAGCACAGCACCCTTTAAAATGATTGTGGGGTACGACATTACAGCCAATTTTCAAAACTATTGGCTTTTCAAGGAAAACTCCCTTTTCAACGCTTATATCAATATCTCACCGACACTTGCCCCAGAAATGGAAATGAGAGTGCCAGCACGTTTAAGCGCCATCGATCAAAAGATTTTTTATCAGTTGATCGTTGAGGGTGAAAAGTCAAATGACACACCGAAAATTATGGCCATGCACAATGCAATAAAAGACATTGAAAAAGAAACGTTGCATTACTTCTTTGACGAATACCCTTCCGCTGATCACATTGCCATAGCGACGTATGGCATAGGAAAGGCATTTGACAACATCTTCGGCATGTTTAAACCTATCAGTCCTAAAGAGTATAAATCCGAAATTTTAACCGCCGAAGGACCAGTTTTTCAATACTTGGAAGACAAATATAAGGGCATCGAAGATCTTTTCGGTTTCGAAAAAAGCGTCGATCTTAACGACATAATGGCCATTTATGCGGCAACACGAAAAAAAGAAGATTTCGAGTCATTAAAACCATTGTCAGATCTTTGCAAAAAAGAGTATCCCGAAACTATGTTAGGTTTCTACTTTGAGGCCGAATACTACGAACAAAAAGGAGAGCCCAAAAAGGCACTGCGTACATTTGAAAAATCATTTGGCATGGAAGAAATTGATTTCTTGACAAAAGAAATGGCCTTGGAGAAAATAGATGCCTTAAAGGCCGATTTCGGGTACTAGGCAAATCTACTTGACCCAAAGAGGAAATTGATCCTCCCAATTGATGAGTACCTATCGAGACACTGACACCGCTCATAATTTATTTATCGAAATATTTAGAAGGCCCACGAGCCTTTTTAAAACTAAATTATTTCACCTTCTTCTAAAACTTCTTCTTCGGAAGTTTCGGGTCTTTCGACGACATTAAATTTTTCCAACTGCTCTTCTTCTCCAGTAAAGTAAGGAAAAACGTCCATAATAGGAGATTCTGAAATAGCAGGAATCGTATAATCTCCCGTTGTACCTTTCATCATCTCATTCGTGTTGTCAAAAGCTTCCTTTACATCATTTGCCTGAACCAACATGTAGATATTGGTTTTTCGTTCCTTTCCGCTTTCCTCATCAAAGGCAATTAAAGAAACTTTGGATTTAAACCAGCGATCAGAATTTTCAAAAGGATGAACCTCCGATAAATTCGCCACTTTTATATTTGTAATCAGAAACTCTTCACTCGTATAGGCAGCCATCTCTTGATTGATTCTCGTTTCCGCCTCGGTATACGATACCGCATCCAACAAATAGGCTTCCGTTGTTATCTTTTGCTCTCCTGTTTCGTGTGTTTTTCTATATTTTACTTTGCACTCATACCACGTTACGCTCATATCTTTTTTTTAGGATGGCAAATATAAATTTTAAAAAGACCATACAAGATAATCTCAGGGATAGATATTCACAAAAAAGCCTAAGGCAACACATACAAATACACACTGTGCTAAAAATGAGCGGATAGCGTGTTTTTTATATATAAATGTGTTCATGCTATCTATATGGCGACCGAAAAGATAAATGTTAAAAATAAGCAACTATACCTATGCACACTAACCATTTCCATCAATAAATACGATGCATTCACCGGTAAACTTTTGTTATATTTGAGACGAAGGGATCAACTGTTCGTAACTTGTTTTGTTTCGAAGCACAAAGGTTGTCTTCAACATTAGCATAAAAAACAATTGAGACTCAAAAAAAGCTTTTGATTCTAAGTAGAAATCAATTGCAACAATATTTAAAAGTGGATTGACCATATGAATACAAATTCAACAACGCCCATTGATTTTTTACCACAATTGACGGGTTGTTTTGCACAACCCGCCGCTGAAAACCCTACAGTAGCCATGGTAGAGGCGGCCTACCAACATCACGGATTACATTTTCGCTACATCACTTGTGAAGTTGACCCTAAGAACCTTAGTGCGGCCGTAAATGGTGCAAAAGCAATGGGTTGGGCAGGGTTCAATTGTTCTTTGCCGCATAAAGTGTCCGTCATCAAATACTTGGATGAATTGGGCAAATCGGCAGAACTAATAGGCGCAGTTAACACGATAGTAAGACAAGGCAACAAGTGGATCGGCGAAAACACTGATGGCAAGGGTTTTTTACAGGCCCTTAAAGAAGTGATCGACCCCATGGCGAAGCACATTACCTTATTTGGAGCTGGTGGCGCGGCGCGGGCAATTGCTGTAGAATTAGCATTGGCGGGAGCTAGTACGATAACCATTGTGAACCGCAGTGAGGAACGTGCCGATGCTGTAGTCAAGTTATTGAATGAAAATACATCGACCAAGGCATTTTATCAGCCTTGGAACAAAAAATATGCGGTTGACCCCAAATCCAATATTATCATCAATGCCACCAGTATCGGACTTTTCCCCAATGTTGATGCGCAATTGAACATTGACTTTAATAGTCTCTTACCAGATATGGTAGTGGCTGATTGCATCCCCAATCCACCGCAAACACATTTATTGAAGACCGCGGCAAACAAAGGTTGTAGAACAATTGACGGGTTGAAAATGTTGGTAAACCAAGGGGTCATAGGAATCAAGTACTGGACAAATACAGACGTTGATGCCACTGTAATGCACGGCGCCTTAAAAAGAGCGCTGAATATAAACGAATGACCTTTTACTTCTTAAATGCTAAAATAATCTAAGAACTCTGCCGCTTTCTGATGGGTTTAGTACATAAATTAAATAATTGATAATGAAAAAAATGCAATGGTATAATGAACCCGATAAATGGACTCAAATCGATGATTCTTCTTTATCAATGTTCGTGACGCCTCAGACGGACTTTTGGAGGGAGACGCATTACGGCTTTACGGTCGACGATGGTCCGTTTTACTATTGCTCTTTGGGCGGGGAATTTGAAATGAAGGTCAAAATAACCGGAGATTACAGAACCCGATATGACCAAATGGGACTTATGATCCGGAAAGATGAAAAAAACTGGATTAAAACCGGCGTTGAGTACGTTGACGAAAAAGTCAAGTTAAGCGCTGTCGTAACTAGAAAGAAAAGCGATTGGAGCGTTATAGAACTAGAACAAAACCCTAAATCGATTTGGCTTAAAGTCGTCAGAAGAATAGATACCGTTGAGATAAGTTATTCTTTGAACAACAATCATTTCAAAATGATGCGACTTGCCTACTTTCCGGATAACACACCCATCATGGTTGGGTTGACCGCAGCCTCTCCCGATGGAGATGGGTTCGAAGCCTTGTTCGAACATTTTGAAATTAACCATCTTCCCGATTTAAGGCGCAAACAATGGTTGGCAAATCATTGAATTTAAACCATCGTATTCGCTCCCTTAAAAAAAGAAACAATTTGACGATAATTGGAAATAATTTTGTGCCTTCAAATGTTTATCGTAATATTGCAATGAAATAATAAATAAAAGATGGGACTCACCAAAACGGAAATGTTTTCCGAACTGCAAAACGAAATTGCGCTATATGCCAAAGTGTTCGGGCATCCGGCAAGGGTAGCCATTCTACAACATTTATTCAAAATAAATACCTGTGTCTGTGGTGATTTGGTTGATGTGATAGGCCTCGCACAACCCACTATTTCGCAACACTTGAAAGAATTAAAACATTTAGGGTTGATAAAAGGAAATGTTGAAGGAACCAGCGTTTGCTATTGTATCGATTCGGAAAATTGGGCCAAAATGAAAGCGGTGATGTTGCAGTTTTTAGATCAAGACATTTCACAAGAACAATGTTGCTAAAAAAATTTCAAACAATTAATCGTATAATCGCAATAAACAAATATAATTATGAAACTATCAGAAATTAAAACAGCTTTGGGGAAATTGGAAAAAATTGCCTTCCAGTTACCGAACGGTGAATTGGTGCCCAACCATTTTCATGTAACGGAAGTAGGTAAGATTACCAAAAACTTCATTGATTGTGGAGGAACCCTGCGAAATGAGGAGGTAGTGAATTTTCAACTTTGGAATGCCAACGACTATGATCATAGACTGCATCCTGAGAAGTTGGTACACATTATAGAACTCTCCGAAAAAGCATTGGAAATAGGCGACCTGGAAATCGAAGTGGAATACCAAGCGGAAACCATTGGTAAATTCGGACTCGATTTTGACGGCACTAATTTCTTACTGACCACCAAGCAGACCGATTGTCTAGCCAAAGAAAATTGTGGCATTCCGACCGAAAAACCCAAACTACAATTTTCAGAATTGGAAACCGAAAATACCTGTACCCCTGGAGGTGGTTGTTGCTAATAACATAAAATCGAAATCAATGACAACAGAAAAAGTGCTATTCGAAGCGATAGCGAACTTGATACCTACATTAGAAGTTGCTAAAATTTCCGAGGAAAGAAAGGAAACATTGCAACCCTTAATTGATTTTATTCAGAACAAAGCAGAAAGCAAGCAAAAAATAAGGATCAATTTCATTTGCACCCACAATTCACGTAGAAGTCATTTATCGCAGGTATGGGCGCAAACCATGGCGACATATTTTAATATTGACAACGTGTCTTGTTATTCGGGCGGAACGGAGTCCACGGCATTGTTTCCCATGGTGGCCGAAACATTGCTAAAAACAGGCTTTGAGGTTCAGACCATTTCCGAAGGAAAAAACCCCGTCTACACCATTAAGTATGCGGTGAACGAACATCCCGTTATTGGTTTTTCAAAGAAACTGGATGACGATTTTAATCCGAAGTCAGGCTTTGCCGCTGTTATGACCTGTTCACAAGCAGATGGTGGGTGTCCGTTTATCGTGGGCGCGGAAAAACGCATTCCGATAACCTTTGAAGACCCAAAGGCCTTTGACAACACCCCACAACAGGCTGAAAAGTATAATGAAAGAAGTGTACAGATTGCAACGGAAATGTGCTATGTTTTCTCACAAATAACTATTTAAAAATGGCTAAAAAAAAATTGAGCTTTCTCGATAGTTACCTGACCCTATGGATTTTTATCGCAATGGCAATAGGGGTCGGCATTGGATATTTTATACCAAGTTTCCCGACCTTAATCGATTCGGCAAGTAGTGGCGCTACCAACATTCCAATAGCCATCGGGTTGATTGTAATGATGTATCCGCCATTAGCCAAGGTGAATTACGCACTTTTGCCCAAAGTATTCAGAAATACGAAGATCCTTTCAATTTCACTACTGCTCAATTGGGTTATCGGTCCTGTTTTAATGTTCCTCTTGGCCATAACCTTTTTAAGGGATTATCCCGAATATATGGTCGGATTAATTTTGATAGGTTTGGCTCGATGCATTGCCATGGTTCTTGTTTGGAACGACCTTGCGGAAGGGAGCAGTGAATATGGGGCAGGTCTGGTTGCCTTGAACAGCATATTTCAGGTTTTTGCCTATAGTTTTTACGCCTGGATTTTTATAACCGTGCTTCCGCCCTATTTCGGGTTTGAAGGCGCCATTGTCGATATTTCGATAGCGACCATTGCCGAAAGCGTTGCCATTTATCTCGGTATCCCATTTCTGTTGGGTATCTTAAGCCGTTTGATTTTAGTGCGCCTAAAAGGCGAAAAATGGTATACCGAAAAATTCATTCCTACCATTTCACCGATGACCTTGATTGCTTTACTATTCACCATTGTAGTCATGTTCTCCCTTAAAGGTGAACTGATTGTCAAAATACCTATGGATGTTTTGATTATCGCCGTACCACTGCTAATCTATTTCGCCTTAATGTTTATCATTGGCTTTTTCATTACTAAAGCAATGGGCACGGAATACGACAAAACAGCTTCCGTAGCCTTTACGGCAGCAGGCAATAACTTTGAGTTGGCCATTGCTGTTGCCATTGCCGTTTTTGGCTTAAATTCAGGGCAGGCCTTCGCGGGAGTTATTGGTCCGCTGGTGGAAGTTCCTGCGCTTATTTTGCTCGTTCGCGTTTCATTTTGGCTGCGAAAAAAATATTTCGTAAAAAATGAACTGATAAAACAGACCGATAACAACTAGTTTTAATAATAGTTTTTTGTAGCCCTCGACCAGAATTCATCCGGATAATAAACCTTATTTTTATACAAGTAGAAAAGTAATTCGGTTACAGAAAAATGGCAGGAGAAACAAATCTATCTCAGTTAATAAAGGGAATGAAGCCCGAATTGAATCAAGGAGAATATGTCTTCGCTTCTGTAAAAACTTTAGATGGAATTGGTCGAAAGGACACCATCTGTGAGTTTAAGGAAAGCGAAGGCACAACCCTCGTAATCGAGCGAAAAAAGGCGGATAAATTAAATCTCGACTATGGCTATATCGCATCCTGGATTACTCTAAAGATTCATTCTTCTTTGGATGGCGTCGGCCTAACAGCTGTATTCGCGACTGAATTGGCAAAAAACAATATCAGTTGCAATGTTGTGGCGGGGTATTATCACGACCATATCTTTGTGGCCAAAAAAGATGCGGAAAAAGCTATTGCTGTACTGACCCAACTATCCCAAAGTTATAGCTAAAGCTATAACTTCCCTTGGTTTTTACCCCCAACCACGATATCTTAGTCCCGAACTTCAATTCAAGAAATGGCCAAGACAAAAACAGCATTTTTCTGTCAAAACTGTGGTACTCAATATGCCAAATGGGTAGGGCAATGTAGTGCCTGTAAAGAATGGAATACCGTCGTGGAAGAGGTCGTTCAAAAAGAGGAAAAGAAGGGATGGAAAATTACGACCGGCCCTTCTTCTAAAAAAATAGCCAAACCTTTACGCGTAAATGAAATCAGCACCGAAACCGAATTGCGGTTGAATGTTCACGACCTAGAATTCAATCGTGTTCTAGGTGGTGGTTTGGTGCCCGGTTCCCTGGTATTGCTCGGAGGTGAGCCCGGTGTAGGCAAGAGCACGCTTTTGCTTCAAATCGCACTGAAGCTTCCCTATAAAACATTGTATGTGTCTGGGGAAGAAAGTCAAAAACAGATCAAAATGAGGGCCGACCGTATTCACCCAAATAGTGAAACTTGTTTTATTCTGACCGAAACAAAAACCCAGAATATCTTCCAACAGATAGAAGCTACCGAACCCGATATCGTCGTAATCGATTCCATACAAACATTGCATTCCGATTATATCGAATCTGCCGCAGGTAGTATTTCTCAAATTCGGGAGTGTACAGCCGAATTGATCAAATTCGCCAAAGAAACGAACACTCCCGTAGTTTTAATTGGCCACATCACCAAAGACGGCAGCATTGCAGGCCCTAAAATTTTGGAACATATGGTCGACACCGTACTCCAGTTCGAAGGCGATCGCAATTATGTCTATCGCATTCTCCGTTCCCTTAAAAACCGATTTGGATCTACGGCAGAACTGGGTATCTATGAAATGCAGGGCAGTGGGTTACGTGAAGTAAACAATCCGTCGGAAATTCTAATTTCAAAAAATGATGAGGGGTTGAGTGGAACGGCCATTGCCTCTACCATCGAAGGTATGCGCCCCCTAATGATTGAAATACAAGCTTTGGTCAGCACGGCCGTTTATGGCACACCCCAGCGCTCGACCACAGGCTACAATGCCAAACGACTGAATATGCTTTTAGCGGTTTTGGAAAAAAGGGCAGGTTTTAAATTGGGTGCAAAAGATGTTTTTCTGAACATTACCGGTGGTATATCGGTCGATGATCCGGCCATCGATTTGGCTGTTATCGCAGCCATACTATCTAGTAATGCCGATATCGCCATTGAAAAGGGCATTTGTTTTGCCGCGGAAGTCGGTCTCGCAGGGGAAATACGGCCCGTACAACGGGTGGAACAACGCATTTTGGAAGCTGAAAAATTGGGCTTCACAACTATTTATGTTTCCAAACGGAATAAAATCGGATTAAAAAATACCAAAATCGAAATTCAGCTGGTAGCCAAAATCGAAGATGTGGCCAGCGGATTGATTAGCTAAATTCTAAAAACATGCAGTATTTCGAGGTTTTTTTCACGTTTGTGTTGGTTATTTCAACAATAGTTTATGTCTTTTTCACTTATAAATTAGTACAAGAAGCTCGAAAAACACGGGAAATTGGACTCAAACCTTACATGATTCTTTATTTAGACTCACCAGAAGCCAAGCCCACTGGAAGGTATTTAAACGTTAAAAATGTCGGGCAGGGAGTTGCTCAAAATGTTAAATTTGAAGTAATCAAGGATATGGAAACTTCTCATGAACTTGATCGAAATTTAGAAAGTCGCTCTTTTTTGAACAGAAACTATCTTAAATTCCCACCGAATTATAATCTAAGACATTACATTTTTGATTTTTCTAATAATGCTGAAGCCAAATTTGAAGATTATATCGAGATAAAATGTTATTACGAAGATATTTTCGGTGATAAATTCTCCGAAAATTTTGTACTAAACTTCAAGGATAGTTTTGCCTCGGCAAGAATTGTTCCACCAGATAATTATGTCGGACTAATTGCCCATAATCTAGAAAAAATAAACAAAAACTTAGAAAAAATAAACATTAGCCTAACCACAGATGATAAGAAGTGAATACCTTAATTGATGAGTTAGACTTAATTCATAATATTACCGTCTATCCCTCATAATACGTGACAATACCAGAATACCGATGATTACCACGATAATCAAAACGACCTGACCAAAACCTACTTTTAAAAAAATCATATTTCTGTTTATGGAGCGGGATTTGGAATCATGTTATGAATTTCCTCTATTCCCTTTAATACTTCCTCGTGCAGGTTTATATCGATACTGGCAATATTTTCTTCCAATTGTCGCATGCTTGTGGCTCCAATGATATTGCTTGTCAAAAAAGGTCGGGAACTAACGAATGCCAAAGCCATTTGAGCCATTGACATATCATTTTCCTGCGCTAATTTATGATATTTTGTCGTGGCAGCTACAGCCGTTTCACTACTGTACCGATCGTACTGTGGAAACAAGGTTATTCTAGAGGTTGCTGGTTGCATACCTCCCAAATACTTGCCGCTCAATGTTCCAAAACCCAAAGGAGAATAGGCTAAAAGACCTACTTTCTCACGCATCGAAATCTCTGACAATCCGACCTCAAAAAGCCTATTCAAAAGATTGTACGGGTTCTGAATTGTACTTATTCGTGGCAAACTGGCGTGCACTTTACTTTCTTCCAAAAAACGCATTGTGCCCCATGGGGTCTCGTTCGATATGCCCACATACCTGATTTTCCCTTCCCGAATCAAATCACGCAACGTTTCCAATACCTGGTGAATATTATCTTCCCAAAGATCAGACCCACTATGTTTATAGCCCCGCTTACCAAAATAATTGGTATTACGGTCAGGCCAATGTAATTGATACAGGTCTATATAATCAGTCTGTAACCTCTCTAAACTTCCTTCTACAGCATCTATAATCGATTCACGAGCAAACCCTCCGCTGCGAATAAATTTTGTAAAATCAGCTTTTCCTGCCATTTTACTTGCCAAAACAACTTTATCACGATTGCCTTTTGCCTTGAACCATGAACCGATAATTTTTTCGGTCTCTGATTTACGGTCAGGGTGTGCCGGAACCGGGTAAAGTTCGGCAGTGTCGAAAAAATTGACGCCCTGCTCCAGCGCATAGTCCATCTGCTCATGGCCTTCGGCTTCCGTATTTTGTTTGCCCCAGGTCATGGTGCCCAGACAAATTTTACTTACTTCAAGGTTGGTGTGGGGTAGGTTAGTATATATCATTTGAGGGTACTTAGGTGATTAGAAGCGGCAAATTTAATGATTCTGATAACAACAACGTAAATTGGGAGTCATCAATTGTTTCCCAGTTCAATTAAAATAGGACAGTGATCACTGTGTCTCGCTTCGGATAAGATTACGGACCGCTTCAAGCGCTCGGCCAAAGGATCGGAGACCATGGCATAATCGAGCCGCCAACCCTTATTGTTGTTTCGAGCGTTGGCACGGTAGGTCCACCACGTATAATTATCGGGTTCTTTGTTAAAATGTCGGAAACTATCGATAAATCCACTTTTAATAAAGTCACCGATCCATTGACGTTCTACAGGTAAAAACCCGGAAACATTTTTATTACGTACCGGGTCGTGAATATCAATAGCTTCGTGACAAATATTATAGTCGCCCAACACCACCAAGTTAGGCTTGGTTTTTCGCAGGGTATCGGCATACCTCTGAAAATCGGCCATATATTGCAGTTTAAGGTCTAATCGTGCCAAATTGGTGCCCGAGGGCAGGTACATGCTCATGACCGAGACATCGCCAAAGTCGGCCCTAAGGTTTCTTCCCTCGAAATCCATATAATCGATACCGGTGCCAAACTGCACATGATCTGGTTGCCTTTTAGAAAGTATGGCTACTCCACTATATCCTTTCTTTTGGGCACTATACCAATAATTATAGATATAACCCGCCTCCTCAAAAACAGAAAGATCCAATTGTTCTTCCATGGCCTTGATTTCTTGAAGACAAACCACATCTGGATCTACGGCTCTTAGCCACGCTATAAAGCCTTTCTTTAAAGCGGCACGAATACCGTTTACGTTGTATGATACAATTTTCATTCTTTACAATTTGGGCCGAAAATAAGGAATGTTTCGGCCATCTGAAACCCAATGGCACTATAAGCAGGTGTCAATAAAGCTATAGGGGGCTTGGTGAAAACATCCTTCTTGCAGAATTTTGGTTTTAATTCCTTTTAGTTCTTTATTTTTGGCGCTTAATCCCTTTGAATGAAAACCCTATTTGCTTTTACATTTTCACTCCTTACTTTTTCGCTATTATCTCAGGATCCGGCCAAAACGGACAGTATTACACAGCTTGATGAAGTTATTTTGTTGGATGCCCTAAAAACTAAAAATGCCACGGGCATCACCGCTTCCGAAGTCATTGGTGCAAAAACATTCCAGAATTATAGTCCTGTAGATATGGTTTCGGCCATCAATCAAGTCTCAGGTGTTTATATTCTTTCAGGTGCCCTGAACACAAATCGCATTACTATTCGGGGAATCGGGGCTCGAACACTTTTCGGAACCGATAAACTTCGGTTGTATTATAACGATATTCCCGTAACCAATGGCTCCGGATTTTCAACCATTGAGGCATACGACCTAGAGAATCTAAGTCAAGTGGAAGTAATCAAAGGGCCTAAAAGCACGGCATTTGGCGCTAACCTCGGAGGGGCCATTATACTGAACCCTAAAGAGGCCCTAGGCCGATCCACGAACATTTCGAACAATTTGACCGTTGGTTCGTTCGGACTCCTTAAAAACAACCTGTCATTTAACCATTATGATGGCAAATTACGCTTGGGGCTGCAATATGGACATATGGAGACTGATGGGTACCGCGACAACAGTAATTTTGAAAGAGACGGCCTATTGTTAAATGCCGCCTATCAGATTGACGAAAAGAATAGTATAAGTTTGCTCGTCAACCATATAGACTATACCGCTCAGATACCGAGTTCGTTAGGTGCAACTGCATTTTCCGAAGACCCAAAACAGGCGGCCTTTACATGGAGCTCGGCCAAAGGGTACGAAGCCAATAATTATTCGCTCGTTGGTTTGAACTATACCCATGTTTTTAACAAAAAGCTTAAAAACTCAACCAGTATTTTCTATACCTATCTCGACCATTATGAACCAAGACCTTTCGGCATTCTCGATGAATTCACCAACGGCTACGGTTTCCGTACCCGATTTACAGGTAATTTTGACAAAGGAGAATACACTTTTGGGAGCGAACTGTACAAAGACGAATACAGTTGGGACGAATATGAAAATTTATACGAGGAAAATGAGGGGCAGGGCAGTTTACAGGGTGAAAGATTTGCAGAGAACAAAGAGTTTAGAAGTCAATGGAACGCCTTTGGCACCGCACTTTATAGATTGACCGAAGCTTTTTCGGCGCAGATCGGACTTAATATCAACAAAACGGACTATGATTTTCAGGATCTTTTTAATTCGGGAACGGCAAATAAAAGTGCGGACCGCAGCTTTAAGGCAATTGTGCTGCCCAGTCTCGACCTGAACTATCGTTTTTCAGATGACCAACAGGTGTACGCCAATATCAGCAGAGGCTTTTCAAACCCGAGTCTCGAAGAGACTTTGACCCCTGATGGGGTTATCAACCCCGATATTGACCAAGAAACTGGTATGAACTATGAATTGGGCACACACTTATTTCTACACGATAAAAGATTTTACCTTAATCTCGCCCTTTATCAAATGGACATTAAAAATCTTTTGGTCGCACAGCGTGTCGGTGATGATCAATTTATCGGGAAAAATGCGGGTAAAACCCGGCATCGCGGTTTAGAAATTACGATGAACTACCGCTGGGACCTCAGCCCACAAATTCAAATCACTCCCTTTATCAACTACACGCTCAGCGACCACGAATTCATAGAATTTATTGATGGGGACAATGATTTTTCTGGAAACCCCCTTACGGGTGTGCCAAAACAACGCCGAACTGCTGGACTTCAAATGCAGTTCTTCCGTGATTTTTATTGGAATATCGTACACCAACACGTCAGCGAAATACCATTGACCGACGCAAACACGTTGGAAAGCGACCCCTTTACTGTTTTTACTACACGCTTGGGGTACCGCAAAAAGCTCTCTGAACGATTTACCGTAGGAATGGATCTGGGGATCAACAATGTATTTGATAAGGTCTACGCCCGATCGGTACTGATCAACACCCAAGGTTTTGGCGGTAGTGAACCCCGATATTATTACCCCGGCGATGCCCGAAATTTCTATGGAAGTTTACGGTTGGGCTATCACTTGTAGCATTCAAAAAATTGCAATCATAAATAAACACCATGAACCGTATACAATATATAGAACATGAAATCTCTGAATTAAGAAGTCAATTGCAAAATCATGGACTTTATGATAGTTTAAAAGATATAAACGACATAAAACTCTTTATGGAAAACCATGTTTTCGCCGTCTGGGATTTTATGTCACTATTAAAGTTCTTACAACTAAAGCTCACAAGCGTAGAAATACCATGGATTCCGAAGAACAACCCGACACTTTCTAGATTTATTAATGAGATTGTTCTGGGGGAAGAAAGCGATATTAATGAGTTAGAGGAACCTAAGAGTCATTTTGAAATGTATTTGGATGCAATGTCCCAAGTAGGTGCAAACACCAATAAAATAAATAAGTTTATAACACTGATAGAATCCGGGAAATCGGTCAACGATTCTTTCAATGAAATTGAAATTGATGAAAGAGTCGTCAACTTTGTTAAATTCTCATTTTCAATCATTGAAACAGAGAAGCCTCATTTAGTGGCTTCAGCATTTACATTTGGAAGAGAAGATGTTATTCCCGACATGTTTATCGAAATTCTAAAAAATGCCGATTCTAAAAATGAACTTTATAACAAACTCACTTATTATCTTCAACGCCATATCGAACTTGACGGAGATGAACATGGCCCCCTATCCCTTCAAATGATTTCAGAATTATGCGGAATCGATGATCTAAAATGGAATGAGACATTGGTCATTGCAAAACAATCTCTAGAAAGACGAATTTCTCTTTGGGATGCAATTCAGGATTTAATTGAAAAAGAAAAATCTTAATATTAAGCAATAAAGTTGTTGCGTTAATTTCATTATTTGTAACCAATGGCGTCCAGTTCTAAAAATTAACCACCATCAGGCCATGGCACCATATTATTGATTACAGTCATCGAAGTGACAAGGCAGGAAAAAGTAGTAAGGGATGGCGTATTTCCCGTGCAAATAGATCAAAACGATGCTAGGTTTGGTTTAATCCCTACGGACACAAGATTCGAAAAAGACCACATTCATAATGTTGTTATGGAAAGCAACTACTAAACTAAAACATTCAACTTTAAACGCCTTTTTTCAAAAAAATAGTGTTCTTACTTTTTACAAAAGGAAATATTAAAATTATCTCAGTAGCTGACTACTCCATCTTCATCAACCACGACTTCATATCTACTTCTTTGGCAATAATGCCCTTCAATTCGGTAATGGCCACACGCTGTTGCTCCATGCTATCGCGATGGCGAATGGTAACTGTTTGGTCTTCCAAAGTTTGATGATCGACCGTAATACAGAAAGGCGTTCCGTTCGCATCTTGGCGGCGGTACCGTCGGCCCACAGCATCTTTTTCATCATACGTGACGTTAAAGTCCCATTTGAGGTCATCAATAATCTGCCGTGCCACTTCGGGCAGTCCGTCTTTTTTAACTAAAGGCAGTACGGCGGCCTTGGTAGGGGCCAAGACGGCAGGGAGCCGAAGTACAGTTCGGGTAGTGCCGTTTTCCAGCTCTTCTTCTTGCAAGGCATGCGAGAAGACCGCCAAGAACATACGGTCTAGTCCGATAGAAGTTTCGACCACATAAGGCACATAACTCTCTCGTGTGTCGTTATCGAAAAATTGTAGTTTTTTACCTGAGAATTTTTCGTGTGCACCCAAATCAAAATCGGTACGGGAATGTATGCCTTCCAATTCTTTAAAACCAAAAGGAAATCGGAATTCAATATCTGCCGCGGCGTCGGCATAGTGTGCCAATTTCTCATGGTCGTGAAAACGGTAGTTCTCTTCGCCCAACCCTAATGACAAGTGCCATTTCATACGGGTTTCCTTCCATTTTTCGTACCATTCTTGCTGTGTACCCGGCTTTATAAAAAACTGCATTTCCATCTGTTCGAATTCCCGCATTCGGAAAATAAACTGACGCGCTACAATTTCATTCCGAAAAGCTTTACCGGTCTGTGCAATTCCAAACGGAATTTTCATACGACCCGTTTTCTGAACATTCAAGAAGTTTACGAAAATTCCCTGAGCAGTTTCGGGGCGCAGATAAAGATCCATCGCACTTTCAGCAGAGGCTCCCAATTTGGTACCGAACATCAGATTGAACTGCTTTACATCGGTCCAATTTTTTGACCCCGACATGGGACAAGCAATTTCCAACTCTTCGATCAAACGTTTGACATCGGCCAAATCTTCTTTTTCCAACGATTTTCCCAAGCGTTTTAAAATCGAAGTAGCTCTTTCTTGATATTCCACGACCCGTGGGTTCGTACTTAAAAATTGGGTTTTATCGAAAGAATCGCCAAAGCGTTTTGCGGCTTTATTGACTTCCTTTTCTATTTTGCCTTCGATCTTGGCGACATAATCTTCGACCAACACATCGGCACGATAGCGTTTTTTTGAATCTTTATTATCGATTAAAGGATCACTGAAGGCATCAACGTGGCCCGAAGCTTTCCATGTAGTCGGGTGCATAAAAATAGCGGCATCGATACCGACAATATTCTCGTTTAACTGCACCATCGCCTTCCACCAGTATTCCCTGATATTCTTTTTTAATTCCGCACCGTTTTGTGCATAATCGTAAACAGCACTTAGGCCGTCGTAAATTTCGCTTGATTGGAACACATAGCCGTATTCCTTAGCATGGGATATCACCTTTTTAAAATCGTCTTCTTGCTTTGCCATTCGGCAAAAATAGAATATTACCCTAAAATGAAATAATTTATTTTAGTTGAAATTCAGTATTGGTCAGTAAACGCTCATCTTCAAAGATATTCAAGGTGTAAATACCTTCTTTTAAAGAGCCCTCAGGAATTGTGATAAAATCGCATACTATAAAATCTTCACTGTTCAGCAACAGTTTGATTCGTTTGCTATACACATTGCCATTAACCGTAATGGTGTTGGCATTATCTTCTATGACCCGCATATCTGGACCCAGAAATTGAAAATAGATAATTCTTTCCTCATTAATGGCCTCCGAATCTGCCACAACGGTAACGCACCCTCGTAATTTTTGGATGATTGATGCTTTATTTGTTCGTATGGGCTTTCCACTTCGCTCTCTAAACCCACCGCCCTCAGAATTGCGAAGTTGCAGGTAGTTCTTTATTTTAGGCTCTTCATTCAGCTCTTTAATTTTCTCTTTCTGCTGCTGATCGGCTTCGGCCAATGAGTTGCTAGCACTTTCTAATTCTTCTATTTTCCGTTTGCTTTCGGCATACTTTTCAGAAAGCACCATATTATTATAACGCAGAAAGTTATTTTTAAGCTTGAGGCTATCATTTTTGGCTTCCAGCCGACGTAGTTCGCTTTTGAATTCTCGTAGTCGCTCGACAGTAAAGTTCAATCTACCCACCGAATCGAGTAATTGCTGAACCCGAAATTTTGAAGACTCCAGCTCAATTTCATTAACCTCATCAAGCGCAGAAAGCCGGTCAACATCGGCCTTCATCAAATTAATATCTTTGATGAGCAAATCTTTTTCTTCGTTCAGAAAATCCATTTTCGCCTGTGACTGGGCGTAACTATAGAAAAAAGCTATAAGTATGCCGATAATAACGGCAACCAACATAGCGAAGATTATTTTGGAATTGAATTTCTTATCTTGACCGTCCATTAAAAATGTTAGGGTTAAGCAGGTTTTTTATGTTCGATTCGGTTAAAATAGCGATATCAAAGATACTAAATGATATCAACACGGTTTTAGTGCCACGACTATGTTTTGGATGTAATGTCCATTTAAATAGAGGAGAACACCTTATATGTACGTTTTGTCGAAACGAAATACCGCTTACCGAATATAGTTTTAACGTCGAAAACCCTGTTGACCGTATTTTTTATGGTCGAATTAATATAAAAAAAGCGAGTTCATTCCTGTTTTTCGAGGAAAACAGCATTGTACAGCAGCTTATTCACTACCTTAAATATAAAAATCAGGAAAAAATTGGCGCATTTTTGGGTGATTGGTACGGTCAATTGTTAAAAGAAGAACATGGTATAAGTTTTATAGACACCGTAGTACCCGTGCCGCTACATAAAAAGAAGCTAAGGAAAAGAGGGTACAATCAAGTTGCCCAATTTGGGCAACGTATAGCACATCACTTGAATGCTGAATACGTCGACAATATCCTGCTGAAAACTGCAAATACCAAGACACAGACAAAAAAAGGGAGACTTGGCAGATGGTATGGAAACACCTCTCTTTACACCTTATCTGACCGAACTTTCTTGGAGAATAAACGGGTATTGCTGGTCGATGACGTAATCACTACGGGAGCGACCATGGAAATCTGCGCAAGGGCCTTGCAAGAAACAACAGGTATTATAATTTACATAGCAAGTATAGCAATAGTGCCACTGCGCTATAAATGAGGCTCCCCAAATATTGTTCATTTTACCAAAATAGTTGTTACTTTGCCCCTATATTCAAAGCAATGTTACGACGTATTTTGGCTTCTATATTTGTATTCTTTGTGGTTGCGGCACTCTGGCAATGTGCACGACGAGGTAACCCCACTGGTGGCCCAAAAGACCTTGACCCCCCGGTACTGGTTAAGGCTGAACCAGAAAACATGAGTGTCAATTTTAAAGCGAAAAAAATTCGACTGTATTTCGACGAGTTTATAAAACTTAAAGACATTCAAGATCAGCTCATTGTTTCCCCTCCCCTGAAATACACTCCAGACATTACACCGCAAGGCAGTGCCAGCAAATACCTTGAGATAAAGTTTAAAGACACGCTTAAGGAAAACACCACGTACACCCTAAATTTCGGTCAGAGCATTACCGATAATAACGAGGGTAACCCGTTTAGCTTTTTCACCTATGTATTCTCTACAGGAGATTATTTAGATTCACTCAAAGTGCAGGGTGCGGTGAAAGATGCGTTCAACAAAAAGGCCGAGGAATTTATTAGCGTGATGCTTTATGAAATAGATTCGGCCTATACCGACAGTACGGTATATCAAAAACCGCCTTACTATATTACCAATACGTTAGATAGTGCGGTCATATTTACCTTAGACCACTTGAAAGCCGGTAAATATGCGCTTTTTGGAATAAAAGACATTGCCAAAAATAATGTTTTTGATCAAAATACCGATAAAATAGCCTTCGTTAGTGATACGATTTCCATTCCAACCGATTCTACCTATTTATTGAATTTATTCAAAGAGATACCCGATTACAGTGTGGCCGTACCGACTTTTGCAGCAAAGAACAGGATAATCTTTGGCTATTATGGAGAGGGCGATTCTATACTGATCGAACCCTTAAATTCACTACCGGATAGCGTTAAGACCAAAGTGCTTAAAGAACGGCATAAAGACACCCTAAACTATTGGTTTACACCCACGGATCTTGATTCTATTATTTTTACGGTCACCAATGAAAAGCTAAAGGTCATTGATACATTTACCGTCAAATCAAGAAAGGTAGACACCGATTCATTGCAGCTCAACCCGAGCCAAACGGGATCGCTAAATTTTGAAGACCCTTTTTATATTACCGCCAATACCCCGATTACGGCCATCGATACTACAAGGATAACATTGATGGACAAAGATTCGACCCAAATCTATTTTACTTCTGATCTAGATACTTTACAAAACAAAATAGATTTTGACTTTGAAGTAGAGCCCAATCAAAATTATCAGATGGGGTTGTTACCTGGTGCGATTACTAATTTTTTTGGGGAAACCAACGATACTTTGAATTTAAATCTGGCTACCAAAAGCTTTGCTGATTACGGCAACCTGAGTTTTAATGTTGTTACTGACAGCTTATCATACCCCCTGTTGGTTCAATTGACCGACGAAAAAGGGGAGATTAAAAGGGAAATTTTTGCCGAAGAACCCAAAGTATTTGAATTCAACCACCTACAACCCTCAAAATACTTGATTCGTATTATCTTCGATGTAAACGGTAATAAAAAATGGGACACAGGAAGTTATCTTAAAAGAATTCAGCCAGAAAAGGTTAGTTATTACCCTGAAGTCATAGATGTTCGTGCCAATTGGGAAATGCCAGTAACCTTTACCCTTTTAAAGTAAATTTATCCATATCATCCAAGAACTTTAGTGCACTTCTTAGTTCTTGTGTATGCCCTTTATTTAAAGTGGTGCAGATTACCTCTTCTTTTTCAGAAAAAAGCAATTGGTTTCCCAGTGCGTCATATGCCGCCGAATGCCCTGAATAGACAAAACCCGTATCATCTACCCCTACACGATTTACGCCAATACAATATGACATATTTTCAATAGCTCGTGCTTTTAAGAGGGTATCCCAAGCATCAACTCTACGTTTTGGCCAATTGGCTACATAAATGAGGACGTCATAATTCTCCACGTTTCTCGACCACACCGGAAATCGAAGGTCATAACAGATCATAGGGCAAATTTTAAAACCCTTATAATTAACTATCAACTTATTACTTCCGGCACTATATACCTGATCCTCCCCTGCCAGGGTAAACGTATGCCGCTTATCGTAATGAGACACGTTTCCACTCGGCTCAACAAAAAATAACCGATTGGTATAATTCCCATTTTCAAAAAAAACAGCACTACCCGTGATTGCCATATTCTTTTTCGCAGCAAATTCTTGCATCCAAGCTACCGTTTTCTTTCCTTCGAAAGCATCAATGTTTTTCGGGTTCATCGTAAACCCAGTGGTAAACATTTCGGGTAAAACAACAAGATCTACATCAAGAGAAATAGCTTCTATAATTTCAGAAAAATGACTTCTATTCTTTTCTGGATTTTCCCAAACCAGTTCAGATTGCACTAGTGCTATTTTAAGACGTTCTTCCATTGCTAAAAAATTTAATCAAAATGAACCTCGTGGTCATCTTCCACGGCCATTTTGAATAGTTGCCGCAACTGTGATTCCAAGATTCGGTCTTCAGATAAATCGGGTAGATTGTCGATAGCAAAGAATGACGCGCCCAGCATGTCAAAACCTGGTTGTAGCTCACCTCCGATTTGCACACATAGAAAAATCAATTTATAAATATAATAGGGCTCCGGCGGATGAGGGTGGCATTTTTTATCATAAACGGCCAGCAATCGCACTACTCGTGACTGTAGTCCTGTTTCTTCCTTAATTTCCTTCACCACTACCTCGGAAGGAGAATAACCGACATCGGCCCATCCTCCAGGAATTGTCCACTTCCCATCGACACTTTCTCTAGCCAACAAAATCTGGTTCGCATCGTTTAAAACAAACCCACGAACGTCGACTTTAGCCGTAGGGTAGTCGGTCACGGGCATAAAGAAATTTTTCAATGTTTTTAGGGGTCGCTCCATAACCGCCCCCAATAATTCCAAACCAATTTCCCTTATCTCTTCGTAACGCTCGCGATTATACTCATCTTCCGCATAAACCAAACCGGTGTCGGCCAAAGCCTTAATACGCTTTATCAGTTCTAAATTTCTAGTCTCCTCCATTTATACACTATAGACCTTCCAACAATCTAATCAACGATGGTTCTCCTTGCATTTTGGCATGATCCAAAGCCGTATTACCCCTAGCGTCGGCTACCGATGCATCGGCCCCGGAAGAAATTAGCAGCTTTGCGATTTCCTCCCGATTAAAAGTGGCCGCATAAATCAAACAGGTTGCTCCCATCGCGTTCTTTTCGTTCACATTGGCCCCTTTCTCTATCAACTTTTCAGCAATATCGGTATACCCCTTGAAACAGACCCCCATCAATGCCGTATTGCCCGATTCATCCTTCACATCGATTTTGGCCCCTTGCTCGAGTAAAAGCTCTGCGATTTCCAACTCATCGTAGTACGTTGCTAAAATAAGCGGTGTTGAACCTCGTTGGTCTTTACTGTCACGCAAAAGTGGATTTTTAGCTAACATTGCCCTAACCTCCTTGAGGTTTCCATTGCGTATTTCATTGAAAAATACTTCGTTCATAGTTAATCGGAATTATTGGATTTTTTCCGGTTTTGAATATCCCCTTGTATGCTATAAAAGTAAGTAAAAGCTGCACAATATGCATCTTTTTCATCATGTTTATAAGCTATTTCCCTTATAGCATTTTCTAATTTCTTTATCTTCTTCCCAAAGAGCAGTTTCCTATGAACCCGCGAACTTCTTAATGGAAAAGCAATCGATAATCCCATAACGCAAAGCACTTTAATGGTTTTTTAAAAGTAGAAGCCTAAAGACTTTCATCGGCAAAGTATTTCCCCTTCACCACTTTTATCAGTATGCAGGTCAAATTTTGACCATACAATCTTTTGCTATATAAAAGGAAGTCATTTATCCGACAATTTTTGGGTTATTTCTTACGTTACCTATAATAATCGTATTTTGCGACTAACTAAACACCCACCGTATTGCGTACTTTATCTGTTCATTCCTTTATTGAGGATGCACCATCCTCAATCTTTATTCTAGATGAAAGGCTGTGTTTTATCAGTCATTCCAAACCTTGGTTAAAAGAATTTCAAATCTCAGATAAGAACATAATTGGTAAATCATATTATGATGTTCTTCCTGAAACCCCATTGGCCCTTAAAAAAGTCCATCAAGAATGTCTTCAAGGTAAAACAAGCACCAATGAAGGCACCAAATTCACGCAGGCCAATGGAAAAGTACAATGGCTTAAGTGGAGAATAAATCCTTGGAAAACGGAAGACGGAAAGGTTGGGGGCCTGGTAATTGCCCAAGAGGATATAACTTTACAAAAACGCAGGGAAGAAATTTTTTTAAAAGCCCAAAAGGTTGCCAAAATAGGAGGCTGGGAACTTGACTTGATCACCAATGATATATTTTGGACGGACACAACAAAAGAGATTCATGAAGTTCCTTCCGACTTTCAAGCCAATCTAGAAAATGCCATAACCTTCTATAAAGCTGGTGAACATCGTAACCGTATTACCGAACTGGTGAATGAGGCTTTGGCAAAAGGAACCCCTTGGGACACAGAACTGATCATCATCACTGCAAGAGGAAAAGAGCGATGGGTACATGCCAAAGGAGAAACCGAAATGCACCATGGCAAATGTGTTCGAATTTTTGGAACTTTTCAAGATATCGACGAAAAAAAGAAAGCAGAAGTTAAATACCAGGCGGTTGCCGAACGTCTAAAAATTGCAACAAAAGCGGCTCAAATCGGCATATGGGAATTAAACCTTAATAAAGGCAAACTCATCTGGGATGACATTATGCTCGATTTGCATGGGGTTTCCAAGAAACATTTTTCGGCCAATTCTGATTCTTGGGCTCGTACGGTGCACCCCGATGACCTCGAACAGGCAGAAATGCAGGTTAATGAGGCCATTAAAGGCCAGAAAGAACTCAAGACGGAATATCGGGTAATCTGGCCCGACGGAACAACCCGTAATCTTATAGGAATGGGAAAAACCATTAAGGATTTCAATGGCACACCCATAAAAATGGTCGGTGCCAATTGGGATATCACGGAACTAAAAACCACCCAATTACAACTCATAAGAAGTAGGGAATCATTTCTTGGGGCCTTTGAAAATTCAACACTGGGAATGGCCATAATTAGTTTAGATGGAAAATGGACCCAGGTAAATGATAGTATATGTAAAATTTTGGGTTATGAAAACCACGAACTTCTAAAGCTCACTTTTCAAGATGTAACCCACCCGGAAGATTTACAAAGTGATTTAGATTTATTACATGAATTAGTTTCGGGAAAACGTGACAGCTATCAAATTGATAAACGATATTTTCATAAAAAGGGACATATTGTGTATGTTGTTCTAACCGTAACGGGAGTAAAAGACATCAACGGAAAGCTATCTTATTTTATTTCCCAAATTATGGACATCACCGCTCGCATAGAAGATGAACATAAGTTGACCCAATTGGTCAAAGTTACTGAAAAACAGAATACGAGTCTCTTGAACTTTGCTCATATCGTTTCACACAATCTTAGGTCGCATTCGAGTAATTTATCAATGTTGACCGGCTTTCTGAAAAGGGAAACGAACGAAAACGAGCGAGGCAACCTAACGACAATGCTAGATGCTGCTTCAGAAAGTTTGGACGAGACCGTCATGCATTTAAATGAGGTAGTACAGGTAAAGTCGGGAGCCTTGAACAAATTAAAAAATGTCAATCTCTACAAAACCATAATCAATGTAGAAAAAAACTTAAGTGGTTTGTTGCAAGACAAAAAAGCAACGTGTATTATAGATGTTCCCAAGCATATCACGGTTAAAGGTATACCCGCCTACTTAGACAGCATTTTTCTCAATCTATTCACCAACAGCATTAAATACAGCGCTGTCGACCGCCCCCCTAAATTAACGATTAAAGTCATTCAAAAAGATGACTACAGGGTTATCGTTACTTTCGCTGACAACGGCTTAGGCATAAACCTGAAGAGGCATGGAAAAAAACTATTCGGTATGTACAAAACATTTCATCGCAACAAAGATGCCAAGGGCATAGGCCTATTCATAACGAAAAACCAAATTGAAGCCATGAATGGAAGTATAACAGTGGATAGTACGGTAAACGTAGGAACAGAATTCACCTTAATTTTTGATAAATAAACACCAAAACAAAAAATGAAAAGAATTGAAAGCACCTGTATCATCGATGATGACCCCATTTTTGTTTACGGAACAAAAAGAGTCATGAGAGAAGTGGACTTCTGCAACGAAATTATGGTCTTTGAGAATGGTCAAGATGCCATCGACGCACTCACAGAAATGGTAGAGCAACATAAAGAGTTGCCTGAAATTATTTTCGTAGACCTAAACATGCCCATAATGAACGGGTGGGAGTTTCTAGAAGATTTTGTCAAGATACCTAATAAAAGCAGGGAAGAGGTTACCGTTTATATCATAAGTTCTTCTGTCGATCCTAGAGATTTAGAGCGCATAAAAAGTTACAAAGTGGTAAACAACTATATTTTAAAACCTATTTCCACGAACGACTTGGAAGAAATACTGAATAACTTAAAATAGCTGTTCTGATTACTTCTTCCTAAATGAACCTGCAAATACAGTTATGAAAAAAGTAAAAACTGTTTGTATCATAGACGACGATGAAATAGCCATATTTTGTCTAAAAAAATCAATGAAACAGATAGCATATTGTGACAACCTAGTTATTTTCAACGATGGAATAACCGCACTCAAACATTTCAAACGGCTTGCCAAAAACAAAGAAAAATCACCCTCGATTATTTTTCTTGATATCAATATGCCCGAAATGAGCGGTTGGCATTTTTTAAAAGAGCTAATAAAGATTCCCGGAAACGAAGCTGGCAAAGACGGTATATATGTCATGTCTTCATCTCTAGATATTGCCGATATCTCAAAAGTGCACAACAACAGTCTTGCCACAAGATTCTTACCCAAACCAGTAAATTCTACCCTGTTACTCGATATACTTTGAACCATAAATTTGGTCTCAATTTTCTATAGATAATAGAACCATCATTGCTTTGCCCTCCCATATCAATGTCGCCCTCCGGGTGTAAAATCATTCGGGGCATTCTGAGGCTGATTAATGGTTCCGAAATCACCAGTATCATTATAAATTGTCCATTCGCTAGCTGAATAATTGGGACTTCCCTCCATAACCTCCGGATTGCGATACGCCCTACCATCTTCAAATTCATGATCGGTACCAGAACCATCTTCACCAATAATACCAAAAACATCGATGACAACGCCGAAAGGGTCGACAAGTTCAAAGTTATCATCTCCATTAGAATCGGCCGGACCACCCGTTCCAACTCCTAAATCTGGGGCAAAACCATATACTATTTCAAACTCCGTAGCATTGGGAGAAATAACAAGCGTGCTTTGCGCTTCAATAATATACTCAGACAAATCAATTGTTGAACTGATTTCGGTGCTTGCATTAGTATAGCGTTGTAATGTCCATCCTTTTAAACTAAGTGATTCTGAATTTGAATTATAGAGTTCAACAAAACGAGCGCCCGCATTATTATCAGGGTCGGCCAGTTCTGAAATAAAAATAGCGGTCGATGTAAATTCATCGATAACATCGTCACATCTTTCTCGCGAAAAATCAAAATCATTTAAGTCGCGTACCGCTAATTGGTACTTATCATTTTCCCTTAGTAGCACAGCCGTAACACTTCCACTGCCCTCTGGTAAAACTTCAGCGCTAAAATCAGCAAAGCCACTGTTCAGCAATACAATTTCGTTATCATTACAATCAATAAGTGTTCGCTCGGTTTCTTCTCCCTGCAAAGCAAAGGGCAACCCTAATTCTTCTTCAAGAATTTCAACCCTGTCAAGCCGTACAAGGGTGTTGGTTTGATTTTTATCTAAACTGTCAATTGAAACGTGAGTCGGTACAATATTTTCCACATCATCACAGGACCTAAAAATATGTTCGCCAACTATTGACGCCGGCAATCTTCCTACCGATACATTTCCGAAGGAAGTAAAGACCCCGCCAATTTTATAAACATCCTTGGTTTTACCTAAATACAGTCCCTTGAGTTTTATGAAAACCTTACTGCCTATAGGATAAAACAAATGTGAATCTCGAACATCGATTTCAATCTGAAAACCTTCCGTTGGTGCAAAAGGGCTATCTTGAAAATGTAGTAAACTAAAAAAGTTCCCCACTTCATCGGAAGACACTACATAACCTTCAATGGTGAGATCTTCCTGAATTTGCAGCGTTTCGTTCACATACAATCCCTTTACCTCGGCATAAGTGCTATTGACAATAACCTCCGCATCACAAGTGCTTTTGGGCATATCGAAATCTCGGTTATTTACACATGCAAGAAGTAGCCACAAACTCAAGAAGCTTGCTATTTTAATATGCTTCTTTATGAATGGCCTTTTTACTTCTATAAATTTTCGCATACCATTTGATAATTTGCTGTTTTCTACACTAGAAACTAAAGGCTACATTCAAGAAATAGGTTCTGCCGTAACCATACCAATATTTGGGTGCAAAAGAGGGGCTACCGCTTAGGTTATCTTGCTTCAATTGCCCGAAATTCCCGTTTCTACTCTGTTCATAACCGCCCGTTTTAAAGACGGCATCAAACACATTGTTGACACTTGCAAAAATGCTGATATATTTACCCTTCTTTAACCAAGATTTTCCTCCTACTAGATTTAGTAAATAAAAATCATCCAGTTCATTTTGTTCTAATAATTTATTTACATTTTCTACTGTAGCATCAGAAAAAGGAGCTCCGGTTTCAGGATTCAAATAAAAACTTGATGTTCTTGTAATCGTTGAAATGGCTGCGTAATTGTTTCCCAAATGATTGGCCGTAACGGCCAACCACCAGTATTTTGGATCGCGATACTCGACACCAAATGCAAAAGCCATCTGAGGTCCTTGTGCCAAATTATAATCTTTGATATTGGCCGGACCCAAGTCAATAAATCCATCAGGATTTATCAAATCTTCTTCTGAGCCCGCGGTGTCGAAGTTGATGGAAACATTTGGATAACTCGCATAACGATATTTCCCCAAGGCACCAACAAATGAAAGTTTGACTGCCGATGATAATTGATACTCCAAACCAACTTCGACTCCCATATGCAGCTTATCTAAGTCTGTGAGCACCTCTTGAACAAAATCAGACCCTACACCGGCATCTACAAAGAAGAAATTGATATCTGTCATATTTTGAAAACGGGTATAAAAACTCGTGAAACGCCCCGTCAACTTGGGTAAACGAAGAAAATAATTCAAATCAACCGTCGATACCGTCTCACTCTGTAAATCGGGAACGATTCGGTTATTTTCCCTCGGATTAATAAATACATTTTGAAGTACGGGAGCCTGTGTCAGAAGAGCGCCCTGGAACGTAAGCCAATGTCTTCCCGTAAGCTTATAGGTAAATCCGCCTTTGGTTCCATAGTTTGTAAATTTGACTTTATCACTTTTACCAAATGAATCGTCAAGAAATCGCTCATTCTGAAACAGACCATCACGTTGGTAACCTGACGTTCCGTAGGTTGCCGATAAAAAGGCATTCCAGTTCACTTCTTCGTAGCGAAATTGGGTAAAGGCCAAAAATCGAAAAGCATCTATTTCGTACCGATAATTGAAAATATCACCTTCTTCTTTACGGACTTCGCCTTGCACATCATTCAACGTTTGGGAAAACGGGTCGGAATCTTCATGAAATTGTGCACCCAACAAATCTTGAATCTCGGCATTATTATTTGATTGTAATTTTTTATACATCACTCCAAAATCCGTTTGTAATTTTGAGTTCACATTCCAATTCCCTGTGGTGTTCGCCGTAAATTGACGGTCTTGTACCACATCGTCGTAATGAACATAAGCAGCCTTTTCCCTACTATTCGCCACATAAAGTTTTGGCCAATCCATTTGCGGATTTTGCAAAAACCCCATTTTAGCAAGATTGGCACTAGGAAAATTGGCGCCAATGGGACTGTTGATAGAAAAGCTAGGCAAATAACGATAATAGGTCGCATCAGGATTGGGTGCGTTATAGTACCCTAGGCGACTTCTGGCATTGGTACCAAACTGGTATGCGGCGCCCGTGTTCAAACTGAATTTTTCAGATTCGTAAAAGTAATTGAGCATCAGAATAGGCTCTGCTATTTTTCGCTCTCGGGAATTTCTAATTTTACCGTTCTGAAATCCCCAATACGGATTATACCGTTTACCCAGCAACTCGAAAACCTCTTCGGTAACGGCCGACGAACGCCCTCGGCGATTGCTAGCAAACATACCGGTAAAATTAAAACTGTTCTTTTTGTTAATTTGATATTCCAAAGCACTAAAGAAAGAATATGCATCATATAGAGTTCCGTCGACATAACCCTCTTTGGCCCATCTTCTAGAGCCAGAAAAAGAATAATATAAACCTTTGTCAGGAACGTTCGAAGTATATGTAGCCATCAACCTTCCCGTGTAGGTTCTATTTGAGGCTGATGACGATAGACGCGTGCCGGTACGGAACTTTGATGGCCTGGTATCAATATTGGTGTTGCCCAAGATGCCTCCAAAGGTGAAATCGGAAGGAAGTAGCCCGCTTGTGAATTGCTGATTTCTTGTTACATCGTTAAGTCCGCCCCAATTATTCCATTGTGGACGGCCGTCGAACATCTTGTTCATGGAAATGCCATTGACAAGTACTTCTCCATTTTGTGAATCATAACCACGAACACGAAAGAATGCTTGACCAAAATCAAACGCAGCCCGGCTTAAAAAGACATCGCGTGTGGCCCTTAAAAGTCCCGCTGTGTTGGAGTCCACTTCATCATCAAGCAATTCAGTATCGGTCAATGTTATTAGATTGTCTGTTTGCTCTATGGTCAAGTCTTTTTCCAAAAAAATTGTGCCAATATCTACTGCGAAACCTTCGAGTTCCACTGGAATTCGTTTTAACTCATATTCAATGCCGGTAATGTTCAAAATCACTACACCGGACAAATCTACCTTTAAAGTAAAAGCTCCTGAGTCGTTAGATTTAACCGAAAAAGATGATCCTTCGATAGAAATTGTAGAATTATCGATCGGGTCTTTTGTACGATTGTCAACAACATAACCCGATATGACATAATTCTCTTGAGCCGACAAAAAATAGAATGGTAAAATCAAGAAAATACATAAAACTAAAAGTCTCATTTCCAACATCTAACAAAGATTCTTACAATAAATATATCAATATTTTGTAAGAATTTACGTTATTTACACTTCCATTAGACGTTTAGCATCAATGCAGACCTTGAGAATCACAATACTATTAGTTATTCTTACGCCACTGGGAACGGTTGCACAAGACTCACGCCAATACCAAATTCGAACTATTGCGTTTTACAATGTGGAAAATTTGTTCGACACAGTGAATGATTCGCTTACGTTCGACGATGATAGAACTCCAACTGGAAAAGACCTTTGGACAAAAGAAAGGTATTGGCATAAAGTAGCTCATATTGCAAAAGTAATTTCAGAAATCGGCTCCAACATTTCTACAACCTCTCCCGATATTGTGGGGCTTTGCGAAGTCGAAAATCGACAAGTGCTTGAAGATCTGATACATCACCCAAAACTTGAACGTAAAAATTATGGTATTGTCCATTTCGATTCTCCCGATGAGCGAGGAATAGATGTGGCCTTATTGTATAAAAAAACCACATTCTTACCTATCTCATCCGCCAGCCATAGGCTACTTTTGATAGATAATAATGATAAGCGGGATTATACTCGTGACCAGCTTATCGTCGAAGGTCTCCTAGATGATGAAGAAATACATATCATCGTCAATCATTGGCCTTCTCGAAGCGGGGGAGAAGCACGTAGCCAACCAAATCGCATTGCAGCTGCCAAGCTTAACAAGCACATTATCGACTCGGTTCAGCGAATCAATACTTTGGCCAAAATCATCAGTATGGGAGATTTAAACGATGATCCTATTGATGGTAGTCTTAAAAAGATTTTGAAAACGAAAGGCAAGCAAAAAAACTTAGAAGCAGGAGGTTTGTTCAACCCCATGGAAAAACTCTTTAAAAAAGGAACAGGCTCTTTGGCCTATCGTGACAAATGGAACTTATTCGACCAAATTTTCTTTACCAACTATTTTATCAATTCCGAAAAAAACAGCTATTCGTATTGGAAAGCGGGGGTTTTTAACAAACCCTATTTGATAACAAAAAAGGGGCAATATAAAGGCTATCCGTATCGCACTTATTCTGGCGGAAATTATACCGGAGGGTATAGTGACCATTTTCCGGTATATATCTATTTGATAAAAGAAAAACTCCCCGTTGATCAATTTACCAATGGGGAGTAATGCCTTTAAGGTCAATATTATTCAAGCTACAATTGCTTGAGCTTGATTTTACGCCATTTTACTTTGATACCACCACCATCGTGAATTTGTAGTGCGACAGAGCCTTCACCCTGACCTATTTTCTCATCGGTAATGTCGACCATTTCGGTTCCGTTCAGCCAAGAAGTCAATTGATCACCTTTAACGCGAATTTTCATTTTATTCCATTCCCCCATTTTTAGGGCCTTGTCTTTTTCAGGGTCTGGCTTTATCAACCAACCCCGGCCATAAGATTCGTAAACCCCGCCCGTATTATGCCCCGGGGGAGCAACTTCTACCTGCCAGCCACTTACTTTTGTACCATCAACGGTAGATCGTATAAAAACACCACTGTTGCCATTGGCTTCCTGCTTGAATTCAAGGGTAAGTTCAAAATCTTTATAGTGGTCGTTGGTTCCTAAATAACCATACGCTTTATCCGGGCCGCTCTCACAGATTAACAATCCGTCTTCAACATACCACTTTTCAGTGCCATAGATTGTCCATCCATCTAAATTCTCTCCATTAAAAAGCTTTTTTTTCTGTGCGAAAGTCAGTGTTGAAAAGAGGATTGTAACTAGTAGGAGTATTTTTTTCATTCGAAATATATTTAAGTATTTAATTATTGTTTTATATAAGATGTGTTATTCAAATTTATTAGTTCCTTTAAACGTGGAGATAGCATCAATTGAACCACTGCCCCCACGGTATTCGGCTCAAAATCAATACCAGCCCCAGACCATAGAAAATGGCGATACTTTTAAATTTCTTTTTCCCTTCGATAAACTTCTTGTGACGCGACCAACCTATTGTGATAAGCGTTACGCCAATAATATTTATAAATGGATGTTCAACTGCCAATAATCGAGCAGGTGCGTTTAATCCGCCCATACCAAGCGCCTGAATCGCCTGAAGTCCACTTGGGGAAACAAAAAACAAAATCAACCCGACAAGAAGCATCAAATGGGTCAAAATCAAGGCAAAAAGACTTAGTCGAAAATCTTTTTCAGGTGTAAACATTTTATTGGTGGCAAGGCCAGAAATGGCATTGCCCACTGCCAAAAAAAGAATGGCCAATACGATATAAGCCAAATAGGAATGAAGGGTAAGTATAACTTCGTACATATCTTAGGTTTTAAGCGTCTAAATGTAGCAATTTTTGGCCACAAAAAAACCCTGCGAATCGGCAGGGTTTTCATTTTTTATAAAGCTATGCCTAGAAACTATACCGTAGACTTAAGTTCCATGTTCTACCAAAACCAAAAAATGCTTTATTACTGGTTGCGATACCTTCATAGGTAGTATCTCCACTCCCAGGAAAAGTATTGGTCAACGATTCTGCCAAATACTCGGTATTGAATACGTTGTTTACATTAAGTGCCAACCCTATTGCATTTTCACCTCCAAATTTAAATGTATAATAAGCACCCGCATCGAATAAATTATAGGTGGGCAATCTTAATGAACCTTGGTGGTTTGGTTCATCAAAATCTTCTGCCAAAATATCGGCATACAATTTAGCGGCAGTGAACCAGTTTGCGCTCAATTTCAAGCTCTCGACCGGTCTGATAACCATTTCCAAATTTGAGGTAAACTGGGCGGCATTACCGACTTTTACACCATCTAGGTATAGATTGACATCGTCATCGATAACATTTTGACTGTCATCAAAGGCAACACCACTTACATTTCCGGCATACTCCCAATCACCAAGGGAAATCATCCCTTTAAATTGTACCACTTCAGAGGCCCTATAGTCTGCCTCGATTTCAACACCTTTGTGTACTTGCTCGACGCCTGAAATATTGGCAAACCCTTCATCTCCCGTCGTAGTTTCGACTTCAACGTTGATAAACCGATCTTTCCAAGAAGTTCTATAAACGTTTAACTTCGCTCTAAAATCTCCCAGATTAAGACCATACCCTGCCTCTAAACCAAAAATCTTTTCATTTCTATAATCTGGATTCAGATCATTTACAAAGTTCAGGAATATCGCATCAAAATTAGGTTGTTTCGAATAATAACCCCCGTTTACAAAAACGTTGTTTTCTTCGTTAATGTTTACGTTCAATCCTCCTTTAATGTTTCCTCCCAAAATATTTTCCCAGTCGGTTTCTTGCTCGGGGTCGGAATCTAAATAGTTGAAATAATCAATTCTTTTAAAGCCCTGTTGTGATATTCCGCCTTGGACAAATGCCGAAACGACTTCCGTTTTGTACTCCATTTGACCAAAGGCACCATACCACCTAACCAATCCATCGTTGTAATAATCGATTTTCTCTTCTTTGTCTATGTCTTTGAATACATTTAAAATCGATGAAAAATCAGACGCCACGGTAGCATTTTGACGCACAATGTGTTCAGGGTCGTTAACATCATTGGTATCTAAATAACCATCGGCTCCCAATAAATTATCTACTCTTCTGTAGTGAATTCCTTTGTAACTTCTTAAATCAACCCCTAAGTCATAGCTGAATTTTTCATTGATATCGGTATGTAGGTTGGCAATTAGCCCGAACCAGTTATGTGAGTTCATAGAAGCCCTTCGGGTCAAGCCATCGCCAAAATCCGTTGTCAAATATTCGCCATCGCTATTGGGCGACAATTGGTAGTCCCTGCCATCATAAAAAGTAACCGCTTCACCGCCATTGAACCTTGAAATCAAATCGTAGTCTACCTGACCGTTTTCAGGGTTTCTATATCGGCTTGAGCTGGCAAAACCGAAACCAGGGCCCGAACCGATGTCTCCCGTACCGCCACCTCTACCAAAAGAGGCATATGCCGAAGTCGCCAATGTCGACTTCTCGCTCATTTTCCATTCCCAAGTCAGGGAGGTTATGGGTTTGTGGTAAAAATTACTTCTCCAACCAAATTCCTCCCCATTTAAAAAGCCATGGTTATAATTGTATTTATCGCCATACTCTAAGTAATCTTCAACAGTCGCAACGTTAAAGAAACTGGTCGTTCTTTGATCGTGTACTTGTGGTGCTCCTGTAAGTATAAACTGAAAGCTATGCTTTTCGTTGGGCTCATACCCCAATCCTATAAAATAATTGTACCCCTCAAACTGGGTTCCGTCAATGTAACCATCACCTGCCGTTCTACCTAATAAGACCGAAGCCGCAAAACCACTGTCTGATTTCCCCGTGTTGTAGGCTACATTGGTTTTAAGATATCCATCATTTCCCATTCCAACAGTTACGGCACCGCCTTGAGATTGTTCAGTAGTTTTAGTTATGATATTAATTGTACCTCCAACGGAAGAAATGGCCAATTTGGAAGACCCCAACCCCCTTTGAACCTGCATACCCGTAGTAACATCGCTAAGACCTGCCCAGTTACTCCAGTAGACAAAACCGTTCTCCATATCATTAACAGGAATACCGTTGACCATAATTGCAATATTCGGGGATTCAAAACCACGAACATTGACCCGACCATCTCCAAAACCACCTCCGGACTTCGTAGCATAAACGGATGGTGTTGATTTTAAAATTTCAGGAAATTCCTGCGAACCCAGTTTTTCCCTAATTTCAGTAGCCCTAATCGTAGATACTGCAACGGGAGTTTCGCGATCTTTAGCGATATCCATAATACCTGTTACAACAACACCTTCCAATTCTTCGGCATCGGGTGCCAACGTAATGGTTCCAATAGCGCCAACAGTCGTATAATTTACCTTTTTGGTAACAAATCCAATATAGGATACCAACAAGGTTCCGGTATTTTTAGACACCTCGATCACAAAGTTTCCGTCAAAATCGGTAGTCGTACCATTTGTCGTACCTTGAACGACCACATTTGCCCCGGGTAGTGGCTCGCCAAGCTCGGCATCGGTAACTGTACCCGTAATTGTTCCTTGTGAAAAAGCAGTGGCAGCAACACAAAGTGCAACCATTGCGAAGTAAATTTTCTTCATCCTTTTTGAGTTTATAGTTTCTTAAATTGTTGCAAATGTGTTGCATTTATAACACATTTAGATTAAGACAACGTTAAATTAGCCGTCTCAAAATTAACGCTTTACGAATAAAACAAAGCTCATAAAGAAGGAAGTTATAAGACTTTATGAAAAAAAAGGAAAAATACTAAATCACTTCTTAAAATCTTGCAAAAGTTGTAATGTAGAGCCATCATGATCAGAGATTTCGGAATCTTCAATATCCTTTAAAATAGCACCTGCCAACTGCTTACCCAGCTCAACTCCCCATTGGTCGTAGCTAAAAATGTTCCAAATCACTCCTTGAACGAATATTTTATGCTCGTACAATGCAATTAAACTACCCAGACTTTTGGGGGTAAGCCTATCTATAAAAATAGTGTTTGTAGGTTTGTTGCCCGTAAATACTTTAAACGGAAGCAATTTGTTTATCTCACCCTCGGAAAGCGATTTGCCTTCAAATTCTGAACGCACTTGTTCTTTGGTTTTTCCGTTCATTAGTGCCTCGGTCTGGGCAAAGAAATTGGCCATTAATTTGTTGTGATGACTTTCATCACCATAAAGCGAATTTTTGAAACCAATGAAGTCAGCCGGAATCAATTTTGTACCCTGATGAATTAATTGAAAGAACGCGTGTTGCGAATTCGTGCCAGGCTCGCCCCAGATAATCGTACCGGTCTGATAGTTAACTGGGCTACCATTTCTATCAACACTTTTACCATTACTTTCCATTATGCCCTGCTGCAAATATGCAGAGAATCGGCTTAAGTATTGAGCGTAAGGTATAATCGCTTCGGTCTCCGCACCATAAAAATTATTGTACCAAACACTTAGGAGCGCCAGTATTACCGGTACATTTTGGTCTAAATCTTCCGATTTAAAATGTTCGTCCATTTCATTGGCCCCGGTCAAAAGCGCATCGAAATTCTCAAACCCCACTGCCAAGGCAATGGAAAGGCCAACGGCACTCCATAACGAGAATCGGCCTCCGACCCAATCCCACATCGGGAATACATTCTCAGCGGCAATGCCAAATTCAGCTATTTGTGCTGTATTCGTAGATACCGCAGCAAAATGTTTGGCAATATCTTCTTGTTTCCCGTGTTTTAAAAACCATTTTTTAATAGTGGTTGCGTTGCTCAAGGTTTCTTGAGTGGTAAATGTTTTTGATACCACCACAAAAAGAGTGGTCTCGGGGTCAAGCTCCTTTAAAATTTCATGAACATGATCTCCATCTACATTGCTTACGAAATAGGTCTTAAAATGGTTTTTATAGAATTTCAGTGCTTCGGTCACCATCGCCGGGCCAAGGTCTGAACCTCCGATACCAATATTAACGATAGCTGTAAAGGCTTTGCCGGTATACCCTTTTTTATCCCCCGAAATGACGGCATCGGTAAATGCTTTTATCTTTTCTTTTACCTCGTAGACCTCAGACATCACATTTTGACCATCGACCATGACCGTGTCGGTCTTTTTTCCGCGAAGCGCTGTATGAAGTACAGCACGCCCTTCGGTCTGATTAATAAGGTCACCACCGAAATAGCCCTCAATCGCCCCTTTTAGATCGACCTCATTAGCCAACGCTAGCAGCAGTTGCAAAGTTTCTTCAGAAATTCTATTTTTAGAAAAATCGACCAAAAAATCATTCCATCGAATGCTAAACTTAGCAGCTCTTTTTACATCGGCGGCAAAAAGGTCCTTTAAATGGATGTCTTTGGTCTCTTTATAATGTAGTTCTAATTTTTTCCAAGCTTCAGTAGTCGTGGGGTCAGTGTTCTGCAGTGACATTTTATTGGTTCAATGTTAGTAGTTCTTCACTTTCATCATCCAGTTTTTCTGGATAAACGATACAATCCAATTGTGCTTTCTTGGGGTTAATATAGGAAAAATAATCAGGTCGTAATGCTTCGTCAAGGGGTTCTGCCTGCGGTAACTCTTCCCGCAGTGGATCGACTTGTCTTCCATTCTTCCAAAAGCGATAACATACATGCGGACCACTGGTATTTCCCGTCATTCCGATCCATCCGATAACATCACCTTGGCGCACAAACTCACCTCTGCGTACCTTTTGCTTCTGCATGTGCAGATACTGGGTGCTATAGGTGCCGTTGTGCCTTATTTTTACATATTTGCCATTACCCCCTTTTCGTGTAGATTCGGTTACGGTACCATCGGCAGTTGCCATGATAGGTGTTCCCACGGGAGCGGCATAATCTGTTCCCCGGTGCGGCCTTATCTTATTGCCATAATACCGTATTCTTCTTTTAAGGTTGTACCGTGATGAAATTCTACTGAACTGCACAGGCGCTCTCAAAAAAGTTCTTCTTAAGTTGTTGGCTTCTTCATCAAAGTAGTCAACAATACTCTTAAGGGAATCATTTTCGTAGGCAAAGGCATATATCGGTCTACCATTATGCTCAAAATAGGCTGATTCTATTGGTCCGGCACCAGCATAAATTGAATCGTTAATATACTTTTCTTTATAAATGACCTTAAACTTATCTCCTTTTTGTAGGCGAAAAAAGTCAATGGTCCAAGCATATACTTCGGAAAGCTTGTTGGTAATATTGTAATCGATACCCTGATCTAAAATAGCCTCTGACAGTGAAGTTTCGATAATACCCGAAGCCTCGCGCTCTACGTATTTTACTTCTTTACTATTTTTGTAGGCAACAACGCTATCCCTAAAATCTACAACCGTATAATTGATAGGGTCATTCTGATAAATAAAAACTTCGGCCGCTTCGGTAGTGTCTTTGGACTTTAAGATAAGATATGGTTTGCCCAATTGGATCTTGCGCACGTCAAATGTATCTTTGAAGTCTTGTGAGAGTTTAGCAATTTTAGGATAGTCGACCTTGTTTTCCAACATGAGCTGGCCAAAACTGTCTCCTCTTCGAACCGTATCATGCTTAACCTTAAAATCTTCAAAATTAAAGCCGAACTGTTTTACGACTATTGGTTTTTCTATAGTTTCGACCTCGACAAGGTCTTTTCTAACTTCCTCATTTTTTGGTTTTTTGTCGTAACAAGATATTGATACTATTAAAATGGACAATAAACACCAAATTCTACGCATTGCTATTCTCTTATTTTATCAGGGTTAAAGATATGGTCTACCCATTGTTTTCCCCAATTATTTAACTCTTGTTTTGTATACAACTCCGGAAAAAACACAATCTTTTGGAAACTTGGCGGAAGAAACTCCTTCCAATTGGTGCCTCCTGTAGCTTCTATCTCCCCAGCCTCTTTACCCAAATATCTATGGGCAGAACCCATGTGCATCAACGGCCAGTTTACATTTGCATTCATATCTAAAGTCTTTAACGCTTCAACGAGTTCTTTATTATGTCGCTTTTTCTCGGGTAATTGCCGGTATTTATCATAAATAGTACTGGTCTCCACTTGCTTGGCAATACGTATGAGGCGCGGGGTATATCGGTACTCAAATTGCTTTAAGGTCAGTGTCTTCTCTCCCGTGGTAAGATCAGTGGCACCCTTTTTCCAATAAGCATGCTCATACAGCTCCTCTACCGCATTTTCAGATGAAAACATTTCACGTTCGGTATGATGCACCAAATTTTCTAAAGGCGTGGCGTAAATCTCGATCATTCGGTATTGTGCCGATTGAAATCCACTAGCTGGCAACAACGCCATTCGGTATTGTAGAAATTGTTCGCGTTCCATTCCCTTTATCATGATGCTAAAGGATGAAATAAGTGCCTTAAAGTAACTATTTATTCTTCTGGCCTTTTCGATAAAAAATTCGACCCTTTGCGACTTATCATCTACCAATTGCTTTTGTTCGTGCAATATCAGCTTAAAGTAAAGCTCGGTAATCTGGTGGTACATGATAAAAATTTCCTCATCGGGAAAATAGGTTCTAGGAACCTGGAGGCTCAACAATGTATCTAAATGAATATAATCCCAATAGGTGAGGTAACGTTGATAGAGCAGGCCGTCCAAATACGAGCTTAAATCTTGGCCGGAGTCTTTATATTTTTCTTCAAGTTTGGAAATTTGGGAATCGATACGCGCTTTGTCCTTCATGCCAATGGTTAGTCCATGATTATTTTAAACTGATGTTTCAGTCCGTTATAGCCATCAAGATCTGCTTTTATCGCCCCAACCGCCAAATCTGCCTTTATGCGGATAGGAATTCTATTCTTATCGGCCGAAACCCACAATGAGAGACTCTCCTTTTCTTTAAAAACCCTTCCCGACTGCACCAGAGGCCTAAATTTATAGCACTCTACTTTGCCGTATTTGGTTTTTAACACCTCGTTGCCCAGGTATTTGAGCTTGAAGTTGAAAATTCCATCATCGTCATATAACATTTTCAGCTTTATATTCTCCCCTTTGACCAGATCTTCGGGGTTATAATTGTTTCTCAAGTAATAAAAAGCCGAAAGCAGGTCTTGAATACTGTCTTGAAGTGTAAAATTAATCTTTTTTTTGTTTTTTTTATCATTCAACACGGCTGTGTCGTTCTGATGGTCGAAAACGATATCGTAATCCTTCTTATAACCGCCTTCGTCAATTTTGCGCACAAAGCGATACGGTTTGCCATCTTCTTTTCCGAAATAACTTTCGTACGTATCGTCTACCTTAAAGAAGACGCTTGCAAAACCAGTGGTCTCGCCCCTACCTACCACATGATACACGGGAACGCCTTCAACATAATTAGAATTCACCTGAAGTGTGGCATAACTGGCATTCAACCAACCGTAATGTAATCGGAATTTCAGCCACTCGCCCGGCTTAAAAGCAGCATCGGTATTTTGAGCGCTGGAACAAAGCCCTATGAACAAAAAAAACAGTACAAAAATTCTTCTCATAATTGAACGCTTATAACAAAATTACTAAATGAACTTTAAAGCAGGAGGTATCTGACAATTACTTAAACAAAATTTGTTCCAAAGTATTGTATAAAAAAAGCCCTGACGCTATTGTCAGGGCTTTTCCTAAATAACCAACCAAACTTTAAATTATGAAAAACCAATACTTAAAGTTGTAAGGGAACCACCCCTTACGAGTACAAATCTAATACATACGAGGCATGCCGTAAACGGTTTTAACGTACTTTAACTATTCCGTTAACAGTTATTTATGCTTCGGCCGTCAATTTGGCAAAAAGTTAAGAAAAACAACCTTTTTTTTAGAGCGTTCCCCTAGACGCCTGCTCCCGTTCTATAGCCTCGAAAAGTGCCTTAAAATTTCCTTTTCCGAATGATTTCGCCCCTTTTCGTTGAATAATCTCGATAAACATGGTGGGACGGTCTAAAACCGGCTTTGTAAAAATCTGTAGCAGATACCCTTCATCGTCTCTATCGATAAGTATTCCCAGCTCTTTTAACGGGGCCAAATCTTCATCGATTTTGCCTACCCTGTCAAGCACCTCTTCATAATAACTTACAGGCACCGATAAAAATTCGACGCCCCGATTTCTTAGGGCCGTAACGGTTTCAATTATATTGTCGGTAGCCAAAGCCATGTGCTGCACCCCCGCCCCATTATAAAATTCAATGTATTCTTCGATCTGTGACTTTTTTTTGCCGTCGGCCGGTTCGTTGATGGGAAATTTGATTCTTCCGTTTCCATTGCTCATCACCTTGCTCATCAAAGCGGTATATTCCGTCGAAATATCTTTATCATCAAAAGATACCAATTGTGCAAACCCCATGACCTTGGCATAAAACTGGCACCATTTATCCATTTCGTTCCATCCTACATTGCCCACCATATGGTCAATATATTTAAGGCCCACATCTTTCGGACGGTAGAAGGGTTGCCAAGCCCGATACCCCGGCATAAAAACCCCATTATAATTGCGTCGTTCTACAAACACATGAACGGTTTCACCATAGGTATGAATGCCCGACAGTACTACTTCACCCTTGGGGTCTTTTAGGGTCTTGGGTTCAAAATAAGGCTCCGCCCCCCTGCTAACGGTTTCCCTATAACTTTTTTTAGCATCATCGACCCAAAGGGCAATCGCCTTTACGCCATCGCCATGCGCATCGATATGCTTATTAATCGCTCCGCCTGACTTTAAGGGAGAAGTAAGTACCAATCTAATTTTATTTTGTTGTACCACATAAGACACCCTGTCTTTAAGCCCTGTTTCAAGACCGGCATAGGCCAAGGGCTGAAACCCCCATGCCGCCATATAATAATGTGCAGCCTGTTTGGCATTACCGACATAAAGTTCTACGTGATCTGTACCCAATAAGGGCAAAAAATCTTCAGCCTCCAGATTTTCTTTGGGCAATTGTAATGATGTTTTATCGTGTGCTGACATAAGCGTGTTTTTTGAAACTAATAGAATTTACAAAAATTATAAAGTCATTCGTCAGTGATATAATGACGATCAAGCGGTGTTTTACCACATCGCCCTCAGATGGGCCGTAATATCAATTCTAAATTGTAGCATAAGAGAAGTGCTTTGATATACAAATATCGGAAAATATTTCAGCTTCAAGAAGGCATCAAAACTATTAATCAGCTGAATATTAATGATTTGAAAAATGACGTTTCTAACAAGAAGAATTAGAATATAAGTCGGTTTTAATACATAAAACCTATTATTTAAGCACCCAATATTTTATTAATTAGGCAATGGATTACTTATGTAACCCAAAAAGTCTATTTGTTTATTCTAATGTTGAAGATTGTACGGTAAACTTGTGCCTTTAGGGCATTCATAAGTTGCGTACAAAGTTGTTCCGTCTAGTGTAGAGGGTGGAATGTATCGACTTTTTAATCCATGCTTAGGGCAAATATCATCATTATTCACCCCTACGACTTTTGACAAGGTATCTAAGAATCCGTCTCCGTCTTTTTTATCAATCCTAACGTCCTCTTTTGGCTTTAGCGGGTCTTTTTCCTTATTCTTCTTCATCTTCATCAACTGAAATTGTTTCGGCAAAATCTTCGATAACATCTAAACTTACAACAGGAACTTCCATAACCAACGTTTCCTTAATTGAGCCAAGTAATTCTGAAACTACATCTTTGTGTTTATAGCCGATTATAAATTTAGGGGACTGCTCAAAGTACTTAGGATAGGTGAGGGCGCAAAAGGCATTAGCTTTCTCTGCTAAAGGATAAAATGTATTTTTGTCAGCCGTAAGTATAACATCCGCATTATGCCTTACCCCAGACATCATAATCATAAAATCCCTGTTAATCCACTCCCTAGCCATCATATATTCATGAGTCTTAAATCCAAATTCTTCTGCAAATTTATGTAGTGATTTTTTACCCAGATGTGGGTGTAATTGATAATTAAACATTAACGACGTATCTAGGTCAAAGTCTACAAATTCGACATTAGAGCTATTCAAAACACGAAGAATTTTTTTGATTTTTTCCTGATCGTTTTCTTTTACTAAAATCTCAGTTATAACCACAGTGGAAACCAGAAAAGTCCGGTCTTTTCCATCTCCTGATTTACTTTCTTCGAGGAAGTCAATCAATTTTCTATTAAAAGAAACGACTTCGTCTTTGCAGTTTTCGTCTTCTGATAAAAACAAAGAAAGAATTACGCTTGTGTCCAGCATAATCCTTTTCCAGTCTGCTATAGTTTTTTCAATTACCGCCATAAAGTGAATCAATTAATCCGTCAATAGATGTAACTTCTTTAAAAATATTCAAGTCAATAAAACCTTCGTCTTTTAAAGTCCCCATCAGGGTTTTTCCATGAACAACCTTAAAACCATCCATTGTTGCGCTTACAACGTTTCCTTTTTCAAAAAACCTTTTAAGCTTTATTTTCATAGATAATTTATCCGTTCTATAATGCGGTTTAAGTAATAGGTCCAAGTCTTTGTCTATATATATATTGAAAGGATACCCATCCACCTTGATGTGTTTTGTCTTTGAATTTATTGACTTTCCACCAAGCTCAGATAAATAGCCATAAATCGTTTGATATGTATAATAGTATTTTATCTCCTTAGAGGATTTAAACTCCTTTATTGAAGCAACTTCATTATTATTTTCATCGTATGCAACGACATAATAATCATCTCCAAGTACTTTTTTTAAAGTGATTCCATATTTTTTTTCATCACCCTCTAATATATTTAAAGGTACGTCTTGTAGGTTTTTGTGAACGATTTTAAATCTTTCTAAATGTGTTTCTTCGAGAGAGTTAAAGTCCAAAGCGTAACAGTTTCCCCGAATATTGGAAAGTGTGCAGTTTGCTTCCTTATCTAAATCTATCGCCTTATATAAATCTTTAAGCAACTCAGAAAGGATATCAATTGGCAAACCTTTCTCCGCAGAAAGAGAATGATTTTTATCGTCAAATTTTAGAGAAAACTTATACATTTTTAATAAGTTTTTTATAAGTAAACCTTTGCTTTGGCAGTACTGGTATCAAATTTAGAGCCATCCGTAATTTTTCGATTATTGTATCTACAGGTGAACTCATTTACATACCTAGATAAATTCTTATCGCTTACATGATGGTAAATTCCATCAATACCTCTTTTTAAAAACGACCAAAAGTTTTCAATGTTGTTATTGTGTATATTGCCATCAATAGACTGATTAGCTGAATCCTTAATGAATTTATGGTCGTAGTTCTCGGACAATTTACGATAACTTTTCCATTCACCAGTAAACACACTAGGACCTTTTTTTACTTTTGTTTTGATAATTGGAATCAAGGATTTAGCGAACGCATCGGCAACAGGAATATCATAAACCCTACCGTCCCACTCCAAGATACCTAATATTGGAGTTTTAGTCTTAAAGGCTTCTACCTTGTGAGCTTTAGTTCTTTTATTCATGTGCTTGTTCTTTTCTTGCCAACGTAAAAAGCCTCGTCAAGTTCCACATTATTAGTGAAAACTTTATGTTTTGGCTCAAAGGATTCTCTAATTCTTTGAAGCATATCCCATTCGCTTGTAGACGGTAATGGCCCGTGGTTCTTCAAAGTTGTATTCCGTAGCTTTTAAAAATCGGCCGTACATCGCACTGACCTGAAATTTTCCTTCAGGATTCAAGTCAAATCCGCCTCCTGTAAATTGATGACCGGCCAAAGTATAAGGAGAAAAGGTCATACTCACATCACCAATATGTGCTGTAGCCCACTTATAAGAAGGATGCAAACTCAATCGGTTAAATTTAAACGGATTAGGAAAATCAAACACTTGATTTGAATAAGTAAAGGAAAGCGGAATGTTGTAAAGTCCGGCAATATTAAAATTAAGGTTTCCGGAAAGATAGTACGTGAGATTCTGTCGATTGGCCGTTCCATCATAATAGACGGCATTGGCCGAAACGCCACCATTATAGCGCATCCACTTTTCTTTGTCCAATTGGTCAAAATTGATACTCTGGGAAAAACCTAGGGCGTGTAACATGAGAAGTGGGATTATGAACCTGAACAAAGGACTTATCTATAATCATAAAATTAAGTTAAAAAAGGCTTAATTAGGAATATTTTCGATGAAAAGGAAGAAAAAAAATAAAGCTTAACTCATTTTTATTGTTGATTATTCCTACAGTTTTATAGTCCTTAAAGAAACTTTAACCTACATATCTTGTAAAGACATACCGCTAGAATCAACTCTTTGTTTTCCTCTTGTAACAAAACAGCTAAGTTTTTACAAACTCGTTTTCGCTCAATTACAGTCTTAAGAAATGAGTTTAAACATTCTCCCGGAAGTTTCTTAAAATTAAAAATCACGAATACAATGCCTTCCTGTTCACATCATCGAATTACGTCAATTTCGTTCAACCCTACCCTCCTTTACAAATACACTGTTTGGCCAAGCAATACGGATAACTTCTTCATGCTATCGCTAAACCTATATCTTTGCATAAATCGAATAGCAAAAGATGCAGGTTACCACAAAGGCCATTGTTCTTTCTTCTCTGAAATATGGCGATACTAGCCTTATCGTTAAGGCTTTTACATTGTCCGATGGATTAAAAACATATCTTCTCAAAGGGGTCTTGGCATCGAAAAAGGGAAAGCTTAAACCTGCCTATTTTCAACCTTTGACCCAATTGGAAATTAATGCCAACCACAAGAACAAGGGTACTTTAGAAAGTATAAGAGAGGTAAAGGTAGCATATCACTATATTGCTCTACACACTGATATATTTAAAAACGCCTTGACTTTGTTTCTTGCCGAGATGTTGGGAAATAGTATCTTCGAAGAGGAGCAAAATGAAGAGCTTTTCCATTTTCTGGAAGCTTCATTGCAATATTTAGACACTCATGAAGAAATTTCGAATTTTCATTTGTATTTTTTATTGCGCTTGACCAAATATCTTGGTTTTTATCCAGAAACCTCAACCATCGATTTGCCGTACTTCGATGTTGTAGAAGGGGAGTTCGTATCCGAACTTTCCGCGAACTTGATTTTAGAAAAGGAAAACTTAGCGTACTTTAAGCAGTTCTTAGGCATAAATTTTGATAGTATACATAAAATCAAGATGACGAAAACCGATCGGCAAAATCTATTAAAATCTATCGTGCTTTATTATGAACTGCATCTACAAGGATTCAGGAAACCCAAATCGCTTGCCATTTTAAATGAAGTTTTTAGCTAGTGTAATGATTGCTAATTTGATTGACTTAATTTTTGGTTTTTCCTACCAAAAAGGAAATGAGCTTATGAGAGCGATCGGCAAATTTGACTCTTACCATAAACAGCGTAAACTTCTATTTTGCGGTATTATTCTATTGTCTTCCGCTAAAGCCTTCGCTCAAAACATTACCGTTTTAGATGCAGAAAGCAAATTGCCCATCGTAAATGTGGTAGTATTTAACGATGATAGATCTGTAACGGCATTGTCCGATTTTGATGGAAAATGCGATTTATCAAAATTCGAAAGACACGAACGCATTACTTTTAAACACCTGAGCTATGAAACGTATAGGTCAACTAAATCACAAACTTTAAAGCGGGCCTCCCGAATTTTCATGACATCTAGGGCCGAGCATTTAGATGAGGTCGTGATGTCGGTTTCAAAATGGGAACAACAGAAAAAGGATATTCCTCAAAAAGTTGTTTTTATCGGTGCGCAAGAAATTTCATTTACCGCTCCACAGACTTCTGCCGACTTATTGGAACATAGTGGTCAAGTATTTGTGCAAAAAAGTCAACTAGGTGGCGGTAGCCCAATGATTCGGGGGTTCGCCACCAATCGGCTAGTTCTTTCCGTGGATGGTATTCGAATGAACAATGCGATTTTTAGAGGAGGGAATATTCAGAATATAATAGCTGTTGATCCCTTTACCGTTGATAAGACGGAAGTTATTTTTGGTCCTGGTTCTGTCATATATGGGAGTGATGCCATGGGGGGGGTCATGAATTTTTATACGAAAAAACCAGTGCTTTCAGATACCGATGGCTTGGCTATGTCGGGTAACGCCAAATATCGATTTTCTTCGGCCAACACCGAAAACACTTTTCACTTTGACATTAATTTGGGTAAAAGAAAATGGGCTTTTTTGACCAGTGCTTCGTACAATGATTTTGGCGATTTAAAAATGGGCGGTCATGGGCCGGTTTCCTATCTCAGAAACGAGTATGTTTCTACTATTGGTGGTGAAGATATCGTGAGCGTCAATAATAATGCCAGAAAGCAGGTTCCAACAGGTTACGACCAAATAAATGTAATGCAGAAAGTTGTTTTTGAACCAAATAACAATTGGAGCTACAATTTTGGTATGCATTATTCTGAAACGTCTGATTACTCTAGATATGATAGGCTGATACGGCCAGGCCATGATGATGACAAATTCAGGTCGGCCGAATGGTATTATGGCCCTCAAAAATGGTTTTTGGGCAATTTCCAGATCGACAAAAAAGGAAAAGGAAAGTTCTACGACGGACTTAAGATTACGACGGCATATCAGCATTTCGAAGAGAGCCGGCACGATCGAGCCTTTCAAGATACCGACTTGTTCTCGACGAAAGAAGAGGTAGATGCCATTTCTTCGAATATTGATTTTGAAAACAAAAAAATTGGTAACCTGCGATTGTACTATGGGGGCGAGTATATCTTTAACAAAGTAAGTTCTGTAGGCGATGTGCTAAACATTGAGACTAATACCTCATTGAATGCAGCCTCAAGATATCCAGATGGATCTACTTGGCAGACCTTGGCGGGGTATCTTCATGGTGAGTATAAGGCAAAGCCCAATTTCACGATGCTCGGTGGTTTGCGGTATAGCCATGTGTGGATCGATGCCGATTTTGACAAGACCTTTTATCCTTTTCCATTTGACGATGCCAATTTGAGTACCGGGGCATTGACTGGTAGCGTAGGGTTCAGTTGGCTTCCACGAGCAGACTTGCAGTTCACACTTAACGGTTCAACGGGCTTCAGGGCCCCGAATATAGATGATGTGGGGAAAATTTTTGATTCCGAACCTGGTTCGGTGGTCGTTCCCAACCCTGATTTGGTAGCTGAATATGCCTATAATATGGAGCTGGGAGTACAGAAAAACTTTAGTGATAAGGTGGTTTTTAAAGCCGCCTCTTTCTATACGTATTTGGTAGATGCCCTAGTACGCCGTGATTTTATGTTCAATGGAAATTCGCAGATTGAATATAAGGGAGAATTGAGCAATGTTCAAGCCATACAGAATGCTGCCAAAGCTTATGTATATGGTTTTGAATTTGGGTTGGAGGCTTTTTTCACGGATAACCTTTCTATGTCTTCGAACCTGACATTGACGGAAGGAATCGAAGAAGAGGATGATGGTACTGATTCTCCAGCAAGACATGTTCCACCGACCTTTGGAAACTTTCATGTCAAATGGAAGAATCAACGACTTAAAACAGATGTGTTCTTGAATTATAATGGGGAAATTGTTTTTTCCAATTTAGCTACATCGGAAAAAAGCAAAGACTATATGTACGCTATCGATACCGATGGCAATCCATACTCCCCATCTTGGTATACCTTAAATGTGCGAACGCAATATTCTGTGTCAAACAATTTAAAAGCGAATGTTTCACTGGAAAACATTACTGACCAACGGTATCGTTCTTATTCATCGGGTATTGTGGCCCCGGGCACAAACCTTATAATTGGCATAGGTTATAATTTTTGAAATTTGAGCAGAACTTGGTCATCTATGCCATTGGGGTATTGCCACAAAAAACCCTGACAAAACTGCCAGGGTCATTTTTTTGATTTGGCTGTCCGCTATTAATTGTCAACAGCGTCCTTTACTTTGTCAATCCCATCTTGAGCTGCGTTCTTAACATCTTCGCCGGCTTCTTTGGCCTTATCGGCAGCATTTTCACCAGCTTCTTTAATGTCTTCGCCCACTTCCTTAGCCTTATCCATGGCATCTTCACCCACTTCTTCAAGATCCTCACCAGCTTCCTCCATGGCATCGCCTGCCTCTTCAGTAGCACTTTTAGCCTTATCGGCAGCTTCCCTGCACGAAACGAAAGAAACACTTAGGGCAAGCATTAGAATTGAACTTAAAATTACCTTTTTCATTGTTTTTAGTTTTAATTGTTTATAGTCCATTGTTTAGTTGCAGGTATATACGTCACAATTGGCCTTTTGGATGATTCTCTTTTCAACCACCCCATCTATTTTCTGAAAAAGCCTATGAATATTGACTTCACGTCACATTTCCTAGTTTGTGACAAATCGGCATTTCATCGATAATCTCAATTTTTAACATTTTTTTAAGAATATTAGGTAGGGTTCAGTTGTTCCATACCAAATTGTCCCATAAAAATTCAATCTTATGAAAAAGTATTTAAAAAATGGAGCCTTATTAGGTCTAACGATGATGGCCATGATCGCTTGTAGTAAAAGCGATGATGGAGAAAAGAACACAGATGGTGAATCTTACAATACTACGTTTAAAATTACCGATGCACCGGTCGACAATGCTAATATAGAAGCAGTGTTCGTTACAATCTCTGATGTGAAAGTTGATGGTACTTCATTAGAAGGGTTTAATACCACAACCATAGAACTTTCGGCCCTTGTCAATGGAAAAACCGAAACTTTGGGAAATCTTGATTTGCAGGCGGGTTCTTATTCCGACATTGTTTTGGAATTGGATTATGATATGGACTCCTTTGGGAATAGTCCGGGTTGCTATGTAGAAATGGCCGATGGATCTAAAGACAAGTTAGAGGCGAGCTCTAAAAAAATCAATATTTCCAATGCCTTCGAAGTGTTTACTTCCACATCAAACGAAATCATTATCGATTTTGATTTGAGAAAGGCCGTTAAAGAAGAACAGGGCGCGGTCTCATCGAATTTTGAATTCGTATCCACTTCAGAACTTTCTGCTAGTATCAGAACGATCAACGAAGAATTTACAGGTGAAATTTCGGGTACGGCAAACGATACGAATAATACTTCTGACAAAGTTGTGGTCTACTGCTATGAAAAAGGCGCCTTTGATGCCGAAACTGAAACGGAAGGACAAGGTTCCAGTAACGTTACTTTTGCCAATGCCATTACCAGTGCCGAGGTCAGTGCCACCAATGGGAGCTATAGTCTTAATTTCTTGGCAGAAGGGGAATATGAATTGGTTTTTGCTTCCTACAATAAAGATGGTGACGCCTTTTATTTTAATTCGCTTTTGGAAGTCGAATCGACTACCGGGTTGAATTTAGGTGCCATAAGCGTTTCCGCAGCGCTCCAAATCAGTGCCAATGTTACCATTACGGGTACCAAACAATAACAGAAAAAATAGTCTTATATAAAAGCCTCTTCAAAAAGAGGCTTTTTGTTTTACACCCCTTATACTTTACTTAAAAATCACTAATTTTGCGGACTTAATTTGTAGCGGTAGAAGAAGTTACTATGAAGTTTGCAGAATATAATGGACTGGATTTACCAAAAGTAGCGGAAGAAATTCTTGACTATTGGAAAGAGAACCAGATTTTTGAAAAAAGCGTTTCAACAAGGGAAGGTCAAAATACCTATGTGTTTTATGAGGGCCCCCCTTCTGCAAACGGCATGCCGGGCATTCACCATGTAATGGCACGCACTATTAAAGATATTTTTCCACGTTACAAGACCATGAAAGGTTTTCAGGTAAAACGGAAAGCTGGCTGGGATACGCACGGCCTACCCATAGAGCTTGGGGTCGAAAAAGAATTGGGTATCACGAAGGAAGATATTGGCAAAAAAATATCCGTAGAGGAATACAATGCTGCTTGTAAAAAAGCAGTAATGCGCTATACCGATGTATGGAATGAAATGACAGAAAAGGTGGGCTATTGGGTCGATATGGAAGACCCGTATATCACCTACAAGTCAAAATATATGGAATCGGTCTGGTGGTTGTTGAAACAAATATATGATAAAGGCCTTATTTACAAAGGCTATACCATTCAACCCTATTCCCCAAAAGCCGGTACCGGATTAAGTTCACACGAACTCAATCAACCGGGAACATATCAAGATGTTACCGATACTACAGTGGTGGCCCAATTTAAGGCCATAGAAGATTCATTACCTGATTTTCTTCAAAACGAGGGTACAATCCATTTTTTGGCGTGGACGACCACTCCGTGGACATTGCCATCGAACACGGCATTAACGGTCGGACCGAAAATCGATTATGTTTTGGTCGAGACGTATAATCAGTACACATTTCAGCCCATGAACGTTGTACTGGCCAAGGGTCTTGTGGCCAAGCAATTTGTCGGAAAGTTCCATCAAGTCGAAACAAAACCTGAATTATTGGAGTATAATTCCGGTGATAAAAAAATTCCATTTTACGTCGTAAAAGAATTTAAGGGTAAAGATTTGGTCGGTATTAAGTACGAACAACTGATCGATTATGCACAACCTTATCAAAATCCTGAGAATGCTTTTCGGGTAATTACAGGTGACTTTGTAACCACCGAGGATGGAACCGGAATCGTACATACGGCACCGACTTTTGGTGCAGATGATGCCTTGGTCGCCAAACAGGCCGTTCCCGAAGTTCCACCATTACTGGTCTTAGACGAAAATAACAACCCTGTTCCATTAGTCGACTTGCAAGGGAAGTTTCGGTCAGAAATGAAAGAATGGGGTGGCAAATATGTAAAAAATGAATATTATGAAGATGGTCAGGCCCCAGAGCGATCTATAGATGTAGAAATAGCCATTCGATTAAAGGAAGAGAACAAAGCATTTAAGGTTGAAAAGTATGTGCATAGTTATCCTAACTGTTGGCGTACCGACAAACCTATTCTGTATTACCCGTTAGATTCGTGGTTTATCAAGGTCACCGATATAAAAGATCGTATGTACGAACTCAACCAATCGATAAACTGGAAGCCCAAGGCAACTGGCGATGGTCGATTTGGTAACTGGTTGGCCAATGCCAATGACTGGAACCTTTCGCGATCTCGGTATTGGGGTATACCCCTGCCGATTTGGCGCACTGAAGATGGTAAAGAAGAGCTCATGATAGGCTCCGTTGCCGAATTGAAATCGGAAATGGCCAAGGCCGTAACAGCCGGGGTTTTACAGAAAGATATTTTTGAAGATTTCGTTGTAGATGATGTGTCTGAAGAAAATTATGACGGCATCGATCTTCATAAAAATATAGTTGACCAAATTATTCTGGTCTCGGCATCGGGAAAACCGATGAAACGCGAGAGCGATTTGATCGATGTGTGGTTCGATAGTGGATCCATGCCTTACGCACAATGGCATTATCCGTTCGAGAACCGCGAGTTAATCGATAAAAGTAAAACATTCCCCGCCGATTTTATTGCCGAGGGCGTGGACCAGACCAGGGGCTGGTTTTATACATTACACGCCATTGCGACCATGGTATTTGATTCTGTCGCCTATAAAAATGTGGTTTCTAACGGACTTGTACTTGACAAGGATGGCAAAAAAATGTCAAAACGCCTTGGTAATGCAGTAGATCCGTTTGAAACGATGAAAAATCATGGGGCCGATGCTACCCGTTGGTATATGATTTCGAATGCCAATCCATGGGATAACTTGAAATTCGATGAAGAAGGCATAGTAGAAGTAAAACGAAAGTTTTTTGGAACACTGTATAACACCTATTCCTTCTTCTGTCTTTATGCCAATATTGATGGGTTTGAGTATTCGGAGACAGACATCCCACTATCGGAACGTCCTGAAATCGACCGATGGATTTTATCAGAATTACATTCACTAATAAAGAAAGTCGATGAAGCATATGCAGATTATGAACCTACACGGGCTACTCGGGCGATTTCCGACTATGTTCAAGAAAATTTGAGCAATTGGTACGTGCGATTGAGTAGAAGACGTTTTTGGAAAGGGGATTATCAAAAAGATAAAATTTCCGCATATCAGACGCTTTATACTTGCTTGGCAACCGTAGCTAAATTATCGGCACCTGTTGCGCCATTCTTCATGGACCGCCTGTATAAAGACCTGACGCAAACTACACAAAAGGAGGTTTTCGAAAGTGTGCATTTAGCCGATTTCCCACTTTTCGATGCTAAGGTCGTAGATACAGACCTTGAGAGCAAAATGCAAAAGGCTCAAACGATTTCATCTTTGGTGCTCTCCATTCGGCAGAAGGAAAAAATTAAGGTGCGGCAACCGCTACAAAAAATCATGATTCCTGTTTTGGATAGAAAACAGAAGGAAGAGATCGAGGCAGTAGCCGATTTAATTAAATCGGAAGTGAATGTAAAGGAAATTGAGCTTCTTGATGACACTTCTGGTATTTTGGTAAAGCAGATCAAACCAAATTTTAAAGTTTTAGGACCAAAATTTGGGAGAGAAATGAAGCAAATAGCGGCTGCCGTAGGGCGCTTGGGACAGGAAGACATCCAGAAAATCGAGCAAGAGGGCGAAATATCACTGGATATTGAAAATAAAATTATTAAATTACAGTTACAAGATGTTGAAATAGCATCGCAAGATATCGAAGGTTGGTTGGTGGCCAGTTCAGGTTCGCTTACCGTGGCGCTTGATGTAACCATTAACGATACACTTAGAAAAGAAGGGATTGCCAGGGAACTTGTAAACCGTATTCAGAATATTAGAAAAGAATCAGGATACGAGGTGACCGATAGAATCGATATCAAGATTCTTAAGGATGGGCTCGTTGAAAATGCGGTCGTCAACAACATTGATTATATAAAGACAGAGACGTTGACGGCAGAACTGAATTTTGAAGATAATTTGGAAAATGGAACAAAGGTTTCCTTTGATGAAATTAACACGAAATTGTTTATTGAAAAACATTAGAAAGTATGGCAGAAGATTTAAAGATTAGATATTCGGACAAAGATTTAGCGGAATTCAAAGTTTTGATAGAGCAAAAAATAGAAAAAGCGAAGAGTCATTTAGATTTGCTCAAAAGCTCTTATATGAACGATGGCAACAACGGTACTGATGATACCTCGCCAACCTTTAAGGCCTTTGAAGAAGGGTCTCAAACCATGAGTAAAGAAGCCAATACACAGTTGGCCATTCGACAAGAGAAGTTTATCAGAGATTTGAAAAATGCCCTGCTGCGCATTGAAAACAAAACTTATGGTATTTGCCGGGTGACCGGAAAGTTGATCAATAAAGAACGCCTGAAACTTGTGCCCCATGCCACATTGAGTATCGAGGCTAAGAATATGCAGAAATAGACAAACGCCCTTCGGGGCGTTTTTTATTATGAAAAAGTCTTTTTATCTGCTTCTCTTGCTACATGCAACTTTATTGACGGCACAAAAGGTGCTGAAAAAATCTTTTATTGACCCCGGCATCTCATTTATCAGGGTAGATGCCAACAATTGCTTTAAAGTCGAGCTAGAAACAGGTAATACGAACGAAATGCTTATAGCGGCTAACATAGATGGGGAATACAGCAAAGAACTTCTATTAAATGTAAAGAGAGATGGGGCCACCACTTCGGTCAGTGCTGATTTTCAACCTAATTTTGTTCGCCCGAATGACAAATTAAGTGCACATAAGGTTATTTCGATTGCGTTGAAAATTACGGTACCAAAACAGAAAGAGGTGTACCTTCATGGTACGAGTTGCAATGTTTTTGCGTCAGGGCAGTACCAGTTTTTGCGGGTAACCCTAAACGACGGAAAATGTACCTTAAGTAATATTTCCGAATCGGCAAATATTATGACCCAAAGCGGCGATATTATGGTGAGTAGTACAAATGCAACTATTCTGGCGAGTAGCAAATACGGGCTTGTCGATAGCGTATCGATACCTAAAGGCGACACTAGTTTAGTTTTACGAACCACAACCGGAAATATCCATCTTAAGAAAACCGAATAATATGTCTACTTTTGCCATTTATTATTGTAACGAATGAGCCTAAATAAGTCCTTACTTTTAATCGCTGCTATTCTAATCGTAGATCAGCTGAGCAAATTATACATAAAGACCAATTTTGTTCTTGGTGAGCCTGTGGAAGTCTTCAGTTGGTTCAAAATACTTTTTATAGAAAATTCGGGAGCTGCTTGGGGAGCAAAATTAAGTGATTTTCTACCAATCTCAGAGCGATCGGGAAAATTGATATTGACTATATTTCGATTATTTGCCGTAGCCGGCATCGGGTATTGGTTATTCGACGTCATTCGTAAAAAATCTTCGCGGACATTAATTATTGCCGTTGCCTTGATTTTTGCAGGAGCCTTGGGCAACATTATTGATTCGGTTTTCTACGGCGTCTTGTTCGACCACAGCAACAATCAAGTCGCAACCTTATTTTCTGATGAGCCGTATGGGGGCATATTCCACGGAAAGGTGGTAGATATGCTTTACTTTCCTATGATCGATACCATCTGGCCAGAATGGGTTCCTTTTGTAGGAGGTGAAAACTTTCGCTTCTTCGAGCCCGTCTTTAATGTGGCCGATACAGCTATTAGTACAGGGGTCGGCATACTTTTAGTATTTAATAAAAAAGCTTTTGGTACTGCGGAGGAAACAGCAGCAACCGAGGGAAATCAATCAACCTAAAAGTAGTAGATTTTTGTTGGGGTAACACAGTAGTCCAAAGGGACATCATTTTCTTCAATATCGGAGATTTCTTCCTCAGCCTCAAAATAGGAAAGTCCTATTTTAATGATATCTGGTCTACAATTGCTTAAAAATCTGTCGTAAAACCCTTTTCCATACCCCACTCTATGGCCTGCTTTATCAAAGGCCAAAAGAGGAACAAATACAACATCCAATTTTTTCTCCGAGATTTCAATACCATCAATTGGTTCAGGAACATTCCACTTATTTTTGACTAGTGTGGTGTTATCTGTAAGTAAGTAGTTCGACAGTGTACCGTCTTCATTCATTTTTGGAACGACAATGTTTTTGTCCTTTCCCTGAATTATAGAAAGTATAGGGGTAGTGTCAATTTCTTTTTTTTCGGTAATAGATAGGAAAACATGGTAATTGCTAAATTCCCAGACAGAAAGTCTCAAGAGATTGTTAGCTATGCAGAGGTCGGCGTCGATAAGTTGTTGGGCCGATATATTCTTTCTGCGTTTCAAATATATGGAGCGCAGACTTTCTTTTAGCATTCTGAAGGATTAATCGGTACATTCACTAGAATGACAATTAAATCTTAATCCTTGGTAGCGACTGAAACATATACCTTAACGAAAATCATTAAAATGAGGTACATGCCTAGCATTATTAAATAGTTATCCATGTGTAAAATTGATTTTGTCTTTAAATTTAGATAATTTTTTCTTTGAAATCCTATCAAGTGCAACTTTTTATCGATGAAATACATCTTTTTTAAGAAACTTTAACAAATTTCTAACCGAAAGACTACATCTGTTTAATTTTGTGTTATGTAAAATATTGGCTATCAATGATTAATTGTTTTTTCCCGATTTTCGTTAAATTTAGAAAATCTGCAATAATTTTTGATGCCTTCAAAAAAGACTACGGCCTGTTGACACGACAAAGTCATTATCAAAAGGTACAGGCCATTAAATAAAGGGGTGTTTTACGTTTAGAAACAAAGAGCCATTCAGGTTTGAGTAACGTTAAAATAATACGAAGAATGTCTAATTTTGTAAAAACATAGTAATTTAACAGCTTAAATAGGGAGTAACTAATCTGCCCATTATAAAATGGCCCAAGTACCCATCAAAGTTCAACTTAGCACACTTCCTAACAGTCCGGGGGTATATCAATTCTACGATTCTGACGACAGCATTTTATATATCGGCAAGGCAAAGGATTTAAAGAAAAGGGTGTCATCCTATTTTACAAAAAACCATGATTACGGTAAGACGAGGGTCATGGTAAAAAAAATTCGTTCAATTCAGCATATAGTTGTGCCGACCGAATCCGATGCGCTGCTTTTAGAGAATAATCTGATCAAAAAATATCGGCCTAGGTACAATGTACTTCTTAAGGACGATAAATCGTATCCATGGATCTGTATTAAGAATGAACGTTTCCCTCGAATTTTTCCAACAAGGAAACTTATAAAGGACGGGTCTGAATATTACGGTCCGTATACCAGTATGAAGACTGTTAAGACCCTATTAGACCTTGTTAAAGGCGTATACCCCCTACGCACCTGCAACTATGACCTTTCACAAGAAAAGATCAATGCGGGAAAATATAAAGTATGTCTCGAGTTTCATTTAGGCAACTGTAAAGGTCCTTGTGAGGGTTTACAGAGCATTTCGGAATACGATCGGCAGATTGCCGATATTCGTGAAATCATAAAGGGTAATTTCAAATCTTCACTTCAATATTTTAAACATCAGATGAAGGCGTTGGCGAGTGAAATGCGATATGAAGAAGCGCAACGTATAAAAGACAAAATAGAAATCCTGGAGAACTATCAAGTAAAAACTACGATAGTAAACCCAAGAATCAATAATGTAGATGTATTTTCAATTATTTCCGAAGATACCTTTGCATATGTCAATTTCTTACAGCTCTCCCACGGATCCATTATTCGTTCGCACACCTTGGAAATAAAAAAGAAGCTGAACGAGACGGACGAAGAGCTATTACAGCTTGCAATTGTAGAAATACGGCAACGGTTCGATTCACAGTCGAAAGAACTTTACCTTCCTTTTAAAGTTGTGGTTGAACCGCATTTAAAAGTGACGATACCCAAACTAGGAGACAAAAAAAAGATTCTAGAACTCTCAGAGCGCAATGCCAAGTTCTTCCGGCAAGAACGGTTCAAGCAAATACGTATTACGGATCCCGATAGGCATACCAATAGAATAATGGCCCAAATGCAAAAAGATTTGCGATTGTCAGAAGAACCCCGTCATATCGAATGTTTCGATAACAGTAATATACAAGGCAGCAATCCTGTGGCTGCCTGTGTCGTATTTAAAAATGGAAAGGCATCAAAAAAAGAATACCGGCACTATAATATCAAAACGGTTGAAGGCCCCGATGACTTTGCATCTATGGAAGAAGTGGTTTTTAGACGTTACAAGCGCCTATTGGCAGAAGATGAACCTTTGCCCCAATTGATTGTAATAGATGGAGGCAAAGGGCAGCTTTCGTCCTCGGTAAAAAGTTTGGATATTTTAGGATTACGAGGTAAAATCGCAATAATAGGCATCGCCAAAAGGTTGGAGGAGATTTATTTTCCTGAAGACCCCATTCCCTTATACCTCGATAAAAAATCGGAAAGTCTAAAAATAATTCAGCAGCTTAGGAATGAGGCCCACCGGTTCGGGATTACATTTCACAGAAACAAAAGGAGCAAAGCGGCGATTAATTCCGAATTGGAGGGCATTGATGGAATTGGGGAAAAGACAGCGGAAGAGTTATTGAAAAAGTTCAAATCAGTAAAACGGATCAAAGAGGCTTCCATAGAAAATTTGGCAAAAAGTGTCGGTATGGCAAGGGCTAAAAAAATATATGAAACATTTCATTAAAAAAAACGACTTATATCGCACTATGCAAAAACTTGGTGTTTCAATATTGTTCTTGATAAGTTCCTTTTTTTCTATGGCCCAGAATATCGAGGGTAATCACGATATCAAAGTTGGGGTGGTATTAAGCGGTGGCGGGGCCAAGGGCCTTGCCCATATTGGGGCTTTAAAGGTAATCGAAGATGCCGGTATACAAATCGATTATATCGGTGGTACGAGTATGGGGGCCATTATCGGCGGTTTATATGCTTCTGGATATTCGGCCACACAATTAGACTCTATTTTTAGAAGTATTGATTTCACCAATCTCATTCAAGACAATTTACCACGTAGTGCCAAATCTTTTTATGAAAAAGAAGCGGCCGAAAAATATGCGTTGACCCTGCCTTTCGATAATTTCAAGGTCTCATTTCCCCAAGCCTATTCTGGCGGACAAAATGTTTATAATGAACTGGTCAGAATACTTTATCATGTTAAAGATGTGAATGATTTTAGCCAATTGCCTATTCCCTTTGTATGCATTGCCACTGATGTAGAGACGGGTGAAGAAGTGTTGCTAAATAAGGGGTATCTTCCTGAAGCGATTATGGCAAGTGGAACGCTACCTTCATTGTTCGAGCCGGCCTCGATGGGAGAAAAGGTTTTAATTGACGGAGGTGTCGTAAACAACTACCCCATTCAAGAGGTAAGAAATATGGGTGCCGATGTTATTATAGGAGTAGATGTACAACATGGTCTTCGTGATCGTGAGGCCCTTCTGTCGGCAACGGAGATTTTACTACAAATCAACAATTACAGAACAGCGTTGGATATGAAAGACAAGTCGATCATGACCGATGTATATATCAAACCCGACATCAGTGATTTTTCGGTAGTCGATTTTAATTCTGGGCAGAAGATTATCGATAGTGGTACCGATGCTGCAACTGCGCAAATAGAGGCATTAAGGAAGTTGTCAAAAGAACAACGCTTAAATAAGGCCAAAATAAAACCTGTAACGATGCGTGATAGCATTAAAATAGATCGACTTGTGCTAACGGGTAATGAAAATTACACTAGAGGCTATGTAAAAGGAAAGCTAAGGTTCGATTTAGTTGACAAAGTGAATTTTGAGAAGTTGCAACAAGGCATAAATAACCTGTCGGCGACAGGCAACTTTAAAACCATCAGGTACGAATTATTGTCAAACGACGATAAGGTAGATTTAGTACTCGATTTAAAGGAGAACCCTATTAAAACATATATTCGTTTGGGCGCGCACTATGACGATTTGTATAAAACAGCAGCTCTCATCAATATTACGCATAAAAATCTGCTGATGAAAGATGACGTGAGTTCCCTTGATTTTATTTTCGGTGACAATGTCAGGTATGACTTTAGGTATTTTGTCGATAAGGGTGCGTATTGGAGCTTTGGTCTAAATTCTAGATTCAATGCTTTTGAAAAAGATGTAGACTATGGTTTGGTTGCCAGTAATTTTGATATCTCGAACACTTCGAACATCAATACTATAAATTTTGATGTAACCGATTTAACCAATCAATTTTATATTCAAACTGTTCTAAAAGAAGAATTTGCCGTGAGCTTAGGTGTCGAGCATAAGTTTTTGAAATATAGTACAAGAACGCTGGGTAATTTTTTTAATGAAGATGATGCGGGCACCGATAACATCACTACTGGCACCAAGGGTAGGGTATTATTTGAAAAGAGTAATTATTATAGCACCTTCGGAAAACTTGTGCTCGACACTTACGACGACAAATATTTTCCGACCAAAGGTCTATTTTTTGACGGGGATTTTCATTTTTACATCCTTTCTTCCGATTTTAATAATGATTTCAAGGAGTTTTCAATTGCCAAAGCACGTATAGGAGGGGCGTTTCCGGTATCAAAAAACATATCCTTGAATTTTGAGACCTCCGGCGGCTTTAAATTAGGTACTTCGGGTATCGCTACCTATGATTTCGTTTTAGGAGGAAATGGTACGAACTTGATCAATAATTTTGTACCCTTTTTGGGGTATGATTTTTTAAGTTTACCCGGAAATAGTTTTGTAAAAGCCTATGGAAGGGCAGATTGGGAGTTTGCCCCTAATAACCATTTTATGCTTTCGGCAAATTATGCCAATGTCGATGATGACCTTTTTAGAACTGGCGAATGGTTTACAGAGCCTGATTTTTCGGGCTATGGCATAGGCTACGGTTGGGAGTCTTTTTTTGGCCCTGTACAGGTGCACTATTCTTGGTCGCCTGAAGGTAGTTTTAGCAACTTCTTTTTTAGTGTAGGGTATTGGTTTTGATAAGGTAGAGACAAGAGAAGGAACCACCAATTTTATGAAAAGAAATAACGATTTAAGCATTATCAAAACAGCAGAGCACCAGAAGCAATTCAACATTCTCAAAAGACAAGCTACTTACATCAAATTTTCAACCCCCACTGCTTGAACTATTTGATTATCATGTCGTGACCGTTTATTGCTTGATCATTAAATAACCCCTTGCGCGAGCATCGCATCGGCTACTTTCACAAAACCTGCGATGTTGGCTCCTTTTACATAATTACAGAAACCGTCCTTTTCTTTGCCATATTCGATACATGAATCATGAATGTCTCCCATGATATTTTTAAGCATATCGTCGACCTTTTCCCTGGTCCAACTGATCCGCAACGAGTTCTGCGACATTTCGAGCCCTGATGTCGCCACCCCACCTGCGTTGGAAGCCTTGCCCGGGGCAAAAAGAATTTTCGCAGCATGAAATTCGTGAATAGCTTCCGGGGTAGATGGCATATTGGCTCCTTCGGCGACACAGATACATCCATTCTTAACCAATGCGCTGGCACCTTTGCCGTTCAATTCGTTTTGGGTAGCACATGGCAATGCTATATCACATGCTACCTCCCAAGGCGTTTTTCCTTCATGGAAAGTGGCAGAGGAATACTTTTTTACATATTCCGAAATTCTTTTTCTTTTGTTGTTTTTTAAATCCATCACATACGCCAATTTCTTGGCGTCTATACCATCTTTGTCGTACACATAGCCTTGAGAATCGGAAAGGGTCAATACTTTCGCCCCCAATTGCAGAGCCTTTTCCGCTGCATATTGGGCCACATTGCCAGAGCCAGAAATTACCACGGTCTTTCCTGAAAAATCTTGGCCTTTTGTCTGCAACATACTTTGCGCAAAATAAACGGTGCCATACCCTGTAGCTTCAGGACGTATCAATGAACCACCCCATGAGCGGCCCTTACCTGTCAGAACCCCCGTAAATTCATTTCTAATCTTTTTGTACATACCGAATAAAAAGCCTATTTCACGTGAGCCTACTCCGATATCGCCAGCAGGAATGTCAGTATTCGGACCAATGTGCCTACACAGTTCGACCATAAAGGCATGACAAAAACGCATTACCTCATCATCAGATTTCCCTTTCGGGTCAAAATCAGAACCCCCTTTTCCTCCACCCATGGGAAGTGTAGTCAAGCTATTTTTAAAAACCTGCTCGAAAGCAAGGAATTTTAGAATACTGGCATTTACCGATGAGTGAAAACGCAATCCTCCCTTATAGGGCCCAATTGCCGAATTCATTTGAATTCGATATCCCCTATTCACATGTATATCTCCATTATCATCGACCCATGCCACCCTAAAAGAAATCAATCGTTCAGGCTCGACCATACGCAGAAGAATATTTTTGCCACTATATATTTTGTGTTTAGCGATATACGGAATTACCGTTTCAGCAACCTCTTGCACTGCCTGTATAAATTCAGGTTCGTGACCATTTCGAGTCTTCACCTCATCCATAAATGCTTTGACCTTTGCTTCCATCTATTCTTTAATTGATTACAAATATTTTAATAAAACGATAATTTAATGGCAAAATTATACTATTTATTCAATTTAATCATCCTATTTTGTGAATTTGATAAACCTCTATCCTATGGCCTGCTCCAAATCGCCTATTAAATCTGCCTCATCCTCAATTCCTACACTCAATCTTATTAGGGAATCGACTACTCCACTTTTTTCCCGCTCGGCTTTTGGAATACTGGCATGAGTCATACTTGCAGGGTGGCCAGCTAAACTCTCGACCCCGCCCAGAGACTCCGCAAGCGTAAATACTTGCAATTTTTCCACGATTGCTATGGCATCTTTATAATTGTTTCCTTTGGTCACAAATGATACCATCCCGCCAAAATCTTTCATTTGCAATTTTGCCACCTCATGGTTTGGGTGACTTTCAAAACCGGGCCAATACACTTTTTCAATTTTTGGGTGCTTGGATAAATACTGTGCTACGGCCCTGCCATTTTCACAATGCCGCTGCATTCTTACATGAAGTGTTTTTATACCGCGAAGTACCAGAAAACTATCCATAGGGCCGCACACAGCACCGCTTGCGTTCTGAATAAAGTATAATTGGTCTGCCAACTTCTTATCTTTTACTACCAAAACCCCAACAACTACATCACTATGACCTCCTAAATACTTCGTAGCCGAATGCATGACAATATCAGCGCCCAAATCTAAAGGCTGTTGCAAATAGGGTGTCGCAAAAGTGTTGTCAACGGCCAAAAGTATAGCATGTTCTTTCGCCAATTTTGATACCGCTTTAATATCGATAATATTCATCATCGGGTTGGTGGGGGTCTCTACCCAGATGAGCTTCGTATTCGCGTTGATTTTTTCAGCTATTTCGTTTACATTCTGCATACCAACAAAATGGAAAACGATACCATATTTTTCAAAAATCTGACGAAAAATCCGGTAACTACCTCCATACAGGTCATTGGTCGAGATTACTTCATCACCCGGACTCAATAGTTTAATAACGGCATCCATGGCCGCAAGTCCGCTACCAAAAGCTAGTCCGTATGTTCCATTTTCAATACTGGCCAATGCATTTTCCATGGCCGTGCGCGTAGGGTTGGCACTTCGTGAATACTCATATCCCTTATGCCCGCCCGGGGTTGTTTGGGCATAGGTAGAAGTCTGGTATATCGGAGGCATTACCGCCCCGTAAGCTTTATCAGGTTGCTGACCTCCGTGTATTGTCTTACTGTTAAATCGTAATTTTTTTTCGCTCATGACATGTAATTTACTACACAAATGTATCGTTATCTTTCATAGCACACAATCATGATGTAACTTTGTGTTTTATCCCTAAACATTCCCATGAAAACCTCCTTCGCCTGCCTCATTTTATTTTTCGTCTTTATCAGCTGTAAAAAAGAAGCCAAGCTGACATTTGAACCTATGGAAATAGCCCAGAAAGAATGTGCAGATTGTCCTGATGTCAGTATTTCAATTCCTAAGGCAATTGAACAGACCAAATTAACCAGAACCATAAACAGGACACTGAGGGAAGAAATTATCTCATTACTCTTATACGATGATGATTTGGAAGCGACGACGATTGAAGAAGCCATAACCTCGTTTACCCATGGATACATTGAGCTCAAAGAAGAATATGCCGACGAAACCGCCCAATGGGAAGCTAAAATTGACGGCAAAAAGGTTTATGAAGACGACGCTTTGTTGACTATTGAGCTCAATGCATATCTTTTTACTGGCGGAGCACATGGGTACGGATCTAAACGATTTTTAAATTTTGACAAAAAGAAAGGTACCGAACTTGAAAACTGGCAACTTTTCAAAGATTTAGAGAATTTTCAAAAATACGCCGAAACTGAATTTCGTATAAAAGAGAACATTCCTGAAGGAAAGCCCATTAACAGTACGGGGTTTATGTTTGAAAGCGATTCTTTTTACCTACCTGAAAATATTGGCCTTACCAAAGAGGGCTTGAAACTTTTGTATAATCAATATGAGGTCGCATCGTATGCCGATGGCCCAATTGAAATCACTTTCCCATATAATGACGTAAAAAAGTTTTTAGCCAAAAAAATAAAGTCCTAAGCCTCTTTTAACACTACCATCTTTTGAAGCGCGATAACCGCGCCTCTATGCAACCCTTCATGAAAAGCAACAAAGGCAATAGCATCTTCCACATTGCTTAAGGTAACTTTAGCACTTGTGGTGTACTCACTATATTCTTTAAAAACTCCGTTTTCATAATCTTTTTGTGCCGATTCTACCGTGGTCAAGAGCAAGTCTGTGATTTTCGCTATTTCTTCATCGTCAGCCGTGCCATCGGGTACTGTTCCCTTTTTGAATTTGGCCACCAATTCTTCATCGACCTTCATCGAAACTCCGCTAAATTTATATAACAATATTTGTTGTGTAACCACCACATGCGCTATATTCCACCAAATATTATTTCGGAAGCCTTCCGGTATTTGCAGCAACTGCTCCTTTGGTGTTTCTGATATTATTTGATAGAAAGACTTTCGGTTCTGTAATATGACATTGAATAATTTTTCCAAAATATCAATTTTTTTGGTTAAAATACTTTTTGTATCGAAACCCCAAAAGTAGCACAATTCGATTGAAATGGGTTTCTTTGCACAAGGATAATTTTTGGTAAAATTGGGAAAATCTAAATCTTTCCGACAATGAAAAAACTGTTTCTTTATGAAAAAAATATACCATTTAAGTACCTGTAGCACTTGTCAAAGGATCATTAAGGAGCTTCAGCCTTTAGAAGGATTCATACTTCAGGATATAAAAAAAGAAAGAATTACTGTAGCACAACTTGAGGAAATGCAAAAACTTTCCGGAAGCTATGAAGCTCTTTTCAGCAGAAGGGCCATGTTGTACAAAGAAAGGAATCTAAAAGAAAAACAACTTTCTGAAACCGATTATAAAGACCTTATTTTAGACCACTATACTTTTCTCAAAAGACCGGTAATCGTTGTAGATAATCAAATTTTCATCGGTAACAGTAAAAACGTGGTCTCCGCAGCCGCTGCAACCATTCATCCTTGAGTAAAAGAACACTTGCGATATTTGCAGCTATCGGCGCAACGGTCATTTACGGCCTGAATCATACCATTGCCAAAGGAGTCATGCCCGATCATGTCGCTCCTTTCGGCTTTATTATGTTACGGGTAATCGGTGCTTCTATTCTATTCTGGGCCATTTCTTTTTTTGGACCAAAAGAAACCATCGAAAAAAAAGATTACGGACGAATGCTAATCTGCGCACTTTTTGGAATGGGTATCAACATGCTTAGTTTCTTTAAGGGATTACAGCTTTCGACCCCTATCAACAGCGCTGTGCTAATTACCACCACACCCATTATTGTGCTGCTGCTATCTGCCCTGCTTATCAAGGAAAAAATTTCAAACCGTAAAATCTTCGGTATTTTCATTGGACTTATCGGAGCAGTATCCCTCATTCTTTTTGGAGCAGAAATACGCCAAGATGCCCCCAACATTCCCCTGGGCAATGCCCTTTTTGTCGTTAACGCTTTCTCATATGGCCTATACCTGATCCTAGTAAAGAAATTAATTGAGAAATATCATCTATTCACCTGCATGAAATGGCTTTTTACTATCGGCATTTTTGTTTGTCTTCCCATGGGCTATAAAGAGCTTTTACAAATCGAATGGACAAGTTTACCATCTGAAGCGTTTTTGGGAATTATATTTGTAGTCGTTGGTACCACCTTCTGCACCTACCTTTTCAATGTTTTTGCGCTTACACAATTAAAAGCATCTACCGTAAGCGCTTTTGTGTATCTTCAACCTATCATCGGCATTTTGTTTGCTGTAATGACAGGAAAAGATAGTCTGACCACCTTGAAAATATTCGGTGCTGCAATGGTATTGGTCGGCGTCTACTTGGCAAGTCGCAAACCATCTTCTGTAGCAAAAAGTTAATACTGCTTAAATAGACAGATCTTTCTGGGGTGCTTTGGCGAATCGCCTGGTATCTTCTTTGGTCAACACTTTAAATCCTTCTGGCTTGTCAATCGAATTGAAAGCAGCTAACATATTATCATTTAGACCAATAAGACTTCGCGTCTTCAAACTGATCCACGCACCCATCATCTCACAATGTGCTACATTCTTTCCGTTGCTATCATAAAAGTTATGGTGAAATTCAAAAAACTTTCCATCTTCACTCAATCCTGTAACTTCTAGAGACACCTTTATGGGCTTGCCGGGAAAAACTTCCTTAAAATAGTACATGTGCTCATAAAAAACTACCGGGCCGATTTGATTCTCGGCCATTGTTTTATGATTGAAACCCAACTCCCATAAAAAAGACATTCGCGTGTGGCTCATAAAATTAATATATGCCGAGTTGGCCAAATGTCGGTTGGCATCAATATCGCTCCACCGAACTTCAAAGTCTTTTAAGTACATCCTTTAAATATTTTTGCTATGCATGCATAATATTTTATAAAAATAGTATAGTTTTGGAAATCTCAAGGTTAAAATGCCTTATTTTTAAGTAGAAAAACAAAAAATGGATTTAAAAGCTCCCTTCATTAAGAATCTCTCACTTCCTGCCATTGCGGCGCCGATGTTTTTGATTTCAGGCCCTAAATTGGTCGTCGAATGCTGTAAGAACGGTATAGTAGGCACTTTTCCCGCCTTAAACCAACGGACATCGGAAGGTTTCGAAGAATGGCTAATCGAGATACAATCGGAATTGCAGAATTTTGAGGATGAAACAGGTAAAAAGCCGGCACCGTTCGGGGTCAACCTTATTGTTCATCCCACCAATCCTCGATTGGAGGCCGATCTTAAATTGTGCGTAAAGCATAAAGTGCCGCTGATCATTACCTCTTTGGGTGCCGTCTCACAGGTTGTAGACACCATTCATAGTTACGGTGGATTGGTATTTCATGACGTCATTAAAAAACGTCATGCCCAAAAAGCGGCAGGTGCAGGGGTCGACGGACTTATTCTTGTAGCAGCAGGTGCAGGCGGCCATGCGGGCACTATAAACCCGATGACTTTGGTTGCTGAAATAAAAAAATTCTACGATAAGACCATTATACTTTCCGGTTGCATCAGTACGGGTCGTGATATTGCTTCGGCCCTCCAAATGGGGGCGGATCTCGCCTATATGGGCACTCGTTTTATAAATACCGAAGAAAGCAAGGCCTCGGCTGCATATCGCGAAATGATCGTGGCTGCTGGCGCAAGTGATGTAGTGTATACTGCAGCAATATCAGGTGTTCATGCCAATTTTTTGGGGGCTAGTTTAAAGGCCGCAGGAATTACGGAGGAAGATTTGGAAAAAGATAGAAAAATCGATTTTGGAAAAGAACTCGATACGGAAGCTAAAGCCTGGAAAACCATTTGGTCGGCAGGTCAAGGTTCAGCCACTATAGACAATGTTCTTCCGGTTTCCGAACTGGTAAACCATTTAAAATCAGAATTTAAATCGGCAATCGAGGAACAAATTAAGGTATTGGAAATGTACCCGAAGTAAGCATTGAAGACATAGCCATTTAGAAGTAGCTCCCTTTAAGCGCAAGGGCATTATACCTAGCATGCTGGAGCCTGATTTTGCCAGCGCCTAAAACTGCACCCCACGACTGGAAAGCACCCCACTTTCTCCTGAAAATTTATTTTTTTGTGAATCACTACTGCAACAGTACCGATATTGGGGTCATAACAGAAAATTCACCACTAAGAACTACAACAAAATCATACTGCAAATCTCCCAAAACGAATAAGACCGTATCACTTTCACAATGCCCTACTTCCCCGTTAGTTTTGGCTTCATAACTTCGGAAAACGCTTCTTAATGGTCGCATTTTTTATTATTTTGGTCATGCTAAAATTTACAATAAAGTTTGACGTTGTTGGATTTAACCCAACCCTTTACGAATCTTAAGGTACTTTTAAACTATGCGGTACCTTCTTACTCTTAAAAGTAATTCATTTTAGAGATGCCTTTATTTCAATCAAATTATAACCCTCCTTTTTTATTCAGGAGCGGACATTTCGCTACGATCTATTCAGGTCTTTTTCGTAAAGTCGAAGGTTTACTACAAACCCGAGAGCGTATTGATTTGCCCGATGGCGATTTTCTTGATCTCGACTGGAGTTTCTCCTTCAAACCTACCGACAAGGTCGTTATTCTACTTCATGGTCTAGAGGGCAATGCACAGCGCCCTTATATCACAGGAAGTGCCAAAGCCTTCAATACACTGGGTTACGATGCTTGTTCTGTAAATTTTCGAGGCTGTAGTGGTGAAACCAACAAACTATTTCGGTCGTACCATTCAGGAGCTACCGAAGATTTAGATGCCGTAGTACGGCATATTGTAAACACAGAAAAATACCCTAAAATTTTTATAAAAGGCGTAAGCTTAGGCGGTAATATGGCTCTTAAATATGCGGGCGAAGGGCGGAACATCCCAAAAACAGTGAAAGGTATTATCGGAATTTCAGTACCATGTGACCTACACAGCTCACTTCGAGAGCTTCTGAAGCCCAAGAATTTTCCATATGCCAAACGATTTAAAAATCATTTGGTGGAAAAACTAATTCCGAAACAAAAAATGTTTCCAGATAAAATTTCGGCCAATGACATAGCCAGTATTCGAACTTTAAAGGATTTTGACGATATCTATACCAGTCGCGCCCATGGTTTTATAAATGCACTGGATTATTACAAGAAATGCAGTTGTCTCCAGTTTTTGGGTCAGATTAGCATTCCGGCATTGATAATTAGTGCCAAGAACGATTCTTTTTTAGGAAAAGAATGTTATCCCATTGAAGCCGCAAATACCAATCCCAATTTAAGCTTAGAGATGCCCCGAAATGGTGGTCATGTTGGATTTTTTGGTAAAAATAACGCCACTTATACAGAAAAAAGGGCGGTAAAATTTTGTGAAGAGGTTATTTAAATAACGGTAATTCTTATATTAGTGCCGACAAAAACAAACATGATGAAAAAATTATTTGTGGTCTTCGCACTGGGCGGTCTAATGATCAGCTGTGGAGGAAAAGAGAAAAAGGAAGAGAAGAAAGAAGGTTTTGAAATGAACCGAACGAAAACGGAAGCTAAAGCCCCAGCGGCAGAGGCTGAAGGCGTACCCGTTGATTTAAGCAACAAAGGAGTAGGCCCTATAAAATCGGTAACCTTTGCCGATGAAATAGACTCTGAAATGGCTGCCAAAGGTGAAAAGATTTTTAGCACCGTATGTATTGCTTGTCATGCAGTCGATAAACGCATGATAGGCCCTGCTTTAAAAGGTGTTTTAGAGCGCAGAAGTCCTGAATGGGTAATGAACATGATTATCAATCCTGATGTTATGCTTAAAGAAGATCCTATTGCAAAGGCATTACTTAAAGAGTATAACAACGCGATTATGTTAAATCAAAATTTAAGCGAAGAGGATGCAAGAAATGTGACAGAATTTTTACGCACACTGTAACATTGTCCCGAACCAAATTTACTGTGCTGTTATCCTGAAATGAATTTGGGGTAATAGCACATTTCGTTTTGGCACAAAATTAAATTTCCATCAATAAAACCCTTAACAATGAAATCAATTCGTAATATTCTTGCCCTAGTAGTGTTAACCGCTTCTATTGCATCGACTGCTCAAGATATAAAGCCAAATGAAGTCGAACAAATCATGAAAAAGGTAGCCGATTGGCAGATAGATCATTTCGACGGCCTTTATAGCGGCCACACCAAACCCCACCACCCACTTGATTGGACCAATGGTGCTTTGTACGTCGGTATGGTAAAATGGGCCGCAATGGCCGATGACGATAAATACTACAACTGGCTAAAAACAATTGGAGAAGAAAACGAATGGCAATTATATCGTCGAAAATATCATGCAGATGATCACACTGTCGGTCAAATGTACATTGAGCTTTTTCGTAAGTATAACGACGAAAAAATGATCGAGCCAACCAAGGAGCAATTCAACTTTATTATGATGCACCCTTCGCAATCTTCGTTTCATTGGAAGTCTCCATACCACCAAGACCGTTGGAACTGGTGTGATGCCTTGTTTATGTCTCCACCGGTTTGGGCAAAACTCTATAAACTCACAGGAGAAAAAAAGTATCTTGATTTTTTAATGACCGAATTCAAAGCTTCTACAGATTTCCTATTTGATAAGAAAGAAAGCTTATACTACCGTGATGAAAGTTATATGGGCAAGCTAGACAATGGAACCAAAATATTCTGGTCGAGAGGCAATGGCTGGGTATTCGCCGGACTGACTAATGTCATGAACGAATTAGACCCTAAAAGCAAGGAATACAAATACTTTTTGGGTATCTATAAAAAAATGTCCAAAAAATTGCTTGCCATTCAAACTCCACAAGGCCATTGGGCCATGAGTTTATTAGGACAAGATTTCTATCCTACACCGGAAACAAGCGGTTCTTCATTTTATGTCTATGGTCTCGCTTGGGGCATTAATAAGGGTATTTTAGACAAATCTACCTATGGCCCGGCCGTCAAGAAAGGGTGGAATGCCATGGTAAGCCATGTTACCGATGAAGGTATGTTGGGTTATGTACAACCAATAGGAGCAGCTCCTGGAAAAGCTTGGCCCGATAAGACCGAAGTATATGGAACAGGTGCTTTTTTAAGTGCTGGTTCTGAAGTCTATAAATTGTACGGCGGTAATTAATTAAAAACAATAGTCGCTGTAAAAATTTACAGAAAGTTATAAAAAACCGATGCTTGTGCATCGGTTTTTTTTATAATGATTTCTTTTTAAGTCTTGTCTACGACGACTTTATAGGTAGGATCTTCTAAAACATTTACGTCGATGATATCATTGGCATTCTTCAACAAGCGAATGCAGTCTTTACTCAAATGTTTGAGATGTACTTTTTTACCAACTTTTTGGTAACGATCGGTTATTTTATTCAGTGCCTCAATACCTGACATATCTGCAACACGACTTTCCTTGAAGTCTATAATTACTTCCAAAGGATCATTCTGAATATCAAATTTTTCAGCAAATAATGTGGTTGAACCAAAAAACAGAGGGCCATAAATCTCGTAATGCTTGACCCCGTTTTCATCAATATGTTTTCGTGCTCGAATACGTTTTGCATTCTCCCAGGAGTATGCCAAAGCGGAGATAATCACTCCCAACAGAACGGCCACTGCCAAATTATGTGTAATCGCCGTAATCAAGGTCACTAAAACCATCACAATAACATCTGAATTCGGCATTTTTCGAAATGTCTTAAAGCTTGCCCATTCGAAGGTTCCGATAGCGACCATAAACATCAATCCGACCAAGGCCGCCATAGGAAGGCGTTCAATGAGACTTGACCCGAACATAATAAAAACCAGCAACATTACCGCAGCGGTAATACCAGACAAACGGGCTCTTGCCCCAGATGAAGTGTTGATCAAACTTTGCCCAATCATTGCACAACCTCCCATACCTGATAGGAATCCGGATAATATATTTGCCGTACCCTGCGCCACACATTCTTTATTTCCACTTCCTCGTGTTTCTGTAATTTCATCAATGATATTCAGCGTCAATAGACTTTCAATCAAACCAACCCCGGCAACAATGGCCGCATAAGGGAAAATAATTTTAAGGGTCTCAAAAGTAAAAGGAATCTGTGGAATTGATAAAGGCGGAAAGCCCCCTTTAATCGATTCTCCTGCTTTCATGGTGTCGGCTACGGTAAGGGTGTCAATTCCAAAACCTATAACCAAGGAAGAAACTACAACGATTGCCAATAAAGAAGATGGAATTGCCTTGGTCAATTTTGGAAAACCCCATATAATGAGCATGGTTAGCAAGGTTAGCCCTAGCATTGTATACATTGGGGCACCCGTTAGCAATGTATCGGTTCCCTTTTGATAAAAATTAGGGAACTGTGCCATAAATATGATGATGGCCAATCCATTAACAAACCCGAACATTACGGGGTGCGGCACTAGTCTGATAAACTTTCCTAAACGCAAAACTCCTGCTCCGATCTGAAGTAATCCGGCAATAATGACCGTGGCAAAAACGTAATTTAAAATAGTCTCGGGTTCGATTCCCGGAAAATTACGTTTGAGTTCAAGTATCAATCCAATAAAAACCACGGCAACTGCACCTGTAGCACCTGAAATCATTCCTGGTCGACCTCCTAAAATTGAGGTCACCAATGCCAACACAAAAGCTGCATACAAACCTGTAAGTGGTGAAAAACCTGGAATCAAAGCAAAGGCAATGGCCTCTGGCACCAATGCCAATGCCACTGTAAGGCCCGATAAAATCTCGGTTTTATAGTCTACCTTTTGTTTAAAATCGAATAAATTAAAGTATTTCTTCAAACCTTCTTATTTTAAGGATGCAAAAATACCATTAATAGTCGGTTTCACCTTAAACTAGCTAAGAATTAAAGATTTGATGATCTACCAAGGGGTCAGCCCTAATAGCTTCTGTCCCAGTGGGGATAAATTGGCAGTTTCATATTTTGTCTGTTCCCATCTTCTCGGGTCACCCGGAAATGCATACCCCTCAGGTGCGATCCGTTGCCGCCAGGAATTGATCCGCCATTGTCGAAGCTCTTCATTGTTTTCTTCTGCCGGCATCATGGAAATATATTGCGCAATACGCACCTTGTCTTTCGAGTTATTGGGCCTTATACCGTGCGGTTGTGTACTATTGAAAATGAGTAAATCACCAGCCTCCATTTTAACTTTGACAATTTTGTCTTCTAAATTGGAAACATCGGGTTGAAATCGATCACGGTCTTCGGGTTGGGTCAATTTCCAAGCATCGTAATTACGATACAACCACGGGATACATTGAAAACCACCCATATTTTCATCGGTCTGATCCGCCAATGCCAAAACACCCTGAACATTCTGAGGCCTCGTTTCCGGATCATAATCCCAATGAATAAACCCCTTTTTCTTGACCCCGGGTCTTAAAGGAAAATTCAAATTGGCCCGATCTATAGTAACCCACAATTTCTCGGTGCCCCACACATCGACAAAAGCATCATATACGCGATGCGTCTGGCGATTGTTCCAGAGATGTTGATGGTTATATACTTCGACCATTCCTGTTCCGGTCAGTTCTTTCATTTTCATTTCCGCTCTTGGCGGAGCGTACCAGGTTTCTGGGCTTTTAGAATCTTTTTCATCAAACTCCCAGATGAAATCAGCTGTTGCCTTGGCCTGCTCTTTTGAAACTGCATTTTTAATGACGATATAGCCATTGTGTACCCAGAAATCCCAATCGGCTTCGCTCAAAACCCGTAACGGTACATTATTCGAGCGATCGTTCAATTTAATTTTACTGGTCGTTGCGGTAGATGGATTCCCGGGAATTGCCTTATGACCTTTATTGGCCATTTCAATCTTATCTATTTTTTTCATAGTTCAAATTTTATCAGAAGTTAGAGTTGTGAAGTAAAACTAGAAATTCAGAAGGTGCCTTTCTACCTTGATATTGACCATTATTTGAACAATATTGATATTTTATACCAAAAAAAATGGTTTACATGTGAAATTTGTTAAATTGAATTATGAAAATCCAGCTAGAGACCATCAGTCCTGAAACTAAAAGCCCTTTTCGGGTATTACACGAGCCCAAGCTTAACGACCTATTCTTTTGGCACTTTCATCCTGAATACGAACTTGTTTATATAGAGGGGGCCACCGCCACCCGACACGTGGGCGACCACATTTCTACTTATGAGGAAAGTGATTTGGTTTTTATAGGATCGAATATTCCACATCTGAATTTTGACCATGGGGTCAAAAGCAACTATCGCATGGAGGTGTTGCATATCAAACCATCGTTTAGACAATCTTTCGCAAATGAAATGCCTGAGCTAAACCACATTCAGGTACTCTTTGAAAAAGCACAATTTGGAATTGCCTTTCATGGAGAAACAAAAAATGAAATTGGAAAACGCATTAAAAAAATACATGCGCTTGCCCCATTTCAATTATTTGTAGAAATTATGCAATTATTGAACGTATTATCCACTACCAACGAATATACCCTTTTACATGAAAAACCATTTGTGAGCCGCTTCAATCTAAAAGAACAAAAACGCATGCGAACCATCTACGCTTTCATTGATGAACACTATCAAGGAAAAATAACGGTAGAGGAAATCGCGTCACTTTGCAATCTAAGTAAACCCGCTTTTTGTCGTTACTTTAAAAAAGCCACAGGAAACTCTTTTGTAGCATTTTTAAATCAATACCGGATCAGCCAGGCGAAACGACTACTTTTAACCGGAAAAAACATTACCGAAACGTGCTTCGATTGCGGATTCGAAAGTCTTTCCTATTTCAATCGTATATTCAAAAAAGTTACGTTAGAAAATCCTTCGGAATTCAAAAAAAGATATTTAAACAATTAAAAGATAGCGCCACTTTTTCTTCAAACTATAGGACCATAAAAAACCGCCCCAACTAAGACGTCGAGGCGGTTCCTAACTAAATAACCAACCAAAAAAATTGTTCTCGGACTGTTTCAAGTCCCTATATTTTATTTTTTGCAATGTTCTTTATTAATAGCGTATTTTCCTACAATTTATTGTTGGGCAATTGGCCGAAGGATGTTAAAATTTTAGGCATTTGGTCGGTTTTTATTCACCTAGATGTAGTTTATCGGAAAAACTACGATGAAGTACCTAAATCAATTTTAATTACTTTTGAAATTAATTACACCTACTAATGATAAAAACAAGAATTGCTGTAATTGGTGGAGGAAGCTGGGCCACTGCAATTGTAAAAATGCTTACCGAAAATTTGGACAAAATTACATGGTACATGCGCAGTTCAGATGCTATAAGTTATTTACAAACTGAAAAACACAACCCTAATTATTTACGGTCCGTTGAATTTAACCTTGATCAACTTCAATTAACGGACGATATCAACCAGGCCGCTGAACATGCTGATATTTTAATTTTTGCAATACCTTCTGCATTTTTAGGAAGTGAACTTGAAAAATTAAAAGTAACCTTAGCTGATAAAATTATTTTCTCGGCCATTAAAGGAATCGTCCCGGAAACCGGACTCATAGTTGGAGAGCATTTTCACGAAACTTATGATATTCCCTTTAAGAATATTGGCGTCATTACGGGTCCCTGTCACGCAGAAGAAGTAGCCCTGGAAAGACTCTCCTATTTAACCATCGCATGTGCTGACCGTGCAAAAGCTGACCTTGTAGCCGAAAATTTAACTAGCGCCTATATCAAAACTAAAATTTCAAAAGATATCATCGGAACCGAATATGCCGCCATGTTAAAGAATATTTATGCCATTGGCGCAGGTATAGCACATGGACTGGGCTATGGCGACAATTTTCAAAGTGTACTGATGAGCAACGCAATCCGCGAGATGAAACGCTTTACCAAACGCATTCATAAAATTGACCGGAATATTAACGACTCCGCCTATCTTGGAGATCTTCTGGTAACAGGCTATTCAACTTTTAGCCGCAACCGTATGTTCGGTAATATGATCGGGAAAGGCTATACGGTAAAAAGTGCCCAAATGGAAATGAACATGGTCGCCGAAGGCTACTATGCCACCAAGAGCGCCTTTGAAATCAAATCTAAATTCGAAAAAAAGGTAAAAACACCCATTATCAATGCCGTGTATGCCGTGCTTTACGAAGGCAAGAACCCAAAAAAAGTTTTTGCCAAGCTGACCGAGAAAATCGATTAAAGAAAGTTTCTTTATCTTAGATTACTTCAATACATAAAGGTTATGCGTTTATGGGGAATTTTATTTTTTACAGTTTTGTTATGTGCATGCAATAATACTCCCCCCGATATAATAATAGATGGAATTCTAGAAGTACCTGAAAACAGAGATGATCCCGATTCGCGAACCCTCAAATTAGCCTATAAAGTATTAAAGGCGAAGGACACCAATTCTCGCAAAGCACCTATTGTTTATTTACAGGGCGGCCCTGGCGCTGAGACCTTGATTATGGAGGAATTTTGGAGCGACCATCCACTGCGAAATGATAGGGATATTGTATTGATGGATCAACGTGGAACCGGTCAATCTGAAGCCAATTGTACAGAATTAGGCAATTCACTTTTTGATCTCATGCGACAAGATCTTGACATTGAGGATGATTATAATGCCTCGAGGGCGCAGCTTGACCGATGCAGGGAGGCTATTAAACAAAAAGGAGTTGATCTAGCTGGTTATAATAGTCGTGAAAATGCAGCCGATTTTGAAGACCTTCGAAAAGCTTTAGGGTATGACAAATGGAATCTTTTTGGAGCTTCTTATGGAACACGACTTGGGTTGACCATTATGCGTGATTTCCCCAATAGTGTTCGAAGTTCGATACTTGCCGGGGTTTTGGCTCCTGAATCCGATTTGTTTGGGGATAGGATTAGGAGCATTGATAGTTCCCTTTTTACAGTTCTTCGACGTTGCGAGGAAAACAAGGACTGTAACAACAGATATCCTAATCTGAAAGAACGTTTATTGAAAGTTCTTAAGGCATTGGAGTCTAATCCTTTGCGCTTTGACTATAAAAATAAACCCTTCGTATTGAATTTACAAGATGTATTCCCTATACTAAATGTTGTACTTTACGACCGTCAGTCCATTGCCAATGTCCCTTTATTTATTGAGGCTCTTGAAAATGGAGAAACTGAAATTATTATCGCCCATTTAAGTGCTTTCGAATCCCTTTATAGCTTCGTAAATTTGCCAATGCTTTATTCGGTCACGGCCTATGAGGAGTTTCCATTCTATAACGCCCAAGATACAGAAAAAGCAATACTACAGTCCAAAATTGGGTACGCCCATACTGCCCATAACTTGTTAGCCAAGTTACTGGCCGATTGGCACCCTTTTAGGGCTACGGATATTGAAAACCAAGCTGTCGTTTCAGATATTCCTACGTTAATGGTATCGGGCCGTTTGGATCCTGCCACACCTGTAAGCAATGCAGCTGGTGCTGTAAAAAATTTTATAAATGGTTATGAGGTTATTTTTCAAGATGAAAGTCACCATTTTTATAATTCTTGTTTTTTTCAAATAGCGGAAGATTTTTTGAACAATCCGGGTCATAAGCCGAATATGGATTGCAGTTTGGAAAGGAACCCTATCGAATGGAACCTATCAAACCCGCTCCAATGAAAAATCGGAGTGTTCTTTAATCAAGGCCAACAAGGTCTCACGCCAAGCATCTAGTTGTGCTTCATCAACTTTAAAAACGGATTGAAACTCTTCTAGTACAGGTTCCATAAAAGTGGTAACACCATCGATGTCAAAGTATAACCTTCCTGTTCTTCGCACAAAGAAATCCATCGGATTTTGCACCATTTCAAAATCAATACCAAAATGCAACTCCGCTTTTATCAATCGCACATAGTGGTCTTTATCCTTTAATTTCGAGTAGGTTTCTAGAATAGTATCGGTCTGTTTGCCGTAATTGGTAACTAAGAACCAAGCGTCATATTCTGAAAATCCGTCGGCCTTTATCCGATCATAGATTTCTGCGATATATTTTTTAACGTGTTTGAATTTTTTAAAGCCAACATTACCGCATAACGGTATATTCTCCGTATCCGATTCTTTCGATTTGGACGCGTAGTCTTCTTCCAATTTTCTGGCAATTCGGTCGACAACTCTTTCTGCCATTTTTCGATACCCGGTCAACTTTCCGCCCGCAATACTCACAAGCCCTGTGTCGGAAGTGAAAATTTCATCCTTTCGCGAAAGTTCTGAAGCAGATTTTCCTTCTTCATGAATTAATGGACGTAATCCGGCCCAGGAAGAAATAATATCCTCCATTTCCAAATTGATTTTAGGAAACATATTATTTACTGCAGACAAAAGATAGATGGCATCGGCCAAGTCAATACCCACATGGTCTTTGTCTTTATTAAAATTGGTGTCGGTAGTACCAACATAGGTAATCTTGCCTCTTGGAATGGCAAACATCATACGCCCATCGGGAATATCGAAATAAACCGACTGCTTCACAGGAAGTTTCTTATACGGAAACACCAAATGCACTCCTTTGGTAAGATGCAGTTGCTTTCCCTTCTTAGAATTGTTCATGCTTCGCAATTCGTCTACCCACGGCCCTGCGGCATTGATTACGTATTTCGATTTGATATTGAATTCATTCCCAGAGACTAAATCTTTCACAGTCACCCCGGCTACTTTTTCCTCAACATATGTAAAACCCTTTACTTCCGCATAGTTTAAAGCCACAGCACCATACTTAAGACTCGTTTTAATATTTTCAATAGTCAAACGGGCATCATCGGTACGGTATTCGGCATAATAACCTGCGCCTTTCAATATTTTTTTAGGAAGTAACGGTTCCAGTTTTAATGCTTCCTTTTTTTCCAACATTTTACGCTTATCATCTCCCGTAACTTGGGCTAAAATATCATAGACCTTCAACCCAATGGAAGTAAGCCATTTACCATAAGACCCATTTTCGATCAGCGGAAGCAGCATTTTTTCGGGAAGCACCAGATGTGGGGCCAGCTTATGAACAATGGCACGTTCTGAACCCACCTCTTTTACGAGCCAAAAATCGAATTGCTTTAAATAACGCAACCCGCCATGTATCAGTTTTGTCGATTTACTACTGGTGCCCGATGCGAAATCGCCTTTTTCGACCAAAGCTACTTTCAAACCACGTGATGCAGCGTCAAGGGCAATGCCACCCCCTGTGATACCTCCTCCGATTACGACTAGGTCGTATTCTTCTTTTATAAATTTCGCAATGGTTTTTGCCCTATCTCTATTCGAGAATTTTATGTTTTCCATGATATTTTTTAATTAAAATCGTCACTAAAAGAGCTTTCGTAACACAGCAAGCCGTAGAAACCGGATGCTTGACCAACCGTTTGCTTTGACGCCATATGCATTTTACCCAATGGTCAAATCTTGTTTGGTTTTTCGCAAATACGAATTTTCTACTTTTCCTCCCAGCCCTTTGTACGTTCGACCGCCTTCTGCCAATTCTTATATAACCTTTTTCTTTTTACACGGTCAAATTTAGGTTCAAAAATTCGATTCATAGGACGATTTTGATCAATATCTTCTTGTGACCAGAGCCCAACCTGTATTCCGGCCAAGAATGCAGCTCCCATAGCGGTCGATTCGATGACTTCGGGTCTGTGCACCTCAGTATCCAGAATATCGGCCTGAAACTGCATCAAATAGTTATTGGAACAAGCACCGCCATCGACACGTAGATTTTTCAATTGCAGGCCCGAATCATCTTCCATAGCCTTTAAAATATCTTTTGTTTGATATGCCAACGATTCGAGAGTTGCTTTTGCCAAATGAGCCTTGCCTGTATCACGGGTCAATCCGAAGATAGCGCCACGGGCATACATATCCCAATAGGGAGCACCCAAACCAGCAAAAGCCGGAACGACATATACCGAACTGTCTCCTTTAACCGAATTCGCCAAAGCCTCGGTTTCTTTGGCATCTTTTATCAATTCAAGACCATCTCGAAGCCATTGAATGGCGGCTCCAGCAATAAAAATACTGCCTTCAAAAGCATAATTTACCTTTCCGTCGAGTCCGTAGGCAATCGTGGTCAACAATCCATTTTTGGAGAATTGAGGTTTATCGCCCGTATTCATCAACATAAAGCAGCCTGTACCATAGGTGTTCTTTGCCATTCCTTTTTTAAAGCATCCCTGTCCGAAAAGTGCAGCTTGCTGGTCACCGGCAATGCCTGCAATCGGAATTTTTACACCATCGATTTCATAATCGCCAAAATGATAGGCCGAAGGCTTTACTTCTGGCAACATACTCTTTGGAATACCTAGTGCCCTTAACATTTTATCATCCCATTTTAGATTTACGATATCGTAAATCATGGTACGGGAGGCATTGGTATAATCGGTGACGTGCTCTTTTCCATTCGTCATATTCCAAACCAACCAAGAATCGATGGTTCCCATAGAAAGATCTCCATTTTCTGCCTTGGCCTTGGCACCTTCGACATTGTCAAGTATCCATTTTACTTTGGTTCCGGAAAAATAGGAGTCAATGACCAGCCCAGTGGTATTACGAACGTGTTCTTCTAGTCCGCTCTTCTTTAAATGCTCACAAATATCGGCGGTACGTTTATCTTGCCAGACAATGGCGTTGTAAACTGGTTTTCCGGTATTTTTGTCCCAAACAACCGTAGTTTCCCTTTGATTGGTAATGCCTATCGCTTTTATATCCGTAGCCGACACTTTCTTCTTTTTAAGCAACTCTTTGAGCACACCCAATTGGGATTCCAAAATTTCGTTGGCATCATGTTCGACCCAGCCTGACTTCGGAAAAATCTGCTTAAACTCCTGCTGCACCATTCCTTGTATTTTTCCTTCTTGATCTACCAACAAAGCGCGTGAACTTGTGGTGCCCTGGTCTAGGGAAATGATATATTTCATGTGTTTTTGCTTTAATTATTGAAATTCGGGCCGTTGCCCTTAAAATCGTACAGTGATTTGCGCTTCCTAATTCAAGTGGAACTGCAGATTCCCAATATTTCGAGAACTGTTAAATATAATACTTAAACCTTCCATATCAAAGTTCATTGATAACGCTTATCGAAATGGCAATTTCATTACCCAATGCATCAACCACCGTAATCTTATGTTTCCCTCCCAAAGGCAAAACACCCTTTTCATGAAAGTTTTTGGTCTTGCCGATAAACCTATTGTCTAAATACCAATAAACTTCAGTCTCTGGTTTTGTATGTGCCAGTTTTACTATCAATTCGTTTTTGTTTCCATCGAAATTCTTAGCTAAAGTAATTCGGCTTTCATCTTTGGGGTATATAAATTCCATAGGAGGCACATTGGTGCTTTCGCAATCGGAGCGAAAGGGAGGCAAGACTTTATAATTAGGGTGTGTTCTTTTATAATAAAATTCCATCAAGGGAGGCAAAACAAACCATGATTTTGAGACCGTCCCTGCCAAATTTGTACAGGAAGAATTAACCTGAAATTGGCTTTGGGCATCCAACTGTACCATTTGGTGGTAACCACAAGACGTTACAAAATTTTGCTTATTGGGAATCGAAATTAATTTATTGGGACAATCGGTAGTTGCCAAAAATCCGCTTTCGGAACAGACTTCAATATCAGTAAACTCATCCAACGGTTTTAAGAACCATTTGCTCTTGGGAAGTACATCGAACACATCGAATAAAATAGGGGCCGCACTATTCACCCCGCTAATATTTGGTCTACCCTCACCATCGGCATTTCCGACCCAAACACCGACTACATGGTCTTTTGTCAAGCCAATAGCCCATGCATCTTTATTGCCAAAACTCGTACCCGTTTTCCAAGCTATCTCTTTGCTGCTGTCAAAAAAATCCCAAGACTCGCTTCCCTCAGGGCGATTGACCTCCTTCATAGCTTCAAATGTGAGATACATGCTGCCCGCATCAAAAATTATTTTTTCCGAGGATTTGACACCAAAATCGACCGCTTGGTCTTTTTTAAGTATTGGCGTTGTAAATTCATTTGAAAAATATTCACTCGAAGAATTATTAAAATGATTAATGGTCGACCCCATATTTGCATACGTTTTGCAGAGGTCCCAAAGGTTTGTTTCTGCCCCCCCCAAAATAAGAGTCAACCCATAATGATCGGCCGATTTATTCAACCCTCGCAAGTCAAACAGGTCAAGTTGATCTCGGAACTTTTTCAACCCGTACGATTGCAACAAGCGAACGGCAGGAATATTAAGCGAACGTGCCAAGGCCTTTTTTGCCTGAACCGCCCCGCTGTAATCTTCATTGAAATTTTCTGGAGTATAGCCCGCAATCTGTGTGGGTACATCAGGCACCAACATGTCAGGTAATAGTTCCCCGGCATCTAACATGGCGGCATACAAAAGAGGCTTCATGACACTACCTGTGCTTCGGTTCGCCTGAACCATATCAATATCTTTTTGATGGGCTACCGTAGTCTGGGTATTGCCTACATATGCAAGAACCTGCCTCGTATTTACATTCAGCACCAAAACAGCGGCATTATGAACTTGATTCTGTCGAAGACTTTGATAGTGCCTTTCAACGAGAGCATTTACATTGTCTTGTAAATTCTCATCGATGGTAGTTGCCATACGTTTCCCTTTGTTCTCTTTGACCATATACTGTACCAAATGAGGCGCTGTTTTCGGCAAGGCATAAGGTCTTTTAGGCAACTTTTCTAGTAATGCCAAGTTATACGTTGTGCTATCGATAATGCTTTTAAATACAAGTTTCTGAAGAAGCCGGTTTCTTTTAGCCAACAATTTTGCCTGGTTTTTACCCGGATAAATCAAACTCGGAGCATTCGGCAATACGGCCAAGGTTGCCGCTTCGGCCCAAGACAGCTGGTGTGGTTGGAGTCCGAAATACCGCCATGCGGCGACATCTAAGCCGACAACATTGCCCCCAAATGGTGCATGACTGGCGTACAATTTTAGAATATCATCTTTTCCAGAACGAAGTTCCAATCGAGTGGCTAAAATTAATTCTATGAATTTTTCCCAATAAGTCCGCTTTTTTCCTTTTCTAGAGAGGCGAATTATTTGTTGGGTAAGGGTGCTTCCACCCCGAACCGTTTTTCCCTCGGAAACATTGGCTGCAAAAGCCTTTCCCATTGAAACAGGGTTAAACCCTAGGTGTTTATAAAAATAGGCGTCTTCAAACTGCACTACGCACTCCTTAAACTTATTGGGTACACTATCAACCACAGGAAACCGCCATTGACCATCATCTGCAATCAGGGCGCCTAATAGGGTGCCCGATCTACTCTCGATAACCGTAGCCGTAGGATCGTTGAACAATTTTTTAGGAAGACAGAAATAGTAGGCCGTGAATAAAATAACCAAAAGCATCAATTTTTTGAAATGCTGTTTAGTCCAGTGAACTAGACCTGTTAGGCCATTAAAAATAAAGCGATTTCTCCCAAAATTTTTATTTCTCAAATTCATATTCCCGTTCGACTAAACAAATACGCACCTTGTACCAGAGGTACCAATCAGAAATACCTTTCTGCTGGGCGAACAAGTGATCAGTATTTGATTTCCATTGCGCAATAGCTTCGAGACTTTCCCAATAACTTATAGTTATTCCTACCTCACCGCTTGCACTCTCTAAATCGATATAGCCGGGTTGTCGTTTGGCCAACGTCTCCATTTTTTGCGCCATTTCGCTATAGCCATCATCTGTTTTGGTTTTCTGATTCGTGAAGATTACGGCGTAATAGGGCGGTTTCGTTTTCATTTTTCATCATTTCGACTGTAGCGCAAGAATCTTTTCAACCTACGTAAAACAGCTATTTTTTCATACAATGAGACCATCAAGACACCGACAAGCAAATCCCTTCATTTTGCCTGCCTTTGGCAAATCGGGTCGAAATGTCATTAGATAATGTACTCCTTCTCCAAAAAATAACCCACAATAGCCTCTTTCATCAGTACGGATTGCTCCCCGGCCTTTAATGCCGGTAATTCTTCCTTTATCTTATAATGTGGCCAGCCTTCCGCATCAAAAAAATCAAATTCATAATACCCATAAGGTTCCAATAAGCGACAGATAGCAATATGCATAAGGTCTAGCTTATCGTCTTTTTTATACTTTCTGTGATACTGCCCCAACTCTTGAATTCCCACTAGATAAATAATGGCATCCAAGTCTAAAGGGTCATTGTCTGAAAATTGAGCGGAAAGCTTCGCTACAAGTACCCCCCAACGTTCTTTAAGTTCTACGTCTCTTGACATCTCTTTTTTAAGCTTTTATTTTTTTGTTAAGATGGATGCTTAATACTGTAAAATCAGCCTTTCTCCCTGTAATTTGGGCAAAATTCATCGAATAATGGCTTATTTCAAAGTGTTTCGATGGTATTGACCTAAACCCCATTACCTTTCTCCTTTAGTCCCGAATTCAGAGGAACAACCATTAATCACCAAAGGTACAAATCAAAATATTACTTTTACACAAACGTTCGACTATGGGTTTTTTAGATATTATTTTGGGCTTACTCTTGCTATATGGCCTCTGGAGGGGTCTTAAAAACGGCCTTTTTGTGGAAATTGCTTCGATTATCGCCTTAATCGCGGGAATCTACGGGGCCATTCATTTTTCCTATTATGCCGGGGACTATCTCGCTCAAAATATGGATTGGGAAGAACGGTATATCAATATCGCCGCTTTCGTCATTACGTTTATCGGCATAGTTATGGTAGTGCATATCGCAGGAAAATTTCTGACCAAAATTGCGGATTTTGCTATGCTTGGCCTGCTTAATAAAGTCGCCGGCGGTATTTTTGGAGCCTTAAAGGTTGCCGTAATACTTGGGGCACTTTTGATATTCTTCGACCGAGTAAATACTTCAACACAACTAGTGCAAAACGAAAAGGTGCAAGAATCGATACTCTATGAACCTATTAAAGAAATAGGGGCTTTTGTATTTGCCAAGGTTTTAAAAAAAGAGGATAGTATCAAAAGCGAATAAAAAATTGAAATACCCGCCACTCAACAGACAGTAATCGGAACAACCGAGAAATTCAATCAGCGAGCGCTATGTTCAGCTACGTAGCGCTACCTTTCAACCTTTTATACAATCGGTCGCAAATGATGTGAAGATCATTTATAAAAAACGTAAGATACCAGTTTTCAGCACTTTATAAAAGCGTAAAACCTACGGCCTAAAGAATATCATAGCCTTTAACCGAAGAAAATGTTGAATTATCAAATTTTTCTTGACCTTGGCCCCAAATCCAAAAACAGTTGATATTGAATAGCTTAAAAAACTCTCCAAGGTATAAGGAAGCCATACAAGAACTCAATCTCCCTTTTGGTAATTATTACCTTTTCGATGGCTTTGTGGTTGCCGAAGTATATGAAGATATTATATATACTTGGGAAGACCATGGAAAAAAAGCCAGCACCAAAATCTTAGAACTATATGATAGCGACGGCAGTGATTTGGTGTTCATAACCAATAGAATAAATAATTACTCATGCAAACCAACGGATTGGATGAATTTCTTTAGGTTCAGCAACAAATTAAAAGGTTACGGAATTGTAAGCTACAGTCAATCTGGACATTACAATGCACTTTTAGAGAAGCTTTTTGTACAAACCACAACAGAGCGTTTCTCAAATTTAGAGAACGCTATTGCTTGGGCAAAAAATCTTTCGGACTCAAAATCGATTGCTTCATAGATTCTTTTACCCTACCATAAACAAACATGCTTTCTACTGCCGAACCACCTCGACCCATTGCCCTTCGGTTCGTACGGCATAATCATTATCGTACATGGCCTCTGCTTGAATTCCGGGCAAATAATAACGCCCAAGATAAGAGGCATTCAATAGTATGCGGAAGGTTTTGGTCTCGTTCTTTTCCATATCAAAATAAAAATGGGCCCGATCGTCACGAAGGTCCGTATGGGTTACTTGATTTTCAGCGAATTCCCCGAAGTCTGTGAAGCGGGTATTTACAATTTCCCAACCACTGGGAAAAATCTCCGTCAATGCTAAATCTTTGATAGTGTTACCCGTAGTGTTGGTCAAAGTCACTTCTCCCACAAAATCTGTTCCCTGCATTATTTGTGAAGCATCTATTCGAGATCCATTTCTACCCTTAAACACCAGACTGGCCTTGAGGTTACGCTGTATTGTCCTTTCATCGCCAATTGGTAGAACACCATTATTGACAACGCTCACGTAAAGTGTATTCTGTCCTTCATTCTTGAGAAAAATGTGATTATTGCCATTTTTAATGTTCAGGTTTCGGCTCGCCAAAGTCTTTGAGGTACTTACACTTCTTGAAGTACCATTTATCATCATACTTGCTTCAATACCCTTTCCGCCAACCATTTCGGCAAATTTTGCCATGGCCAAAAGGCTATACGACGTGCTTTGGGTACTCATCCAACGCTCTTCACTCAGTGCTTTGGCCAAAGTCTTTGCCGTTTGTTGAGATTTCGCTTTGTCTTTTAGAAGTACCAAAGTCTCTAAAGCCATGGCCCTATTTCGATCTGCAGAACCATAAGTATAGGCATTGTGTGTATAACCATCAAAGTCGAGCGAAGCACCACCCAACAAGGCCTTCGCAATATTTGCCCGTCCGATCAATGCGTAGGTCGCCGCCAGTCGGTACTTGGCCTCATTAGAAAGTTCGCTTGTTTCACGTAATCGGTTCATACTTGCCACATCTGCATTTCCTGAAAACGCCAGCGTGTACAATCGATAAGCCTGCGCCAAATCAGAATTCCCAGATTCAGAACGCCATTGCTTTGCCATATTCTGTTGGAATTTCACCCAGCCCGATTTAAACCCGATAGGAAGCACATACCCCTTCTTCTCGGCTTCCAATAAAAAGTGCCCGGCATAAGTTGTTCCCCAATCATCAGCCTGCTGCTGCCCTGGCCAATAGGAGAATCCACCGTCGCTGTTCTGCAATTTTCCCAAACGCTGAACAGCATTTTCTACATTTTGCTGTATCTGGTTTTTCCGGGACACATCCACGTCAAAGATATCCGCCAAGAACAATTGGGGAAAAGCAGCAGAAGTGGTCTGTTCTACACACCCGTGGGGGTAACGGATCAAATACTGCATTCTTCCATTGAAATTCATAGGCGGTAATGTCGAAAATTCAACATGTGCGGTATTGCTTCCTGAAATACCAAAGGTTTTTAAATCAAAAGTATGTTCCTTATTGACATCTAAAATTACCTCTTGGACTTCTGTAGTCAACGGATTGGGGTTTACGACATCCACAGGGATTTCAAAAGAGGCATTCTCTCCATTGCCGGATGCTTCAACAACCACCTTTCCAATTCCTTCAAAATCAACAATCTCCAACTCAAAATAAGCCATTTTTTCATCAGGTTGCGCAAACGTCAATTTTTGAGTGGCTTCTCCAATTATTTTAAACGATTGGTTCTGTTGAAGTTTTATCGTTACATCTTTGATTTTCCTTTCCATCGCGAAAACCGTCACCGGTAAAATCACTTTCTCACCAGGGGTTATTTTTCGTGGTAATGAAGCCAAGACCATTAACGGCTTGCGTACCGCAGTGGTTTTATCAATGCTTCCATAAGCTTCCTTTTCCGGATGTTCCGCGACCACCATCGTACGTACTGAACCTATGTACTTGGGAATTTTTACGGTGTGCGATTTAGTCTCTCCTTCTTTCAATTCGAAAGGCCCCAAATGTAGCACCATAGGTTCAAAACGGTTTGCTTTCTTATTCCTTGCTCCTGCAAGTTCATCATCACCACCAATCGCAAAAACTTGATCGATACGACCGCCAAAAGCACCGATGACATCATCATAGACATCCCACGTTTTTATCCCCAAGGCTTCTTTTGCAAAGAAAATATCCCAAGGGTCAGGTGTCTTAAAACCCGTCAAGTCTAAAAGTCCTTCATCAACGATGGCAATCGAATATGTCATTGCATTGCCTTGCTTTTCGCTTACTTTCACTTTAACATTTTCCTCAGGGGTCAACACCTCAGGCATAGAAATTTTAGGTTGTAATCTTGTTTCAGGATTTTCCACTCCAATACCTAACACCCCATATAATCGAATCGGCGAATCGTTGATACTTGCAGCATGCGGCTGTAATAATGTAATACTGATAAATACGTTCGGTGCATATCCTTCATTTATTGCAATATCGAATTTTGTCTCTCCTTGACGTGTTTCCACCCACCGCGACTCCAAAACTTCGGTACCGTTCTCAATGGTCACCAAAGCCCGGCCACCTTTAGAACTAGCAAATGTTACAGTGGCCGTCTCTCCCACTTTGTACTGTTCTTTATCTGTAGAAAAAACCAACATTGTGGCAGCAGATGGGTCGTTTTTTCTAGATTTTCCTGCCCATCCCGGCCAGTCGATATAGACGGTCCTTCCAGTAGCATGCCCCCCTTTTTCGTCTTCAATGCGTACCAAATAACGCCCCCATGCCGGATATTTCAATTCAAAATCAAATGAGGCTTTTCCATTCGAATCGGTATTCAGTGTTTTTTCAAAAACTTTTTCCCGATAATTACTACTATTAAAACTACTGAGGTTATCCGCAGAAGTATCCCACCACCATCGCCAATTAACCTTGTGTACAGTCACTTTGAGATTTTTTGTCGCTTTAGGATTTCCTTTCTCATCAACAGATACCACTTCAAAAGTGTGCGGTGTATCTGTCAAGAGCATTCCCCGTGTATTATCACCTTTTGGAACGCTCAACCCAAGGTAGGTTGTATACGGAGAATAAGGTTTGACAAATACATCGGTGCTGAAATCACCGCCATTTTCATAGACTTTGGTTACAAAAGCAGCGTTCAACATCCCAGGTGCCTTAGTGGCCAATTGTGGATTGATCTTGAAATTAGTCTTGCCGAAAGCATCAATTTTTCCATCGAAAACAACTTGATCTTCAGTGGAAAAGATTCGGGTAGGATCATCAAAAACAAAACTTGGAAAGTCTTTAAAAGTAGTTGTCGAAGAATTAAATTTTGCCGTAATATCAGCTTTTAAATTTTTTGCGATCGCCCCATGCAGCCATTTCACCTCTAGTTTACCCGATAATGGGGCCTCCCCTGAAAGCAACTCTTTTTCAAAATCTGCAAGAATCTTCAATCGGTTGGGTTTTATCGTCTCGATTTTAATTGTTTTTGTGAACGATGCTCCTCCGACCGATACCTTGGCCAACCAATTCCCTGTCGGTGCATTGTCATCAGTTATCAAATCAAACAGATAAAAATTGTTCAGCCCCTTTGTTTTGATTTCCCGATGTACAATTTTGTTATAAGGGTCTAGAAACTCTAATTTAACCGGATGGTTTTGTGGCAACTTATTGGCATTATCGTTCAGTATAAAAGACAGATAAATGTGGTCACCGGGACGCCACACACCACGTTCCCCAAAAATAAACCCTTTGATACCTTTCTGTAATTCTACCCCCGACACGTCAAACTTGCTTATCGAAAGGGCATTACCATCATTCAATTTTATATATGTCTTGTGGCCGTTATATTCGGCAATGGCAAAATAAGCCACTCGGTCTGCATAAAAAGCCGAAGTACCATTGTCTTCGGTGATGACATGACCCATAGCCTGTTGTTGAAAATTATAAAAAACAACCTTGGCCCCGGCAATCGGGTTCGTATTCACAATATCGTTGACCGCCACAAAATAGCTTTTGTTGGCACCTTTCTTTATCGTAACACCAATATCAGAAGCCAATATATTGACACCTACTTTCTTATCATAATAATAGGAAGTATGACAGGGGTTCTCACGTTCGTTCCAATCATAATTGTAATAGGTATTATCATAATAGCCCTCTATTCCATCCCATGAACTACTTTCTTTTTCCTCATCAAAATTCTCGGCACTATCGAGTTGTGGTTCAAAATTGGTCGACGAACAGCTATAGGTACTATACGAAGGTTTAAAACTAAGCTCGACCCGATACATGGCCCCTACCTCAGGAGAAATTAGCGCCCTTAAGTCCAACGCGTGCGCCGTCCATTTTAACTGCGAATCGGCCCCATCATCCGGAATACTTATTTTCTTTGTAGCAATAGGGCGGGCCACTGAGCGCAAATTGTAATTGCCATCAAGGTTGTTGCCCTGCAAAAACTGTAAAATGTTATTTTCATATATTTTTAGTACCGAAACATCGACAGCCTTGAGACTGACTGTTTCAAAATTGATTTTCAAATTGTTTGATGAAGGTAGAATGGTACCATTGGATAGTAAACGTACCTGCGGCTTTGCCCGTTCAAAAGCGATGTGTTCTTCAAATTTAACTTTTAATTTATGGCCGTCAACACTTTCGACACCTTCAAAAATTTCGAGATTAACGGTACCTTTAATTTCTTTGGAAGGATAGACTTTTATGGTATTGCCGTCTACTGCATATTTGAGATTGTCGTCACCATCAAGAACCACTAGACCCTCTAAATTCTGGCCTTTTTTTATGGGGTCGGAAAAATTCACGAGCACTAATTGGTTCGTTCCCCTTTCAACAGAGGCGCCAAGTACGGTAAAATTGCTTCTTCCCGAAATCTTGATCGTATTCTTTCCTGAGCTTTCAATACCAAAATCAGAACCGCCCCAAGAAATCTCCAATTCTGAATCTTCTTCAAATCGCTGTATACTATCGATTTTAAAATAAAATTGGGTTCCCTTTTGCGCAGTATCATCGAAATTGATGGGAATTGATTTGCCGTTTTGCACGGCCGTGACCAAGTGTTTTACGGTTTCCAAGGTAAGCTGATCGGCACTACGTAATTGTCCCTCAATAAACTGCCGCTCCTTGGAATACGATTGAAGCGCGTTGGTGTAAACATTGAATTGTTGTTTTAACGTTTTAACCCCGAAAGTCAATGTTTTTAGGTCATCAGGAACTTCTTCGATGATAGCTTGCAAAGCCAAAGTAAAGCGATATTGAGTGTCTTGTTCGAGTCCGTTTTCAGGAACAAAAGAAATAGTTCTATCATCAAGAGCCACAACTTTCCCCTTTATATCCGGTGAGACCTGAAGCAGGTTCATATTCAATTCATCACCACCGCTCCAAGAAGAAACGGGTTGGCTCAATATTACACGAACATCAGATTGAGCAGAAATAATTCCATGGCTTACTTCGGAAATATAATCCCCAAAATTGTCGAGATTATCATACTGCTCTAGTGTATTGCCTTTTTTTGGTGTACATCCCGAAAGAATAATTAGGAACAATACAACTATTGCTTTTGCGCGCATATTCGCAGATTGTTTTAGTTCTGTAAATTTACTCAATTTCTATGGATGCACTTCAAAGTCAATGCTAATTCGGGTTTGGAGAAAAGGGTCAATTCAAGACATGGTTGTGCGGCGAGCACTCTAAAAGTAAATCGTATTTTCCGTAGTCATTCCCTTAAAGATTATAAGACTTGTCTTATTTAGATTACAACAATTTTATAGAAAAGCGTAGTTCGTCGAAAAAAAATCATTTAACACAACACTGGGTGATATATTCATTAATATTACACTGTTGATTCTTCCCCTATCAACTTTCATTTACATAATTCTCGAATACGAGAACCCTCCATTTACTACCTACTTAGGTTTAGAACACCTGTTTGCGTAATAAGAACACTATTATGAAGATAAGATTATACCATGCCTTCATGGTCTTGTTTGCATTTGTGGCGATATCCTGTAGTAAAGAATCGATACAAATTGCTGACAAACCAGTTGCTGAAAACAATGTTGATATTGAGAGCGAATTGCTCAGGGTTGTCAATAACTACCGAGAAACTAAGGGCGCTACAGCTTTAGAATTCAGTGCTGTTGCCTATACCTACGCCAATGAACACACTGATTACATGATTTCCAAGGGCAATTTGAGCCATGACAACTTCAGTGCAAGAGCGTCAAGTATTTCTTCTCAGGAAAACGCCCAATATGTGGCCGAGAACGTTGCCAAAGATTATGAAACGGCAATAGAGGCCTTTGAAAACTGGCTTGAGAGTTCTGATCATCGAAAGACTATTGAGGGCGAATTTACCCATACAGCCGTCAGTGTCAAAAAAGACCTACAGGGAAAACTCTATTATACCCAGTTGTTTTTCCGTTAAATCTAGATTTTGTCGTAAATCTCCGCCATTTTTATCGTAAAGACTTTCATTTACGGTATATCGACGACTCCCAATATGTCACTTTGGTGAACTGTTTCTACAGATAGTATCTTAAATCAAATTTTGTTTTCTTAATTTTGATGAGCTGACAGGTGATAGCTGGTCCAAGGTGATGGTCCACCGACCACCTGGCACCATGAATTTTATACATCAAAAACAATGGCAATACCCCCACCCTTCAACCTCACCAAATGGATCGACGAAAACAGAGACACACTTAAGCCTCCCGTAGGAAACAAGAATCTGTACAAAGACGCCGGCGACTATATTGTGATGGTTGTTGCCGGCCCCAATGCCCGCAAAGACTATCATTTCAATGAGACCGAAGAACTTTTTTACCAACTCGAAGGAAACATTGAGGTTCATATTCAAGAAAACGGCAAAAAAAAGACCATGAAACTCGGGCCCGGAGACATGTATCTACACCCTGCCAAAATACCCCACTCGCCTGTTCGCTATAAAGATTCAATAGGTTTGGTCATTGAACGAAAGCGGGCCAATATGAACGTTGAAGACGGACTTCTTTGGTTTTGCGATAATTGTAACCATAAGCTCTATGACGTTTATTTCACTCTAAACGACATCGAAAAAGATTTTCTAGGACATTTCAAGCATTTCTATAAATCGGAAGAGCTTCGTACTTGTGATAATTGTGGTACCATAATGCCAGTCGACCCTAGGTTTATTGGCTAGTTACTTCAGAAAGTTTAAAAAAAATAGAGGTTTCATTGGCCTTATTGTTATTTCGATGTTATGACGATTAAGTATCTTACACTATTATGACAAGAAGGCAAATTCTGAAATATTTTACAGTACTATTTACTGGAGTTTCCATATCTCTTTATCTTTTTTTTGCCATCAATGACAAGTTCGTTCAACAAAAAAAGGCTATTGTTGAAAATGCTACGTCAAAAGTAGTCTTACGACTTTCAGAGGAAATCAATAAAATTAATTTGGTTCTAGAATCAATGGGTTTCTTTTTTGAAAATAAAAAGAAAACAAGTATCACCCAAGAGGTTTTTGAAAAGTTCACAGATCCATTTTTAACCCAGCTCTACGGCATAGGTGCATTAGAATGGTCTCCAAAAGTATTGGACATTTCGAAAGAAGAATATTTCGAAAGAACCGAAAGAAATGGTAATAATTCACCATTCATTCGGCAAATCGGATCCGACAATCAGTTTATCGATGCGGAACGAAGGGAAGTTTACTTCCCCATAGAACTTCTCAACCCGGTAGAGCCTCTGCGTGATGCCCTGGGTTACGATACGTATTCCGAAAGTGTTCGAAAATCGACTATCGATACGGCCATTGCAACCACCAAACTCTCCATTTCAGGCCCTATAGAACTGGTAGTAAAAAATAATGTCTCCCGAGGCTTTTTAGCAGTAAAAGCAGTCTTTCACCGCTCAACAGATAGTGTGAAGGGCATTGTTGCCGGGGTATATAGAATGGACATGTTCATTGAACAAACCTTGGCCTCGGAACTAAAATTTCTAGATATAGCTATCTATGAGAAAAGCGACAATACGCTGCTGTATTATAGTGGTGAAAAGATAGAACAAATTGAGACAAAAGCACTGCCAATCGAATTAAGGGCAGCAAATCATCTCTGGGAAGTACGTTTTGTGGCTAGGGATCAATACCAGTCTTTTCCCCACGCATACGAGTCCTACGTTGCGGCATTTCTAACACTCTTGGCTACTTTTCTCATTGTTTCATTGGTTCGAAAACGTGATGATTATAACCGCCGATTAGAGGCCAAAGTAAGATTGCGTACGGCAGAATTGGAAGAGTCAAACGAATTGAAGGAAAACTTATTACGGGAAATACACCACCGGGTAAAAAACAACCTTCAAATCACTTCGAGCCTAATGAACATGCAAAAAAGGAAGCTGTCGAGCAAAGAGGCTATTACCGCTTTGGAAGATAGCCAAGCACGTATTTTGGCAATTGCATTGACCCACCAAAAAATTTATCAAGATAGAGATTCCAAAGCGGTCAATCTATATGAATACCTTGTTGATTTAATGGCCTATCAGAAAAAGGTATTTCCTTCAGTTGAATACAATATCGATTGTCCTGAAATATCTATAGATCTAGATTACGCAGTACCCTTGGCGCTCATTGTTTCTGAACTTGTGACCAATGCCCTAAAACATGCCTATGGAGATCCAACTAAATCAAATCAATTACATATCGAAGTAAAAAGTTATGACGGCGAGGTCGAACTGATGGTCTATGATAATGGCAAAGGATTGCCAAAAGATTTTGATATTACCAAAGCAAGTGGTATCGGATTTGAAATAATACGGTCTTTATGCAGACAAATCTCGGCAAACCTCTCCTATGAATCCGACGAAAAGGGTAGCCGTTTTAAGGTCGCTTTTGCAAATAAGGTTGAAAAGTAAAACCATTGGCAAGACTTAAATTCATATCTTGTACGCACGGGATATATGTTTCATATAAGCCTTATCAACGTCAACCGTTTTTAAATTGTCATGAGGGTAATCAGCGCTATCTTAATCGGTGTTATAGCATTCTTGCATCTATATTTTCTATATTTTGAAATGTTCGCATGGACAACTAAAGGAAGAAAAATATTCAAAGGCTTTCCTTCGGAGTTGTTCGAACCTACAAAAGCGATGGCAGCCAACCAAGGCCTATATAACGGGTTTTTAGCTGCCGGTCTCATCTGGACCTTCTTTATAGACAACCCTATTTGGAAAACTAATATTTCCCTTTTCTTTTTAACCTGTGTCACGATTGCCGGTATTTATGGAGCCTTGACCGTTGAAAAGAAAATATTTTTCATACAGGCACTTCCAGCATTATTGGCCATACTGTTTCTTATAAGCTGAATACCCTTTGCGAGCCATTAGAAGACAGCTATTATTTGTAGCTTTGTCTTAAATCTAACAATATATCTATAAAAAGTTGTAAAATGTCAAAAATTGCATCCGTATTTGGTATTGATAAAGCCCTTGAACAATTGGGTATCGAAGCAATAAATGATGGAACTGCTACCGGTTCACAGAAATTCGCAACTGGGCCATCAATTTCTTCATACTCCCCTGTAGATGGCGCATTAATAGCCAAGGTAAAAACGACATCAAAGTCAGACTACGACAGAGTTATAAATACTGCGACCCAAGCTTTTGAGACTTGGCGTCTCAAACCTGCCCCGTTGCGTGGTGAAATTGTACGCCAGTTTGGTGATAAGCTTCGAGAGCTTAAAGAACCTTTGGGCAAATTAGTCTCTTATGAAATGGGTAAGAGTTATCAAGAAGGTCTTGGTGAAGTACAGGAAATGATCGACATCTGTGATTTTGCAGTTGGTCTTTCAAGACAGCTGCATGGGCTGACAATGCATTCTGAACGACCTGGCCATAGAATGTACGAGCAATATCATCCTTTGGGAGTGGTGGGCATTATCTCGGCATTTAACTTCCCCGTTGCCGTATGGGCATGGAACACCGCTCTCGCTTGGGTCTGTGGTGATGTCTGTATTTGGAAACCCTCGGAAAAAACACCTTTATGCGGAGTTGCTTGCCAAAATATAGCCGCTGAAGTTCTTAAAACAAACCATCTTTCTGAAGGTATTTCTTGTCTTATCAACGGAGATTATAAAGTTGGCGAATTTATGACCACCGATAAAAGAGTTCCGTTGGTTTCGGCAACAGGTTCGATACGAATGGGAAAAACTGTTGCACAGGCCGTGGCGGCGCGCTTAGGAAAATCGCTATTGGAACTTGGCGGAAACAATGCCATTATTGTAACCCCCGATGCCGACATCAAAATGACCGTAATCGGCGCTGTTTTTGGGGCAGTTGGCACAGCAGGACAACGTTGTACCTCAACAAGGCGATTGATAATCCATGAGTCGATTTATGATAAGGTTAAAAATGCCGTGGTCGACGCTTACAAACAACTACGTATAGGAAACCCGCTAGACGAGAATAATCATGTTGGTCCATTGATAGATTCCGATGCGGTCGCTATGTATAAAAATGCTTTGCAAAAAGTTGTCGATCAAGGAGGGAATATGATTGTTGAAGGAGGAATTCTAGAAGGCGAGGGTTATGAAAGTGGTTGTTACGTTAAACCCGCCATCGCCGAAGCCCAACCTAATTATGAAATCGTACAACATGAGACATTTGCACCGCTACTTTATTTTTTAAAATACTCTGGAGATATCGAAAGTGCCCTGAAAATACAGAACGGTGTAGTTCAAGGGTTGTCGTCAGCAATCATGACCAACAATCTTAGGGAAGCAGAACTTTTTCTTTCCGTTGCCGGAAGCGATTGTGGTATTGCCAATGTAAATATAGGAACTTCAGGTGCCGAAATAGGCGGTGCCTTTGGGGGCGAAAAGGAAACCGGTGGCGGTCGTGAAAGTGGTTCAGATGCTTGGAAAGTATATATGCGACGGCAGACAAATACGATTAACTATACCACAGAATTACCTTTGGCACAAGGAATCAAATTTGATTTATAGCATGTGCTTTGCTAAAATATTAAAATAAAACCCGCTGCAACTCGACTTACCCGTTCCCCCGATCGGCAAGTCAAAAAAACAGCGGGCGATTAAACTATAGTTTTAAACCTCGTACATAAAGACTGAGTACATCTTAAAATACCACAAAGCAAAAAGCTCCTGGCCGTTTAGCTCCTTCATTACCTCAAAAAGCGCAACTGGCTCAAACGATCAGGGGCCTTTTACTGCCAATTTTTTCCAGCAGCATTTTAGTTCCGGATGCTAAAAGCTTTGGTTGGCCGATTCAATTATTCTTCTTATTAATTAATACCCCCATTACGATAAAGGTGAACACCTTTAAACAATTCTTTCGTTTGAGAATAGAAAAACCGCTGTACTTCCCTTTTGTTGCCCGTTCCCCCGATCGGCAATTTTTTGAAAATACAGCGGTTTCTTAAACACTAACTAAACTAACTCAAACAACTATCTTCTGTGATTCCGCTTAACTTACGAAACCCTAATCTTTAGTACCTTGATCGGTTTTAATGGGTTTTGTTTCCTCGACTGCCCAACTACCTTTTAGTAGCGCTTGCGCGCCTAATACTAATACCATACAGCAAAACGTCAAAAAATGTATCATCTTGGTTTTCATTTTAAATGTTTCTCTATTCTTTCAATACTTAAAAATAGCCATATAAACATTGACTTACAGATACTTATGTATCCTCGTCTTAGTAGCTTGTATAATTGTAGCACATTTTTGTATAGTTGGTAAAACAACGTTTGAATCGGTTGGAAAGGAAACGTCTGTTTTGAAATCAGCTTAAAAACCTGAAAAGCAAGAAAGAAAAACCTTTAAACTTACCATGTGATGGTTGTTCAGAACAGCAGAATTTCGGACAACGCTTTCCCTGGAAGAAATTAACTATATTAAGATAGAAGGAAAAAATAGAGCAGCAATTGTAAACATTACCATACGAAATGGAATTGAGGTCGTACTATAAAGATGACTAGTCTAAGTTGACTCCATTTCGATTAAAGTTCGTTTTACCCAAAGTTCGCTTTGGCAGCAATAATGGCCGAACCATACCCCTTACACTTGAAGTCAACACAATTGCAAATATCAATAATGCCATCTTGAAAAAATTAATAGTAATTTTCATGATTCATCTGTTTATAGATTCATATTACTTTAAAAATAACTCGGCAAACAACTGATTACAAGCACTTTTGTATGACAGGAGAAATAAAATGTATGATTACGGCAAAGCCATGTTCGAATGGTAGCATATAGAATTCGATAAACTACAAGAATTATTCGTGCCATATTATGAAAAACCTGAAATTACCCAAGTCTGATATTCATGTTGTTCTGGTTATAAAAGCTGCCTACTTTTGAAACATCTTTTTAATTTTTTTTTAATACATTGCTAATCAGAAAACTAATTAAAAATCAATAGCATCTTATACGTTTGAACCTTCCCCAACTTCAAATATGATATATGGCGGATCGACCGATGAACCCTAAACAAAAAACATATGGATTTTTCAACTGTAACTCCCGGGTACTGGATTTTAACTATTTTAATTGGTGCCCTTTCTGCCTATTTCGGGTATCGCTATGGCAAAGGAAAAAACACATCGGTTGACAATTCGGGAAATCTTGCACTTTTTGAGAAAGAAAAAATCAAATTACAAGCTGATCTTGACGCTTGCAGAGACAGGCTTTCTTCTCAAATCGAGCCCCCCATCGCAACAATTGCACCGGAAGTAACCTTGGCTTCCTTTGACGCCTCAAGGGCAACGGCGATTATGGGTAAAACCATAAAAGAGGATGACTTAAAAATTATCGAGGGTATTGGACCTAAAATAGAAGAAATGTTCCGCAATGCAGGAATAAACACATGGCAATCATTGTCTGAAACAGCAGTGGCCCAGTGTCAGGAAATCTTAAGGAGCGGCGGAAGTCGTTTTAAAGTTCATGACCCCGCATCGTGGCCCATGCAGGCAAAAATGTGTTTTGAAGGAAAATGGGTCGAATTAGCCAGATGGCAAGACGAACATGACCACGGAAAACTATAAGTGTAACATAAAAAAAATCCGATTCATGTAGAATCGGATTTTTTTATGCACTATAATGCCAAAAGTTTAAACCATTCCGTTAGCCTCGACCCATTTAAATCGGTACTGATCCTGAGGGTGTTGTATTCGTTCAGAAATACGTTGCAGACGGTCTGGTAGTTTTACCAAATAATCTCTTGCTTTTTCCGCCTCATCTGAAAGACTTCTTACAGAATCAATTTGCCAATAAGCATTCAGTTTCTTTAGAATATCAATATAATCTTGAGCCGTATATACTCCTAAGCGCTGTGCACAATTCGAAAAATTTTCGAAGGCCGTTCCGATAGTTCCCCCCGACTCTCTTAAAAAATGGGCAGGCATAACTATTTTCTTTTTCATCATATCTGCAAAAGCCAACATCATACCAGAAGGGTCTTCTCCCATAATTGTCTTCACAAACTCTCTGTAAGCCAAATGATGCCTCATCTCATCGCCAGCGATAATAGTACACATTTTACCTAAAAGCACATTCCCCTTTTTCTTGGCCATCTGACCTACCCTTTTGTGTGAAATGTTGGTGGCCAACTCCTGAAAAGAGGTATAAACAAAGTTTTTATAGGGATCTCGATCGGTACCAATATCAAAACCATCAGAAATCAAATGTTGGGTGGTAATCTCTACCTCACGCATATTCACTCTTCCCGATAAATAGAGGTACTTGTTTAGCACGTCACCATGCCGGTTTTCTTCACCGGTCCAAGCACGTACCCATTTAGACCATCCGTTGGTTTTATTTTCCCCATGTTGATCGATCCCTTCAACATCCATCAGCCAAGATTCATATGTCGGCAGTGCTTCTTCAGTAATGGTATCGGCGACCATCGTAACCCAAAAATCGTAACCCAGTTCTTTTGACTCACCTCGCAAATCGGCTACAGCATCTAAAAACCCTTCGTTCTCAGAATCTGGCAAAAAATCAGATGGTTGCCATATATCCTCAATAGGAATCAAGAAAGATTCCATAAATCCCTCCACCTGAGGCTCAATCGCCTGCATTACCTCTAATCTTATATTCTTTGTGGGCATTCGCTGCTTTTTTACAAATTTCGTCAAATAATATAATAAAATCATTTAAAATAACAGCAATTTTTAATTTCTGCCATTTTCTTGCGGATAAAACGTAAATACCGGATCGCTTTGGTAGATTTGTTTGGTACCGACATCAATCATTGAAAGTGGTCCTTTGAAGGCTGCACCCGTATCAATATTCCAAACATTCGCTGCCTTTTCAGGTTCGGCCAAGCCAGTTTTTGAAATAGGAGTATGGCCTATATAAATCTCTTCATAATTACGTAAACGTTGTGGATAGTAATTATCGGTTTTTGACAACGCCGGATTCAAAGAGCGTGCCAGTTCCCAAAGTGTTCGATCCCAGTAAAAAGTTTTTTTAAAGTATTCGTGGTCAATACCTTTGAGGTTGGTAAAACCTGCATGTAAGAAAAGTCTATTCTCGGAATCTAGGTGATAGTTTTCCAAATTTTCATAGAAGTGCATATGCTGCTCAATGGTCTTTTTACTTGCATTTTCATAAGAAGCCCTTGTAGCCCTACCTCCATGCTGTAACCAAAGTGGATTATCTTCCCTATCACGAAGCCATTCGTAACAGAGCTCATCATGGTTTCCCCGTATAAAAATGCAATTATGGGTCGATCGTAGATCAAGCAAAAAGTCGACGGTATCAACAGCTTCACTCCATCCATCGACATAATCCCCTAAAAAAATAATCTTGTCTTTTGTTGTAACCTTCGCTTTTTGAAGCAGCTGTTTCAAGGCTTTCAACCCAGAGTGTATATCTCCTATAACTAATATTCTTGAATTCATTGTGCAAAAATCGTAATTATGACAGCTATTACAATGATAAATAGAATCAAAAAGAAAATTTTCCAAAAAGAGTAGGGTCTTGTTCCACTCAGAGTACCGGTTTGACCGTTAATATAAAACTGGTACTCTTTACCATTATAGCGATATGAGCTAATATAAACAGGAAGCAAAATATGCTTGAAAGTTTCATCGGTCAATTTGATATCAGCTTGATGAATTCTTTGGGTATCACCGCCGATGTCACGGCGAATCCATTGGTGTGCAATCTTCTTTGCCTCTTGAAACGATTGATGATGCCCCTCTTTTAATGAGACCGTATATTTTTCAGTGACAAACCCCGATAGGTAATTGGAGTTAAAGGGAACTAGTTCCTTAACATTCCAAAAAGCGATCTTTGAAGGAAGGTCTCTTCGTTTTTTTTGGGATGCATTAATCAAAATATCATCAACAAAACCGTTAACATTACCCGACGCACGTGACCATCTTGTTTTTCGTACTTGTTTGGTTTGGGTTCCATTTTTTGTTCTTACCCTTTGTGTCTCATAATAATAATCACCCCTTTCCCCTTGATACGAGGCATGTAAATTGGAGTCGAATGTCCAATAAGGCACATAAAGACCATGAAGACCTTCAGCATCGATCGATGCCCGTTTTAAATTGTTGGGAGCAAACCAAATACCTTTTACCCAATTTTTAAAAATGCCAAGGGCTTTATTTCGGTCTAATTGAAAAGGAAGAACGGCCCCGGGCAAAATCCAGCCTTCCCTTTCTATATCTTCCCGAATCAAGGGTTCTCCACAATACACACAGTTAAGGGATTTGTAATTTTCCTCAACATGCTGATTGGCCCCACAATTTTTACAATTGAGTAAATCTATGGTTTCGGTATGCGCATTTTGGCCCACCACTTTTAAATAGTGTTCCAACTCAAGCTCTTCAAAACTACTTTTCGTTTGTTCTATAAACGCCTCATAACCGCAATACTCACATTTTATTTGATGCGAACCGGGTTTAAATTTCATTTCGGCACCGCAATTAGCGCACGACTTTTTATCTTCCGATTTTTTGGTTTCTTCCATGAAAAACACCTATCGTTCCCAAGAATTTTGGGAATTTTTTGAAATAAATTGTTCGAATATAGCAACGGCCGCCTGAAGTATCAATTAAAAGATTTTCTTCCTTTTCTACAGCTGTTTTGAACGAAATGTTATGTTGTTGGTAGCGGCGGCGGCGTATTCCCTCCTAAAAACGACTTAAGCTCTTCTACCTCTTTTAAGGCCGTCCAATTGGCCATGCCCTGTTTCCAAACCAAAGAATCTCTATTTATCGTTCTGGCGGCAAAAAGTTCCTTTAGTTTTTCAAAGGAAACCGGACCCATCTGTTGACCGGAAACGGCATAAAAGTACACGACCTGCGCGGGCAGCTGTGGCGGGGCCATAGCCTGGGGCTGTTGACCACCAAAGGGTTGCTGTGCAGCTTGCGGATTCATCATATTCCCCATTTGCTGAGCCAGCACAAAACCCATGCCCATGCCCATGCCCGCACCCGCGGTACCACCTTCATTTTTAGCGGCAGCTTCCATTGCCTTTGCGGCCTTGAACTGAGACAGTTTGACCATATCAAGCTTATCTAATCGACTATACTCAAATATTTCTTTCTTAAGCTCCTCCGGCATTGAAACGTTTTCAATATAGAACTTCTCCAATTCAATACCTACACGCCCAAATTCAGGCTGCATTACTTCACGACAAGTTTCAGACAACTCACTCGTATTCGCGGCATATAGTTCAATAGGCAAATTAGCTTCACCTACAGTATCGGTAAAACGGGTGACGATTAAACTCTTTAAATGCTCATTTACTTCAAAATTTGTGAAATTTCCATCGGTACCGACCACGTCGACCACAAATTTCCCAGGGTCATTTATTCTGAAACTGTACGTTCCAAAGGCCCGTATTTCAACTAGACCAAACCTTTCGTCACTTAGCATAAACGGGTTTTTGGTACCCCATTTCTCATCAGTAAAGAGTCGTGTATTTACAAAGTACACTTCTGCCTTGAAAGGACTGTCAAAGCCGTATTTCCATCCTTTCAAAGTAGTCAAAATAGGCAAGTTTTTAGTACTCAGTGTATACGTGCCCGGCTTAAATACATCGGCCAATTGACCTTCATTGACAAATACTGCGGTCTGACCTTCTCGCACAATTAGTTTCGCATTGTTCTTTATCTCGTTTTGATAGCGCTCAAACCTATGCACAATCGTGTCATTGGTATTGTCTAACCACTCGATAATATCTATAAATTCATGGCTAAGTTTCTTTTTGATTTCGTTGAATAAATCCATTTTACGGCTATTTTAAATTTTTCAAAAAGATAGGCATTTCTTTAAAGTGGGCAAAAAGGATGATAAGCTATTTCCAGAACACAAATAGAACGGTCATAAGTCGATAAAAAAAGCCAACTTAAAATAGATTGCCGCCTTGTACCACTCCAATGCCCTAATTATACCTGACTTTTCTTAAGATTCGTAGTGCCTCTTTTAAAGAAGCATATATCTTTTCATCATATAGCTTAAGTAATGGCCTTGCAATTTCCATTTGATCTTTTGCCTCTTCAAACCCATTAAGATAACAGATCAAATAGGTGTCGGGAAGATTTTTTAGGTCGGCCCTTTCCGAAGGCTTAACTACCATTTTATTTTTCAGCTTCTGAAGCAAGGCATTGTTGGCATTGTAGATATGGTGTAATGTTTTCTTATCGAATTGCGGAGGTTTGAAAATTAAATCACTCTGTATTTGATAGGTGCCGTTGTCATCAAAAGTAAGCACCATTTTTTCCAAAGGATAGTAAGCCTGATTTTTTCCAAGTCCCAGCTGCACGTATTCCGTTGTGGAGAAAGATTGCTCATCATAAGTAATAGTGATTTCATCCAAGGTCGAATAGAACAATTTCACCTGTTCGTTAATCAGCTCAATATCGACCCTCGAGTAATAAACATTGCCTTTCACCTTCTTTTCGTTTCCGGCCCAGCAAACCACAAACTGTTCCTTAAAAACCTTGTAACTGCTCGTCAGGTCTTTATGGCGGTAATTGATGAAATCGATAACCCCATCTAAGGTAAGTTCTATGTTATTATGTGCATGTTGTTCAATAGTCGCTACGGCGTCGACATTACTATTTTTCAGCTCTATGCCATATGCTTTTGGCATACTGATGCTTCCTTCCCGAAAAAAAACTGCGCCTCCATAATATTTCCAAATGTTCTTTCGTAAGGCGCAAACTTTCCCATTGGATCTAATGGTAACCAACCCTACAACCTTACCCTCAGGTAAATGGGGAAAAGGAATATTTTCATACGATATCAAAGGAGGATTGTCTAAATAAGCATTGACCAAATTTTGAATCTTGCTATCATCGAAAAAATCGACTCCGACAATTTTGTTGTCTTCATCTTCCACCCCGATTACAATAAACGAGTTGTTTTGGGGGTTACTATTTGCCAAGGCACAAACGTGTTTAAGAAATTTCCCCTTTCCTTCTTTTTGGCCAATATCAATAAAGCGCTTCTTGTCGTAAAAACTGTTCTCGTCATTATGGGCGAGCAGGTTCTTTACCAATAGCCGTTTGTTAATCATTGGTCTTTCTTCCAAATAGTGGCAGATGCTTGTGCCGTTGGCGTCACAATCAAATCTGCAATATTTACATGAGGTGGTCTTGTGACTACAAAAAGTAGAGTCTCCGCAATATCTTGTGCCACAAGGGGTTGAAATCCCCTATATACATTTGCGGCCTTTTCGTCGTCTCCCTTAAATCGCACATTACTGAATTCGGTTTCGACGGCCCCTGGGTTTACGGCGCCAACACGAATGCCATATGGATTCAAATCTATACGCATGCCCTTTGTTAGGGCGTCAACAGCATGTTTACTCGCACAGTATACATTACCTTTGGGATACACCTCTTTTCCGGCCGTTGAACCAATATTAATGATATGCCCCGATTTTTTCTCGATCATTTTCGGAATTACGGCCTTGGAAACATAGAGCAACCCCTTTACATTAATATCGAGCATAGCGTCCCAATCGTCAATTTTACCGTTCTCAATGGGGTCTAACCCATGGGCATTTCCTGCGTTATTGATTAAAATATCGATCGCTGAAAACCCTTTTGGCAGAGAATTGATCGAGTCAATTACCGCATTTCTATCGCGAGCATCAAAATTCAACGTATGGACCTTCGTTTGCTTACCGAGGTCATTGCTCAAATCATCAAGCCGCTCTTGGCGTCTACCACATAGAATCAGATTAAAATTTTTTGTAGCAAAAAGTTCAGCGGTGGCTTTACCTATTCCACTCGTAGCACCAGTAATAAGTACGGTTTTACTCATAAACATTCTTTGATAATAAATAATTAAAAATCCCAGAACAATCTGCCCTAAGTTTATCTTCGTTAAAAAAGACTACTTTTAAAATTCCAAAGCAACACAACCAACACCAATATAACCACAATGACCTTAAAATATATCAAACAATCATTACCTAAAGGGACCCATTCTAAAAACAGTGTTTTTGAAAAAATTATTTCCATAATCGGCTTCACTAGGTATGTTCAACGCAAATATCACTATGGCAAAAGTGGCGATTGACGCTTGCCAGCAAGGGGTCGCCAAGAGAATTATTTCAGCTTTAGAAAACTACTTTTCTCGGTTACCCCAAGTCAGGAATCTTGCCATAATCTTAGAAAAAAAGTTAAAGTTTTCCATAGCTGTGTGAAATTAAAAAGAAATCCCTTAAAAACTTCATAAAAATAAGGGCTTGTGCTATTTTTTAACCAATCGTTAACAGCTACTCAATGAATAAATTTTCAATTTGCACCTCTAATAACCATTCAACCGATTAACACCAAAATTTATAAAAATATATGGAGGAAAATACTACTGTTGATATTAGTGCCGTGAACGAGAAAATCGCCCACGAAAGTGCTTTTATAGATTTGCTTACCCTCGAAATGAACAAGGTTATCGTTGGTCAAAAACATATGGTCGAAAGACTGCTTATCGGTCTCTTGGGTCAAGGCCACATTTTATTGGAAGGAGTACCCGGTCTCGCAAAAACCTTGGCCATAAACACTTTGTCAAAAGCCGTAAAGGGCAGTTTTAGCAGAATACAGTTTACTCCAGACCTTTTGCCCGCCGATGTGGTCGGTACCATGATCTACAACATGAAGTTGAATGATTTCTCCATAAAAAAAGGTCCGATTTTCGCCAATTTCGTGTTGGCCGATGAAATTAACCGTGCTCCTGCCAAGGTGCAATCTGCCTTATTGGAAGCCATGCAGGAAAAACAGGTCACCATTGGTGACGAAACTTTTATTTTAGACAAGCCTTTTTTGGTTATGGCCACCCAAAACCCTGTAGAACAAGAAGGCACCTACCCATTGCCAGAAGCACAGGTAGATCGTTTTATGCTAAAAACGGTTATTGACTACCCAAAAATGAACGAAGAGCAGTTGATAATGCGTCAAAATTTATTGTCGGCGTACGAAGAAGTTAAGCCCGTCGTTTCTTTAGATCAGATTTTGAGTGCCCAAAAGGCCGTTAGGGAGGTCTACATGGACGAAAAAATAGAAAAATATATATTGGATCTTGTCTTTGCCACACGCTATCCTGAAAAATATAATTTGGAGAGTTTAAAACCTTTGATAAGCTTCGGAGCTTCTCCAAGGGGTAGTATCAATTTGGGCAATGCGGCCAAATGTTTTGCTTTTATCAAGCGTCGTGGCTACGTAGTACCGGAAGATGTCAGGGCGGTAGTACACGATGTGCTTAGACATCGTATTGGAATAACTTACGAGGCAGAGGCGGAAAACATCACTTCAGAAGAAATCATCAACAAGATCGTTAACGAGATCGAAGTACCTTAGAAGAGTGGGCAGTTAGCAGTTGCAGTCGCCGTTTAAATTTATTTATTGGTTGCGATTGAAACACGCTTGCTGAAAACTGTTTACCGAAAAATGGATACCAAAGAATTACTTAAGAAAGTTCGTAAGATCGAAATAAAGACGCGCCGTCTTTCCGATCACATTTTTGGAGGAGAATACCATTCTACCTTCAAAGGTCGTGGCATGACCTTCAGTGAAGTACGACAGTATCAGTTTGGTGACGATGTTCGAAGTATCGATTGGAACGTTACTGCGCGCTATAACGAGCCCTTTGTAAAAGTTTTTGAAGAGGAGAGGGAACTTACCATGATGTTGATGGTCGATGTTAGTGGTTCAGAATACTTTGGAACGACCAATCAATTCAAAAAGGAAATCATTACTGAAATATCGGCCACACTCGCATTTTCGGCATTGCAGAACAATGACAAGGCTGGGTTGATTCTTTTTTCCGACGAAATCGAACTTTTTATTCCTCCAAAAAAAGGAAAGAGCCATGTACTCCGAATCATTCGAGAATTGCTCGAGTTTAGGCCTAAAAGTAACAAGACCAATGTTGCCGGGGCATTAAAGTACCTCACCAACGTAATGAAAAAGAAGGCTATCGTTTTTGTACTATCCGACTTTATTGCCGACGATTATGAGCGCACTCTAAAAATAATAGGAAACAAACACGATGTTACTGGAATACGCGTTTTTGACGAACGTGAAGAACAAATACCCAATTTAGGCATGGTTCAAATGGAAGATGCCGAGACCGGAACGGTTCAATTGGTCAATACCCAATCAAAAAAAGTGCGAAGGGCTTATGCGAATTACCAGAAAGAACGCGTCGATTATTTTAAAAATAGTTTTACCAAATCGGGTTGTGGCGTATTAAGTTGCAGGGTCGATGAAAGTTATGTAAAAAAGTTATTGGGTTATTTTAAGCGAAGAGGTTGATTTCAATGAAAAATGAAAAGGTAATACATAATTGTTATATATCGCAGGCTTTGCGGTATATGGTTGGATGCCTGGTCTTTATTTGTACTTTTCAAGGCTTTTCACAAAATGTACCAACCGTACGTTCAGAGGTCGACACTACCGCTATCAAGATAGGGGAGCAAATAAATTTCACCGTGACTGTAGAGGCAGATTCTACCGCACAGGTTATTTTCCCGGAAGGACAAACTTTCGCTCCGTTAGAAACCGTTGAGGCCTTTGCCACCGATACTACTAGAAAAAGCGACAGATATACGCTTCAAAAAATTTACGCGCTTACCCAATTTGATTCAGGCTTGTACAAATTACCTGCCCAACGCATAGAAATTGACGGCAAGGGGTATCTCACCGACTCATTGCAGATCGAAGTGGCAACTGTTGCCGTAGATACCTTAGCACAAAAAATGTACGACATCAAGCCATTGATGGAGGTACAAAAGAGCCATATGCAGCTCTGGAAAATGCTACTGGGTATACTTATTGGCCTAGCGCTATTAGGAGGACTGATTTATTGGTTTATTTTCCGAAAAAAACCATTGACGGAAGCTGAAAAAGAAGCTTTGTTACCCCCGTACGACAGAGCACTTTTAGAGCTTAAAAAGCTAGAAAACTCCAAGTATCTAATACAAGACGAGTATAAAGAATATTATACAGAACTTACGACTATTGTGCGTTCTTATCTTGAAGAAGATGCTCATGTAATGGCTATGGAAAGCACGACCGACGAACTGATTTCCAAATTGGAAATGCTGAAGGACGCAGGCGAATTGAAGCTTGATCACGACACCCTTCACCAATTCAAACGCATATTACAGACTGCGGATTTGGTCAAATTTGCCAAATCAAAACCGGACACAGCAGTAGCTGAAGAAGATCGAAAATCGATTGAACAAATCGTAATCAAGACCCACGATGCCCTTCCAGAACCTACCATGGAAGAATTAATGGAGCAAGAAGAATATCTAGAAGAATTGGCGCGAAAGCAACAACGAAAAAAATGGATATTGACTACAGGTATCGCGGTAGGAGCACTACTAATTGCCATCACATCTTTGACCATCTATTACGGACCAGCCTATGTGTGGGATACAGTAACAGGAGATGCTTCGAAGCGACTTCTAGAAAAAGAATGGGTCTCCAGTTCTTATGGTTATCCTCCCATAGATCTTGAAACACCAGAGGTTTTGGCACGGCAGGACATTAAGGTTCCACCAGAAGCCCAAGCGAATATCCAAGAAATGCAGACTTTTATATACCAAAATGATGCAACACTCCTTACGATTGCCGCAACATCAACGACCTTTACCCAACCCGTTGAGCCTGATCACGAAAAAACCATTCAACAATTACTGAAAAACTTCGAAAAAAAGGGAGCAAAGAACATAATTACCAAACAAGAGGAGTTCTCGACCATTACCGGTGTTAAGGGAATTAAAACCTATGGAAGTGGAAAGTTCACGATTCCAGACGCATCGCAGCCGGTCACCGGAAAATATGTGATATTAAGTTTTGGAGGTAAAGGCTTTCAACAACAAATATTGCTAACCTGGCAAGAAGACGATACATATGCGCAAGAAATTGTTGATCGTATATTAAAAACCGTAGAGGTAAAAACAGAGGCATAGATGTTCGAAAATATATCATTCGCAAACCCTGAGTTTTTTTGGCTGCTGTTATTGCTGCCACTAGCAATGCTATGGTATTTTTTTAAGCGAAATGAACAAAGCGCGTCCCTTAAGATTTCAAGCACCAAAGGGTTTTCCAAAGGAGGGCTGCTCCCCAAACTGAAACCCATATTGTTTCTTTTTAGGTTATTGGCATTGGCCTCAATTATAGTAGCTATGGCGCGACCCCAAACAGAAGACATCTCTACCAGAACAAAGACGACCAAAGGTATCGATATTGTAATGGCCATAGATGTATCTTCCAGTATGCTCGCCAGAGACTTAAAACCCAACAGGTTATCGGCCCTGAAAAAGGTGGCTTCTGATTTTATTCGGAAAAGGCCTAACGATAGAATAGGGTTAGTCGCCTATGCGGGGGAGGCGTTTACCAAAACACCCATTACGAGTGACAAATCAATTGTTCTTAACGCATTACGGGAAATAACCTACGGCCAATTGAATGATGGAACCGCAATAGGAATGGGTCTAGCCACAGCCGTAAATAGATTAAAAGAAAGCAAGGCCATCAGCAAAATAATTATCTTGCTAACAGACGGAGTCAACAATTCGGGTTTTATTGAACCCCAGACCGCAGCCGATCTGGCAATTGAGTTCGGCATTAAAACCTATACCATAGGGTTGGGCACGAACGGAAATGCGCTAACTCCTATTTCCTATAATGCAGATGGGTCATTCAGATATGGTATGCGCCAAGTTGAAATAGATGAAGATTTGTTAATGGATATTGCAAATACAACGGGCGGTCAATATTTTAGAGCCACAAACAACGAAAAATTAGAGGCCATTTACGATGAAATAAACAAACTCGAAAAAACAGAAATAGAAGAGTTCAAATACTATAAATATGAAGAAAAATTTAGGCCATGGGTACTTTTGGCAGGAGCTTTGTTAGTATTGGAATGGCTATTGCGAAATACCTTATTTAGAAGTTTTATTTAGAACATCGTATACGCCCATCGAACAATGAAAACTGTTTAGGGCTTGAGATAGAAGAGAAAAAATGATACAGTTCGACGAAAAAATATTTTTTTACCTATTGGCGATTATCCCTGTGATGATCGTCTTATTCGTGCTGTCATTAATTTGGAAGAAAAAAACGCAGAAAAAGTTTGCAGACCTTGCCTTGTTGAAGCGGTTGACCCCTAATAAGTCTAATTTCAAGGCTACGCTAAAACTATTGTTTCTATTATTAGGAATAACATTTCTGACCTTAGGGCTTGTCAACCCAAAAATTGGCACGAAATTGGAGACGGTTAAACGGGAAGGGGTCGATATCGTATTTGCCCTTGATGTTTCAAAAAGTATGTTGGCCGAAGACATTGCCCCCAACCGTATTGAAAAGGCAAAAAGACTGATTTCTGAAATTATCAATCAATTGGCCAGTGACCGTATCGGCATCATCGCCTATGCCGGGCAAGCTTTTCCGCAGCTTCCCATTACAACCGATTATGGAGCGGCAAAGATGTTCTTGCAGAGTATGAATACCGATATGCTTACCTCGCAGGGAACCGCCATAAATGAGGCCGTAAAATTGGCAACCACATATTACGATGATGAAGAGCAGACCAACAGAGTGCTTTTTATTGTTTCAGACGGCGAAGACCATTCCGATGGTTCGGCATTGAACGCCGTCGAACCTGCCGTGGAAGAGGGCATACGCATCTTTACAATCGGAGTCGGTAAAACCAAAGGTGCTCCAATTCCAATAAAGCACAATGGCGTAGTCGAAAGTCTTAAGAAAGATGCTCAGGGAGAGGTGGTCATATCAAAGTTAAATCAACAAGTTCTTGAAGACATTGCCGAAGAAGGAAATGGGGAATACATCGACGGCACGAATACGGAGACAGCCGTAAACAGAATCAAAGAACTGTTGAACCAAATGGACAAAACGGAATTCGAAGCCAAGCAATTCGCCGAGTACAAAGACCAATTTCAATGGTTTTTAGGTGCGGGACTGTTGTTTCTTTTTTTAGATGTTTTTATCTTGGACAGAAAAACAAAATGGCTTAAAAAATTGAATTTGTTCAACGAAAAGAACGAAGAAATTCTATAATATGAAAAAATTCATTTTCATAATGCTAATGTTGGGCAACTTGCTAAATGCCCAAGAAACCGAAAAAGAGAATCGCGATGCACTTCGAGCTTCCGAAAACCTTACTTGGGATGCAAATGCCGCGCTTTCTGAAAACAAATTCGTTGAAGCAGAAATCGATTATAGAAAGGCCATTTCAAAAAGTGAAGAGAATGCCGCAGCACCCTATAATCTAGGTAATGCTTATTATAATAAGGAAACTTACAGCGAAGCTTTCGGGCGTTTCAAGCAGGCCGGTGAGACAGCCACCGATAAAAAAGACAAACACAAAGCGTACCATAATATGGGTAACGTTTTTATGAAGCGCAAAGAATACGAAAAAGCGGTAGAGGCCTATAAAGAAGCGCTTAGAAACGACCCCAAGGACGAGGAAACCCGATACAACCTTGCACTGGCAAAAGAAATGCTCAAAAAGGAGCAAGAACAGAACGAGCAAAACAAGGATAACAAAGATAACAAAGACCAAGAAGATAAAAAGGACGAAGACCAGAAGAACGAGGGCGACAATAAAGAAGACAATAAAGATCAAGACGAGCAAGACCAAGGTGATGAAGGCGACAAGGGTGATGAAGGAGATGAAAAAGAAGACAATAAAGAAGGAGATGGAGATGAAAAAGAAGAAGAAAAAAAACAGCCAGATCAAGGTGATAAATCTGAGGAAGAACAGAATCAGCAGCAACAACCTAGACCTAATCAATTGAGCAAGCAACAAATTCAAAATCTGTTGGATGCCATGCAGAATGAGGAGAAAAAAGTGCAAGAAAAAATCGATGCACAAAAAGTAAAAGGCGTAAAAGTTAAAAATGAGAAGGACTGGTAATGGGCTTTAAAAAATATATCGCAATTTTTCCAATGCTTTTCGCATTCATCTTTATGAATGCGCAGGATAAGGATGCGGTTACTTTTAAAGTAGAACTGAGTAAAGAAAAACTGGGCATAAACGAGCGCCTGCGCGTCGATTTTATCATGAACAAAGACGGAGACGATTTCATCCCCCCTGATTTTGAGGGCTTTCGCGTTCTGATGGGCCCGTCGCAACGAATTAGTTCGTCATGGTTCAACGGTGTTAGAAGCTATTCCAAGACGTACTCCTATACCTTGACCCCGACAGCTCGTGGGAAATTCTCTATCAAACAAGCCTCCATCGTAATCGAGGGCACAACCTATAAATCACTGGCAAAACAGGTCGAGGTTACAGCTGCGGTCGATAATCCCAGTGGAGAGAAAACCGTAGACGATGTTGCCGATGAGAGCCTACATTTAGTTGCGGAAGTCTCAAAGACCAACCCCTATCTCAATGAAGCCCTTAGCGTGGTGTACAAGCTATATGTCAGCCCTTCCATTAGTGTCTCGAATTACCGGCCTTTAGACAATCCAAAATATAATAACTTTTGGAGCCAAGATATTCCGGTTTCTAAACTTAATGCCCAAAATGGCACCTATCAAGGAAAGCCTTACCGATATGTTGTATTAAAAAGAGTGGTTCTCTATCCTCAAAAATCCGGGGAACTTGAGATCGAACCCCTTTCCCTAGAGGTTACAGTAGACGTACCCACCAACAAACGGGACTTCTTTGGCGGACGTATTTATTCCCAAACAAACAAAACAGTATCGGCAGGTAAACGCACAATTACAGTGAAAGCATTGCCTTCTAAAGGAAAACCGCTTAATTTCGGCGGGGCGGTCGGCAATTTTGATTTTACGGTCACCACAAGCAAAACAAAACTCAATGCCTCGGAATCGTTACAAGCAAAAGTAGAGGTCAGCGGAAAAGGCAACCTCAAGCTTTTTCAACTACCCGAACCGAATCTGCCCAGTTCTTTAGAGGTTTATGACCCAGAGTTTGAAGAAGGTGTTCGCACCACCCTTTCCGGCATGCAAGGCAAAGTAAGCAACAGCTACACTATTGTACCCTCCTTTAAGGGCAAGTACCCTATTCCAAGCATCTCGTTCAGCTATTTTGACCCTACAACGGAAAAATACAAGAACCTGAGTTCAGAGGAAATTATGATAGATGTAATCCAAGGTCCGAGTAGTGCCGCCGGCCCCTCGGGATCCGTTCTCAATTCAGGAAGCAAGCAGACAGTCGTAACCACTGGGGATCAATTTAATTTCATAAAACTGGATCCGAACTTGACAACCATAGGCTTAAAGCACTTTTTTGGGTCTACCCGCTTCTATTTATGGTTATTACTTCCGTTAATATTGATTCCTTTAACCATTATTACCGGCAAAAAAAGAGAGGCCATTGCAAGCGATGTTGCCGGCAATAAAATAAAAAGGGCAAATAAACTAGCACGAAGATATTTATCAAAGGCAAAAAAAGAACTAGGTAACAAAGAAGCATTTTATATAGCTTTGGAAAAAGCACTGCACAACTACTTAAAGGCAAAATTGAAAATTGAAACCTCGGAGTTCAGTAAAGATAAAATTGCAACCTTGCTGACCGAGAGAAAAGTAGATGTTGCAACCAAGGACGGTTTCATAGCCTTACTGCAAAATTGTGAAATGGCTCGGTATAGCCCATTTTCTGAAGTACAAATGCAACAAGATTACGACAAGGCCAGTGAAGTGATTTCCCAGATGGACAAACAATTGTAGCCCTAAATCAGGGCGGGAAAGAACTGGATCAATGAATTGAAAAAAAGCGAATTGAAAAAAATAATAACAACATTTTCTCTTCTTATATGTTTTTGGGCCACGGCACAAAATGAAGCCCTTTTTAATCGGGCTACAACAGCCTATAATGAAGGTAACTATGAACAAGCTGCCGAGAGTTACCTCAAAATACTAGAGAACAAACAACATTCCCCTGAACTCTATTTTAATTTGGGCAACTGTTATTACAAGCTTAATCATATTGCACCAAGCATCTATTATTATGAAAAAGCGTTACTTTTAAAACCCAATGATCCCGAGATAAAAAATAATTTGGCCTATGCCCAAAATATGACCTTAGACGCCATAGAACCGCTACCTAAGACCATCTTCTCTAAATTATACAATTCAACAGTAAAAGCGTTGTCTTTTGACCAATGGGCCTATTTGGCCGTAGCCTTTATGTTTTTATTTGTAATTTCCTATATTGCATTTTATTTTTTCCGTTTTTCTTCTCGAAAACGTATTGCATTTGTAGCAAGTATTGTTTCAATACTCTTTATGGTGGTTGGCCTTATTTTTGCTTATATGGGCTTTAGCGATTTTAAAAAAGACAATCCTGCCATAATTTTCTCAGAGGAAACAATGGTGAAATCTGAACCGAATAAAAGAAGTCAGGCAATATTTACGTTGCATGAAGGAGCGAAAGTCAATGTCGTTGATATACTCAACGATTGGAAAAAAATTGAGATAGCCGATGGCAAAACAGGCTGGATTTCTTCGGAGGATTTAAAAATGCTTAAAGATTTTTAATATATCTTTAACGCATATTGATTTCTTCGATATTATTTTTGCAATAAATGCCGTTCAATGCTTAGATCGACAATTTTTATTACCCTTTTATCAATATGGCTCTTTGCCATATTTGCACCGCCTATCATTTCTTTGATGAACAATGATGGAAAGTCCATTATTACCATCAACTTAAATGAAGAGGAGCAGTCTGAACAAGGGAAAAAAAACGTTGCCGAAAAAAAAATTGTATACGACAACACGAATTTTTACTTTCTAGCTCGCTTAAGGAACCACTCCTTAAGTGATTTCTATCTTTTGGCCAACTTTGACCATACTTTAGAAATAATTCTTCCTCCCCCGGAACCCATTATCTAGCTCCTGTAATTATAATCAATAAAAATATCCATAGAGATATGAAAATATTTTCATAATTTCTTGTGGATTTAAATCTGTACATTTAAACTAAAAATCATAACATCATGGTTACCAAAACATTGGATAAAAAAACTCAAAATTCCCTATCTCCTGACGCCGTATTGCAAGATCTTATTTCTGGCAACGATCGGTTTATCAACAGTAATATGGAAACAAGAGGCTATCAAGAACAACGCAAATCTACCATAAACGGACAATTTCCAAAGGCCGTTGTATTATCCTGCATTGATTCAAGGGTCCCAATAGAAACTATTTTTGACCAAGGAATAGGTGACGTTTTTGTTGCCAGAGTTGCCGGAAACTTTGAAAATACGGATATATTGGGTAGTCTCGAATACTCTTGCAAAGCCGCTGGAAGTAAATTGGTTCTAGTTTTAGGTCATGAATCTTGCGGGGCCGTAAAAGCAGCTTGCGACGGTGTAGAAATGGGCAATATTACTTCGATGCTGGGCAACATACTGCCGGCAGTAAAGCTTTCCGCTGAAGAAATAGAGGGCGAAGCTAACTCTTCGAACAGTGATTTTGTTGCCGCGACTGTGGCCAATAATGTAAAACTGACTATTGAAAGAATACGTGAAAAAAGTCCCATCTTAAAAGAAATGGAAGACAATGGCGAAATCAAAATCGTCGGTGGTGTTTACTCACTTTCCAATGGAAAGGTAGAATTACTTTAAAAAACCCGATATGAAAAACCTATTCTCTAATTTTAAAGGCGATCTTTTTGGTGGAATCACCGCTGGTATCGTTGCACTCCCTCTAGCCTTGGCTTTCGGGGTTAGCTCTGGCCTGGGTCCAAGTGCGGGCCTTTACGGAGCAATTTTTATCAGTTTTTTTGCGGCTATGTTCGGAGGTACGAACACGCAGATTTCTGGTCCGACAGCTCCAATGACCGCAGTAAGTATGGTCGTTATCGCGGGCATTGTGGCCATATATGACGGCAGTATAGAAAAGGCCTTACCAGCAATATTGACCATTTTTCTTTTGGCGGGTCTCATGCAGATCGGCCTGGGGCTTATTGGAATCGGAAAGTATATAAAGTACATTCCTTACCCCGTGGTCTCTGGTTTTATGACGGCAATAGGTGTGATTATTCTGGTTACTCAAATATTACCGGCCATAGGGTACTACCCCAAAGAAGACGTCGAATTTGTAGACCAATTCAAACCGCATGCCGAAGAAATCATTCTTGATAACATTCTAAAAGAGGAAGCAGGAGAAGGCATTTTAGTTTTAGAAAATTTCGAAGAGACCATAAAACGGGCCGAGAGCATTACTGAAGAAGATATGCTGAAAGAGGCCAAGACCTTGGCCGCTAGCGATGCTTCTGGAGTCGTTGGTGCTTTTAAGGTATTGCCAAGAGCCTTGCAGAACATCAATTGGCTTGAGCTCATCCTTGCTTTATCGACCATTTTTATTATTTATGGTTTTAAGCGAATTACGACTAAAATACCCAGTGCATTGGTGGCATTGGTAGTTGTCTCCGGTGTCGCCTACGGATTCGGCTTAAACTATAGGCCTATTGAACAAATACCTAGTGGTTTACCCATACCGAACTTGAGAATTTTTACCGAATTCGAACTAGGTTCGATAACTCCTTACATTTTTACGGCTCTAACCCTTGCACTCTTGGGTGCAATTGATTCTTTGCTTACTTCGGTAGTTGCCGATAACATGACAAAGACCAAACATAAGCCTAACAAAGAATTGGTAGGTCAAGGTATCGGAAACAGTATCGGTGCAATTTTCGGAGGAATTCCGGGGGCCGGAGCAACCATAAGAACGGTGGTCAATATTAATGCAGGTGGAAAAACAAGATTATCAGGTATGATTGCAGGGTTACTGCTTTTGGTCATACTGCTTGCCATGGGGCCAGTTGCTTCCCAAATACCCGCAGCAGTTCTAGCCGGAATTTTGGTAACCGTAGGAATCGGTGTTATGGATTACAAAGGTCTCAAAGCCATTCCAAGTTTACCTAAGGATATGAGATTCGGACCAATAAAATTGAGTTCAGAAGTAATTATCATGCTTATCGTACTGGTGTTGTCTTCCGTATGGAACTTAGTATATGCCGTGGGCGTGGGCCTTGTTATTGCTTCTTTGATGTTTATGAAAAAAATGGGGGATTTGACTGCCGAGCGTTCTGATGTAAAGAGCTTGCTGAAAGAAAAAGCTTGGGACGATGAAGCTAATTTTCCTGAAAATCTGAAAAACGAAGTTTTCATCAAACATATCAAAGGACCGTTGTTCTTTGGATCGACCAGTGAATTTCAGCAATTGGCCGATCAAATTCCAGATACGGCCGTTACCGTAATTATACGAATGGATCGAATGCAATATATGGATCAAAGTGGTTTATATGCTATGGAAGAAGTACTTGTCGATTTAAGGAAAAAAGACATCGAAGTGATTTTAGTAGATGTATTGCAACAACCCATGTATATGATGGAGCGAATCGACATTATTCCCGACCTGGTTCCTAAAGAGAATATCTTCGATACATTTAAGCAGGCTACCTCTTATATAAAGTTGAAACAGAGTCAATTTCAGAACAAGGACAATAAAGTGGAAGCTAAGCAATAAATAAAGGCGATATAAGACAAACCGGGCTAAGGGTTCTTATATTTTTATAATCAAATTGGCCCTGTCGCATAATTTCGGATTTATACCCGATTACAATCAGCGCGACAGGGCCTTTTATTGTCGTGATTCCTCCCATCTATCACATTCTATTCTAAGGGCATTGAAGCCAATAAGCTCTGAGATTGACAATTGGAGTAATTATTAGTTCAGCATAATCTGTAAATGCAATGGCATATTATAGGCACGTAATAGGAATATTTCCTAAATTTGCCCTTCTCTCTTTAGCCAAACAATGATAGATAAAATAAAAGAGCATCTAAAAGAAGTCGAATCGTTCATCTCTGACGATAAAGAAGCAATTGAGGCTTTCCGAATAAAATATTTAGGAAAAAAAGGGCTGTTGAATGATTTTTTTGCAGCATTTAAGGATGTTCCTAACGGACAAAAAAAAGAATTTGGCCAGACCATCAACGCGCTGAAGCAAACTGCTACCGAAAAGGTAAGCACTCTTAAGGGTGCCTTAGAGAAAAAATCGGAGAAGAAAGGTATTTACGGTGATTTGACAAGACCCGGAGAACCTATCGAATTAGGTGCTAGACATCCTATTTCAATTGTAAAAAATAGAATTATCGATATCTTCTCAAGAATTGGCTTTAACGTTTCAGAAGGTCCTGAAATTGAAGATGACTGGCATAATTTTACCGCCTTGAATCTCCCAGAGCATCATCCTGCACGAGATATGCAAGACACTTTCTTCGTTCAGACCGATCCCGATATTTTGCTACGTACCCATACCTCTTCGGTTCAAGTACGGTATATGGAAAACAATAAACCTCCTATCAGAACAATTTCGCCCGGTAGGGTTTATCGAAACGAAGCCATCTCTGCACGATCGCATTGCTTTTTCCATCAAGTGGAAGGTCTCTATATTGATAAAGATGTGTCGTTTGCCGACTTAAAACAAACCTTACAATTTTTTACTACCGAACTTTTTGGCAAATCGAAAATACGGTTACGCCCTTCATATTTTCCGTTCACAGAACCGAGTGCGGAAGTAGACGTATATTGGGGCCTGGAAACCGAAACCGATTACAAAATGACCAAAGGAACCGGCTGGCTTGAAATTATGGGATGTGGTATGGTCGACCCCAATGTGCTAGAAAATTGTGGTATAGATGCGAACGAATATTCGGGATTTGCATTTGGTATGGGTATTGATCGTATTGCATTATTACTACATCAAATTCCTGATATTCGACTGCTCAGCGAAAATGACGTTAGGTTTTTAGAGCAATTCAAGAGTACTTTTTAAAATTTCGTTTTGAAAAAGGATATTGAAATACCTATTGCCAAAGATGTGTATGTTGCCGTGGTAAGGGAATGGAACGACGACTTTCTCTCAAAAGACTGGAATGCCTATCTCATCAACAATAGGCAAGATCAGATTGAAATGGTTTTAGTCGTCTCCAAAGGTTTTGACGAACAACGAAAAACATCTATCATGCGACACGGAATCGGTTTGGTCGCCCCAAAATCCTTTGCGAAAATCGAACTCTTACAGGAAGATGTACTGGCATTGAACAATGAGTTCTTTGTTACATTTTTTGCCGAGGGCAAACTCTTCGAAAAACGGTTTTTATTTCCGAAATATTCGGTAAAAGAAAATGCATTAAAACATATTTCCGTCATTGACAAAGAGGGTATTTTATCGGAATGAGCCTTTCAGGCTTTTAACATTCAATTAACTACTCCTGTTCGACTTAAAATTGACCCTATCGTATTTTTGTTTTAAGCGTTGCATTTTTCAAAAAATTGAAGCTTATGAAACAAAAACTATCTTCTCTTCTTGTTTCGGTTTTAGCCTTAATAACTTTGCTATTAACAGGTTGTGGAAATAAGATTGCCGACCAAAAACCTCAAAGTATACCGTCCTATCCAACTATTCTAGTAACTAAAAGAAGCGTTGAAGATATTGCTACTTTCCCGGCAAGCATCGAAGGGATTGTGAATAGCACTATTCGCGCCAAAGTACCAGGGTACATTCAATCGGTTTTGGTAGACGAGGGCCAAGTGGTAAAAAAGGGGCAGTTATTGTTTAAATTGGAAACCCAATCGCTTACCCAAGATGCCGGGGCCGCAAAGGCTAGAATTAACGCAGCACAAGTAGAGGTTGACAAATTAAAGCCCTTAGTAGATAAAAACATCATTAGCAACGTGCAATTGGAAACTGCGAAGGCCAACTTAGAACAGGCCAAGAGCAATTACCGAAGTGTTACGGCCAACATCGGCTATGCGAACATTAAAAGCCCCGTTAACGGGGTGGTGGGATCCATTCCCTTTCGTAAGGGTAATTTGGTTAGCTCACAAGATGCCCGCCCATTGACTACCATTTCCAGTATTTCCCAAGTGTATGCCTACTTTTCACTGAACGAAAAAGATTTAATTGGCTTCCTAAAAAAAATAAAGGGTGAAACGTTGGAGGAAAAGGCAGAGAATCTACCCAGGGTACAGCTTCGCTTAGCAGACGGTTCCATCTACGACCATGAAGGCCAGATAGAAACTATTACCGGGGAGATCAACCCCAATACGGGAACCGTAAAATTCAGGGCCACTTTCGTCAATCCTGAGGGACTCTTAAGAAATGGCAGCAGCGGTACCATCTTACTCCCAGAAAAAATGCAGGATGTACTTATTGTACCCGCTCTTTCTACCTTTGAGCAACAGGGCAACACCTTTGTGTATTTGATAGAAGGCGATACACTGGTAACCAAAATCGTAGATCCAAAAGCCACAATCGGGGGAGTTGTTGTAATAGAAGGAATAAACGAAGGCGACGAAATACTTGCCAAAGGCATAAATAAGGTTCGCCCTGGCTCCAAAATCGTACCTCAGCTGACCACAATCGACAGTATTACCAGTTCATTCACAACCGTTTTTAAATAACGTCCGATGCTAAAAACATTCATAGAACGGCCGGTACTTTCCACGGTCATATCGATTATACTTGTAGTATTAGGTCTACTGGGTATGGCAACACTGCCTGTTACCCAATATCCAGATATCGCACCCCCAACGGTGCAGGTTTCGGCCAATTACCCAGGAGCCAATGCCGAAACTATTTTAGAAAGTGTCATCGTACCTATCGAAGAACAGATCAATGGTGTAGAGGGAATGACTTATATTACGTCGTCATCAAGTAATACTGGTAGTGCGAGTATTACCGTGTATTTCGAGCAGGGCGTAGACCCCGATATTGCAGCCGTCAACGTTCAAAACCGGGTAGCGCGAGCAAATGCACTACTTCCTGCCGAGGTCATACGTTCTGGGGTGATTACACAAAAAAGACAGAGCTCTGCGCTTTTGTATGCCGCCATTTATTCGACAAATCCGGATTATGATGATACGTTTGTTCAAAATTACCTAAATATCAATGTAAGACCAGAACTTCAACGCGTCAATGGGGTTGGCGATGTTTCGGTTTTCGGAGCCAAAGACTATTCCATGCGTATCTGGATAGATCCTGTGAAATTGGCCTCCTACAGCATTACCACGACCGATGTATCCAATGCCATCGGCGAACAAAGTTTGGAGGCTGCAGCGGGTTCATTGGGACAAAATACGGGAGCCTCTTTCGAATATGTTATCAAATACAAGGGGCGATACAAGACTGCTGAAGAATATAGTGATATCATCATAAAATCACTCGGCAACGGTCAGTTTTTACGACTTGGGGATGTAGCAAAGGTAGAACTGGATGCGTTTTCGTATAGCTCGACCAGTCTATCTCGAGGATACCCAGCCATTAGCTTCGGCGTTTTTCAAACACCCGGTTCGAATGCTCAGGAAATTATTGAGAAAATCTATGTAAAGCTCGACGATTTAAAACAGAATTTTCCCGAAGGAGTAGATTACCTCATCAACTACGATACAAATAAGTTTTTGACAGCTTCGATGAACAAGGTCAAAGAAACCTTGATTGAAGCCTTCTTATTGGTATTCTTTGTTGTATTTATCTTCCTACAAGATATCAAATCGACACTTATCCCTGCCATAGCGGTACCTGTCGCTATAATCGGTACTTTTTTCTTTTTGGAAATCCTAGGGTATTCCATCAACCTCTTGACCCTCTTTGCGCTACTTTTAGCCATTGGTATTGTGGTCGATGACGCTATTGTGGTGGTGGAGGCCGTACATGCAAAATTGGAAGAAGGTTATGATTCTGCTTTGGAAGCTACCGTTTCCGCCATGGATGAAATAAGCGGGGCCATTATCTCGATTACCTTGGTCATGGCCGCCGTATTTATTCCGATTACTTTTATACAAGGTCCTTCCGGGGTGTTCTACGAGCAATTTGGGGTCACACTTATTGTTGCTATCATCATTTCGGCCGTAAACGCCTTGACTTTGAGTCCAGCACTCTGTGCTATCTTTCTTAAGCCCTATAAGAACAGGGAAGAAACGAAAAAGGGATTTCTTCAACGGTTCTATACTGCATTTAACATAGGTTTCAATGCGATACGCCAAAGATATGTAGGCTCTCTAGGATTTTTGATACATCACAAATGGATTACCGCATTATTACTGATTATTTGCGGAGCCGCCATTTGGTGGGCGAACAGCACTACCCCAAGTGGTTTTGTGCCCTCGGAAGACCGCGGTGTGATTTTTCTAAACCTTGACCTTCCGCAGGGTGCATCTTTAGATAGAACATTCAGCGTTCAGCAAAAATTGTACGAGATTATCAGTTCGGTCGAAGGAATTCGTACGGCCTCTATTATCAGTGGGCGAAACTTCTTTTCAGGTGCCGGTAGTTCGTACGGGATGGGTTTTATTATTCTAGAAGATTTCGATCAAAGGCAAACGGACGAGACTTCGGCAGATGCCATTATACAACAATTATTCGCCAAGACCGCCAACATCGCAGATGCCAAGATCCTCTTTTTTACCCCGCCTAGTATTCCTGGTTTTGGAGCATCGGACGGATTTGAACTACAATTGTTAGATCGTACTTCTGGCGAATTGAAAGACCTTGACAAGGTAGCCAACGATTTTGTGACGGCGCTAAACCAACGATCAGAAATCGGGTTTTCCTCCAATTCATTCAGCACAAATTTCCCCCAATTACAGATGGATATTAACATTCCTAAAGCTAAGGAAGCTGGCGTAGAAATTAGCAGCATTTTAGGAACACTTCAAGGATATATTGGCGGTTTATATGCAGCAGATTTCAGTCGCTTCGGAAAACAGTTTAGGGTATTTGTACAGGCCGAGCCTGAAGACCGAAAAGATATTGCAAGTCTAAATAGTATGTTTGTACGAAACGGTGAGGGTGAAATGGCGCCGGTTTCTGAATTTGTAAGCCTGAATCGTGTATACGGACCCCAGACAGTGAGTCGATTTAACCTGTTCAATGCCGTAACAATAAATGGTTCGGCCGCTCCCGGCTTTAGTTCCGGCGATGCGATTGAGGCAGTGAGCCAAGTAGCTGAAGACAATTTGCCCAACAATTACGAAGTGGCCTTCTCAGGAATTACACGGGAAGAAATTGCTTCCGCAGGCCAAGCGGGTATTATTTTTCTACTAAGCATCGTATTTGTGTACTTCTTTCTATCGGCACAATACGAGAGCTATCTTTTACCTTTTTCGGTGTTGCTATCTTTACCAATAGGAGTTGCAGGAGCGTATTTGACTACAAAATTCGCAGGTCTTGAGAACAATATTTATTTTCAGATTGCCTTAATTATGCTAATCGGGCTACTGGCAAAAAATGCAATTCTTATTGTAGAATTTGCTAGGCAGCGCAGACAACACGGACTTTCATTGAAGGAAGCGGCCATTGATGCTGCCAAATCCCGTTTGCGTCCGATTCTAATGACTTCTTTCGCCTTTATCTTGGGGTTGATGCCCTTGGTACTGGCCTCTGGAGTAGGTGCGGCAGGAAACAATGCCATAGGAACCGGGGCCGTTGGAGGCATGCTCATCGGTACGGTGCTTGGCGTATTTATCATTCCAACACTATTTGTTGTTTTTCAGTGGTTACAGGAAAAACTTTCGGGGCCACCGAAAGCGGTATCACAAAAACTTAACATTCCAAGTGACACCCCAAGCGTATAAGTATTAGCATCTCAAACGTACCCTTAAAACTTAATTCCCAAAACAGGGTAACAAAAGGCATTAGAAGTCAATCTCAAAAATTATCATTTAATATTTTAACATAAATTTTATTTCGTTTGGTTTGGTTGTTTCCGAACTAACCGTACATTTGCATTGAAATTTATGTTGATCATGAATAAAGAAGAAAGTAAAAAATTGTTAATCGAGGAATTGGGCATTCATTTTGAAAATGAATATTCCCTTCCCCCTTTGGCTGCAAGAATTTTTGCTAGCCTTGTGATAACCGAGGAAGAAGGACTCACTTTTGATGATTGTCTAATTAAGAGGGGTGCCAGCAAAAGTTCCATATCGACTTCGCTCAATCTTTTATTGCAAATGAATTTTATCAAATATTTTACCAAGTCCGGAGATAGAAGGAGATATTTCAAAATTGCGGAAAAAGATGCATTTTTTGTTGAAAAGTTAAATAAAACACTTAAAAAGCTTGAAGATGAATCTGAGATGATCGAAAAGGTAGCGGCCTTTAATAAAACATATAACGCTGAAAAGCACCAAGCCAATAAAGAGAAGAAAAAGATTTATATGAAATGTTTAGAAGACACCAAAGCTATCTACAAAAAGACAATTGTCAACTTAAAGAATCTTGAACAATAATTTTTTTATATGTTTAGTTCGTTTAATACCGAACATTCCGAATTAACAAAACCTTAACAGGTTCGAATCAATAATTTAATACAAACAAACATCCACCTTAAAATGAAAAAGTTTTCAATTATAGCCATATCAAGCACCGCCCTTCTTTTGAGTTCCTGCTTTGCAACATCAGAAAAACCAGTACAAGGAGCTGCCGCCCCGCCACCGCCAAGTTTGAAAGTAGCTAAACTAGATAGGCAAAATTTAACGGTATACAATGAATTCTCGACCACATTAGAAGGTAAACAGAATGTTGAAATCTGGCCAAAAGTTTCCGGTTTCGTACAGGAAGTTTATGTAGAAGAAGGTCAAAAAATCAAAAAAGGTCAATTACTTTTTAAATTGGAAACCCAAACATTGAACCAAGATGCCAATGCCGCAAAAGCATCGGTCAATGTTGCTCAAGTCGAAGTTGATAAGTTAAAACCGCTAGTTGAGAAAAACATTATCAGTAGTGTTCAACTAGAAACTGCTAAAGCGCAGCTAGAACAAGCCAAAGCTGGTTATGAAAGTGTGGCATCAAACATTGGCTACTCCCGCATTACAAGTCCAGTAGACGGTTACATCGGAGAGATTCCTTTCAAAATAGGTGCTTTGGTCAGCTCAAACATGAGTCAACCATTAACTACTGTTTCCGATATTAGTGAAGTACGTGCCTATTTTTCAATGAACGAAAAGGAACTTTTAAAGCTAAAGGAATCTATGCCTAAGAACAACACTATGGATGTTGCCAAAGCTCCAAACGTGACACTTGTTATGATCAATGGCGAAGAATATGCCGAGCCCGGTAAACTTGCCATGATAAACACTATCATTAACAGTACTACAGGTAGTGTAACTGCGAGAGCTGATTTTGATAATAAAGACAATTTATTGAGCAGCGGTAGTACAGGTAAAATTAAAATACCAACAGTATACGAAGGGGCTTATGAAATACCGCAATCAGCAACTGTTGACCTTCAGGGGAAGAAACTCATATATGTGGTCAAAGATGACAATACCGTTTCAACCGTGCCTTTAGATATTACAACCAATACCCAGAAAGGCTTTATCGTAGAAAACGGAATAGAAGAAGGAACTACCCTTGTTCTAGAAGGAGTTTCAAAATTAAAAGACGGAATGACCATTAATCCTTCCAAATAAGCTTCGTTTACATCGTATTTCTCACAATCTATAATTAAAGAGCAATGTTTCAAAAATTTATAGATAGACCCGTATTGTCTACGGTGATATCGATTATCATAGTTATTCTAGGTGTTCTAGGATTGACAACCTTACCTATAGAAGAATATCCAGAAATAGCACCACCAACGGTACAGGTTACAAGTACCTATACAGGTGCGAACGCAGAAACAGTACTTAATAGTGTTGTTATTCCGTTAGAGGAGCAAATTAATGGTGTTGAAGACATGTTGTATATGACCTCCAACGCTAGTAATGACGGTGCCGCTACTATAAACGTTTTTTTCAAATTGGGTACCGACCCAGATATTGCCGCGGTAAACGTTCAGAACAGGGTGGCGAGAGCAAACAGTGTTTTACCGCAAGCAGTTGTTCAAACCGGAGTAATTACCCAAAAGTCTCAAACTAGTGCATTATTATTCTTCTCCCTATTTTCAGACAGCGATGATTATGATGCAACGTTTGTAGAGAACTATGCTAGAATTAACATAGTACCTAAGTTACAGCGTATTGAAGGGGTGGGTAATGTAACTGTATTTGGATCGAAAGATTATTCAATGCGTATTTGGTTGAACCCAGAAAAGATGGCCGCTTACAAGCTAATGCCTTCTGACATACAAGCCGCATTAAATGAGCAAAACCTTGAAGCTGCAACAGGTAAGATAGGTGAAAATGCAGATGGGGTGTATGAATATGTTCTTAAATACAAAGGACGCCTTTCAGAGGAGGCAGAATATGGGGATATCATCATTAAAGCTCAAGAAAACGGTCAATTTTTAAGACTTAAAGATGTAGCTGAAGTCGAATTGGGTGCCTTTAACTATGGTACAAAAAACGAAGGTATGGGTAAGCCCGGCACCGCAGTCGGTATTTTCCAAACTTCGGGATCTAATGCAAATGCCATTATCGATGAAATTCAAAATATCTTACAAGAAAGTGAAAAGGATTTCCCGAAAGGATTGGATTATGTAATTCCGTATAATACCAAAGACTTCTTAAGCGCATCTATAGACCATGTTGTACAAACCTTAATTGAAGCGTTTTTGCTGGTATTCTTAGTGGTGTTTCTATTCTTACAAGATTTTAGATCAACATTGATCCCGGCTATTGCGGTTCCAGTAGCCATAATTGGAACCTTTTTCTTCCTCTCATTATTTGGTTATTCGATCAACATGCTGACGTTATTTGCAATGATTCTCGCCATTGGTATAGTGGTAGATGATGCTATTGTGGTAGTAGAAGCGGTGCATGCAAAAATGGAAGAAGGCGCCACCAATGCTAAAACTGCAACAAAAACAGCGATGTCTGAAATATCAGGTGCGATAATTTCCATCACCTTGGTAATGTCGGCCGTATTTATTCCGGTATCTTTCATTAGTGGATCTTCGGGCGTATTCTATCAACAGTTTGGAATAACATTGGCTATCGCAATTCTTATTTCTGCGGTAAACGCCTTAACGCTTAGTCCGGCCTTGGCAGCACTTTTATTGAAGCCTCACAATCCATCGGAAGAACATAAAAAAGGAATTACAAAACGTTTCTTTTCAGCCTTTAACACTGGCTTTGATGCAATAACCGATAAATATGTTGGCTCGGTAAAATTCATTGCCAAAAGAAAATGGGTAACCGTATTATCGCTTGTAATATTTTCTGCTATCGCATATATGTTATTCAGCTCTACCCCAACAGGTTTTATACCCAATGAGGATAAAGCCATTGTATTTGCCGATGTTACGATGCCTCCAGGAACGACATTGGAGCAGACTCAAAAGACCGTTAAAAAGCTTGATTCCATTTATGAATCTATGGATATCATACAAGCTAGAATGAACATTACCGGCTTTAGTATTTTGAATAGTGTCAACGGTGGTTCTTATGGTTTCTCGGTAATTCGACTTAAAGATTGGAGCGAACGAAAGGGTGAAGGCGAATCTGTTCAGGAAGTCGTGGGAAGTCTTTTTGCTAAAACCGCCGGATTAAAAGATGCAAAAATATTCTTCTTTACACCGCCAAGTGTACGTGGTTTTGGTAACTCAACCGGTTTTGAGATGAATTTACAAAGTAAGGATGCAGATGATTGGCAGTCTGTAAATAAGGTTACCAATGAGTTTTTAGCTGCTATAAATGCAAGACCGGAAGTACAATACGCTATCACAAATTTCAACGCCAATTTCCCGCAATATGAATTAGAGGTAGATATTGAGAAAACTAAAATGGCCGGGTTAGCGGTGACCGATGTCTTCAGTGCAATGCAAGGATATTATGGTGGATTATATACCACTGACTTTAACAAGTTCGGTAAGCAATACCGTGTTATGATCCAGGCGAAACCTGAAGATAGGGCCGATGAAAATTCGCTGAACCATATTTTTGTAACCAATTCAAATGGCGAGTCGGTTGCTGTATCACAATTTGTATCGTTAAAGAAAATTTACGGCCCTGAAGTAGTTAGTAGGTTTAACTTATTGAGTTCGGTTAAGATTAACGGAGCCATGAATCCTGGTTATTCTACTGGTGATGCCATTAGAGCAATCGAAGAAGTAACCGCGGAGGTATTGCCCAACAACTATACCTATGAATATTCGGGACTCACAAAAGAAGAAAACAGTGCAGGTAGCCAAACGATTATTATATTTATACTGAGTTTGGTCTTTGTCTACTTCTTATTGAGCGCCCAATACGAATCATACATATTACCATTGTCGATTTTGTTATCGCTTCCAGTGGGTATTGCCGGAGCTATTGGTTTTGTAAGTATGGCAGGTCTTGAGAATAACATATATTTCCAAATTGCCTTAATCATGCTTATTGGTCTACTTTCTAAAAATGCCATTCTAATTGTAGAATTTGCGTTACAACGAAGAAAACAAGGCATGTCGATAATTGACTCTGCCATTGATGGTGCAAAAGCTAGACTTAGACCCATATTGATGACCTCTTTCGCCTTTATTCTCGGATTAATGCCCTTGGCCTTGTCTACAGGTATCGGTGCAGTCGGCAACCAATCTATTGGTATGAGTGCGGTTGGTGGTATGTTAATAGGCACCATATTCGGGGTATTTGTTATTCCAGCGCTTTATGTCATTTTCCAAACCATTCAAGAGCGCATAACCGGTGCTCCCGAAGAAATCACAGAACAATCAAAGAACTAGAAAAATCATGAATAAATTAGTAACTAATAAATTCGTACTGGTAGCCATTCTTCCGCTGTTATTGCAATCTTGTTTTGTAGCCAAAGATTATGTTCGCCCCGAACTGGAAGCTGAAAGCCTATATAGAACCGATAACTTGCCGCAAGACAGTATTTCCATGGCCACGGTTTCTTGGAAAGACATCTTTACCGACAGCTATCTCGACGGCTATATTGAAAAAGGGCTCACCAATAACCTAGACGTACGTATCGCGATGCAAAATATCGCGGCGGCTCAAGCCTATGTCAAACAAGGAAAAATGGGATACTTGCCTACCTTGACGGGGACTGGTCAATTTTCACGGACCAAAAACTCGGAAAACAGTCAATTCGGAGGTCTGTTCAGTGAAGCCGTGGAACAATACGAGCTTTCTGCCACCTTATCTTGGGAAGCGGATATTTGGGGAAAGATACGAAGTACAAAAAGAGCTTTTGGTGCGTCATATTTACAAAGTGTGGCGGCCCATCAGGCTATAAAAACAGACTTGGTAGCTTCCATTGCTTCTTCATATTACCAATTGATGGCTTTAGATAAGCAAAAGAGTATTACCGAAGAAACTTTGGAAGCACGCCGAAGTAGCTTGGAGACTACCTTAGCCCTTAAAGAAGCCGGGCAAGTGACCGAAGTTGCGGTCAAACAAACCGAAGCACAACTCTATACGGCCGAAGTAATATTGATCGATCTCGAAAAAAATATCAAGTTGTTGGAAAATACCTTGAGCATTTTACTAGGGGAGCCGGCCGGCGCTATTGAACGAGGGGAGCTTGACGAGCAGCAAATAAAAACCACGTTGCGAACAGGGGTTCCCGCACAGTTGTTGACCAATAGGCCCGATCTTATGCAAGCCGAATACGGACTGATCAATGCCTTTGAATTGACCAATGTAGCAAAGAGCAGTTTTTACCCGTCATTACAACTCACCGCTTCTGGGGGTCTACAAAGCCTTGAACTTGACAATTGGTTCGATGCAAGCTCTTTATTTTCAAGTTTGATCGGTTCTTTGACACAACCCATATTGAACGGTCGAAAAATAAGAACACAATACGAGGTCGCAAAAGTGGAACAAGAAAAGGCCCTATTGACTTATAAAAGAACCTTGCTAGTTGCCGGCAAGGAGGTCTCGGATGCCCTATACGACTATGACGCGGAAAGCAAAAAAATCGAGGCGTATACCAAAGAACTGGAAGCGTACACTTTGGCCGAATCCTATTCCGAAGAACTACTCAACAATGGGTTAGCCAATTATTTGGAAGTATTGACCGCACGGCAGAACGCCCTGAATTCAGAACTTAACTACATCAACGCGCAATATGGCCAACTGGATGCCATCGTAACCTTATATCGGGCATTGGGCGGAGGTTGGAAATAACTATAAATGGAAACTAAAGAGCAGTTATTAGCGTTTTCAATCGCCAATTTCACCCAATTTGGTAGCAAAAGCTTTACTATGGACGAGCTGGCGCGTAAATTGGGAATCTCTAAAAAAACCATTTACCATTATTTCAGCAACAAAGAGGAACTGGTAACCGAAAGCCTTCAGTTTCTTCTTGATAAAGTTGAAAAAGAAATCGACACCCATCTCAATGAAGGTGTCACACTCCCCCCAATAACAAAGGTTGTCTATATTTACAAGGTAGGACTGAAGCACATGCGTAGCTTCAGTCCTTCTTTTTTGTACGGCCTCAAAAAATATTATCCGAAAGCCTACGACACCTACGATAATTTTAGAAAAAAAATAGTGCTGGGCGTAGTCCATAATTTATTAAAAGAAGCACAAGAACAGAAACACATAAGGGCTGATGTAAATCTAAAGCTGGTCTGCGAACTATATTTAATTCATATGGAGAATATTGTGTTCTCACATCTTAATTTATGGGAAAGATACACGGTGCACGAATTGCTTGAACACTTAATTGTAAATAATCTAAAGGGGATATTGACTTTTGATTATACAAAAGAATACCATCTTTTAAAGCATCCCTAAAAACGAAATCTGGCAACTTTTCAAAACAAAAACTACCTGAGCGGAAATCCCTTACCGGCCCACCAAGGGTGTATTTCGATAATCAAGCGTCCTGCTTTCACCATAGGGTCTGAATTTGCCAAACTATCGGCCATTTCCAAAGTCGGAGTATTGTAAACGGTGATGCCCCTTATGTCGCCATCGTCACCAAAAGGTCCCGAAATATCGGCATAGCCTTTTTCATACATGCTTCCTAAATGAGCCAAATGTAACGCCTGTAGGCTATCGGCCGTTGCTTTGTCTTGTGAACGGTTAGGCCCACGTTTTAAAAAGGCAATAAAATACTGCTGCATGATTACAGTATCTTTGGTCTTTTCATCTACGTAATCAAAAATTTGAAACCCTTTTGAAGTAAGTTCTTCCTTAATTTCCTTTACTGTTTTGGCTTCTACCTTTTCAACGCTCGGTTCTGGTTTAGCGTCTGGCTTGCAAGAGAAAAAAACAATAACGACGAGAAAAGTGTATATATACTTCATTTTTTCCAGTTTTTATATGGATTTTGACCCAATTGCGAATTATAATATTTTACTTCCCCTGTAACTTCCTTTCCTACCCAATCGGGTATTTCAAAAGGTTCCGATTCACTGCTTAGCTCAATTTCGGCAACCACAAGCCCTTCATTATCCCCATCAAATTCATCCACTTCAAAAATATGTTCCTCCACGGGCACCTCATATCTTACTTTGGAGATAACCCCCGCTTCACACAAGGGTAGTAGGGCGTCTACATCATCGACCCCAATTTCTTTTTCCCATTCAAAACGTGATGTTCCCGCTTTATTCGATTTCCCCTTTACCGTTAAAAACCCTTTCTCTCCTTTCATCCGAACACGAACGGTTCGCTCGGGGTTTGTATTTAAAAAGCCTTGCACGATACGTTCTTTTGAAATAGCCTTTTTTCTATACGTCTGCGATGACACCAAAAATTTACGTTCTATCTCAAGCATTACAGTATCGAATTACCTTGTGCGATTTGTTTTATTTTGTCAGATGGTATGCGTACGTCGTCATATTCATTTTTTGCCAGCCAGGCCATGCATTTTGCAATACTTTCGGGTGAAATCGAACGAAATTTATCCAATGGCCCGACCAAAACAATATTCACCAATTTCATTAGTTGTTTGAAAACCAACTCCCCAATACGCTTTTCCTTCCGTTTTCCCCCAATCAAAGAAGGCTGCAAAATATAGGTCTTCGGCAGTTCCGCTTCGAGCACCGCATCTTCCATCTCTCCTTTTATCCTGTTGTAAAAAACAGCACTTTTTGCATTGGCGCCAAGGGCAGAAATCACAATAAAAGTCGGAATCTTATTTGTATGTGCCAACGCTGCAGCATTTTTAGGGATTCCGAAATCGATCTTTTTATAGAACTCCTTATCCGGCGTTTTAGACTTCGTTGTACCGATACAACAGAAAACAATATCACCTACAAACTCCTTTTCGAATTTTTGAAGTTGTAGCATATCCCCCAAGTATTCCTCGATCTTTGGGTGCGAAAGTCCCACCGAACTCCTGGAAAAAAGTTTGACTTTTTCATAATCCCCGTCTTCCAAAAGCATTTCGAGTAGTTTCCCGCCCGTTAACCCTGTTGCTCCTAAAAGAATCGCTGTTTTGCCCATCTTTTTCATACTTCACAAACCTCTAACCAATCTATTGCCCCAAAAATAATTAAGGCCATTTCTAAATAATTTCTTCCATAAATTTACAATATGGAAACGGATTTTCCTTTACGAAAGATCATACATGTCGACATGGATGCTTTTTACGCCTCTGTGGAGGAGCTCGACAACCCTGATCTAAAAGGAAAGGCGGTCGCTGTAGGTGGAAGCGAAATAAGAGGCGTGGTGTCGGCTGCCAATTACGAAGCACGGAAATTCGGAGTGTATAGCGCCATGAGTGGTGTTTTGGCCAAAAAAAAATGTCCGCATCTTGTTTTTGTTCGGCCTCGATTTGATCGTTACAAAGAAATCTCAAAAAAAATCAGGGCCATTTTCTTCGAGTACACCGATTTGGTAGAACCCCTTTCTTTGGATGAAGCTTATTTGGACGTTACCACCAACAAAAAGGGAAATCCCTCGGCCACCTTGATTGCCCAAGAAATACGACAGCGTATTTTTGATGAAGTCGGGCTCGCCGCTTCCGCCGGAATTTCCATCAACAAATTTATCGCCAAGGTAGCCAGTGATTTTAACAAACCGAACGGGCAAAAAACAGTAAATCCTGAAGAGGTGCTTTCTTTTCTAGAGGATCTTGAAATTCGCAAATTCTACGGTGTCGGCAAGGTTACCGCCGAAAAAATGTACCGCTTGGGCATTTTTACAGGAAAAGATCTTAAAGCCAAGTCACTGGAGTATTTGGAAGATATTTTCGGAAAAAGTGGTGCTTACTATTACCATGTGGTTCGCGGCGTTCATAACAGTGCGGTAAAATCGCATCGCACCCCAAAATCAGTTGGTGCCGAACGTACGTTTAGCGAAAACCTCAGCAGTGAAATTTTTATGCTCGAACGACTGGAGCATATTGCCGAGGAGCTTGAACGGCGTTTAAAAAAGTCGAAACTCGCTGGAAAGACTATTACCCTTAAAATCAAATACAGCGACTTCACGCTGAATACCCGGAGCAAAACCCTACCCTATTTTGTGGCGGACAAGGCCCTTATTTTTGAAACTGCAAAAGGACTGCTTTATCAAGAAAAACTTCAGAATTCGGTGCGATTGTTGGGTATTTCACTCGCGAATCTGAATACCGAAAAGAAGAAAACCCCGACCAAAGAAGAATCGGTGTCGGTTCAATTAAAGTTTGATTTTTAAAATACGGTAAATTGTTAAATGTTACTTTAGGTTTTCTAACATAAACCGTTTTACGTTTTCACCCATTATCATCTTGATTTCACTTTCTTGAAACCCCTGATTTAATAGTTCTTCGACCAACAACGGCAGACCGGTAACATCAAAAGGTGCGGCAATGGTACCATCATAATCGGAGCCCAAAGCTATGCATTCGACACCGGCAATAGACTTGATATATTTCATCGCATCGACAATGCCTTTGATCAGCGGTGCGGTGACTGCGCCCTTAAAAAAAGCAACCCCGATCAAGCCTCCATTGGTCGCAATTTTTTGGATATGGGCATCGGATAAATTACGGGAATTGTCTAGGGTGCCACGGACGCCGGTATGTGAAACGAGCACCGGGTTTTTAGTTTCTGCCAAGACATCATCGATTAGGGCTGGTGCGGCATGGGCCAGATCGACAAACATGCCTAGCTCGTCCATACGCTGTATCACGTCACGGCCGAAATCGGAAAGTCCGCCTTTACTCACCCCATGTGCCGAGCCTCCCAGTTCATTGTCAAAAAAGTGGGTGGGGCCGACCATACGTACACCTTCTTTATATAATTTATCGAGGTTTTCGATTTTTCCTTCAAGACAATGTGCGCCTTCGAGGCCTAAAAAACCTCCGGTCACCCGTTTGTTCTGGTTTCTTAGCGCTATAAGCCGATTCAAATCATCGGTGTTTTTGACCACAATGAATTCGTCATTATAATCGGTAGCGAACTTATGCAACCGTCGACTTTGGTAGGCGGCCCTTTCAAAAAGGCTAAACCAATTCGATAGCGGTCTCCCTTGTACAAAATTGAGCAAAGTGATATTGTCAAAAGTCTCGGCCGTGTTTTTTGAGAAGTTCTGCCCAACTGGGGATTTGGTAACAATCGTAAACGCCTGCAACGCCATATTCGCTTCTTCCATTCTTGGGAAATCGACATGCCCGATGCTGTTTTTAATTGTCAGGTCTCTACTCCAAAGTAGGGCGTCGCAATGCAAATCGGCAATAAAATCAAGAGAATTATAAAGGGATTGGGCTTTTTCGGAAACCTGATAGGGAGGAAGTTGTTTTGTCGTATTCTTCTGTTTATCCAATGTTTTAGGAACAATAACTACGGCCAAGACATAGAGTAGCGCTAGGCCTAACAAAATTCCAATTAGCCATTTTCTTTTTTTCATTGAATTGTTTTGCTGCATAAAAATAAATACTTGCGCCCTATTTGCCACGGGCAGTGCAGTGTTATTGCACGTATTTCTATGAATACTAAAAAAGATTTATTTTTTATCTGTACAACTCTTATCGTGACCATCATCTTTAACGATTATTGATTTTTCGGTTTCATCGGTAAGATAAATTTGAACCTTGCTGGCACCAGCATCGTACGAGGTTGTTTTCTTCCCTACTTATTTAATAAATCTAATTTGTAAGTTCAGATTAAAGTACAACTCTCCATGTTCTTTATATATTTCTCCAAAACCGTGTCGAGACGAGCTTGCTGTATCCAATTTGGTATTATTAAATAAGTAATCCTCAAACTCGTTTCTATTATAAATATGGTAGCACAATACATCACCATTTTCCTTCACAATCAGATAACCACCAGTTGCGTCATATTTCCCTGTCCAAACTTGCGATGGCATCATTCCAAGTGCTACATCCGTTAGGAAACGTTTTATTTTGAATTCGTAAAATTTATGCTCGTTTTCAATATCGAAATTCATTGGATTTTTCTCTGCTGTTGAATTTACTAAATCGGTTAAATGAGAGTATTCACTCGAATAAAAGTCAAAAATTATTTGGGCCAAAATTTCGGGCAATAAACTATCTATAAGAACAAGATTATTTAAAAATATTTTCCTTTCAATTTTTGCAAATTCAAATGAGCAGCCTTTGTCTTGAATCTGTGCAATTCTGTCCATTATTTTACGACGTGTTGTAATCAAATTGATATGCTCAATTTCATGGTCCGTTAAATCTGCTCCATTAATTCTATAAATGAAATTGGTTGTTTTCCCGGCGTTGAGTAAGGTAGACGGGCTTCCAAGTTGAGATTTAATACTGAAACCGAGTGTTGGTTGCTGGTTTGTTCTTTGGTCGTGAACTACAATCGTAATATCTGTTTTTGCTGACGAATTTGCTTTTAATGAAATACAGTTTATTGAATGCATAAAATGCTCAATTTCAGGAACGGAAAACGTTCTTTCTTTATTTTCTTTAATAGCATTTAGGAGGAATAAAGCCTTGTTTCTGAATTCGTCAACTGGAATTTTAAGAACTTCTTCATTGCCTGAAATTAGAATAATTTCATCTTGAATAGAATACTCAAAATCACCGTTATTTTCTGAACGAAGAACTTTGATAATAGGATAAATAAAACCTTCGAGTTTATCGATATCTTTATCTCCAAGAAAGAGTTGTTTGTCTCCTAAGAGTTTAAAAAGAGCATAGACTTCACTCCATTCTCCTTTGTTGCCAGTAATCATATTTCTTTATTTAATGTAACATAACCATCATCATTAATAGAATATGAAATCAAACTGATAATATTTTCTTTTTCTACAGTACGTCTTTTTTTCAAATAATCAATTAATTCGTCATCGAATCGATTAGATATATAAACACCTTCATAACTATTTACTGGTAGTGATTTACTAGCAGCAAATGATTTTAAGTAACTAATCAATTGAGAGATTTCTTCTATCCCTATTTTCTTATCTCTTTTTAATTCGAAAAAGCTGTAAAAATATACTCTATCAGCTTGTTTAAAAGTAGCTAGGATATCACTCCTAAACTGCATAGATTTAAAAATAGGGGCTTCTAAGATTAGTTCATTAAAATTAAGTAAACCGAGTTTCTCTCTTAAATTATTTGTGTTATTCAAAACGTTAGTTACAATATAGGCATGTAAAACATCCTCTAAAATAGCTCGGTTATTTTCGAATGGTATTTGATTAAAATTTATAATTGTATGTTCTTTAATATCGTCCAAATTCTCGGCCATAAAATCTTTAGCCTCAATTTCAATCGGATTTATATTTGGAGTTATTATTTCTTCAAAATCTAGAGGGTTAGTTTTAGGATTATACTTATAAAACAAATGAAGAATTTCATTAAATTCAGATTCGAATAACTGTCTAATTCCTCTGTACGAAGAATTTATATCTCTTGCTAGACTAATTAACGAATCAATTTTGCCAGATTCTACTAAGCTATAGAATTCAAATGCAGGAACTGCATTGGGAAAATGTTGCTTAATTTTAAAATTAAACCTAAAAGGGTACGTGTTATCAGCTTCATCGAATAAATCATCCGAACATATGTACGGAATTGAAGATACTTCAAAAACTCCTCTAAAATGTGAAACGGGATGTTTTACATAGATTAAAATTAAGTCTCCTGGCTTTATGGCATACAAATCTTTAATTTTCCCCCAAATTGTTCTTCTGCTTTCTGAAGCATTGCCAACATTACCATAAACACCATGAAAAAGTGAAGTTTCTATAGCATTTTCGTTTGAAATACAAATATGAAACCCCATGAACTAGTTTATTTTGCTTCTTTCTATTCCGCTCAATTTTTTAATTATTCTATCTGCGGTCGCTTGAATTGCGGGAACCGCAACTGAATTCCCAAATTGTTTGTAAGCCTGCGCGTCAGAAACTATTATTTTAAATTTGTCTGGGAAACCTTGAAGTCTTGCCCATTCTCGTGGTGTCATTTTTCTGATACCTTCGCGATTTACTTCACCTGAAATATTTGTTATTGGTTTGAAATTGGTCAATCGGTCGTCATACACCAAATTCCGTTCTCTTCCCATTCCTCCGCAAACAACAGCATTAGCTGTTCCATCATTCGGTATAATTTCGTAACCAAATCCATTCCCTTTGCTCTCGTGCCTTGCTCTGTGGTTTTTTAAGGTCTGAACGTAAGTGGTGGACAAATAATATTTTACAGAAACTTCTTCTGGCTCAAGAATATCATCTAAAACCGCATTTTTATTAGTTGACTCAGGATATTGAAAGTCTGTTATACCTAAATCTTTTCGAAAACCAACTATGAAAATACGTTCTCGATTTTGGGGAACACCAAAATCTTTTGCGTTTAAAATTTGCGGTTCGGGCACATAATAGTCCAGATCTTCTCTCAGGACATTTAGGATGGTCGCTAGTGTTTTTCCTCTATCGTGATTTCGCAGTCCTTTAACATTTTCGAGGAAAATTGCCTTTGGTTGTTTCTTTTTTATGATTTCTGCTACGTCAAAGAATAGTGTTCCTCTAGTGTCTTCAAACCCACCACGTCTGCCAGCAATGGAAAAAGCTTGGCACGGAAACCCTGCGCACAGAATGTCAAATCCATTTGGAATGTAACTTTTTGTTTCAGCTTTGGTAATATCTCCAAAAGGTATTTCTCCAAAATTTGCTTTGTAGGTTTGTTTAGAGTATTTGTCCCATTCGCTTGTAAATACGCATTTTCCTTCAAGATTTTGAAATGCCAATCTAAACCCTCCAATTCCAGCAAAAAGATCAATAAATTTGAACTTGGGTTTTTCTGGGGTAGGAAATGGAACTGATTTATTAAGGTCAAAAATTAAATATTGGAGTGCCTCTTCAGCAACTTTATTAGTTACTTCGCCAGACGGATATTCCTTGGTAAGTATTTCTTTTACAAATGCTAGAGCGTCTTTTTTGTAAAATTGCGAAACTCCGTTCTCGTGATTGTGTAAATAGTGCGTAAAGGACGCTGGTTTAGAGTTCTCTGGCGCTACTATTTTAATATCAAATAGTTGTCCGTCAATGTTCTCTATGTCAATTTTTTCTTTAATCATTCCTTTGAGTATTCAATTCCACAAGTTAAAAAAGATATTTACGCTTTGTTAGGCATATGTTTTTTTTTGTTCACATTCTTTTGTAGATAAAGTCGGTTGAGCGCAAAGTCAGAAACAGCTCTTTTATTTTTTGGGAGTTGGCTGATACGATTGGTAAAAATAAATTTGTTGTTATAGTTGTGGATTTGCGATTGTACAGTATTATGCACAACAATTGGATAGCATCATTGATGCTATCGCGATTAGTTACTAATTTACATTTTTAATACGAATTGTAATAGGTAGCATTGGTGTATTATAGAGATAGGGGTTAATACAAGGTAGAGATTGCTTCGTACCTCGCAATGATGTGCTAAACAGCGAAATTGCTTTTGCGAGATTACTCCGTGCCTCGCAATGATGAGGTAAAACGGCGAAATTGTTTTTGAGGGATTGCTTCGTTCCTCGCAATGATGTTCATTGAGATTGCTCCGTGCCTCGCAATGAAGGGGTTATCTTTTATGAGCGGCTTTAATGTTCAATGGATTTTCGTACCAAATCACGCCAAGACCTTGGCTATCTACACCGTAATTTTCTTCGCAGGTAAGTACATCTAAATCACCATCTCCATCAAGATCCAATAACTCGATGCGGTCAAATTTATAACCTTCAGGTCCACTTAAATGATGCCAATCCCAAATCGGGTCTGTAGGTTTATTTTTAAACGATAGCCAGATCAAACCAACTTTGCTGTCGTTGCCAAGCGTATTTGAGCTATAAACAATATCAAGTCTACCATCATTATTGATATCGCCTAAGCTAACTGCTTTGGCCCTTCCTGTTACTTCAGGAATAGCAATGTTATAATGCTGCCAGTTAAGTCCAGTGCTGTCAAGTTTTCGCAGGTACACAATTTTCTGGTTGGTATATTCGGTTGCGATGACGTCTTCCAATCCATCGCCATCGAGATCGGCCATGTCTAAAAACATGACCTCCAAACCCTTCGCCCCAATAAAGTGGTTTTCCCATTCTTGGGATTGTTTTCTTATTTCTCCCTGATTTTCCAACCACCGAACACCGTTTGTGGGCCCCGGTTTACGATCGGACGTTACGATATCGAGATCCCCGTCAGCATCCATATCTTTAACCAGAAGCGACATCACCCAAGTTGCCGGACTTATGGGATGCCATTTCCAATCAGAAATTCCATTCGGGTTTTCCGACGCTTGAAACCATCCGATTTTAGCTTCGTCCCCTTTGGCACCAGCAATAAAATCTAATCCGTTGATGCCATCTACCTGAGAAGGAATTGCAAACATCCACTGCATAAGACCATCAGACGCCGGAATAACTTCAGTAGTCCATTTCGTGGAATCAAGATAGTTTTCCGGGTTTTTTGGTGCCCAGTTGATATATACTTTTCTGTTTTTGCCTTCCGTACTGCTGATAACATCAATAGCCCCATCATCATTTAAATCTGCAAAGACCGCATCTTCAACTGACGGCGTCTTTCCCACAATTACGGACGGCCATTTTCCGCTTACAAAATCATACCCAGGGTGAAGATAAACCTTAGTAAACCCTCCTTCTTCCCAGCCCGTGGTAATGTCCATTAAGTTATCACCATTTACATCCGCCAGCCGTACCCCGTCTGCACCACTAAACGATGAATCTATTACATGTCGCTGCCAAAAAGTACTTTGGGCAAGCGTTAAATAGGGAAAAGCCAACAGTATAAAAAGGATGTGATTTGAAGTATATTTCATAAAAATGGTGCGCTGTTTTAGTATAACTCTGGATATATTCTCATATAAAAACCAACTGTTCGGTAGTTCTCCACGGGCATTTTCCTAGGGTTGTATTCTTTTTAGCGTCCAATCATCAGCTACAACTTCATAAAGTTTTCTGTCGTGAAACCTTGATTTCTTGAATTCCATAAATTCAATTCGTATCGGTTTAATTGAAAATCCACTCCAATTCCGTGGCCTGCTAATTTTGGTGTTTTCAGAAACTTTTTCCAACACTTTTTGTTCCAGTTTTTCAGATTGTCAGTTTCTTTCCCCTGCTCACTAATTAAAGATACAGCTTGGGAATTTGTACTGCGCGCATCAAAATATTTATCCGCAAGTTGATCAGATATTTTTGTGGCAAACCCTTGGATTCTAATTTGCCTTTCAGTTTCCGTCCACCAAAAAGTCAACGCTACTTTATTATTTTTTTCAATTTCAAGTCCCTTTCTTGAATTTAATGGGCCGGTAATAATAAACGAATCATCAATTAACTCTTTAAAAGAAACGAATCTCGCGTTAGGAAAATCATCTGTACCAATGGTAGACAAGCAAACTGCTGACGGAATACGGACTTTTGATCGTTTTAGTTCTTCGTCAAACCACTTTAAAAAAAGCTGTATTGGTTGCTTTTTATTCTTCATTTCAATTTAAACACGATTTTTTCAATTTACAGGTGCTATTGGTATACTCATTTGCTTCAACCAATTATACACGAATTTACATTTTTTAATACGAACTACTCGAGGTGGGGTAGACGTGTTAGAGAGAGATAAGGGATTACGGGCATGGATTGCTCAAGACCTCAGGGAGGAGATTGCTTTGTGCATCGTAGTGGACGGTCAAAACGGAGCAGATTGTTTCAAGGGATTGCTTCGTACCTCGCAATGATATTCATTGAGATTGCTTCGTACCTCGCAATGGCGACTTACTGGTGTGGGTTCTTGGATGCCTGAAGGGGAAGATTGCTTCGTACCTCGCAATGATAGACTTGGTGGGTCGCTTCATGGTTTGGAAAAGAGATTACTTCGCACCTTGGGAGGACAAGTTTACTGTTGCTAAAATCGGTTTACACTAATTTGGCGCTCCGAATTTTTTTGGGTTCCCCAAAGGTGTAGTTTTCCTTGGGCGTCGACTTGAATACCCGCAGCACCTCCAAAATCAACTTGATTTTTGCAATAGAAGGCTTTGGTAGCGACTTTTTTCATAATCGGCTCGAAAGTTCCGTGTTTACTTACAAGAATTAAATCCGCATGACTTAATTCCTCCTCCTTATAAGTTCCAACAGCATAAATGGCTTCGTCATCACTAATCAGATTAATCGATTGATAACCCGCCCAATCGTTAGGGGCCGTAAAACTAGTAAGCATTTTTTGATTTCCTGTTTTAGGATTCACGCGATAGAAATCCCAATTACGGCTGTCCCAATTACTCGTCAACATAAGGTAACCATTCTCCATGCCCAATAAACCTGTAGCCCCGGCAGTTTTCAATTCTACTTCACCCTCCCTTTCAATAATCATGTCTTGTCGGGCATTATACAAATTTCCCGTTTTATAATTGTACAAACAAACCTTTGAGGTGGTCTTGATTATATTGTCTTCTATTCCCACCACCAGATACGGGTCGCTAATCTGAATGCCTCCGGCGTGTCTAAAAGGTTCGTTCATTAAGGGAATAAGCTCATCCGTTTTTTGTGTCGTCAAATCGGCCTGTAATATGTAGGCAGTGGTTTGGGAGCTTCCCGAAATTAGTAATTTCTCGCTGCCATCGATTTCAATCAACTGTACGCCTTGAAAATGTCCGTTCGCTATGGGAACATTCAGCGAATTGCTAAACACAACTACTTCCGGTGTTGTGTCTAAAGCATTGAAGGCTTCGGGTACATTTTTCACCTGCTGACCAAAACTGAAATTGGCATATAGACACAGCACAACTATTGGGAAAAACAGAACGCATAGGTTTCGAAAACTCATAATAAGGGCTAATTTGGTAGTTAGGAACCCTGCTAATTTAGCTGTTTTTTATTAACATACATGGGGTCAAAAGTGAGGGAATCTTTAATTTTGGAGTATATTCCGACCGAGGCTATCATGTATTAACCCCCTACAAATTCCGTTATAACTTATTCGATTTATTCATTTGATTTTTTTTCATATTGAGTTTTTTCAGATGAAAAACATGAATGACACAGAAAACAATACCCGCAATGATCAGCGGACTTGATTCTAAAAATACTCCGTAAATGATATAGAAAAAGCTCGAAACGAGATGCCACAAACGAAACGCACCCATTTCCTTTTTTGTTATTGCATAAAAACCAGTTGCTATGGCGATATAACCCAATATTTCCGTTATCCAAGTCATTCCTTTCTAAGATTTTTTAACGTTCTTTCCTTATAGCTTACCTCACTTACCTCTTTCTCAAATGCTTTTAAATCTTCAAAGATGTGGGGGCTATTTTGCAGCAATTCTTGCGTGGTCTGTATCCCTGCTTCCCAATGTCTATGAAAAGAAGGAAGCCGTTTTTTGGCTTTGTCGGACAATTCCAATATTCGCTTTCTTGAATCATTTTTATCTGTCTTTGATATCAGATAGTCATGCTTCTTCATTTTTTTGATGATTTTTATACAGGCAGGATGTGACATTCTCAACTCTTGTGATATTTCCGATATTGTTAAGGCATTCGTTTTTTCAAGAAGCAAGAATACCAAATGCCAATTGGGTTCAATGTCAAGACCTACAGTTTTGTAGTAATCCCGCGTACTATACAATAGCTCATCACTTAATCGCTTAAGTCTACTGATTAAACCCGCAAGCTCAATTTCGGTTAGAAAGTCCTTCATCCGTATTTATATGTAACTGGTTACACAAATATATAAAAATTTATCGTAACCAGTTACATAAATTAACTAGAGACATTATTTCCAATAAAAAAGTAGTCATAGCAGGTTAGCCTTTGTTGGCAAAACCTCTAAAGGATTTGTTTATGAGGCTTTTCAATCATCCTAAGTTTTGTAGTTTCCATACTTAGGTTTTATCAGGCTTAGGAAATTTTCGCATCGGGGAATATCTTTTATAGCTATCGAATACTTCGCGGTCAGGCCCAACAATGCGCGGGTCATTAGTTTTTTTTAGTTCTTCCAACAATTCCTTTTTTAATTCCATTTCAATAGTCTTGAAAGCCGACTGCCCGGATAGGTTCTTTAAACAGGCAGGATCTTCAATCACATTAAAAAGTTCATATTCGGACCGTTTGGCCACCGCTAGTTCAAAAAAGGGCCCGATTTCATCTTCTTCATGGTTTTCTATAAGATAGGTCTTAGTAGGGCAATCATCGATATCGGTATAGGCCCCGTCAGGTATATAGGTATTATGTTCATTCAATCCATGCATGGAGAGCAGCTTCAGGGAATCGTTCTTATCAAATTTTTGGGGAGCACCAGCTGGCCAACGATCAGGTTTCATATTCCAAACCAAAAGATGGTCTCCCTTTCGTATAGCTCTTTGTGGATATCCCCAGTTTAAATAGCGCGAAGAAGAATGGCGTTCCCTACCCGAAAAGACAGGACGGTCTTGTTTTGAAACCAAGCCATTTTGCTTAGCTTTTAGAAGATTCACTATGCTTTTTCCGCTAATCGGAAGCATTCCTTCAGAGGAAGTATTGGTCATTTCAAGTATCGTCGGCGCAAGATCAACAAAACCGACTGCGTCTTTGATAATTCTATTGGATGGAAACGCTTTCGGGTATCGAATCGCCAACGGCACGTGTACACCATATTCATAACTATTTGCTTTGGCACGAGGAAAAGGCATGCCGTTATCGGCAGTTACGATTACAATGGTATTTTCCAATTCCCCGATTTCCTCAAGATAATCGAGCATTCTTTGCAAGTGAAGGTCAAACCATTCTATTTCCACGGCATAATCCAATAAATCGCCCCGAATTTCATCATTATCCGGAAGAAATTCGGGCACCTCAACATCCTCTAGTTTTTTAGACCTGTTTTTCCATGACCCCTTTTCATAACGGCGATGGGGCTCTCGACCACCGTACCAGAAAAAAAACGGTGCACCATCGTCATTGTTTTCCAAGAAATATTTGAAATTTTCGAAATAATTGGTTGTACTGATTCCTTTCGCAAACCGCTCATCTTCTTGCCCATCGTAGCTTATATCGCTATGGGCGATTCCCGCAGCATCAGTCTTTCGCCAGAGCGAATCATTCTCCGTTCGGGCATATTGAAAAGGTCCTACACCTTTCCCCGTTCTCCCCACGGAATAGCCATTTTTTCCGACCAAATCAACGAACGGAACATATTTGTTCAACCATGCGGAGGCATGCTGACCTGCCTGTTCATTTTGCCAATGGTGCCTTCCCGTAATAAGTGCGCTTCTCGAAGGGGCACAGCCCGGGGATCCGGCATAGCAATTCTCAAAATACACGCCTTCACGGGCAACCCTATCAAAGGCAGGCGTTTTTATAAAGCCCGAGCCTTCGTAGCTTGTATGCAGGAACGATTGATCATCGCTGATCACAAAAAGAATGTTCGGTCGATCTTGACCATAAAAACTGTACTGAGATCCAAGTAGAGTCAGTACTATTATAATAAGGGAAGATGCTTTAGGTAATTTCATAGTTACAGTTGTGAGTAGCATTGTATCAAACTGCACTAATGTACCATTTTTCAGGAAATGACGAAATGATAACTTAAAGAAAGCGGGTGTACAACTGCGGTGCCGATATGCCTAAGTATGGCCCCAGTACCTGGCAATGCACATGTCAATGGGGCAAATGGTCTTTTAGCGCCCCGTATACGTACGTTCCTAGCAAGGCGGCCAAAACAACGACTAAAATAGGCACATAACCCGCCCCCACCAAAGTAAACATGGGGCCGGGACAAGCCCCCGACAATGCCCACCCTAAACCAAAAAAGATACCGCCAAAGAGATAACGACGAATTCCTTTGTCTTTCGGGAAAAACACGATTTCTTCCCCGTAAAACGACCTGATATGAAACCGTTTGATCCATTGCACCATAACAATACCTATGACTAGGGCAGATCCCATAATACCATACATGTGAAATGATTCGAATTTGAACATTTCATAGATTCGAAACCATGAGGCGGCCTCCGATTTGAACATTACAATACCGAAAAATATACCAATAAAAAGATATGAGAGTGTGCGCATGAATTAGAATAATAAAGGGAAAATTAAATGTATCATTACCAAACCTCCGATGAAGAAACCGATTACCGCTATTAACGATGGGAGTTCTAGACTACTTAGACCTGATATAGCATGGCCTGATGTGCATCCGCCAGCATAGCGCGCGCCAAAACCGACGAGTAATCCACCAACTGATAACAAAAGCAAACTTTTTAAATCGGTCAAGGCTACCGTATCAAACAATTCGGTAGGTAAATAGGCCTTTCCAGCACTCTGAAAACCCAATCTATTCAAATCACTGACCGTTTCAGGACTTATGGCTACCGCTACATCAGTCGAAAGCCAATGAGAACCGATAAAGCCTCCGATTATAGCTCCTAAGACCACGACCAAATTCCAGCGCTGCGCCTTCCAATCAAATTTAAAAAATTCAGTGGTTTTGTCGGCTCCGCAAATAGTACATAGCGTGCGTAGGTTTGATGACATACCGAACTTCTTTCCGACCATCAGCAATAAAAACATTACCAAAGCAATCAGTGGGCCCGAAACATACCAAGGCCAAGGTTCATATATTGAATCCATACAATTTCATTATTAAAAGCAAAGAAAGGAATTATCTTTCGGGTGGTCAGTAACAATTGTTACAAAGAAATGGAAGCAGGAGAAATCTTCCCTAAAACATTAATTTTCAATGGTCTCCGTAGCCCACATCTTCCATTTTGCCTTTAAAGACACGATATTGTATCACAAAATAAATAATCACCAGAATCAAGGCGATGATAAACCAGTTCAATCCGACGGTAAGTCCGTAAGAATCGGCCGCTACATTGTAGATCGTCAAAGACGGATTTACATCATTTGTTGAGGGCAACACATTGGGGAAAATAGATGCCACCGTCGTGGCAAAACCTCCCAACAAAAAAAGCGTAGAGCACAAAAAACCTTGACCGTCCTTTTTGAATCCCCTTACATTGAACAAACCGAAAAGACCTGTAAATGTAATAACGGGAAAAACCCATAACCACGGAGCCTCGATAAAATTATGGAAAGGTTTCGGTTCTATTATATGCCATACCAATAAGGAAACCACGATCAAGGCCAATAGCACAAAATTCAATCGAAAAACCACTTTTTTAAGTTTGTCATTTAAAACCGCATTTGTCTTAAAAATAATCCAATTTGCCCCGTGAATGGTCAATGCCACTACACCGATAACACCCAATAGCAAGGTGAACCAATCTATAATGCCGAGATGTTCGGCTGTCGGGCTGAAAGTAGGGTTCCACAAGGGTAGAAAGAAATAATGGGCTTCATGGGCGGAGACCCCATTTTCAACAATGCCCAAATTCACCCCCCGAACCACATTGCCTAGGGCGACCCCGAAAAACAATGCCAACAGCAAGCTCGAAATTCCGAAGGCCTTATCCCAGACACTTTCCCATAGGCGATTATGCACCTGCCCCCGCAGTTCCAACCCTATAGCCCTAAAAATCAACAACCACAGAATCATCATCAAAGGCAGGTAAAACCCACTAAAGGAAGACGCATACAACGTAGGAAAAGCGAAAAAAAGCACACCCCCAGAAGCAATCAACCATACCTCATTGGCATCCCAAAAAGGACCTATGGCACTGGTTATTGCCTTTTTATCTTTTTCGGTCTTTGCAAAGAATAAGTGCACAATGCCCGCACCAAAATCATAACCATCGAGTACAACGTATATGGCCAGCATCCCCATTAAAACAACATACCAAAATAACTCCATAACTACACTTTTGAGGTTTCAGGTCCTTTGTTTATCATTTTTCCCACTAAAATTAGAAACAACATACCCAATAGCAAATAGAGCCCAATAAAGCCCAAGAGGGTAAATAGTGTGTTTCCTGCAGATACCGTTGGCGACGCCCCATCAGCAGTGCGTAATAGATCATAAACCAACCATGGTTGTCTACCCAATTCAGCAGTGTACCATCCCGTAGTGTTGGCGATATAAGGAAAGGGCAATGCAAAAACAAGCGCCCATAAAATCCATTTGCTTTCAAATAACCTTTTACGCCACAGCTGTACAGTAGCTACGAGCATCAATGCAATAAAAATCGTGCCCAAACCCACCATAATATGGTAGGCATAATACAGTCCTGGAATATTGGTGGGATAGTCTTTTTCATCGAATTCGTTCAGCCCTTTTATTTGGGCGTCCCATCTTTGATAGGTCAAGAAGCTCAGCACATTTGGAACTGCAATCTTATTATCCAGTTTTTTATTTTCGGTATCGGGTTGACCAATCAATACGATTTCAGAACCTCCGTCTTCCGTCTCGAAAATACCTTCCATCGCTGCAAAAGTGACGGGTTGGTACTCAACTACGTTCTTAGCCGCCCAATCTCCCGTTGGGAAAGCGACAAGCACCGAAGCTATCAAACCGAACAGTACCCCCGTTTTTACAAACAACTTTCCGAATTCGCTATGCTTGTTGTTCAAGATATAAAATGCTCCGATAGCAGCTACTACAAAAGATGCAGTTATCAATGAAGCCAGTTGATTATGAATATAGGCTGGCCATAACCACGGGTTTGAGAAGAGGGCGGAAAAATTGTTAAGTACGAATTTCCCATTTTCAACGATTTCAAAACCTACGGGGTGTTGCATCCACGAATGTGTAGCTATAATCAAAAACCCACTGGCCCATGATCCTAAAAAGACCAAGAATCCCGTTAGAAAATGAAGTTTTTGGCCCAGAAGCTTTTCGCCGAAAAGGAACATCCCCAAAAATGAGGACTCTAAAAAGAAAGAAAACATACCTTCCATCGCCAAGGTCTGCCCAATAATCCCTCCTGTTAGTTCCGAAAATTTCGCCCAATTTGTTCCGAATTGAAATTCCATGGGTATGCCGGTTACCACCCCCATGGCAAAATTCAAGGCAAAAATTTTCATCCAGAACCTGGCCGCATCGTTGTATTTGACCTGTAGTGTTCTTAAGAACTTCCATTTGAAATAGACGATCATTAAAGAAAGTCCCATGGTCAATTGCGGAAACAAATAGTGAAAGGTTATCGTGAAGGCGAACTGCATCCGATCGTAAAAAAGCATGTCTTCCATAAAGGGATGGTTTTTCGGAATAGGTAGTGCAAAAATAGGGATAAGATTAACGTAATTTCCGTTACAACCGTAAAAAGAAAAAGGAATTTCCGTAAATGGAAATTCCTTTTTTAGCTTTTAAAAACACGATGCAAGCCTCCCCACGTATTTCGATTATTATTTTTTATTAGAGTGTCGACGGACAGACATAATCAGACACCGGAACGCCTGCTTCTTTAATAGCCCCAAAACCTCCAGCTACGTCAATAAGGTTGTGAATTCCTCGACTTTTAAGAATCGATGCCGTTATCATACTTCGATAACCGCCTGCGCAATGTAGGTAAAAGGTTCCTTCGGACGGAAATTGCGAAATGTGATCGTTTATAAAATCCAAGGGCGTATTTTCCGCATTTTCAACATGTTCAGAAAGAAACTCACTTTCTTTACGAACATCAAAAACCGGCGTGTCTTTTTCTGTGAGTATTTGCTTTATTTCTGCCGCCGGAAAAGACGCTACGGTATCATACTCCATAGCCGATTTTTTCCAAGCTTCGAAACCTCCCTCAAGAAACCCTAAGGTATTATCAAAACCGACCCTAGACAGACGGGTTACCACTTCTTCTTCACGACCCTTGGGTGCTACCAATAGAATGGGCTGCTCTACATCGGCAATCAAAGCACCGACCCACGGGGCGAAACTTCCATCCAGGCCGATAAATATCGACCGTGGAATATGTCCTTTGGCAAAATCATTTTCATTTCTGACATCCAAAACAACCGCGCCGGTTTCATTTGCCGCTGCTTCAAAAGCTTCGGGAGAAAGAGGACGCGTTCCCCTTTTCAGCACATCTTTGATATCGTCATAGCCTTCTTTGTTCATTTTGACGTTTAAAGGAAAATATTCTGGGGGAGGCAAGAGCCCTTCCGTAACCTCTTTAACAAACTCCTCTTTGGTCATATCGGCACGAAGGGCGTAATTTACCTTCTTCTGATTACCAAGGGTATCAACGGTTTCCTTCATCATATTTTTTCCACAGGCCGAACCGGCTCCATGTGCGGGATATACAATAACATCGTCGGCCAACGTCATTATCTTCGTTCGCAGACTATCAAAAAGCGTTTCAGCCAATTGTTCTTGGGTCATATGGGCTGCTTTCTGAGCCAAGTCGGGCCGACCGACATCTCCTAAAAACAAGGTGTCACCACTAAAGATAGCATGGTCTCTCCCATTTTTATCACGAAGTAGATAGGTGGTACTTTCCATGGTATGCCCGGGTGTGTGCAAGGCGACAATCGTAATTTTACCTAATTTAAATTCTTGGCCATCTTCTGCGATAATTGCATCAAATGATGGGTTTGCATTTGGCCCATAAACAATTGAAGCACCCGTCTCCTTGGCCAAAGTCACATGGCCGCTTACAAAATCTGCGTGAAAATGGGTTTCAAAGATATACTTGATTTTGGCATTGTCGGCATTAGACCGATTTAGGTACGGCTTTACTTCACGTAAGGGGTCGATAATTGCCACCTCACCTTCACTTTCAATATAATAGGCCCCTTGGGCCAAACAACCGGTATAAATTTGTTCGATTTTCATCTGTTTGTTTTTTATAATCGCACTATCTGTTACATTTCCTTTGCAAACATAGACAGCTTAAGCCCATTCTACAGTGACTTAGGTTACAAAGCCCGTATTTTTGTTTGTTGTAAGGCTATTTTTTTTCATTTGAATGTTGGGAACACCTTGATTTCATGACCAAGTCTTGACTCCGAGTAATGCGTTTATCTACACGCTCACACCAACTCCTTTGTACCTACCCCTTTACAATGCCAGGATTTTTAAATAATTTCTGTGCAGTTCTATCTTGCCCATCCGCTCTAATTTCTTTAGAAGTCTTGAAATAACGACCCTTGAACTATGTAGTTCATAGGCAATTTCTTGATGTGTATTGTGAATACTGTTACTTTTATTGACCCTTGCTTTTTCTTTCAAATAAGCGATAAGACGTTCGTCCATTTTACTAAAAGCTATGGTATCCAGTGTATTTAAAAGCTCATTCAATCGCGTGTGATAACTATCGAACACAAAATTGCGCCATGATTTATATTTTGCCGTCCACTCTTCCATCTTCGCTACGGGTATCATAATAAGTTTGGTATCTGTTTCGGCAATGGCCCTAATCTCACTTTTTGAATCTCCCATACAACATGTCATCGTCATCGAACAAGTCTCACCCCTTTCTAAATAATACAGCAGCAGTTCATCACCATCACCATCTTCCCTTAGAATTTTAATTGCCCCTGAAATCAAAAGAGGCATACTTTTTATATAGTCACCAATTTCCATCAACTTAAATCCTTCGGGCACTTCTTTAAGTGTGCCTACCTGATTTATTTCGTTCATCAGGCCTTCTTCAAATATCTTTCCATAACTTTCTTGTAGCTCCTTTAACATAGGTATATCTTATAATGTACTTATCTTGAGTTCGTACTCGACCCCATTTTCACCTCGTTAAATTACTAACTAATCGGCACTAATTCCAAAAAAAAGCCTTAAAGGTCAATAGACCTTTAAGGCTTTTAAACACTAAATATAACGTGCTTATTTCACAACCAATTCATTATCTATAGCGGTCGGGTTTAGTGGACAGAAGTATAAATATGTTCCTGTCTTCAGAACCGTGGGTTTTGAACGTTGGGTTTTTCCATTGGCAACAGCTTTTGTTACATAGGCTGTTTGAATATGATTTTCAGGTTTACTGACATCCTTTCCTTTTTCTACCAATACAAAACCGACATCGTGCCCGACTTCGTTATTGTGAATTGCGAAAACATAGGTTCCGGGGGAAACCGTAATTTCTTTTTGGGTAAACTCACCCGGGGTTTGCTCCAAAGAAATAATCTCGGAAGTTTGTTTATCTTGAGCGTTTATTGAAAATACCGCCCCAAATATTAGTGTTGCTACTACGATTACTTTTTTCATGATTTGCTTTTTATTTTTTTGAATTATGGATTTTTTACTGAATGTCAAGTCAATACTAATGATCGAACTGCCATTTACAGTTATGCTTCGATAGCTTCTAAAGGCTGGGCAGCAGGAAAGTCGACGGGTACATCTGTTGTTTTATGAATATAGTTCGATATGGTTTTGTCACCGACCAAAACTATAGTGTCTATCAGCTGTTCCTTTGTCCACCCCTCATTAAAAAAGGCTTCGACAATGGTACTATCAGTAGCGCCTCTATTTTCAGTAATGTTCTTTGCTAGGGCAGCCAAAGCATTCAGTTTAGAATCAAAAGAGGCTTTTCCTGTTCGCAACTCTAAAATTTCACCATCATTAAAACCGTTCATCTTACCAATAGCCGTATGCGCTGCCAAACAATATGTACAGTTATTTACTTGGCTTACAGCAAGGTTCACTACTTCTTTTTCTTTGTTGCTTAATGAAGTTTTGGCTCCGCTAAGATTTAAATAATTCTCCAAAGCATTTTCACTATAGGCGTAGGTGGCATATAGATTGGGCACAAAACCGACCGCCTTTTCTAAATTGTCAAAAATACCTTGGTTTTTTACACTTACTTCTTCTCTTGTGGGTACATTAAATTTGCTCATAACTTTCAACTATTTATGACCTTTTCCTTATGTAAGGATGGTCTGATTATATACTCGGATTTTTGTTTGTATTTACATATTGGCCTTTAGCATTACAATAGAAATCGTGATGGTGCTTTTGTGCACAATGTGTTTCTGAACTGATAGTATTCCGAACCGGTCTTTTGGGTGTCCGGAAAATTTCAATGAGGTTGAAAATGGATATATGCTTTGTTTTCATCTGGTATTGTTTTAATTACACTGCAAAGATGAAGCAGAAATCAAACCAGACGTTATGAAGAATTTCCCGAAGGCTTGTACAAATTTCCCTTTAGGACGAAATTGTGCTGATTGCCCGGAATTCTGTAGGGGAGTAGGAGGTCATTTTCTTGAAAAAACGACTAAAATGTGCAGGATCATTGAACCCTAATTCAAAAGCAATTTCTTGATTTTGCTTATCGCTAAAACTGATGAGTCTTTTTGCTTCCAAGGCCACCCGCTCTAAAATTATTTGTTGCGGTGTCTTCTGGTTATATATGGCAAATAGATTGGAAAGAGTTTTGGGGCTTTTAAACAGCATATCGGCATAATCGCCAACTTTGCGTTTAGACTTAAAATTTGTGTCTACCAAGACATTGAACCTTCGTATGATATCTATTTGGTCATTATCAAGATTTTTGACGATTAGCTGTTGCTTTGCCAAACGCGTGCAGATAATAATCAATCGTTTTAATAGCATTTGTAGCATATCACCCTGAATATTATCACGGGGCGTAGAAAACTCGTCAACGAAGACTTCGTATAGTGTATTAAACTTTCGTTCTTGATCGACCGGTATTTGTATAATAGGAAGGTCTTGAGTGCCAAAAAAGAGTATCCCATTACACGACACCTCACTATCATGATCCACAATGCAGTAAAACTCCCTGTTGAACAAGAAGGCAGTTAAAGGCTGCTCCGTTTTTTTGTAGGATACGTGTTGCAAATACGTGGTGGTGAGCAACTGCCCAGGAAACAAAACTACCTCTAGATCATCAACCTCAAGCCGCACGGGCACCGTGTTCCTGTTCCAAACAATAGTAATATTCCCTTTAGTGTAGGAAAATCGATTTTCATTGACTTTAATATCATCGGTCAGCGCAAAAAGGGAACCAATTTTAGCATCATGAAATTCGAACTTCATAGCGAATAGAATAGGTGAAGCCTATTAGTCTTATTTATACGCCGGCACTTACAATATACCTGCATAAAAAAGACCGATTTCATGTGAAAGTATAAAATCGGTCTTTATTAATTCTATTCCAAGTGTATGCTAAAAACTACAGCTCTCTATTTCGGTAACCCTTAGCGTGTTTACCATTCCTTTTTCTTTTATCGGCATGGCAGCAAGACTAATAAGCATATCGCCAACCTCTAAATATCCTTTTTTACAAGCAATTCCGTTTACATCTTCGATAGTCTCATCGGTTGAAACATACTTATCATAAAAGAATGCCTTTACCCCCCAAAGCAAGCTCAACTGCGTTAATATTCTTTTGTTCGAGGTGAACACCAAAATATGGGCGCTGGGCCGCCAAGCGGATATTTGAAAGGCCGTATAACCACTATTGGTCAATGTTGATATGGCCTTGGCCTGAATTTCATTAGCCATTATTGCCGCGTGATAGCAAACCGATTTGGTAATGTACCGCTTGGTTCTAATGTGTGGTGGATCATGTGGTACTTGAATTAATTCAGATCCTTCAACACTTTGTAAGATACTTGACATTTTTTCAATAACCTGAACAGGATAATTACCCACTGAAGTCTCACCGGAAAGCATTACGGCATCAGCGCCGTCCATTACGGAGTTAGCTACATCGTTTACCTCGGCCCTTGTCGGGGTAAGACTGGTGATCATAGTTTCCATCATCTGTGTAGCGATGATAACCGGAATTCTTGCCTTTTTGGCTCGCAGTACCAATTGCTTTTGTATCAAAGGAACTTCTTGTGCGGGCACTTCTACACCTAAATCTCCCCTTGCCACCATCAAACCGTCACAATAAGCAACAATCTTATCGATATTTTCGACAGCTTCGGGTTTCTCAATTTTCGCAATAATCGGAATCTTATGCTCTGAGTGTTCTTTGATTATGCTCTGAAGGTCTATAAGGTCTTGGCTAAAACGCACAAAAGACAGTGCGATCCAATCGACATCTTGGGATATGGCAAAAATTGCATCCTTTATATCTTTTTCAGTCAACGCCGGCAACGAAATGTTCGTATTGGGTAAATTCACCCCTTTTTTAGATTTCAAGGGCCCTCCTTGGATTACTTTCGCCCGTACTTCGTCTTTACCGTTGGTCGAAAGCACCTGAAACATTAGTTTTCCGTCATCCAATAAGATGCGCTCCCCGGCTTTCACGTCTTTTGGAAAAGTGTCATAGTTCATATATACCTTTTCGTTGGTACCCTCGAACGGTTTCCCTGTAACAAATGTGATTTCATCACCTGGTGACACGACTACTTCACCGGCCATTACCCCTACCCGAAGTTTGGGCCCCTGTAAATCGGCAAGAATCGAAGTATTTGTCTCCAGTTCTTCATTAAGTTCACGTATCATTTTTATTCGCTCGGCAACGTCATCATAATCGGCATGCGAAAAATTAATCCGGAAGACATCAACACCGGCTTCGACCATTTTTTTTAGCACCTCTTTTTTGCTAGTGGCCGGGCCTAATGTGGCAACTATCTTTGTCTTTTTTATACTTGGCATTGAATTAAAAAATTAAATTATTTTTAGATTTTAGATTTTCGGTATCCACATTATAGGCTAAAACGACCTTTGGTATGGAAAGAATGGATTTGAGGAGATTTCCTCCCATCGCTATAGCATCTTGTTCTATTTTCAAAAAGTAATCAACTTCTTTGTGCTCCGGAATCAAATAGTCGGTTGAGTATAACGGTTCATCTTGAAAAAGATCTGTTCGCACTCCATTTTTTTCTTTTTGACTTTTGTTTGCGACTAGGACCCAATACTCTTCTTTCACATCATCGTTCCATTCAAAAACGGGAAAAGAAACATTTGTTTTCAGGTCTAAATCCTTAGCACACCTTTTAAAATTTAATTTTAAACATTTATTGAGTTCATAAGCCATTGCATGGTCTTCCAAACTACAATGCATCGCAATTAAAATAAAAGAGATTTCATAAAAATCTTCCGAAATCTTGTGTACTGCAACCATGGTCGTACAAAAGCGTAAATATAGGAGTTATAACCAACAAAGCCTAATACGATATCAGGTTTGAGATGATAGCTATATTACTAAAACGTTATAGTTAGTATGAGAGCTAAGCTTTAGACTTGCTCATTCTATCTTGTAGTGCAAAATATGCCCTTTTCGAAGCCTTCTCTTCTGCCTTCTTCTTAGACGTCGCCCTGGCCTTCGCAACCACATTGCCCCCAATCGATAATTTAACGGCAAAATGCTTGACCACATCATTGCCGGTGTCTTCGTAAACATTGAAGTTGAAGGTTTTTTTCTGTTTCTGGCACCATTCAATTATCAAGCTTTTATAACTGATAACCTTACCTTCCAATTGTTCGATATCAACATAAGGTTCAATGACCCGCTCATTAATGAACTTTTCACAATATTGATAACCCCGATCCAGATAAATTGCACCGACCAATGCCTCAAAAACATTACCGTGAATATTATCTCCAAAATGGGATTTAGGAATTCTACTTTCTACAAATTTTATGAGTTGAAGGTCCTTGCCCAATTCATTGAGATGCTTTCTACTTACAATTTTTGAACGCATCTTGGTAAGATAACCCTCATCTCCTTCAGGAACCGCTGCATATAAATGCTTCGAAATAATGGTACCCAACATAGAATCGCCTAAAAATTCGAGCCGCTCATAGTTCATAGGAGTGCCTTCTTTGTCTCTCTTGTTCATTGAACGATGCAAAAAGGCTTTCTTGTAAATATTCAGGTTTTTGGGCTTAAATCCTAGAATTGCTTTTATTCCCAAAAAAAAATCCCCATCCTCTTTCGAATGGGAATTGAATATTTTGGAAGTAAAATTCATTAGTAAACTTAACTGATTTTCTTAAAGACGACACAGGCATTATGTCCGCCAAACCCAAATGTATTACTCATCGCTACTTTGACATCGCGTTTTTGAGCCTTGTTCAGTGTCAAATTTAATTTGGGGTCAATATTTTCGTCGACCGTAGTATGATTGATTGTTGGCGGAACAATTCCGTGTTCCATGGCTAATATCGAGGCAATAGCTTCTATGGCACCGGCGGCACCCAATAAGTGCCCGGTCATAGATTTAGTCGAATTGATATTAATATCGGGAGCATGGTCTCCGAACACCTGCGAAATAGCCTTCAATTCGGCTACATCACCCAACGGGGTAGAAGTACCATGTGTGTTTATCGTATCGACATCTTCCGGCTTTAACCCTGCATCCCTTAAGCAGTTCTTCATTACCTGAACTACCCCGATTCCATCAGGGTGAGGAGCTGTCATGTGGTGTGCATCACTTGAGAGTCCGCCTCCCACAACCTCGGCATAAATTCTTGCACCTCGGGCCTTCGCATGTTCATATTCTTCCAGTATCAAAGCTCCCGCACCTTCGCCTAACACAAAACCATCACGGGTAGCATCAAAAGGCCGTGAGGCCGTTTCAGGACTTTCATTTCTTGTTGACAAGGCATGCATGGCTCCAAATCCGCCCATCCCCGCAATAGTAACCGCCGCCTCACTTCCTCCGGTCACAATAACGTCGCAATGTCCCAAACGTATGTAATTCAAAGCGTCGATCATTGCATTCGCGGCTGAAGCACAAGCTGACACTGTAGTATAGTTAGGTCCCATAAAGCCATGCTTTATAGAGATGTGACCTGGTGCAATATCCGCAATCATCTTAGGAATAAAGAAGGGATTGAATCGTGGTGTACCATCGCCTTGCGCAAAGTTCATTACTTCGTTCTGAAAGGTTTCGAGTCCGCCTATACCGGCACCCCAAATAACGCCTACACGAAATTTATCGACGACGTCTAAATCAATTCCAGAATCTTTAATGGCTTCATCAGAAGAGACCAAGGCATATTGCGCAAAACGATCAAGTTTACGGGCCTCTTTTCTATCGAAATGGTCTTCTGGCGAATAATTTTTTAGTTCGCAGGCAAATTTCACCTTAAACTTTTCGGTGTCGTAATACGTGACCGGCGCAGAGCCGCTTTTGCCGTTTACCAAACCGTTCCAATACTCTTCAATATTGTTACCTATGGGCGTTAAAGCACCCAAACCAGTAACTACAACTCGCTTTAATTGCATTAAATCAAATTTTGATTAATCTTAAGCCTAGCGTAAATTAAAAAAATTATCCATGCGATACTGTTACCACATGGATAATTTTAGATCTTATTCAAGAAATCATAAAATTACTTCGCTTCTTCTATATAACTTATGGCCTGGCCAACAGTTGCGATATTCTCAGCTTGATCATCTGGAATTTGAATATCAAATTCTTTCTCGAATTCCATAATCAACTCTACGGTATCCAATGAATCTGCCCCTAGGTCGTTGGTAAAGCTAGCTTCTGGCACTACTTCGTTCTCATCAACACCCAATTTATCAACGATGATAGCTTTTACTCTTGATGCAATGTCTGACATAATAATATTGGTTTTAAAAATTTTAAATTGATGGCAAAAATAAAAAACTTTGGATGAATAACACCATTTGTCGTTAAAATGTCTGGTAATTTAAGAAATTTAAATTCAAGAATGGTATTTTAGCCCAAGAAATCATTCTCCATTTTAGTAATGCCCTCCACACCATGAAAAGCATCCTTCTATTTGCCTCGGGCTCCGGCTCCAATGTCGAAAATATAGTGAATTATTTTCACCACAAGCCCAATGTGACCATTGCCGGCGTACTCACCAACAAAAAAGACGCCAAGGTCATAGATCGATGCAATCGATTAAAAATCAATGCATTATATTTCAACAGACAAGCATTTTATGGTTCAGATTGTGTGCTTGAAGTAGTGCGCTCATTCAATCCAGATCTCATTGTACTAGCCGGCTTTTTATGGAAAATGCCAAAAAATATTTTAGAAAACTTTCCAGAAACAATCGTTAATATTCATCCCGCCTTACTACCAAAATATGGAGGAAAAGGCATGTACGGCATGAATGTGCATAAAGCTGTCAAGGAAAATCAGGATTATGAGACAGGCATAACCATTCATTACGTTAACGAGAATTATGATGAAGGGGCCATCATTCATCAGGCGAAGACCATTGTTTTGCCCGGGGATTCACCAGAAATGATTGCCGAGAAAGTACATAGGTTAGAGTACGAACATTTTCCTCGAACCTTGGAAAAATTGTTAGCACCTAAAAAATAATGGCTCAAAAAAAAGCGAAGTTTTATACCGTCTGGAAGGGGAAACGACCTGGAATCTACACCACTTGGAAAGATTGCAAGGCTGCTATTTCAGGCCATAAAGGCGCCCAATATAAATCTTTTGCAACCTTTGAAAGCGCAAAAAAAGCATACAACGGCAATTATGATGATTACAAGGGAAAGAAAAAGGGCGAACTCTTGCTATCACCTGAACAAATACTTGCAATCGGTCGACCTAACTATCATTCCATTGCAGTCGATGCGGCATCAAGCGGTAATCCGGGAATTATGGAATATCAAGGGGTAGACACCAAAACAGGAAAGAAATTATTCAAACAGGGGCCCTTCGTAGAAGGCACCAATAATATAGGCGAGTTTTTAGCCATCGTACATGGACTTGCCTTTTTAAAAGAACGCAAAAGCGATAGAATCATTTACACCGATTCTCGCACGGCAATGAGTTGGGTTCGTAAGAAAATCTGCAATACCAAACTTAAGGAAACCCAAAAAAACAAAGTAATCTTCGATATGGTAAGAAGAGCCATCTTTTGGCTTGAAAACAACACATACGATACACCGGTCGTAAAATGGGAAACCAAAGCTTGGGGCGAAATTCCAGCCGACTTTGGTAGAAAATAAATAGTCTTGTTCGACTTCTTACAAAGACACCTGCGATCAACTCAGTCACAAAAACCAATCTATGGCATACCTTTGCAAAACAATTGTCGATGTAGATTCCTACAGTCTTGATTATTTTTGATATATTCATTTCCTCGCAGTATTGACCCATAAAATTCACTTATTATGACTATTAAACTTCTTTGTTGGAACATGGAATGGATGAACGATTTATTCGATGGAGATGGCAATTTTCACCCTGATGACCATAAACCCCAACATTCGAAAAGCACAACGGTACTCGAAAGACGAAAAGACCTTGCCGGGGTAATCAATGAGTTACAACCCGAAATAATTGTAATCATAGAAGGCCCTAATCGCACAAAAGAGCTTCAACTCTTTTTTGATGAGGATGTTGCCGGAACGTGGAGCACCTATATACAGGCCACAAAAGGAGCTACGCAATGTATTGGCATCGCTATACGTACGGATACTGACAAATTCGACAATCAAAACCCGATAACCAATTACAATACGGTGAACAATGTTGTTTTCGATGATTTTCAACTCGACAACGAAAACGACGGAATCATCGAAATATATAAATATGAAAGAAAACCGCTCTATTCAGAAGTAAAACTAAAAAATGGCGAACGTTTTCGCATTTTAGGCCTTCATTTAAAAAGCAAAGGAATCTTTGATTTACTGGAATGGGGAAAATGGTGGGAGAAATCAATCTCGAACCGTCGCAAAATATTTGCCAGTGCCGTACATCTAAGAACTGATTTTATAGAACCCTACTTGACCAATGAAGAAACAAAGAACATTCCATTGATAGTTTGCGGCGATGTCAACGATGGACCGGGATACGATGTAAGTGAAAAGAAAATTCTTGGTAGTGGCATCGAAAAATTAATGGGCGATATCTGGAAACCCCAATTTATACTGGGCAATGCCATTTATGACACGGAACAAAAGTTGGATATTAGCACAACGCGATTCGCCGATCCGATTTTCAACTTCAATTACAACTACCATTATGTGTGGCTTGACCACATACTCTACTCAAAAAATAGGTTGGGATGGACCTCGAACGGGCAGATAATTAAAAAGATGCAAAACGGCTATATATGGTCGGAATACCCGCATGCATCTGACCATCAACCTGTTTCAGTTGACATTACCCTAGAAAACAACTAGCAAAGAGCTATCCATTGTACTCAGATAGTTCAAAGCAACGACCAAATTAAAGTTTCCTCATTTTTTTGAATTCTCAAAAAAGTCAAGAGGGACCCCTATTTTGATAAACCAAATTTGTTTTAAAAAATCGTTCCTAGTACACAAAATATTGGCTATTAAATTTTTAGGCCGACCGTTAAAAGATTTTCTGCTACATTCAAACGATTCCTACGAAATTGATGGCAAGCCTGCTCGCAATTCGCAAAGCAAAACCCTATATTTGCAACAAATTTCTAAAACGAGATGGGCAAGCTTTTGATTGTTGGCACAGTTGCTTTTGATGCCATTGAAACTCCCTTTGGGAAAACAGATAAGATTTTGGGCGGCGCAGCTACTTTTATTGGTCTCGCAGCTGCACAGTTCGGATTGGATTCGGCTATTGTTTCAGTCGTTGGAGACGATTTTCCTTCCGATTACCTTAAACTTCTAAAATCTAAGAACATTGATATTTCTGGCCTTAAAATAGTAAAGGGTGGAAAAACATTTTTTTGGAAAGGCAAGTATCACAATGACATGAATACTCGGGATACCTTGGCAACGGAACTTAATGTTTTGGCTGATTTCGACCCTGTTGTTCCTGAAAATTATAATGATGCCGAAGTCGTTATGCTCGGAAACTTACACCCAAACATTCAATTAAGTGTAATAAACCAAATGAAAAAACGACCAAAGTTAATCATATTGGATACCATGAACTTTTGGATGGACAATAGTTTGGACGAATTAAAGAAAGTCATTCAACATATAGATGTAATCACCATTAATGATGAGGAGGCCCGACAGCTGACCGGGGAATACTCCTTAGTTAAGGCTGCGGCCGAAATACAACAAATGGGTCCGAAATATGTAGTAATAAAGAAAGGTGAGCACGGGGCACTGCTTTTTCATAAAGAAAAGGTGTTTTTTGCGCCCGCACTCCCCTTAGAAGAGGTTTTTGACCCGACCGGCGCCGGAGACACCTTCGCAGGTGGTTTTGCAGGGTATCTGGCAGCAACCGATAACATATCATTTAATAATTTAAAGAATGCCGTTATCCATGGGTCGAACTTGGCTTCCTTTTGTGTTGAACGTTTCGGTACCGAACGGATGCAAGAGCTAGATAGAAAAGAAATTGACAAAAGGCTGCATCAATTTAAGGCCTTGACACAATTTGATATTGAATTACAATAATATATGCCCTGATAAATCGGGGCTTTTTTAATTTACTATAGAAAAATGAGCGACGCTATTAAGCACGAATGTGGAATCTCAGTGATACGGTTGTTAAAGCCTTTGGAATACTACAAAGAAAAGTATGGCACCGCCTTTTACGGGGTCAATAAAATGTACTTGATGATGGAAAAGCAGCACAATCGTGGCCAAGATGGTGCGGGCTTTGCCAGTATTAAGTTGGATATGACAGCGGGTGAGCGCTATATGAGTAGGGTACGTTCAATCGAAAAGCAACCAATTCAAGACATTTTCGCCCAAATAAACGAACGTGTCAACAAGGCTTTTGTAGAGCACCCCGAATACAAAGAGAATGTTGCGCTACAGAAGAAAAACATTCCCTATATCGGCGAAGTTTTACTCGGTCATGTAAGGTATGGTACATTTGGCAAGAACAGCATTGAAAGTGTACACCCGTTTCTCAGGCAAAATAACTGGATGCATCGCAACATTATTGTCGCGGGTAATTTTAACATGACCAATGTGCATGAACTTTTCGACAATCTGGTGCAATTAGGGCAGCACCCTAAAGAAATGGCTGATACAGTGACCGTAATGGAAAAGATAGGTCATTTTCTTGATGATGCCGTTGCTAAACTATACAAGCAAATTAAAAAAGAGGGTCATACCAAACAAGAGGCTTCGCCTATAATTGCCGACCGACTAAAGGTAGCTAAGATTCTTAGGCGTGCTGCCAAAAACTGGGACGGCGGTTATGCTATGGCCGGTTTATTGGGCCACGGTGACGCCTTTGTCCTCAGAGATCCGGTCGGTATCAGACCTACCTATTATTACAAAGACGATGAAGTGGTTGTGGTAGCATCGGAAAGACCAGCGATACAGACCGTCTTTAATGTCAAATATGAAGAAATCAAAGAACTGGAACCAGGTCATGCCATCATCATCAAAAAAAATGGCAATGTTACCTTTAATCAGATACTCGAACCGGTAGAACGCAAAGCTTGCTCTTTTGAACGCATCTATTTTTCTCGAGGGAGTGACAAAGAAATCTATCAAGAACGCAAAGAGTTAGGAAAACTTCTTTTCCCCCAGATATTGAATTCCATAGACAACGATATAAAAAATACAGTTTTCTCGTACATTCCAAATACTGCCGAAACGTCGTTTTTCGGTATGGTGAAAGAGGCACAAAACTATTTGAACAAGAAGAAAGAAGAACAAATACTTGCCATAGGTTCTCAAATCACCAGCGAGCAACTTCATGAAATACTAGAAGTACGCCCCCGTATTGAAAAAGTGGCTATTAAAGATGCCAAACTACGTACGTTCATTACCCAAGACAGCAGTCGTGACGACCTAGTGGCACATGTTTACGACATCACCTATGGGTCAGTGAAGAAAGGTGACAATCTGGTTATCATCGATGATAGCATTGTACGCGGCACGACCCTAAAGAAAAGTATTCTTAAAATACTAGATCGATTGGATACGAAAAAAATAATTGTCGTATCATCGGCTCCTCAGATTCGATACCCAGATTGTTATGGTATCGATATGGCCAAACTTGAAGATTTTATTGCTTTTAGGGCGGCATTAGCCTTGCATCAAGAAAATGGGACCCAACAACATATCGATAAGATATACCAAAAATGTCTAGAACAAGTAAACTCAAAGGACCAAGATGTCATCAATTATGTTAAAGAATTTTATGCTCCTTTCTCGGCCTTAGAAATTTCTAAGAAAATTGGTGAACTTTTAAGTCCGGCTGATATAAAGTCAGAAGTACAAATTATTTATCAAACCATTGAAAATCTGCACCTTGCTTGTCCTAAGAATTTGGGAGATTGGTATTTTACCGGTAACTACCCCACCCCTGGTGGAAATCGGGTTGTCAATAAAGCCTTTATCAATTTTTATGAGGGAAAAAACGAACGAGCCTACTAACATTTTTGTTCCTAGTCGGAAATTCTTACACTTTATCGATAATCCATGCCTTTTATCGGGTTTATAGGCGCAACGAATTTAACACCATTATTTTTGAGCTTGCCATAGCATAAGTAGGTTAAGTTCATGGTAAGATTTGGGGCAAAAAAGGTGGAGACTTCTCCACCTTTTTTATTTTAGACATCTGCCGTTAAAGAAAATGGTTTAAGCACCTACTTCCCTTTGACCAAATTATCAAATACTAAAAATACAAATTGAACTTTTCTTCTTTTTAAATTCCTTGGCGAACCGTTCAACAAAGGAATGTGTCTTTCAACAAAGAAATTTATGAAAGCGCGTAGAATGCCCTATTTTTGGAGGACCATAGCATAAGTAGGTTAAGTTCATGGTAAGATTTGGGGAAAAGACGGGGCAGCGCTCCGTCTTTTTATTTTGCACCTATTTCCTATTTACTCGTAGCTCGTATTCCCTCATTACTAAGCTTTCCATCAATTACCTTTCAACCATAGATTAGGGTGTTCATCTAAAACTTTTTTCCCTGGGCCTTCTTCGTATTATTTTTGGAGGACCATAGCATAAGTAGGTTAAGTTCATGGTAAGATTTGGGGAAAAAGACGGGGTGTTGCCCCGTCTTTTTATTTTTCTACTTCCATTAATTAACAAGGTTTTCCTCACTTTTCAATAAAGAGAACCATCTTTTTTTTAGGGTTAACCACATAAAATTTCTTAAAATTCCTTTTTTATTTCCCGTAATACCAGTAATTTAGCATTGCCATAGCATAAGTAGGTTAAGTTTATGGTAAGATTTGGGACGAAAAGGGTGGAGATTTCTCCGCCCTTTTCTATTTATAACCCACTCTTAGTCAATACAATTCGGTTTAAAACTCTCATCGTATTTTTCCCAGAAACCCAAAACCGCAATAGCAATACAGTCTTTCGAATGATCATCATTTAGCGAGGATCGTATTACCCAATAAAAAAAGGTGCTCAAAAAACTTGAGCACCTTCCCACAAAAAAGTTTCAATTCTACTTTTATTTGTTTTCTTCATACAATTCAGAAACCTTGTCCCAATTGATAACATTAAAAAATGCATTGACATAATCAGGTCGTCGGTTCTGATAATTGAGGTAATATGCATGTTCCCATACATCTAAACCTAAAATAGGATGCCCGGCACAACCTGTGTCAGGCATTAGCGGATTATCTTGATTAGGAGTGGAACAAATTTCCAATTTACCTCCTTTATGCACACAAAGCCATGCCCACCCAGATCCAAAACGGGTGCCTGCCGCTCCACTAAACTCGTCTTTAAAGCTTTCGAACGAACCAAAAGCTTCGTTGATGGCATCGGCCAACGCCCCGGAAGGAGCACCACCACCATTAGGAGACATGATTTCCCAAAACAGGGAGTGGTTGTAAAAACCACCTCCATTGTTTCGAACAGCTCCGTTCGACATATCTAAACCAGTCAAAATAGCGTCTATCGATTTACCTTCCAAATCGGTTCCGGCAATAGCACCGTTCAGTTTAGTAGTATATCCATTGTGATGCTTCGTATGATGTATTTCCATAGTTCTTGCATCAATATGTGGTTCCAATGCATCATAGGCATAGGGTAATTTTGGTAATTCAAAAGCCATAATTATATGTTTTTAAGTTATAAAAAAGTGATTCTCAAATTTACATTTTTTAACAAACATATTCCGCTAATAATTTGTTAAGAACTGTGCTATATTGTGTATTTTGCAACAAAAATTGGTGCAAAACACGCCCTTCATAATTTATAACGCTTCAGCGGGTTCGGGTAAGACGTACACTCTTACTAAAGCGTATCTTAAAATCGCCCTGACCTCTCAAAAAAAATTTCAAACCATATTGGCCATTACCTTCACCAATAAGGCGGTAAACGAAATGAAAGGCCGTATTCTAGACAGTCTTTTCCATTTTTCCCAAGAAAACACACCCCAGAAGAGTAAAAACATGTTCAATGATCTATTAATAGATCTGAAGATTTCACCCTCCGACTTACGCGAAAAAAGCAAAAGAACTTTAAAAGACATTCTCCACAACTATGCTTTTTTCGACGTTTCGACCATTGATAAGTTCACGCATCGCCTTATTCGAACTTTTGCCAAGGACTTAAAACTCCCACAAAACTTCGAACCTGTTGTCGATACGACACTCCTACAAGAAGAAGCGGTAGCCCGTGTGATTCAAAAAGCCGGCATCGACGAAGCATTGACTGAGGTATTAGTCGATTTTGCACTTGAAAAGACCGATGACGATCGCAGTTGGGATGTTGCTTTCGACTTGAATGAGATTAGCAAGTTGCTGTTTAATGAAAACCACGTGCCACATCTCGATAAAATTAAAAACAGGAACCTAGCTGACTTCATTGGATTAAAATTAAAGATTAAGGCGCAGTTAGAAAGTATTGAGCTCAAAGTTATCGAAAACGCGAAATCAGCGCTAGATTTCATTTCCGAACAAGGATTGGATTCAACGGACTTTCCGCGACAGACACTTCCAAATCATTTTAAAAAAGTAAGGGATTCAGAATTTGAACCCAGCAAGCTCTATAATAATCAATTGGAACAGAATTTAAGAGCTGGCAAAATTTTAAAAGCCGGTTTAATTCCGCCCGAAACACTCGTGGGGCCATTACTAGAGACCTACTTAAACATTAAGCATCTGATTTACCAGCGTTCCTTTCTAAAAAACGCCTATCAAAACGTTGTGCCGCTTACGGTCTTAAATGTAATTCAAAAAGAGCTCAATGCTATCGGAGATGAACAAGACCAGATTCCACTTTTCAAATTCAACCATATTATATCCAATGAAATAAAGAACCAGCCCGCACCCTTTATCTATGAACGTCTTGGCGAAAAATACCGTCATTATTTTATCGATGAATTTCAAGACACTTCAGAAATGCAATGGAACAACCTAGTGCCGTTGGTCGACAACGCATTAACCAGTCTTGATGACCAAGGAAAGATTGGGTCTTTATTTTTGGTCGGTGATGCCAAACAAGCCATTTATAGATGGCGCGGCGGAAATGCCGAACAGTTTTTAGGACTGGTCAACCAAAGGGCAAATCCGTTTGTAATCAACCCAAGCACTGAAAACTTACCGGTCAATTACCGAAGCCACGAAGAAATCATAAAATTCAACAATGATTTCTTTAGCTCAGTGATTTCTTTTCTTGAACGCCCCGAATACCACCACCTTTTCGCCAAAGGCAATCAGCAAAGGTATAATAGCAAAAAAGGAGGTTTCGTTCAGCTTGATTTTATTGAAAAAGAGGACGACAAACCAATAGACGAAAGGTATTGCCTGGCCACCCTCGAGATTATACACAATACCGTCAATAAAAATTATGTTTATAACGACATCTGTATTCTAGTACGCAGCAATAGCAAGGGTGTTTTGTTAGCCAATTATTTGACACAGCAAGAGATTCCCGTTATTTCATCGGAAAGTCTTTTGTTGGCCAGTAGCTCCAAAGTGCGGTTTCTAATTCATCTGTTGTACTATGGAGGCAAAGGTCACGAGTCTGAACTGGCCTACGAGATATTATCATTTTTATCAGCTAAACAGACCATTAATAGACACCTCTATATTTCATCTCACCTTGAAGATCTGAAGTCACTGCTAAAAGAAACGTACGACTTCGATATTGACCAAATAAAACAACATTCGGTCTACGATGCCTTTGAACTTGCTATAAAGCAGTTTGACCTTGCCCCTGAGTCGGATGCCTATATTACATTTTTGATGGATGTTGTTCTGGAAGTTGAGCAAAAAGAAGGCGGCAATGCACAATCGTTCTTAGACTATTGGGAAAAGAAGCAGGACAAATTGGCAATTACTGCCCCAGAAAACATGAACGCCGTTCGCATTATGACCGTTCATAAGTCTAAAGGGTTGGAGTTTCCAATTGTTATTTTCCCATTTGCCAACATGGATATGTTTCGCAGAAACGATAAAAAACTATGGTTGCCAGTGGATAGTACGGCTTATCACGGATTTGATGAAGTACTGGTGAACGAAAAGTCGGAGGTTACCGAATACAGTGATGTTGCAAATACTATATTTGAAGAAGAAGAGCAAAAAATGGTCTTAGATGCCTTTAACGTACTCTACGTAGCCCTAACAAGGGCGGAAAAGGCCCTGTTTGTTCTCACAGAAAAAGAAATCAACAAAAGCGGAGATCACAACATCAAGCACTATTCAGGACTCTTTATACATTACTTGAAAGAGTTAGGGGTTTGGGAAGATTCAAAAAACCAATATACCTTTGGTGACTTAAACATGGCCCAATTGGAGAAAGGTCTGCTTACAAAACCCCAGACATCTATTCCACATTATTATACCCATAAAAATCGCCCTAGTTTCAATATCATAACCCGCTCAGGCGTCTTATGGGATACGCAACGCGAAGAAGCGCTTTTTCGTGGAAACCTTATACATTATATATTAGGGCTCATAGAAACAGAAAAAGATGTCGACAACTCCTTTAGTGATTTAATTCGGAATGGAGATATTACGCCCGATGAAAGTACTGCTCTAAAATCACGAATAAAAAAAATCATAAAACACCCTAAACTATATCCTTATTATCAAGAAGGAAATACGATTCTTAATGAAAAAGACATTTTGACCGAAACAGGAAGTCTCTTACGCCCAGACCGAATTGTAATAAAAGGAAAAAAAGCCACCATAATCGATTACAAAACCGGAAAGAAAAACGCTAAACATCATGAACAAATATATGCATACGCATCGGCCTTGGAAACCATGGGATATCTTGTAGAAAACAAAATCATTGTATATATTGAAGAAAACGTAACACCAGAATTTATATAGAACCAAATTATGTACGGAAAAATTAAAGAACACTTACAGCAAGAGCTGGCTACCATTAAAGAAGACGGTCTTTTTAAACAAGAGCGCATTATTACCACACCCCAAGCAGCAGTAATCAAAATTTCAACTGGTGAGGAGGTCATTAACTTTTGTGCGAACAATTATCTTGGACTTTCTTCACACCCCGATGTTATTCAAGCGGCCAAAGACACCATGGATACTCATGGCTTCGGCATGTCGTCGGTACGCTTTATATGTGGCACCCAAGATATTCACAAAGAACTAGAACAAAAAATAGCCGATTTCTACGGTACTCAAGATACCATCTTATACGCAGCGGCATTTGACGCCAATGGCGGAGTTTTCGAACCCTTATTAACAGCTGCTGACGCCATAATTTCTGATTCCTTAAACCACGCATCAATAATTGATGGGGTTCGTCTGTGCAAGGCCAAAAGGTATCGCTATGCAAATAGCGATATGGCAGATCTTGAAAAACAACTACAACAAGCCAATGCCGACAATGCCCGTTTTAAAATTATCGTGACCGATGGGGTATTTTCTATGGATGGCCTTGTAGCCCCATTAGATAAGATATGTGATCTTGCAGACACATACGATGCTATGGTTATGATCGATGAATGCCATGCTACCGGTTTTATAGGTGAGACCGGCCGAGGAACTTTGGAAGAAAAAAACGTTATGGGGCGCATCGATATTATTACAGGTACACTAGGCAAGGCTCTTGGTGGCGCAATGGGTGGATACACGACCGGAAAAAAAGAAATTATCGAGCTATTGCGACAACGTTCGCGACCTTACCTCTTTTCCAATTCTTTGGCACCCGCCATTGTAGGAGCATCAATCAAGGTATTCGATATGTTACAGAACGATACCTCCTTGCGCGATAAACTTCAAGAGAACACTGAATATTTTAAGAAAGGTATGAAAGAAGCAGGGTTTGATATCATTGATGGAGACTCGGCAATTGTTCCCGTAATGCTCTACGACGCCAAGCTTTCTCAACAAATGGCCAACCTACTTTTGGAACAAGGAATCTATGTAATCGGATTTTTCTATCCCGTGGTTCCGAAAAATAAAGCTCGAATACGGGTACAACTTTCAGCAGCCCATGAAATTTCTCATCTTGATAAGGCGATAAATGCGTTCACAGCCGTAGGAAAAACATTAAAAATCGTTTAAGTGCGCAAAATTTCCTACGTATTGTGTTAAAAAAAAAAGGAAATTGATTTTGTTAATAATATTTAACAACTTACATTTGCGACTAATAAACACTTAAACTTAAAAATTTGAACATGAAACATCTTAGCAAATTATTGGTCGTTACCCTGCTGATTGCAGCCGTTAACGGCATACAAGCGCAAGACGAGAATAACCCTTGGCAGATTGGCTTTGGGGTAAACGCCGTTGACGTTTATCCAACTGGTGATTTCCCAAATAGTTCTTTTGGTAATCAACTATTCAATGCCACTGATCACTGGAACATTCTTCCTTCTATTTCTTACATCGGCGTTTCTAAATCTGTTGGAGGTGGTTTTTCCGTAGGAGCTAGAGGTTCATTAAACAAAATCAGCAAATGGGGAGATACCGGAGTTGATGACCTTTCTTACTACGCTTTAGATGGTACAATTAAATACAATTTCTTAAAAGAAACCGTAATCGACCCATTCGTTGAAGTTGGTGGTGGTTACACTTGGATCGATGAAATCGGTGCTGGTACAGTAAACGGTGGTGTTGGTGTGAATTTTTGGTTTACCGACAACATTGGTTTAACTGTTCAAACCAGTTATAAGCATGCATTCGAAGATTATTTGGTGCCACACTTTCAGCACATGGCTGGTCTTTCCATCAAATTTGGTGGTACTGACACAGACGGTGATGGTATCTACGACAAAGACGATGCATGTCCAGAGGTTGCTGGCCTAGAGGCTTTCAACGGTTGCCCAGATGCTGACGGTGATGGTATTGAAGATAGCAAAGATAGCTGTCCTAACGAAGCAGGTTCTAAAGAAATGAACGGCTGTCCTGACGCTGACGGTGACGGTGTTGCCGATAAAGATGACAAATGTCCTAACGAAGCTGGTTTAGCTAGCCTTGCTGGTTGCCCAGATGCTGACGGTGACGGTGTTGCCGATGGTGACGATGAGTGCCCTAATGAGTCAGGTCCTGCTGCTAACAAAGGATGCCCATGGCCAGATAAAGATGGTGACAGCGTATTGGACAAAGATGACAAGTGTCCAGATGTTGCTGGTACTGTTGCTAACCAAGGATGTCCTGAAGTAACCGAAGAGGTTCAGAAGCAATTGAACGAATATGCACGAACTATCTTGTTCGACACTGGTAAATCTTCTATCAAAGCAGAATCTACTTCTGTAATGGTTGACATCATTCAAATTTTGAAAGAGTACCCAACTGCTAAATTTACAGTTGAAGGTCACACTGACAGTGTAGGTAGTGCAAAATTGAACCAGAGCCTTTCTGAGTCAAGAGCACTTTCTGTAAAAGAATTCTTAGTTGACAAAGGAATCGATGCTTTCAGATTGTCTTCTGTAGGATACGGTGAAGACAAGCCTATCGCTACCAACAATACAAGAGCTGGTAGAACTCAAAACAGAAGAGTTGAAATCAACTTGGTAAAATAATAGGATTTTTCATCCTGTTCAAATAAATAAAAAAGCCCTGACAATTGTCAGGGCTTTTTCTATTTTTGGGCATGCAAAGTTTTTTAGAAGAAGTTGTCGCGGCCGTATGGAAGAAACAAGGAACCCTTGAAGAGACCATATTCATTCTACCTAGTAAGCGCGCAGGTACTTTCTTGCGCAATACCATTGCCAACATTACCCAAAAGACCCTTTTTGCCCCCGACATTTATAGTATAGAAAGTTTTGTCGAACATGTCTCAGGCCTTTCTTATGCCAATAATACCCAACAACTATTCGAACTCTATTCAACCTATTCAACTCAAACTCATGATTTAAAAGATGATTTCTTCACTTTTTCTAAATGGGGCCAAACATTGTTACAAGATTTTAACGAAGTTGACCGGTATCTTATAGACACGGAAAAACTCTTTTCAAATCTTTACGATATTCAAGAAATTTCCCATTGGTCTCCCGATGCACCGAAGACCAAAATGATGGAGGACTATCAACTGTTTTGGAAAAATCTTCATCCACTATATAAAGCCTTCAACCGCAATCTTGTTAAAAAAGGGTTAGGTCATCAGGGTCTGGTCTATAGGCACGCTGTAGCACAACTCAAAGATTTCATTGCTTCCAACAAAAACAAAACATTCATTTTTGTTGGCTTTAATGCCCTGAATACTGCCGAGATTACCATTATTCAAGAAATATTAGTTCATTGTAAATCTGATATATACTGGGACCTTGACAACTATTTTTTAGAAGACCCGGCACATGATGCAAGCTTCTTTATCCGTCAACACAAAAGAACATGGCCTCAATTCAAAAACAAAGAGCTCTTAGGCATCGGCGATCATTTTCTAAGCGATAAAAATATTCACATCGTCGGGGTACCCAAAAATGTATCGCAGGCCAAGTATGTAAGTGGTCTGTTATCAAAATGGATTGAAAATGACCAGGACCGACTAAAGAAAACTGCGGTGGTGCTTGGTGACGAATCATTATTAAATCCGCTACTGAATTCAATTCCAGAAAATTTGAAAGGGGTAAATATTACAATGGGCTACCCTTTGAACAAAACACCGTTGGCCAGTTTGTTTTACCAATTTATGGAACTCTATATCAGAAAAGACTCGCACGGATGGTTCTATAAAAACGTACTTGCCTTCCTATCACATCCATTTATCAATATTCTCTTGGATACGGAAACTAAGAATGATGCCGAAATCATAATAGCTACTATAAAACAACAAAATTGGACCTATATCAATGTAGACAAAATAACATCACTTGCCGTAAGCGAACCATTATCCCTTCTATTCTCAGAAAAAATACCTTCGCCCGAAAGTTTTGTTGAAAATTGTATTTCCATCACTTTATCTTTAAAAGACAAGATTCAAGGTGCAAATAATACACTATCCCTAGAGTATCTGTATCGCTTCTACACCCTCTTTAATCAAGTACTAGACCTTGTACGCGAATATAGATTCATAAACGATTTAAAGTCGCTACAAAGCATTTATAAAGAACTATTAACATCGGAAACTCTCGATTTTAAGGGCGAGCCTTTACAAGGACTTCAAATCATGGGTATGTTGGAAAGCCGAAACCTCGATTTCGAAACGGTAATATTAACCGCTGTCAATGAAGGAATATTACCGTCAGGAAAATCAAACAATTCATTCATCCCTTTTGATCTCAAATCGGCTTTTGGCCTGCCCACCTATAAAGAAAAAGACGCCGTCTATACCTATCATTTTTACCGCTTATTACAACGAGCCAAAAACATTTATCTCCTATACAATACAGAACCAGACGTGCTAGAGGGCGGCGAACGAAGTCGTCTTATCTCGCAATTGTTGACCGACCAAAACATGATAGGGAAAATTTCTGAAGATATTGTAGCACCTGCCATATCACCGACTATTAAAACAATGGAGCGCATTGACAAAGACAGCGCTCTCATTAAATTAATCGAAAGATATGCCAGTAAAGGGTTTTCCCCAACCTCATTGAGTAATTATATTAGAAATCCGATTTCGTTTTATAAAAAAAATCTCTTGGGTATCGAAGACCTTTCTGAAGTAGAGGAATCGGTTGCTGCAAACACCTTGGGAACCATCGTTCATGACACCCTGGAAGAAATTTACAAACCCTTTGTGGGTAAGTTATTGACAAAAGAGATGCTCCTCCTTGGTAAAAAATCGATTCGGTCCCTTGTCGAATCAAACTTTACAAATTCCTATAAGGGAGGCGATATCTCTTATGGAAAAAACCTGATTGCCTTTAATGTTGTTGTACGTTATATCGAAAAATTTATAGATCAAGAAATTTCTGACGTACAAAAACATCAAATCAAAATCATAGGTTTAGAGGAAAGTTATCGAGTCAATTTAGACATCCCTCAACTAAACTTTCCCATTATATTAAAAGGAAAATTAGATCGTATAGATCAGAAAGATGGCATGTTGAGAATCATAGATTATAAAACAGGAAAAGTTGAAAGCAAGAACGTCACCTTGGTGGATTGGGAAGAAATAAGAACCGAATATGACCAAAGCAAGGCTTTTCAACTCTTATGTTATGCCACAATGTACGCCAAGACCAAACCTTTCGACCCTATGGTGGCAGGCATTATTTCATTTAAAAACTTAGGTTCTGGCCTGCAATATTTTGCCACCAAAGAATCAAGAACCAGTAGAAAAATGAATACCCATATCACTCAAGATACAATGGAGGCCTTCCGTGAACAACTTGAAAAACTGATTCTCGAAATTTGCAATCCAGATATCCCGTTTGTTGAAAAGGAAGTTTAAAGTTACTTCTTGTCCGGACGACTTGGCCTCACCTCTACTTTGCTGGGCAATGTTCGTGGGTGCATTTTTAGAAGGTCTACAACCAGTTCGCCAATATCTTCAGGTTGAATCTTCCAAGCATCCTTTTCCGAAGGTTCGTTTCCTGCAAAATGGGTAGCTACAGATCCGGGCATAATCGTTGATACTTTAATATCATATTTCCGAAGATCTAACATAGCCGCTTGGGTAAACCCAACCACACCAAATTTTGTGGCATTGTAGCCTGCACCAGAAGCAAAAAAATTGGCGCCCGCTAAACTAGCCAAAGTCATGTAGTACCCTTTTGACTCCTTTAAGGCTTCAACGGAGGCTCTCAATGTGTGAAATACGCCATTTAAGTTAGTGTCTATCATTTGGTGCCATTGCTCATCTGACATCTCGTCAATCGGAGCAAAATGCCCAACTCCGGCATTGGCAAGAACCACATCCAATTGCCCCCATTTATCCAAAATTTGCTTAACGGCCTTTTGCTCATCCTCGTGGTTCGAGACATTCGATTCAAGCGCGAGTACATTGTCTTGATCGCCCAAATGTTCTGCCGCCTTTTCCAAGGCCTTCAAGGTTCTGCCACTTATGGCAACTTTCATTCCCACATTGATCAGTGCTTCAGCCACCCCTAAGCCTATACCTTTTGATCCTCCGGTTATATAGGCTACTTTATTCTTTAAATCTTTCATTGCTCTCTGTTTTCTGTGAAATTATAATTCTGCAAATCAAAACGAAAATGTGTACCGTTATTATTTTCTTAAAAACTCATTATTCCCTTTGTTTATTACCTATTTTTTGGTGGTCAACTATACGTTGACGAATTGCAGTGATGTCATTTAAAAAACAAACTTAACTAAAGAAAAAAGACCTCGAATCAACGAGGTCTTTTTAACACTAATCACTAAATAATAAAACAAATCAAATACTACTTTTCACCCTACTTTACTCGGTGAACAAAGCTGTGACTTCCGTCAATGTGAGGGCTTTGTTATAAATCTTCAATTCATCCATAAGTCCGGTCATGGCGCCCCTTCTATCATCGCTGGCATTATAGCCTCCCGTGGCATCTTCCCAAATAGTAATGGGGTGGTCATTGACGGTGTCATAAAGTGGCCCTGGCACAGTACTTAAATCATACGATGATGCAATCGCACTACTTTCAAACTCTTGTCCGTCTATATAAACTGATAATTCAGAATTTGTTCTGTCAAAAACCATGGTAACCATATGCCATTGGTCATCAGATAAGGCAGGAGCTTGGGGTATTGTAGAAGCAGCCCTCCAATCCATTCGATTATCATTTTTAGGATCATCTGCAATATTTACGATCCAACCGTGATCGGTTCCATTACCTGGTGCATATTCATGACCATCGTCAGTGGCCAAGAGCCATCCAGGATTTCCACCGCTGCCCCAATCTTTATTTCCAATGATAGCAGGGTCAGAATCGGTACCCGCCAATTTTATCCATAAATTGACACTAAAATCGTCGGTTGCCTCAACAGACCTCAACAATGGATGTACTGGAAGCCGTGCATAAGATCCCGCATTAAATCGAACCACCGTACCCCTGGTGGCGTCATTCTCAAACGAGACATCGGCCGTAGCGGTTTCACCTAAAACAGCATCAAATTTATTTCCACTAATATCGGCAAGGTCGGTATCAAAGGGCAAATGTACTACCAAATCGGTACCACTACCGGCGACAGTCTTGAAATTCCAAGTTGTAGCATCGGTTATCCCACCAAAAGGATTCCCAGCAATATCTTTTACCACACCTGATTCGAACTGAACATAATAGTTCTTATCAAAAGAAAGTGGTGCGGGGTAGGTAATCGACAACTTATCTTCATCAATACCAATCATTTCACCTTCGGCATCGATCGTGTGAACTGGGGCATCGGTTTCTGCATCGTAGATGACAAAACTTCCGGCGGCCGTTTTGACACCCTCATTGAACGTCAATACAAGACCAAAAACAGAAGCTTCGTTGTCATCATCGGAGGGAGATAGTGTTGCCAATTCCGGAGCATCTAAGTCTCCAGCATTACCACCACTTTTAAAAGTCCAGATTTCGTTATCGGGCATTCCAAAATAGGCATTTCCCGTACTGTCGACTACAATTCCCTTATCGATTACCACTTGATAATCCCTCCCAGACAAAAAGTCTTGTGGGTTTATGGTCATAACACGACCGACATTACTAATAGTTACAGCTTCATCGTTAACGTCTATAACCTGTTTGGCCAGCTCAACGTCAGAAGTGATGGTAATCTTGCCGCTGCCCTTATAGACGATATCATCAAAGGTCAAAACTAAATTGCTGTTCAAGGCAACCCCGTCGACGCCGGGCACTGGATTATAACTTACCACGTACGGATTAACAATATCGATTTCTTCTTCGAGGTCATTCTCACAGGAAAACAAGAAAGTAAAGAGGGCCAATAGGGTGAAAATAAAGGAACGATATTTTATTTTGGATTCTATTTTTTTCATGATCTAATATATTTTATATGCTTTGATTATAGTTTTCTTTGAATTAATCGACATCCCACCACACCGGGGTTGTAAGATCGTCTGGGCCACCCAATAATTTGACGCCCTCATTATAGTTCTCAAGATTCAGGCGCTGCTCATCGGCCGGATACAGGTACCTAACTGGAATATACCCTACACTATTCGGCCCGGGCGTAATTTCGGGAACCCCTACTCTTCGCCAGTGTGACCATGCTTCTGAACCGACCAAGAATAACGAAAGCCATTTCTGAACATAGATTTTATTCAATTTATCTTGTTGGGTTCCGGTATAGGCAACACTATCTTGGGTATAATACGTAGCTGGTGGAATCACTTGGTTCGCGGTAGGCAGTACAAAGTGATCAGGTATGCGGGAAGCATAATAGTCAAATTGATTTCGTACACCATTTAAATAATAGGTTTCGGCGGTACCGGAAGTTATATAGCCCAATTCGCGAGCCTCTGCAAGTATAAATTGTAATTCTGAATACGACATCAAAATACTTTGGGCCGCATTTTCCGATGCCATATCGGGCGCGAACTGTTGTGGTGCCCAAAGCAGACCGATTGCCGAATGATTTGCCGATCCACCATTCCACTGTTCTATGTCTTGAATACCATTGGGGACTCCCCCATACTCGGGAGTGCCGGTATTTGCCGAAGCTGGTGTCGGCATTGCGAAAACGGCCAAACGAGGATCGTCCATCGATTTTAAAATGGTCTCCATCGTGGTCGTCAACCGAGATGAAGATGCCCAATCGCTCACATTACCACGAAACGATGGGTGTTCATTTCCTAAATCGGTCAGGTACTGAAGAGCTGCCTGGTCTTCATCAGAAGTAAATATAGGATACACTGTAGGATTTCCTACGATTTGTTGCATTTCGGCCGATGGGTCTTTTCTACCTGATTGGCGCAATAGAATTCGCAATCGAAGACCATTGGCAAACTTTTTCCATCCAGAGATATCGCCGTTATACAAAATATCACCGACAACCACTTCGCTGGTGCTTCCCAGTAGCTCATTGGCAGTTTCCAATTCACTCAAAATTCCTGCATAAACCATCTCTTGGGAATCGTACTGCGGGAAATTAATGTCATCCTGTGCCTTGCCTGCTTCGGTATAGGGAATTGCTCCAAAATTATCGGTAATCCCCTGAAAGAGCCAAGCCCTCATCACCATGGCGACTCCCTTGTAATTTGCCAATCCTTGTTCTTCGGAAATGGCTATCAACTTATCAAGGTCTTTTATTTTATCGTAATTGCTCCAAAAGAAACGGTCTGAATCCAATCGTGTCCAGTCTAAAAAAGTACTGGCAAACTGATTGGCTACTTGATCCGAAACAACAGCAAACCTATCAAATGAATTGTCCCAATTACGATTCGACGTTTCCCTAATTATGCTGGGCAATAAAAGTCCGGGATTCGTCAAACGATCCGCTTGATTCGGGTTGGTATTGATTTCCTCGAAATCTTTGGTGCATGAAAAGAGCAACAGCACAGTGCCTAGCCCTATTAGTATGTTTGAAAGTATATTTTTCATGATGCTTTTTTAAATGATTAAAATTTCAGGCTCAAATTGATTCCCAAACTTTTAGTAGAAGGAAGGCTCATGTTTTCAAACCCGGGAACCAACCCCCCTCCACCAGTGGCGACCGCCACCTCTGGATCAAAATGTTGATTGCTCTTGGGTGTCCATAGGAATAAATTCCTCCCTACAATTGAAAGCTGTGCATCTTTAAGAAGGTTACCCAAATGTTCTTTGGGAAACCTATAGCCCAATTTGAGTTCACGAAGTTTAACATAAGTTGCATCAAACAATTGACCCTCACTAATGTGATCTAAACGTGCTTTATGAAAACTTCTCGCATCAGTACCGTACACACCGGTACTATAGGTGCCATCAGTACTCGTAGAATTCTCGACGTAAGTACCATCGACCAAGGCAGCACCAACCATATAATAAGGATCGTCATATTCTGTGCCAATAGCCCTTGCCGACCTACCCTCGGCACTTTCAATCAATTGACCTGCACCGACCGCTTTGTTATAAAAACGCGATACAAATTTTCCCCCATAGTGAACGTCGACAAGGGCCGACAGACTTACATTCTTATAGGTAAAGGTATTTGAAACACTTCCGATCCAATCGGGATTGATATTTCCTAAGTAAATATCTTCATCTGTACTCTCAGGAATGCCACTTGCTCCAATTATGATTTCACCGGCCAAAGGACCACTTTCTACACGTTGGTAACCCGGACCCCAAATAGCACCCATTCGCTCTCCGACCCTGGCCTGAATCGAGGCATCTTCCCCCGGTGCACTTTGGGTAATCGAAGTAATGCCTTCTGCCAGCTCTATTACTTCACCCTCGTTCTTTGAGAAGTTAAGGGAGACATCCCATTTCAATCCGTCTTCGATTTGCAAGGGTGTCATATTCAACATGACTTCAAAACCCCGATTTTGTATTTCACCGGCATTGATAATTCGCCCAGCGTAGCTCGTTGACGCCGCCAAAGGAATGCTTATGATCTGATTCTCTGACCGGGTGTTATAATAGGTGAAATCTAAACCGATACGGTTATTGAAAAATCTTAGGTCGGTACCAATCTCATACGTCGTTATACTTTCTGGTTTTAAATTGTTATTCTTCAAACTGGAGCCACTTGCCAATGCATAGCTACTGCCCCATGGTTGTTGAAAATTAAAAGTATCGAACAAGTTATAAGGTTCTGTATCACTACCCACTTGAGCAGCACCCAATCGAAGCTTGGCCAACGTTACCCAATCAGGCATCGAAAGTGCCTTATCCAACAACGCGCTAAAAGAGACCGAAGGATAAAAATAGGAGTTGTTCTCAGCAGGTAACGTACTTGACCAGTCGTTTCGAGCAGTTACATCTAAATAAAACGTACTCAAATAATCGAACTGGGCAAAGGCGTAAAAACTATTAATGGCCTTTTCGCTATTGGATGCATTAATAACGACGTCTGAAGCGCTATTAGACAACGAATACACATCTGGCACCAACAATTCAGGGGCCAGGGCCAGTCTATATCGTGTGCTCCGTTTCATTTGATTGCCCCCAACCGAAACATTATAGTTAAAATCGTTGCCAATACTGTTGTTGTAACGTAACAAAAAATCATAATTCCGTTCTTCAAAAAATTGGGTTACTTCTTGATACCTTCCATTTTCATAACCTACGGTGCTAAGGGCCCATTGCATGGGTCTAAAGTCGTTGTAGACATCGGTACCTCCACGTAACATCAGTGATAAATGCTCCGTGAAGTCATAATTCAGGCTTATGTTTCCGAACAACCGATGTTTATCTTGTCCTTTGGTATTCTCATATTGATAAAAGAAGGGATTGTTATGGTTTTCCCCATAGTTGTATTGAAACTGTCTCGTTCCTTCAAAACCTTCTTGCCAATAGTCCCTTAAGGCATTAATATCCATATTACGCACCGACCAGTTCATAAAATACATCAGCGAATTACGGCCATACCCTGTTTCTGGCCTATTGGTACTCGTTGTATTTACATAGTTCATCGACGCATCAACACTAAATTTATCGGTGAACTTATAGCTACCTCGAAGTGCAACGGTATTTCGTTGTAGGTCATTGTTTGGTACAATACCCGTTTGGTCTACATTTGTATAAGAGAGTCTATAATTTCCTTTTTCATTCCCTCCCGTAAGGGCCACATTGTTAAAATAGGTTCGACCAGTGGTAAAAAAGTCGCGAATATTATTGGGATAGGCAATCCAAGGGGTGGGTATAACCTCTCCTCTATTAGGGTTGGCTACATCACCACCGCGCATACGCCCTAAAGTAGGAGACTGAAATTGTCTTTCGAGCGTACCCACATTCAACCGTGGACCCCAGCTTTCGTCATAGCCATCGCGAATACCGCTCGGATAAATGGACCAATCGGCCCCAAAGTTCGATCCCTCATAGTTTCCGTTGGCGCCGCCCCCAAATTCATTTTGAAATTTAGGAAGCCGGAGCAAACTCTCCATGGTTGTACCTGTTGTCACGCTTACTCCAAGACCTTGACTACTTTCTCCCGATTTAGTGGTAATCACAATAACTCCATTAGCTGCCCGCGAACCGTAGAGCGCTGAAGCTGCAGGTCCTTTTAAGACCGTTACCGACTCGATATCGGCCGGGTTTATTTCGGCTGAACTATTGCCGTAATCGGAAGTCGTAGAATTACTGGTTCCTGCATTTCCCACAGGAATTCCGTCAATGACATATAAAGGCTCGTTTCCATTGAAATTAAGCGAACTTTCACCCCTAATGATAATTCTAGATGACGAGCCGACCGCACCGGAAGATGATATATTTACACCAGCAACTTTCCCAGAAAGGGAGTTTACAAAATTGGTTTCACGGGCTTCATTCAAATCATCGCCCTGAATTTCCTGAACGGCATATCCCAGCCCTTTTTTGTCGCGACTGATTCCTAAAGCTGTCACAACCACTTCATCAAGGCTTGCAGAGCTTTCTTTCAAAGTTATGCCAAGAGTCGTTTGACCGTTGCTCGGGATCTCAATGGTTGCAAAACCGATGTATGATACGATCAGAATGGCATTTGGGTCTCCAACGTTAATGGTAAAATTACCGTCAAAATCAGTTTGCGTACCGTTGGTCGTCCCTTTTTCAACAATGCTTGCACCAGGAAGGGGACCACCATCTTCATCAGAAACAGTACCGGTTATAGTAGTTTCCTGTACTTTTTTAATCACTTCCGCTTTGTCAATAAACCCCTGTGGAATGCTTTTTTTAAACAACAATATTTGCAAACCGATGATATTGTAAGCTGTTTCCGATTTTTTGAAAATATCATCGACAACTTGGCTAACCAACTGATTACGAACATTGACATTTATCTTTCGATTTAGATCAACATCATTGATTTTATAGGCGAACCTATAATCGGTACCCCCCTCTATTTGGTCGAGTACTGTTTTTACGGTGACATTTTGCAAGTTCAAAGTAATCTTGGTACGCTGCGAATATGTCGTACTTGCCTGCAATGAAAAAAAGGTGGCAAACATTACTAGGGTGCTTATTTTCATCTTAAAAGACAGTTTACTTAAAGACCCGGACCTTCCTCTAGTCTTAAGAAGTTTTTTCATATTTTTATAGTGTTTTAATAGTGGTTGTTTTTTAGGCCACATCTTCGTAATCGGGGAATGCTGGCACATTTCCCGATTCTTTTTTGAAGCTTTGGTTCTGTTCTATGGTTTACTCGGTACGCTTTGGTGTTTTATATCATAGGCGACTTGGTATTGGTTCTTATCTTATGGTTATTTCTTTTCCGTTAGTATGAATATCAAGGGAATAGGTAGTTTTGAAATACTGCAGAACGGTATCTATGGGTGCTTTTCTAAAGCTGGCGTTAAATTTTTCCTGGGCTAAAGAAGCATTGTGATTGGTAATGGTAACATTATAGTTGCGCTCCATCTTTTTAAGTATATTTTCAAACGTCATATTTCGAAATACCAAATCACCGTGAATCCAAGAGGTATAGATTTCGGTATTGACCTTTTCAGTGGCTATACCGCCTTTTTCTTTCGAAAAACTTCCTTTATGCCCTGGTATTAGCATGGTTGTATTTTTCCCGCCGAATTTTTCTTTCGCATTATAAAGACCGACCGAACCTTCGACTAGAACGACATCGGTCACCTCATCTTCCGTATAATTCGAAACATTAAATTTGGTGCCTAAAACACGTACGTTCAGTTGCGTCGCGTTAATAACAAAGGGGCTTTTCTCATTTTTGGTGACATCAAAAAAAGCTTCGCCGTCTAAGAACACCTCCCTGTCTTTTCCTGATAAAAATTTAACCGGATATTTTAAAGAAGTGCCTGCGTTTAAAAATGCGGTGGTGCCATCTGATAGTAGGAGTTCGAATTTTTTGCCAAAAGGAACCCTTAATGTATTATAAGTCAATTCTTCAGCAACCACCAAACTATCATATATCAATCGATTTCCTTTTTGTTTGCCGATTAGATTTCCCTTTGCGTCGATTACTTTTGAATTACCATTTTCTGAAATAATGGCTATACTTCCATTCTGTAATTGTAATGTAATTGCATCTGGTGTGGGCGTAAAATCTACAACTTTCTTTGCCTCCTCATTTCTTGGTGAGTAATAAAAATAAGAAATGCACAGCAGTCCGATCAAAAGCGCAGCAGCTACACCTGTGTATCGCCAAACTTTTCTTTTACGTTCTATTCGTTGTGGCTTTCTGAATTCCTTTTCCCTTCCGGCAGTTAAAATTCGCTCAAAAATTTCATCCGCTTCCACGGTATCCATAGCCTCATGGTCCAACAACAACTCATTTATAACTTCTACGGTGGGCATATCGTCAACGTTGGCATTTTCCTTAAAATAGGAAATAATCCAGGCCGTTTCCTCAGGTGTACACTGGTTCGAAGCAAACTTTTGCAGTACTTCTTTAATTGTTGTTTTGGAATACATGAATATGGTGTATACATACAATACAGATGAAAAAGAAAAAAGTACTATGCACTCTTTGTTTTTTTTTAAAATTTGAAAATGGAAAAGCAAGCACCTAGAGAAAGGGGCCGATCAGCTTTATAAAATTGAAGATGGTTTTACAACTACAGGATGCTACTTAAAAGTAGCCACAATACAATTACAAGGGTAAAATCGGCGTTGGCCTGTAAAAAGGTTCTTACCAAAGCCAACGACTTGCTCATATGGTTCTTAACAGTACTTACTGAAATTCCCAATTCACAACTGATTTCTTGATAACTTTTCGATTCTTCTCGCGACATATTGAAAATTATCCGTTGCTTCGGAGACAGGCCGTCAATGGCCTTTTTTCTTATCAACTCATATTCCTCCTCTTTAATTTGACGGTCTATCGGATTATAGTATTGTTGACTTTTTTGAAAAATGGCGAACCGTAAGTTTTTATCATTGACCGCCTTTTGTAAAAAATTAAAAGAAAGATTTTTTGTTATGGTAAATACAAAAGATTTAAAGGAAAGGTCGGGATTCAAATTGCTGCGATGCAACCAGACTTTCATAAAAACATCTTGAACAATTTCCTTAGCATTCGCAGAAGATTTCAACAAACTAAAACTATACGAATAAACATCATGTCGGTACATTTCAAATAGTACCCTGAAAGCCCTTTCATTTCCATTGGAAAGCGCTATGACCAATTGTCTTTCTGATTTACCCCCTGTAACTAATCTTTCTTTTAGTGACATTGACGTTTTGATATAGATTAAGAAATTCCCTAAATTCTAGGAATACCACTTGTCGTTCTGCATAAAAGTATAGCATCTACGATTCATTTACACCATTCTCCTTTTACAGCGTCTATTGATAAGGTTTATTTAATAAGTGCATTACAGTTTAATAACAATTCTCGCAAACCACAAGTGATATCCATAGCTTATCCGACAAAGCACCAAAAAGATACTACTTGTTTCTCTTTTACGCTAAAAAAACCAATTCTGAGTTTATTTCTTGGTCATTTTGATATCGAAAGCAGGGTCTACAACGTATTCAAACCCTTTAGAACCACACTAAAACCCGTAAATTACTTTTACTAATATATAATTTTATTTACTATAAGTAATATTTTTGAGCTATTAAGATTACTTTTACTATTTGTTAATCATTCCATGCATGTCTACAGTGTAATTTTAAAACCCAAAAGATCATCATGAAAAAAGCGTATAAACTACGATTTATGACCCTGCTTTCTTCAGGGTTTATGTTATTGATTTCTTCGTGTTCCAATCAAACAAAAACAAATTATTCCATACAACCTGTCAAGCATGTTATCGTAATCGGGGTAGATGCTATGAGCCCCGATGGAATTATCAATGCAGATACCCCTATAATGGATGCCATCATGCAAAACGGTGCTTTTACATTGAATGCAAGAGGTGTTTTACCCACGAGTAGCAGCACGAATTGGGCATCGATGGTTTCGGGCGTGGGTCCGGCACAACATGGTGTAACTTCCAACGGTTGGGAACGTGACGACCACACAATTCCACCAATACAGACGGGATTGGAAGATATTTTCCCTACCGTCTTCGGTGTTTCTCGACAACAACGCCCCACTATTGAAATGGGAGCTATTTACACTTGGAGTGGATTTGGTCGACTTATTGAACGAAGTGCGCTTAGTTACGATATCACACAACCCTCAGACAAGGAGACGCTCATAAAGGCCAAAAATTATATAAAAGATAAAAAGCCTGACTTTCTATTTGTTCATTTTGACGATGTTGATCATGTTGGCCACGACAAAGGGCATAAAACCTCTTACTTTTATGATGCCGTCGCCATCGTTGATAAACAAATCGGGGAAATCATCCAAGCAACAAAAGACGCCGGCACCTTTGACAACACCGTATTTGTTATTTCGGCAGACCATGGCGGCATCGGATATGGTCATGGTGGTGAAACCCTTGATGAAATCGAGATACCCTTTTTTTTGTATGGTGAAGGAGTAAAAAAGGGACATTTAATTAAAAATACGGTTTACACCTATGATAATGCTGCTACCGTGGCCAGCTTATTGGGCATTGACCAACCTTATGCCTGGATCGGAAAACCGGTTAAAAGTGCTTTTATCGGCTTTCCCGAACCCGATTTGGGAGCGCAAAAGATTCAAATCGTAAGTCCGGTTATTTTTCCAAAACCTAACCTTTATGATTTGGCAGGTGGTTTATATATAGATGAAGTTCCCCACGTAAAAATAGAAGTTACAAACGATTCAGAAATTCGGTATACCACCGACGGAACTTTACCAACTAAAAATTCTGAACTTTATACCAAACCGTTTAAATTGTCGGAAAGTGCCGTCGTCATGGCCAAATCGTTTATAGGTGAGCAGCAAGAAAGCAACGTGGCTACAGCATATTTTAGACTTATAAAGAGCGATTCAAAAAATGGTGTTCGATACACTTACTACCATGGTGATGATTGGAAGTTTCTCCCTGTTTTTGAAAACATGAAACCCTTGGCGCATGGAACAAAATATGAATTTAGAATTGATGAAATAAATAAGAGAGACAACCAATTTGGCATTCAGTTCAAATCGACATTGGAAATTATCACAGCGGGTGAGTATCGCTTTTATCTCAGTTCAGATGACGGTAGCAAATTATACATCAACGGGGCATTAGTTGTTGACAATGATGGAGGTCACGGAACCATTGAACGTATGGGAAGCATTTCTTTGGAAGCAGGAATGCACCAAATTACGATAGATTATCACAACCAAGCGGGTGGTGCTTGGCTAGATGCCTTTTATAAAGGGCCCGGAGTACCCAAACAGATTATTCCGGCCAACCGTTTGTTTCTTGATTAATACTATTACTTCAACTTTTAAAATATTGAACATTCTTAAATAAAGTTAACCGCCAGAATCCGAGCTATGAAAACAATAATATCAAAAGAACAAGGAGACAACAATGCAACGGAAAACAGAAAAGACTATGTTGAAAATTTAGACAGTGACACGCGACATTGGATCGACGAAGATTCAAAATATTTTTTACATCAAGCGCTCTCTACACCAGTGATGAATGTACTTTCAAAAACTGACGGCGCCTACATAACCGACCTGAACGGTAAAAGATATCTCGACCTACATGGTAATGGCGTTCATAACGCCGGCTTTAGCAACCCAAAAATAATTGAGGCGGTCAAGGCGCAATTAGATGAAAGTCTAGCATTCACCCCAAGAAGGTATACAAACCTCCCGGCCATTAAACTCGCTAAGAAACTGACCGAAATCACGCCAGCCGGACTTGATAGGGTACTTTTCTGCCCCGGGGGATCTCAGGCCATTGAAATGGCCGTAATGCTTGCCAAGCAGGTAACGGGCAAATGGAAAACAATTTCATATTGGGATTCGTACCACGGCACTGGATTTCAGGCTTCCAGCATTGGAGGCGAAGAACATTTTACTGTGGGGCAAGGACCTATGGTGCCCGGTGCTTTTCATGTCGAATTCCCTAATTACTATCGAAACCCATGGGGGTTTACCGATCAAGAGACCATTGATCAAGAATATTTGCGTCAAATAGAGAACATTATTCATCGAAACCCCGATATTGCGGCCATCATTGCCGAACCCATCTCGGCAACCCCTGTTGTTCCTTCTCAGGGCTATTGGCAACAGATTCAGGATCTTTGTGAACAATACAACATATTGTTGATTTTCGATGAAATCATCGAGGGCTTCGGAAGAACGGGTAAAATGTTCGCTTCCGAACATTTTGTTACCCCCGATGTACTTGTTATGGGAAAATCATTGGGAGGAGGTCTTGTTCCTTTCGCGGGTATTGCTACCAAAGAAAAATACAATACGCTCCAACACCGATCTATCGGCCATTTCACACATGAAAAAAATCCGCTTTGTTCAGCCGCCGGATTGGCTGAAATCAACTACATCGAAGACCACAATCTTGTACAGAATGCGGCAGAACTTGGAGATTATCTTATGGAACAATTGGCAGAATTGAAGGAAATATATCCGCTCATCGGAAATATCGCCGGAAAGGGTTTTCATATCGGTATCGATTTGGTCAAAGACCGAAGAACAAAGGAAAGAGCAATTGAAGAAGCCGAACAATTAATGTACCATTGTTTTGAACAGGGCGTAGCCTTTAAAATCATTGAAGGAAACATCATAACCCTAAGACCTTCGTTGATTTTGACCAAAGATGATTGTGATCTTGTCATATCAACTTTAAAAGCTGCGTTGGAAAAATTTAAATAATTACCATTGGTATGCCTATTTAACGATTATGGTGTCAGTTCAAAAGTGATAAGAGATACGTAAATTATTTTAATCTACCAACCGGGTATAGCGGTTAGTGTTTTGTTAACCCAAAAGAACTTATTCCATCTCAGTATGACCTTCATGGCCCGTCGTGGTTTTTCCACCGGAGTCGTTCATCATTGATTTTTTACCTTGTAACTGGGCGGCTGCATCGACCGTAAAAGTGCCATTGGTTACTATTTCATCCCCCGTTTCCAGACCTGAAAGAACCATATACCTACCATTCGTCGCATCTCCTACTGTGATTTCACGCATCTCAAAAGTTGGGTTGTCGGGATTGGTCTTCAGATATACCACCGAACGTTCTCCTGTCCAAAGCACGGCACTTTCCGGAATTATCAGGTTGTCGTCCTTTTTATTGAATGGCAAAGCCAATGAACCCGCTACGAACATTCCAGGTTTTAATAGTCCATTCGAATTTTGCAATACGGCCCGAACTTCAACAGTTCTTGTCGCTGAATTTAATACGGGATTTATAAAAGAAATCTTGGCATCGAACCTCTTGTCGGGATACGATTTAGTCACAATTGCTACCTTCTGACCTTCCTTTAAAAGCGAAACTTGATTTTCATACCCATCAAAAATGGCCCAAACGCTATTCAAATCAGCTATTTTAAACAAAGGGGCTCCCTTTTTTACATAATCACCGGCTTCCACCATAATTTCAGTAATCGTACCGGAAACATTGGCATACACGGGAAAATTCTCGCGTACCTCACCTGATACCTCGATTTGATCGATTTGTTTATCGGAGAGTTTCCACAATTTTAATTTGTTACGCACCGCCTTATATAATGCAGGTTGGGATTCTTTAAGACCTGCTGCCGTAAGCAACTCTTGTTGGGCGGAAACCAGTTCTGGGGCATAGATGGTTGCCAATTGTTGTCCATTTCTGACTTCCTCACCCTCGAAATTGACAAACAGTTTTTCAATTCGCCCGCCAAAATAAGCAGCCTGGGTGGCCGTGGCTTTTTCATTATGTACTATTGTTCCCGATAGTTCTAAAAAGTTATCCTCAGTAGTACCAGAACCCACCTTCGTGGTTCTAATGTCGGCCAAGGCCAACGCATTTTTGGTCATTTTAAATTGTTCCTGGGCCAGACCGTCGGCTCCTGATTCTGCGGGAATCAAATCCATACCACAGATGGGACAATCGCCTGGTTCGGACTGCATAATCTGTGGGTGCATTGAGCATGTCCACATTTGTCCTGATTCGATTTCTTGGCTATGGTTGTGCGTTGCTGCGTCATTACCATTTTCCGTAGCACCCGATGCAATAAGCCATCCGGCCAACATACCAAAAACGATTGCTCCACCGATATATAGGATGTTCTTTTTCATAACTTGTTTTGCTAAATAGAATACGAATAGATTTAATAAGCTTATTTACTTTCAAGGCGCTCAATCATCATCTTCATTTCTTCAATTTCCTTTTTTTGTGCTTTGATGATATCGTCTGCCAATTTTTTTACTTCTGTGTCTTCAATATCCGCACGCTCACTGGTCAAAATTGCAATGGAGTGATGTGGAATCATAGCTTTCATCCACAACACATCACCGATTATGGGCTTCTGTGCACGTACCAAGGCCAATGCCCCAATAAAAAGCACAAAACTACCAACCAGAATGGCGATGTTCTTTTTCTTGTCTTTATACATTTTCAACATAAAAAGTAGCATAATAACGGCCATAGTCGAAATACCCAAGCATGTCATATAAAATCGGGTAAGACTAAAATATACATGGTCGATCTGGTAAGTGTTCAAATACATGGTAACATACATCGCTAAGAAAGATGCTCCCAACATCAAGAAAAATTTTGTATAGTTACTACCTTCCATGTTCTTATGATTCCTTTCATTCTTATTTTCCATTGTTTTTGGTTTTAGGATTCCTGATTCATTTTTTAAAATATTGAGGGTATTGACAATGCCTGTGAAGGGAAAGGGCTAAACACTAACCATTAATTATTCTCCCTTTCCCAAAACAGGACTTATACCGTCAAATTTCTTCTACGACCTTGCCACATTTCAGCATTTTTTTTCCGTAATATGGATTCTGGATTTCCTTTACGTTTGAAATCCAATACCCACCCTTTCCGGAAAAGGCCATAGGGCAGAATTGTTTGTAAATCGTTCCCTCCGAAACGGACCCCTTGAGTAGCGGCTCAACCTCTGCGGTCAATTCGGAAAACAGTTCCCGTTGCTTTTCAAGATTATCGGAAGCTGCCATGGTCAGGGCCGTTGACTTTAAGATTTCCTGTTCCTCCGTAAAATTTTCCGCTAGTTTCCCGGCAGCGGTTTGCGCTTCGCTAGCATTGGAAGCGACCAAAGCAGCTCGTATCTTTTGATAATCGGCGAAAACCTTTTCTGCCATTGGATCTGAAAAAGAAGCTTCGGCGATAGCTTCCGAATTCCCGGTTGTTTGTTCAATTTGAGTTCCGGTATCGCCCGTTACGTCCGGTTTTTCTTTCTTGTCTCCGCAGGAGGCTAGAGATATAGTTGCGGCCACCGTTAAAGCCAAGTATTTGTTCTTCTTGATACCGTTTGTTTGTAATAGTTTCATAGTGATAAAATTTAAATTGTTAATTGTTTTTCATTTATTGAATCATTCCAGCCGGCCCTCCACCAAATAATTGATAGCCGCCATTTGCGAATAATAGTTCTTAACCGCCTCAATTTGATTTGTTTGAAACTTTAATTGAAGTTCTTGAATGTCGAGTAGCTCGTTAAAATCGATAGTACCAGTCTCATAGTTTTTAATCAGTATTTCTTCGGCATCTTTTGCCTGATTCAAATTTTTAAGTTGGGTATTATATTTGATCCGAGCGGCCTCTCGATTGTTTATGGTCGCACTCAAAATGGACTCCAATAGATTGCGTCGATTTGCCTTTTGAGCATTGATTTCTTCTTGCCTTAGTTCATGCTGTAGCGAACGTGATTTGTACTTGTTGTTGAAAATGGGAATGGATAGCGATACCATCGGCATCAAAATATCCTTTCCGTTATCATTTAAAGTCATGTCCGGCCTTTCTGAAACCGCGATATAGTCTAGCCCAAAACCTAAATTAGGATTGGCTTCTTTTTGATTAAGAGCTTCAGACTGCTCAACAGAATTGTACAATCTATCGTATTTTTCCAATTCAGGATGTAATCCAATTTCCGTCTTAGTCTGAACATAATCAACATCAATCATAAGACTATCGACTACCTCAATTTCCATGGCCTCATCGCGGTTCAAAAGATTATTAAAAACATTTCTTTCGGAATGCAACTCTTGTAGCAATATTTCCTTTTGTTCCTGCAATTCATTTTGACGAATTTGCAGACGAAGTACGTCTACGGCGGAAGCATTGCCCACCTCAACAGCGGTCAACGCCAATTGTTCATACGTCTTTAGCAATTTGCCATTTTCCTCTAGAACCTCTGTCTTTCTCATAATGGCATAAAAATTATAATACGCTTGCGACACCGCCAGCCTTAGTTTTCTTTTTGTAATGGCAATATCCAGGTAATCGACCTCCGCCAAAGAACTGGCATAATTTTCCCTAGCGGTTATGGTGCCAAACCACGGTAGCATTTGTTTGACCGAAAATTTTGCTTTTTGTGCCCCTGTTCGTGTTTCCGGTTCACTGACAAAAATTCCGGCGCTTACTTCTGAATTGGGCAAGCTGTTGACTTCAGCTACTTTTTCTTTAGAAATGTTATACCTAATTTCAAAAGCTTGTACCTCAGGATTGTTTGCCTCTGCTTCTTCAATATATGATTGCAAGGTCTGTGCCTGTACCAAACCGACGGCTGACAACCCTATTATTATGATTAATGCTTTTTTCATCGATTATCTCTTTTAAGTTGCCACTCACTTTTCCAACTGTACAATACGGGAACGACCAACAATGTTATCAAGGCAATCAACATTCCGCCGAACGATGGGATGGCCATCGGAATCATAATGTCACTTCCCCGACCAGTGGAGGTCAGCACAGGTAATAATGCCAGTAGGGTGGTAGCCGTCGTCATTAAACAAGGTCGTATTCGTTTTTCGCCAGCTTCTACGACCGACGCCCGAATAGTTTCCCGACTTTTCGGTTTATTACGTTCAAAGGTCTGCGTCAGATAGGTGGCCATGACCACACCATCATCGGTGGCAATTCCGAAAAGGGCAATAAAACCGACCCATACAGCCACACTCAAGTTAATGGGATGCATCTGGAATAAATCACGCAGGTTTTCCCCGAAGAAATTGAAATTTAAAAACCAACTTTGGCCATAGCCCCATATCATCAAAAATCCTCCTGCAAAAGCTACTGCAATTCCGGTAAATACCATTAATGACGTGCTTACCGAACGAAACTGAAAATACAGAATCAGAAAAATGATGCCCAAGGCCAAGGGCACGACCACCGAGAGCGTTTTTTCGGCCCTTAACTGATTCTCATAGGTTCCCGTGAATTGATAACTGATCCCCTTCGGTACGACGAGCTGCCCATTGTCGATTCTTTGTTGAATCAGGGCTTGGGCATTTTCCACAACGTTCACTTCCGCATACCCATCAAGCTTATCAAAAAGCACATACCCCACTAAAAAGGTGTCTTCACTTTTGATGACCTGAGGTCCTTTCTCATAGCGTATGCGCACCAATTCGCTCAATGGCACGGGACTGCCACTTGCCACGGGCACATGAATGTTTTTTAGGTCGGTCGGATTTTCACGAAGTTCCCTAGGATACCTGACCCGCACTCCATAACGTTCCCGACCTTCAACGGTCTGGGTCAAGGTCATGCCGCCTACTGCTACTTCCAGTACGCGTTGTACATCTTCTATCAGTATACCGTACCGCGCCAAGGCTTCCCTGTCGATGTCGATCAACAAATAAGGCTTGCCCACAATTCGGTCGGCAAATACGGCCTCCTCCTTGACACCGTCGGCCTCTTTTAAAATGTTTTCCAGCTGTATACCAAAAGCCTCGATTTCTCCTAAATCTTGTCCTTTTACCTTAATGCCCATTGGAGCTCGCATGCCCGTTTGCAACATGACCAACCGCGTTTCGATGGGTTGTAATTTGGGAGCCGATGTTACGCCAGGCAACCGGGTTACCTTAACAATCTCGTTCCAGATATCATCGGGCGATTGAATTTCAGGTCGCCAATTTCGGAAGTATTCACCGCTTTGATCCGGAATCAGATTATCCCGTGTCACCTGAAGTTTCGTTGAAATGTTGTCTGGGTTATTCTCGACTTCACCTTCGTCTACACTAGAATTCGGGTTCAAAAACAGGTTTCCATCCTTCAAGATAAACCACCCATTCTCATTTATGCGATACCGCTGGCGTTCACCAACATCGTTCCGCATATACTCCGTTTTGTACTGAATGATATTTTCGTACATTGACAAAGGTGCCGGGTCAAGTGCAGATTCGGTTCTCCCCGCCTTACCGACAACCGTTTCTATTTCGGGAATACTGGCCACGGCCATATCTAACTGTTGCAAAACCCGCTTGTTTTCCTCAACCCCTGAATGGGGTAGTGAAGTTGGCATCAGTAGAAAGGAACCTTCGTTCAAAGAGGGCATAAATTCTTTGCCCGTATGCTGCATAATCAATGCTCCGAAAACGACAATAACAGTGGGTATGGAAAGAAACAACAGTTTATTGCGCAATGCCCACCGCAATATCTGTGTATAATACTTTCTAAAAAGCGTAAATACGGCTAATAGTCCAAAACATATCAGTCCTACAAAAATTAGATTCATGAATATGCTGCGATCGAAGCCTAATGGTCGCCAATAGGTCGCCAAAAGAAATACGATGGCAGTGGCCGAAATAATGACATTTAAGAGGCTCGACTGCTTCTCGGAAAGGGAAAACCCATTAAACAAGCGCATTGTCAATTCGGAATCTTTCAACGGCTTTATTGTTCCGAAGGCAACCAGAACCAAACCCAGCCAATAACCATAAACAAGTGCTACAAGCCCCAAAACAATAAGCACGCCGCTAAACACATATCCCACAATACTCCTGCCCCTCTTCTTCCTAAACAAAAAGGCCGCAAAAGGGGGTATTAAAAATAGTGCCACAATAATCGATGCGGTCAAAGCAAAGGTTTTGGTAAACGCCAAAGGACGAAACAATTTCCCCTCGGCACCTATCATCGTAAACACCGGAATAAAACTGATGATCGTCGTCATTACTGCCGTTACAATAGCTCCCGAAACCTCTGCGGAAGCATTATACACAACTGTATTGACAGGAAGTTTATCACCATCTTCATCGAGATGACGAATGATGTTTTCGGAGAGGATGACTCCCACATCAACCATGGTTCCAATGGCAATAGCTATACCTGAAAGCGCCACGATGTTGGCATCTACCCCAAAAAACTTCATGGCTATGAAAACCATGAGCACGGCAACGGGTAACAATCCTGAAATAAGAACGGACGCCCGAAGGTTAAACACCATGACAACAATTACCAAAATGGTGATCAATATTTCCAAGGTCAGCGCTTCATTGAGTGTTCCCAAGGTTTCCTGGATCAATTCGGTACGGTCATAAAATGGTACAATAGTCAGTTGCGAGGTACGACCATCATCCAATTTCTTGGAGGGAAGCCCTGAACTCAGCTCCTTGATTTTGTCCTTGACATTATTGATGACCTCTAGTGGATTCGCCCCATATCTTGCTACCACAACACCCCCAACAACTTCTGCCCCCTCCTTATCGAGAATACCACGTCTAACCGCTGGCCCAAGGGAAACGTTGGCAATATCCTTCACACGTATAGAGGTATATTTTTCTACAGTTACTACGGCATTTTTAATATCCTCCAAAGACTTAATATAACCTAAGCCCCGCACTAGATATTCCGCCTTATTGATTTCCAGAGTTTGGGCACCAATATCACGATTACTTTGTTTGACTGCATTGACCACCTGTTGCAAGCCAATTTTGTACTGCTTCATCAGTTCGGGATCCACGTCTATTTGATATTCCTGAACATACCCCCCAATAGAGGCAATTTCAGAAACGCCACTTGCAGCAGATAGCGCATATTTCACGTAGTAATCTTGAATACTTCGTAATTCCTGTAAATCCCAGCCGCCGGTAACATTTCCATCTTTATCGCGTCCTTCGAGGGTATACCAAAAAATTTGGCCCAAACCTGTTGCATCAGGCCCCAAAGCCGGATTTACTCCCTCAGGAAGAAGATTACTTGGGAGTGAATTCAATTTTTCAATAATACGACTGCGACTCCAATAAAATTCGACATCTTCCTCAAAAATGATGTAGATACTTGAAAAACCGAACATGGAAGAGCTTCGTATTGTCCGTACTCCCGGTATCCCCAATAATGAAGTGGTCAAGGGATAGGAAATCTGGTCTTCTATATCTTGCGGGGACCGGCCGGGCCATTTGGTAAAAACAATTTGTTGGTTCTCGCCAATGTCGGGTATTGCATCGACAGCTACGGGATCACTTGGAAGAAAACCGGTATCCCAATTGAAAGGTGCATTGACCGTACCCCATCCTACAAATAGGAGGAGCAATAATAACGCGACCAATTTATTTTCGATTAGAAATTTAATGCCTTTGTTCAGCATATGAAATGATTATTAAACAGTTAAAAATCATGTTGGACAAAATCGTACAAGCAAGTTTGGCCCAAGAACAGCGATGGCTGTTGGGCTACATTTTAAAAGTTTAAAAATCAAATGATGAAAGTCTGATCTAGGATTTGAACATCCCGTATCAGTGGAGGAGGAGAATAATCTTTAAAGGGGACAACGTTCTCATCAAGCCCTTCAAATAGATTAATATAAGTGTAAACGAAAGAAGTAATGAATAGCTGCTGGTCAAAACCGAGCTTGTCAAATGAGATTTTCAAATCATCTTGACCTTGCATGGAAACAACAACATCTGAACAGCACTCCATATCCATTTCAACCTCGGCACATTCGTTGGAAGATTTAGACATTTCTGCCTGCATCATACAAGTATCCAAGGTTTCAAAAAAACTGAAATCTACCAAATGGTCGCCACAATAGTGCATATCCACGGAAAAAGATGAGGTGGAGAACAGCACTATACATGCCATCGCAATAGACGATATTTTACGCAAGACTTCTTTCACTGTTTGCAAAATTACGAAAATTTGAACTGAACAGTAGTTTGTTTAACAGAAGTTTAGAAATCAAAGGGTACATTTAGCCATTCACAAGTCGTCGGGATTTATGGAAAAGTATGAGTTCTAACCGAGATAATTACAGATTAATTTGGGATAGATTGATATACTTAAAAGGTATAGGAAACAAAAAACCACCAACTTTTCAGTCGATGGTTTTGTGGAGAATACCGGAGTCGAACCGGTGACCTCTTGCCTGCCAGGCAAGCGCTCTAGCCAGCTGAGCTAATCCCCCAAATTTCAGCCCTCAAAGGAAATACTTTTTGACAAAGTATCAAAATACAAATCAATCTTTCTTGACACTTAGTACTAAAACGGGTATGCGAGACGAGAATTCAGATTTAGGAATGGTGTTTTTTTCCCATAAATTCTTAAAAAAGCCCCTTTTTCTTCGAAATACACATAACAAATCGGGGTGCTGCGATTGAAAATGCTCTAAAACGCCCAAATAGGTGGTGGGAGCTTCGGCCAATGTCAGCTGCGAGCTGATGTCCATAAGTGCCGTATTTACCTTAAGGTCGTCATCACTGTACCCCGGGGTTTTCACCAATAATAAATTCACTTTGGCATTGAATTTCGCTTTGATTTGCACCAATGGGTCAAGAATCCGCTTTCGTTTTAACACCCCCGACTTAAAAGCGGTCAATATGCCCTGCATCGGTTTGAATTCACTTCCTCGTGGAACAATCAAAGTAGGGATATCGGTTCGTTTGATAATTCTTCCTGAGGTATGCCCTAAATAAAGTTCTTCGGTAACATCATTGCTTCTAGGCGCTATGATGATCAAATCAATGCCCAATTCCTTGTCAATTCCTTTTAACCCATCGATCAAATCACCATTGTAGGTGGCAACCTTGATTTCAATTCCCTTCGAGTCGGTCTTACTGATAATCTCCTTTACGTGTTCTATACTACTTTCGGTAACCTTTTCCTCTACATTCTTTAAACTTCTTCCAGCTCCAATAGATACATTAAAAACCTCCATCACATATATTTTGGAGGAAAACGCTGTTGCAAAATCAATTGCGTATTGTAAGGTTTCGTGTGCATCAGGCGAAGTGCCTATAGGTACCAATATATTTTTCATGCCGCTTGTTTTACAGTATAAATTTACTTTACGAATAGACCGTCTAAGTTATTCAACATGCAAAGATATTGGAAATTACCGAGATTCTTAACATTGCCGAAACGTACTGTATAAAATGAATAAAAACCGCATTTCCGAAAAAACGATGAAAGTCTAGGCCTGCGTGTTTCTTTTGTAATGGCCTTCGAATGCGCTAACTTGCGCGCCCATTGAAAACAAAAATCACATTTAAGAGCATTAACAATTTGGCCATCCCGGCTACTGTTGCAGGCATAGCCGAACCCATTCTATCGATAACCGACACGGCCATAGTGGGCAACATTCCGGTCGACGGTCTTGAATCATTGGCCGCTGCAGGTATTGTGGGGTCGTTTTTATCTATGTTGATTTGGGTCTTAGGCCAGACGCGAAGCGCTATTTCTGCCATTATTTCGCAATACTTGGGTGCCGGAAAACTGCAGGAAGTGAAAGATCTACCCGCGCAGGCCATATTCTTTAATATCGCACTCAGTATTGTGGTATTGCTGTCCACCGTATTTGTGATAGAAGACATTTTTAAATTGTTCGAAGCTTCGGGCAAAATCTTAGATTATTGTGTCTCTTATTATGCCATACGTGTTTGGGGCTTTCCCCTGACGCTTTTTACTTTTGCCATATTCGGAATTTTCCGCGGTCTTCAGAACACCTATTGGCCCATGCTTATTGCGCTAATCGGCGCGCTATTGAATATTGTACTCGATTTTATCTTCGTGTATGGATGGGAGGGGGTACTCCCTGCCATGCATTTAGAGGGTGCGGCGTGGGCCAGTCTCTTAGCACAAGGTGTTATGGCACTGATAGCTTTTGCACTTTTGCTCATAAAAACAGATATCAGCCTAAAACTCCGTTTTCCCTTAAACAAAGAACTACCTCGATTGATTGCCATGAGTTTAAATCTTTTCGTTCGTGCCCTCGCCTTGAATACGGCTTTGATCTTAGCCGTACGCGAAGCAACAATCTTGGGTGACAGCTTTATAGGTGCCCATACCATCGCCATAAATATTTGGTTGTTCTCGGCTTTTTTTATAGATGGATATGGTGCTGCGGGAAATATAATGGGCGGAAAACTACTTGGAGAAAAAAATTACAACGGACTCTGGAAATTAGCCAAAAAAATCATGCTGTACGGTATGCTGGTAAGTCTCGCTTTAATGCTCTTATGCTTCGCTTTCTATACGCCTATCGGTAAGCTTTTCTCCAATGAATCTCTTGTGCTTCAAGGCTTTTACTCCATCTTTTTCATTATCATATTAGGGCTTCCCATCAATACATTGGCTTTTGTTTTTGACGGTTTGTTCAAAGGTTTGGGAGAAATGAAATACCTACGTAACGTACTTCTTTTTGCCACTTTCTTAGGCTTTGTTCCGGTTTTATATTTAGGAAAATTTATGCATTGGGGGTTATACGGTATATGGATCGCCTTTACCGTTTGGATGCTGGTACGGGGCGGGGCATTGGTTTGGAAGTTCCGTCGAAAGTTTCGCCCGTTATTGCAAAAGGTTTAATTTTGGTTCAAAAGAAAACCTATGGGAACCTCAAGAGAAAACGGAAGTCTTTATACTTCCATAGAAAATCGAATCGCAACAGTTGAATTTGGCCACCCGGCCAGTAATTCTTTTGTTCTCGAACTTCTCAATAGGTTGACCGATACGTTTGATAAACTTTCTGAGAACCCAGATGTTTCCGTTGTTGTATTGAAATCGGAAGGCAATCGTACTTTTTGTGCAGGTGCCTCCTTTGACGAATTGACCGCCGTAGCGACTTTAGCCGAAGGAAAAGTTTTCTTCAGTGGCTTTGCCAATGTCATCAACGCCATGCGCCGGTGTAAAAAACCGATTGTTGGCCGTGTACAGGGTAAAGCTGTTGGTGGCGGGGTCGGACTCATCTCGGCTTGTGACTATGTTTTTGCTACCGTTGATGCAGCCATCCGCCTCTCCGAATTAAGTATTGGAATCGCTCCCTTGGTCATTGCGCCGGCTGTAGAGCGAAAGCTGGGAAAAAGTGGACTTTCAGAACTTTCATTAGCCCCGACCGAGTGGAAAAATGCCTATTGGGCACAAGAAAAAGGCCTTTATGCCAAAGTTTTTGACCAAAGGAAGGAAATGGATAAGGAAATCGAGTTTTTTGTAGAAAAACTGGCTTCATACAACCCCGAGGCAATTGAAGAATGGAAAAAAGTACTCTGGGAAGGCACCGACCATTGGGATATTCTACTGCCAGAACGTGCCGCCATAACCGGAAAACTAGTGCTTTCACAGTTTACAAGAAACGCGCTTTCAAAATTTAAGAAATAATAAAAATATCATAGGAACGTTCTATTCCCAAAAATCTATACAATGAAATTTCTGAATTTTTTAAACGGTGATCTTATATTGCCGCTTCTAGCACTTTTTGTGGTCGTTATTTATTTTGTGAACCGCATTCGTACACGAAGAAAGTTCAAACGATGATGAATCGTGTCTAGCAACAGAAATATGGGTTGGGCAATATTCTATGGATTATTATTTCTTCTGGGCGCCTTTATCGCTTATAGTGCATTTGTACAATATCAGAAAACACAGCGTCTTTTAGACTGTGGAATAAGAACTACAGCCAAGGTAATCGATTTACGGGTTTCTCAAAGCGATGACGGAACCACCTATAGACCAGTTTTTGAATATACCGACAGAACTCTAGTCGTAAGAACATTCGAAAGCCAGATAAGTTCCAGTCCTGCGCCATATACCATTGGCGATACCGTGAAAATAATCTATAACCCCAAGGAAAAAGACGCCGTAAAGACTGTTTCCTTTTGGGGACTTTTTCGATGGAGCGTAATACTTTCCATGATAGCCGCGCCCCTCTTGATTATCGGAGGCAGCTATTTGCTTTACATTAGCAGATAATCTGAAACTTCAGCTTACGCTCAGCATATAATATTCTAAATTTCCAATCGAGAAAAAAGACTTAATCTCCATTTAATCAAAACGCAACACCGGCTATAAACTTTTTTCTTAACTTTCGTGGAGAATTACAGCCATACCTCCATGAGATTTTTGAAAATTATTCCCGTTTTACTTATTGTTTCTATTTTTATCAATTGCCATCCGAAGAAAAAAGATAGCCGCCAAAAGAATACCAAATGGTACAAAGGCAACCTACATACGCACTCCTATTGGAGTGATGGCGATGAATTTCCGGAAGTTATCCTAGACTGGTATAAAACACGCGGGTATGAGTTTATGGCCTTATCTGATCACAATACCGTGGCGAGGGAAGAAAAATGGAAAACCATTTCAGAAGATTCCATCTATCAAACAGCCTTTCGAAAATATTTGAATACCTACGGTGACGATTGGGTTGCCCATAAAATCGATTCGGGCAAGACCCTAGTTAAACTTAAAACCTTTGCAGAATATCGAGACCTGGTCGAAGAGCCGGGGAAATTTTTGGTCATCCCCTCTGAAGAAATTACCGATGGTTTTGAGGGCAAACACATTCATATGAACGCCACCAACATTCAAGAAAAAATTGAACCTCAAGGGGGCTCGAGTGTTGCAGAAGTGATGCAAAACAACATAAATCAGGTTCTCGACCAACGTGAGCGAACCGGTGTACCCATAATGCCACATATCAACCATCCCAACTTTTTCTATAGTATAAGCCTTGATGATATGATTTCATTGAAGGGCGAACGTTTTTTTGAGGTTTACAATGGCCATCCGATGGTGCACAACATGGGTGATTCCACTCATATTTCTACGGAAGACATGTGGGACCTTATCAACATTTCTTACTTAGAAAGCAATAAACCATTGATGTATGGTCTGGCAACCGACGACTCGCATAGCTATCATAAAAAAGGCAAGAAATGGAGTAATGCCGGCAGGGGTTGGGTGATGGTACAATCTGATACCCTTTCCGCGAAAGCGCTTATAACATCTATGGAGGCAGGGCAATTTTACAGCAGTACAGGAGTCACCCTGAAAGAGGTAAATTATCAGGACAATACCTTGTCAGTAGTGGTTGATGCAGAACAGGGCGTTACTTATTCTATTGTTTTTATAGGATGTAAAAAAGGAGAGTCCGAATCCAGCGTATTCAAATCAATCGTTGGCAACGAGGCCAGTGTTGAAATGACAGATGATATTTTATTTATGCGGTGCAAAATTACCTCTTCGAAATTGCAAGACAACCCTATTGAAAATATACTGTATGAAACCGCATGGACGCAGCCTGTGCTCCCTACAAATTAACTGCTTGTCTCATTGGTATCCTGCTGCCTGCAATTTAAAGAGTTCGGCATAGAGCTTAGGGTTTGCCATAAGCTCATCGTGCGTACCGATTTCCAATACTTTTCCATCATCGAGCACCAATACCCTATCGGCCATACGCACCGTACTAAAACGGTGCGAGATGATAATACTTGTCTTGCCTTTGGTCAAGCCAATAAAACGTTCGAAAACTTCAAATTCGGCACGTGCATCCAAAGCAGATGTAGGTTCATCCAATATCATAATAGCCGAATCTTTCATATATGCCCGCGCCAATGCGACTTTCTGCCACTGCCCGCCACTAAGTTCTTGTCCATTCTTAAAGCGCCTACCCAGTTGTTGATCAAAACCATTTTTCATTTCGTCAACAACTTGATTTGCCAAACTCTTGTAGGCCGCATCCTGAATTTTTTCATGGTTTTGCAAGGCATCGATATTTCCAACGGCAATGTTCTCTCTCAAGCTAAACTCATACCTAAAAAAGTCTTGAAAAATTACACCGAAGAGTTTTCGATATTCGGCTTTATCAAATTTTGAAATATTGATTCCGCCCATCAAAATCGTACCTTGGGTAGGTTCATAAAATCTTAAGATCAATTTTATTAAAGTCGTCTTTCCCGCACCATTTTGACCCACAAAGGCCATTTTTTCTCCGGCACCCAGTGTAAAGGAAACCCCCTTCAATATTGCCGCTTCACTATCAGGATACGAAAAAAACACGTTCCGAAATTCAATGTCTTTTGTCATCTTGTTCGAAATGGGTACGCATTTATCGGTAACATCTTCGATTTCAAGGTCGATAAAATCAAAATAGTCTTGAAGGTAAAGGGCGCTTTCCGAAATTCGGGTAAAACGCGAAAAGAAAGTCTGCAGATTGCTCTGTAATCGGTTGAATGAGCCTGAAAGAAAGGTGAGCTCACCCAAAGTGATCAACCCGTTCATCGTTCTATAAATGATAAGCACATAAGCCCCATAATAGGAAACAATGCCCAGCAGATTGAACAAGCCCCCAAAAACACTTTGACGAACGGCAAGCTTTCTATTGAGCCTGTAATAACTATCGGAAAGTCTCCTAAATCGTTTTGCAATAAAATCGGTAAGCCCGAATAGCTTTATCTCTTTGGCCGTTTGATTATTCGCACCTATATAACGAAGATAATCGAGCTCTCGACGTTCGCTCGTCCAACTTCGTGCCAATGAATAACGGTCTGAACTAAACTTTATCTCATTGACAAATGCCGGTATTACACTCAATACCAATAAAATAATAAGATAGGGCTCAAAATAAATTAGCCCGGCAATCAGTGAAGCAATTGAAATAACACTTTCTGCTTGGCTCAGCGCATTGCTCATCAAGTTTACCCTGCTGCTTGTCTGGGTACGTGCGCGTTCTAGTTTATCGTAGAACTCAGGGTTCTCCAATTGCTCCAACGTCAACTCGTTGGTCTTTCTTATGATTTTTTCGGAAGATGCGTTTGAATATAAATCTCCCAACAACCCATCGGTCAAGTTTACCAAACGGCCCAATACATCGGAAGTAATAGCAACGGCCAACTCAATGGCTACATATTGCCACAACAAATCGAAAGTTTTTTCAGACTGCCCGACTTGCAACACAATCTCATCGATTATCAATTTTCCGATCCACAATAACACTACCGGGGCAAAAGCCTTTATAATACGGGCAAGCAGGTTTACAATGAACAAGGTTCGACCGGAACGATATATTTCCCCAAAAAATCGGGGAATGGAGCGCCAAGCCTTAAAGGAGTCTTTCAGCCCTACCTTGTTTTTATCTTTAATCGATTTGAGCTGTTTTCTCGCCAAGTCATTTTTTTTTGCAATATATTATAAAAAGGGGTAGATAAGCATTTTGTTTACCTTTAGCTTCGGTCTAAATCAATTTTAGAAATCATACTTTTTAGCTTAAAACGCTATCTTTGCGCTATGTCGAAAATAAGAATTACGAAACAATTCACCTTTGAAACGGGTCATGCTTTATACGGTTATGACGGCAAATGCAAGAACGTTCATGGTCACAGCTATAAATTGTCGGTAACCGTAATCGGAAAGCCCATAACGGAACCTGCTGCGGTTAAGCTTGGTATGGTCATCGATTTTGGAGATTTAAAAACCATCGTCAAGGAAGAAGTCATAAATCCGTTCGATCACGCCACCGTTTTTAATAAAAACACGCCACATAAAGAGTTGGCTCAAGAATTGATCGCCCGTGGACATAAAGTCATTTTGGCCGATTACCAACCCACCAGTGAAAATATGGTCATCGATTTTGCCGCAAAAATAAAAGCTAGAATTCCAGAAGGTCTACAACTGCACTCGCTTCAACTTCGAGAGACCGAAACCGCCTATGCCGAATGGTTTGCAGAAGATAATTAGCTTTATGGTAGTGCGTTTCTATCGGCAGTTTAGAATTTCTTTACTTTTTCACGCAACCTTTAGGACTTTGATGCATTCTATAAATAAATTTAATAATGAAAAAATTCCAGACGATTCTATTTTCTTTAATAACGGCCGTAACTTTTGTGGGTTGTAATTCCGATAACGGTGACACCAATTGTGTCGAAGATTTTACAGGTGCGCTAGCCTCCAGTGAAGAAGCATTTGTTGGAACTTGGACATTGACCGCTATTACTGCCGAACAAGCGGTAGACATTACCGATGACAACGAAGATAATGCCTCCGAAGACATCTACGCGCAATATGAGGCCTGTGAAAAAGACGCCGCCTACACTTTCGAATCTGGCCGAATCTATAATTTTGTACAAGGGCAAAATGCAACGGGCTGTACCAATAAGGCTACGCTATCGGGAACTTGGAAACTTTCAGGGCAAACATTGAGTCTCACTGGTTCGTGTACCGTTCAAAATTTAACACTGCAATTTGATTCGGAATTTTCTGAATTTTCATCGACCAGTATTATTAACATACTTGATGTAACGGGCAATACCATACAGACCAATGTCACTTTTACCTACTCCAAAAGCTAATAACGGGTTCAACTTAAATACAATTAGTAAAAGAAAGCACTTGGCGTTACATCCTTCTTTGGAGGCAAAAAGGCTTTGCCTATCTTTGCCGCTACATGAAAACCATTACACTTCCAGAAGGAAAGAAAGTATACTTCTCAAGTGACAATCACTTGGGAGCCCCGACCATGGAACAAAGTCGGCCACGTGAAAAGAAATTTGTAGCTTGGTTGGATACGGTTAAGCATGATGCGGCCGCCATTTTTTTATTAGGCGATCTTTTTGACTTTTGGATGGAATACAAATCAGTTATTCCGAAAGGATTTACCCGAACTTTTGGGAAACTGGCCGAACTTTCGGATGCCGGTATTCCCATCTACTATTTTGTAGGCAATCACGACCTTTGGATGAACGGTTACTTCGAAGAGGAGCTTAATATTCCGGTTTTTCATAAGCCCCAACAGTTCACCTTTAACACAACTTCTTTTTTTATTGGCCATGGTGATGGCCTTGGCCCTGGCGACAAAGGCTATAAACGTATGAAAAAGGTGTTTACCAATCCCATTGCAAAATGGTTTTACCGATGGGTACATCCCGATTGGGGCGTTCGCTTGGCGCAGTACTTCTCGGTAAAAAACAAAATGATATCGGGAGATGAGGATGTGAAATTTTTGGGAGAAGATAAAGAATGGTTGGTACAGTACGCCAAACGCAAACTCGAACAACAACATTACGACTACTTCGTATTTGGTCATCGCCACTTGCCCTTGGAAATAGACCTCAATGAAAAGTCTACCTATGTCAATCTAGGCGACTGGATTTCATATTATACCTACGCCGTTTTTGATGGCGAAAAATTGCAATTGAAGCACTATGAAAGCAATTAGCAATGTATCATTAGGGGTAATTGTCTTTTCAACTGTTTGAAAAAGATTACTCCCACCATCCATTTTGTTTTCTTATATAAATGATTTGTCCGGTGTGATAGGCATTATGGGCACAAATACTCGCAATAGTGTCGCTCCATTCCAACAATTCTTTTTCAGTGGCCCTTTCGACCGAATGTTCCCATTCCTTTTGAATACTGTCCAACTTTTTCGTTGCATCCATCCAATTTGCTGTATCCAATATGTCAAAAGTCGAATCATTATCACTTTTAAAATCAGGTAGATTCTTTCCCTTAAAGGCAATCATCACCCTTTCGTTCCAAAATATTAAATGCGACACCAATTCCTCTATGGAATGATTGTTGGGGCCATCTTTCCATTTAGCTTGTTCAGCTGTTACGCCTGCAACAGCCAATTTTACAGGTACAAACCAATCTTTTTCCGTGTGTGTATACTTCAGTTGACTTAACAATAAAGGTCTTAGGCCAGGTACATTTCTTTTTGTGGAACATCCCAAAATCAATAATAAGAAGACCACTACCACTAGGCTTAGTTTCACAAGTATCTTTTAAAGGGAGGAAGCGCTGGAACTTTATAAAATTCCGTCTAAAAAATTATCCAAATTTAGCTGAAATAAAGTCCCCTCTACTAAATCTTGAACGGCATAAAGTTCATTTTGGCTTAATGCCAAGGTGACCTGAGGGGCAGGCGTGTCTAGCAGCAGTGAGCGGCACGCATCGTTATGCCTACAGTCTTTGCACAAGTTTCGATGGCCTTCTTTAAAGGTACACCTTATGTTATGAGAAAACCGAACCAGCTCTTCGATTGAAAGTAATAAACCAGTATCTCGAAACACGATTTGAACCTTATTCTTATCTTTTGAGGTATTCCTCTTCCATTGAAAGGCTACACCGAATTGATTATGGTAAATGGGGTTGATATCATCCATATTATGGTATAAAATTTATTGTGGTTCATTTGTGAACCCTATTAAGCATATCGGTTTCTTGTTTATTTTCCGCTTTTATCACCAACGGTGGCATCGGTAATAAACTTTTCTATGAGTTTTGAAATTTCCCTTTTGTTAGCATTGTTCTTTTCCAACTCTCCGAAATGCATAAACAAGGGCTTTCTGTCAACGGCCTTTGCCAAAGTAAAATCGCCCTCTCGATTATAGAATTTGTTCCAAGAGTTTCGTACTCGAGACCAAAATTTGCTGTTTTCATTCCACCAATTCTGGGCGGCCAAACATTCTTCATCGGGAACTTTAGTGTAAATGTTGAGTCCTTTTTCCTGGGCGATTAGTTCGTCGTTTTCTCCATTGACCCGCAAAACTTTGTCATTATCTTGTTCATGTACCCATCCATAATCAGTGATTTCCTGATGATTCGTTCTGAACATTACATTGTAATCATCTCTTTTGGTATACTCCCTTCTTGGTAAAGGGGCAGGAGTTCTTTTTTCCCAATAGTGTCTACCGTCAGAATGAATCCAAGTCGCGGAACCCGAATACCTAGGACTATCATCGACCTGATATACCTTTTGTGTCCATTGTCCCTTAACCTCATCTGAATCCAAGGTCTTGAAAATCCAATTATTGTCTTTATCGTAACTAAAGACTTTTTGATTTTGATATTCCCAATCTTGTCGCCAATGTTTAATTACCATGGTATCGTTAACGACCAAGAGATGTTGCAATGAGAGCTTATCCTTATCATCTTGAATCAATTCAACCCATTCACGGGCCAATGCCCTATAACCTGAAGCTAACTCATAATCTCTTTTTCCTGAAAAGGTCTCGGCATACTTGAACTCTATATCGTAGCAACCGCACATAGCCTTAATGGCCTTGATGTCTTGCTCCTTTTTTTGGTCTTGTGCAAACCCTTGAATGCTGTATATAAGAAAAAGTACTAGAACAAAATGTGGTCTTTTCATATTCGATGATTTTTTAATGGCTATATGTTTGAACGATTTAGTAGCAAAAATATAAATTTTATTTAGATTGAATAAAAATAACATATATATTTGCGCAAACATTAATTCATAATGCTTCTAAATAAGGCCTTGGTCGTTCTGTTTTTCTCTACCATCACATTACAATTGTATGGTCAAGCCAAGCTTCGTGGGAAAGACACTATGGCTTTGGAAATTTTGGAAGAGGTCATTGTTAGTGCAACACGCACCCGAAGACAACTTTCATCATTGCCTTTACCAGCTGATTTGGTATCTAAAAAGGAAATTCAAACCACGAACTCCCAACGATTGAGCGATATTCTAAGCGAGCAGACAGGATTGACTACCGTACCTGATTTTGGCGGTGGTGAAGGCATTCAATTGCAAGGTATGGATGCTCAATATACTCTTATCCTTATTGACGGGGCACCATTGATTGGTCGATCAGCAGGAACCTTAGACCTCTCAAGAATCGCCGTCGGCAATGTAGCACAGATAGAAATTGTAAAAGGAGCCTCATCAAGCCTTTACGGAAACGATGCTCTAGGTGGTGTAATCAATATCATTACAGAAAACCCAAAAGACGGGTTCAAAGGAACGTTTCAGAATCGCTATGGCAGCTTTAGTTCCAATGACACCGGCCTTCACCTCAGTTATAAAACGAAAAAGTTTGCATTAGGCACTTTCTTCAACAGGCTTCATAGTGAAGGATACGATTTAAACGATGCAGACAACTATCAAACCGTAGAACCTTATCGAAACAATACTATAAACACAAAGTTCAGCTACGTCTTTTCAAAAAAAAGCGAGCTTTTAATTTCTGCTCGATATTTCACCCAATTACAAGATTATAACGCCTCTGAAGAATTACAGGGCGAAAGTGAAATAAAAGAGTGGAATACCCATGCCAAATTTGACTATAGATTGAATTCTAAATGGAAAAGTCATTTTGAATTTTATGCGTCCCGTTATAAAACACATGAATTTCTCAATGAAGGATCTTCTACTTATAGCGAAAGTGATTTCAACCAATTACTGTGGCGGCCAGAACTGCGAAGTTCGTATACCCCCAACAAGAAAACGACCTTTGTAGGGGGGGTAGGAATATCGGTAGAATCAATATCCCGAACCGATTTCATCACCGTACCCACCTTTACCTCCCCGTATGTTTATCTACAATATGACACCAATCTTACCGACAGGCTGAACGTTTTGACAGGAGCTCGCTTCGATAATCACAACATTTATAAATCCCAATTAAGTCCAAAAGGGGCAATTCGATATCAACTCACTGACAAAGTAGCCCTAAAAGCTTCTGCTGGATATGGGTTCAAAGCCCCTGATTTCAGACAACTTTATTTTAACTTCTCAAATGCAACTGTTGGCTACACTGTTTTGGGATATAATGCCGTACAAACCGAGATACCCCGTTTACAGGCCCAGAATCAAATCAATACAATTATAGTGCCCACATCGGAATTTCAAGATGGACTGAAGGCCGAAAACTCGCTGAGTATTAACCTTGGAGTAGATTACAAACCTTTTTCTCAGCTATCATTAAACTTCAATTTTTTTCGAAATAACATAAACGACCTCATTGATACCCGGGTTATTGCCTCTAAGACCAATGGTCAGAACATTTTCAGCTATTACAACATAAATCAAGTATATACGCAGGGTATCGAATTTAATTCTAAATGGAAACTGACGGATTTGCTCACTTTGAACGGGGGATATCAGTTGTTATATGCAATGGATAAAAATGCACGAAACGATTTTTCGAAGGATCTTGTTTTTGCCAGAGAAACACCTACTTCTCCCGCATTTACCCTCAAGAAAAATGATTACTTCGGACTGTTTAATCGCTCTAGGCACATGGCCAACCTAAAATTGTTCTACGACATACCCAAATGGACAATGGATGCCAACATCAGAGCTACCTATCGAAGCAAATATGCGCTAACGGACACAAATGGCAATAACTACCTCGACGCCTATGATACCTTTATAAAAGGATACTCCATCTTAGACATGGCCATAAACAAAGTTTTCCTAAAGAAACACAAAGTCGGATTTGGCATCGACAATATTTTAGGCTTTACCGACACGCAAAATATCAGCACCATTCCTGGCCGTATTATTTATGGAAAAATAACAATTCACATATAATCTATATCATGAAAACAATTACATTTTTTACCGCGATTACGCTTTTTGCCTTTTTCATCTCCTGTAGTGAAGACGATGATACCCCCGAAATGATAGCAGTAACATCAAACTCCGTAGAAAACCTCTATGCGCCACAGGAAGGAGGTCAAGGACAACCGGTTTCGGGAGCATTTACCAAGTTCAACTTTGCAACTGGACAAACGACCAGCAGTGATACCGATTGGGATATTGCCTTCAGAGGCTCTACGATTATTGTAAATGGCGGTGTGTCTTCGGGTACCGCGGATGAACCTGATAGAACAGGAAATGCGGCAGCCTATATCGCCTCTGGCACTATGGCGAGCGTCACGGAGGTAAGTACGGCATCATTTAAACAAGATACCGCAGAGGCTTTGGCAATAACCACTGGAAGTGGAAACGGTTGGTATATTTATGCCGGCGAACCCACACATTTGATTACTCCTACTCCAGGAAAAATTCTAGTCTTTAGAACAAATGATGATAAATACGCTAAAATAGAAATCTTAAGTTATTACAAAGACGCCCCCGAAGCCCCGAATGCTTTTGTAGACGAAACCCCATATTACACCTTCAACTATGTATACCAACCTAATGAAGGCACTACAACTTTCTGACAAATAGTATATACGGTCTAAAAAGTGTACACGAAAAATCCGTTCATTTCTGTAACTTTCTTCCTCGCAATATGGATAGGATTACCTTTTTAGACCGTTTCTTTTACTGTTCTTTCCAAATCAAAATTGTTTTTGCCCAGAAAATTCCATGGCCTCTCCCTTACCGAAACCGAAGCTAATACCAAACGTGACAAAACGGCCTTGTTGACGACTGCTGCGCAAATAGAATTCAGGTTGTTGTGTGATACTTTCTAGCCTTCGTGAAGCAAAGACATCGCGAACACTCAAATTAAGAATGGCCTTTCCCTTGAACACCTTTTTTCGCATACCAAAATCCGCAAAAAGATTGTCGGCAACCTCTTGCTGAAAAGTTTGATATCGTGAACGATAATCGCCCGAAATCTCCACATCGATATCGGCGGGTAGCTTTAACTTTCCGGTTAGGCGAGTTGCCCAACGTTCTCCGACAAAATCAAATGTTGTGGTTTCAAAAGTACCTTCCCTTTTAAAATGGCTGTAATTGAAGTCACTGTTCAAGGTGAACCATTGCAATGGAATGTATTTTGCGTTGAATTCAATCCCTAAAGAATGGTTCGTGCCCACATTCTCAGGTCTCGATGTGCTCACATTATCTTCAAAAACAATTACGCGATCGACCACATCTTGAGTATACCTATGAAATACGGCAAAATTCAAGGAAGCCTTGCCCAATTGATGGATACTGGTAATTTCATACGAATCGGTATATTCTGGTTGAAGGTTCGGATTACCGGTACGTACATTAAAGCTGTTGCGAATATTAAAGAAAGGATTAAGATCCCATAGACTGGGTCTAAATATCCGTTTTGAATAGCCTGCTTGTAGTGAAAAATTATCGGATACTTTATAGGAGGTATGCCCGCTCGGAAAGAAGTTAGTATAATTTTGATCGTGCTGTTCATTGGTGTTCTTCAAGACCGTACTCAAATCAGTGTTTTCTAAACGTAGTCCCAGTTTCAACCCCCATACATCACCTTCATAAGCAGCTGTACCATATAGGCCCAAAACATTTTGCAAATACTCGAAAATATTGGTCAAGTCTTCATTCTCCATCCAGACACTTCCTACTAGATCGCTAACCGCGTAATCATTTGCGACATCATTGATCTCATATTGAGCCCCGGTTTCTATTGTATATTTTTCCAAAAAAGGATGTGTATAATCAAACTTAAAGGTGTAATCCGCCCGTTTGTAATCCGTTCGAGTCTGTTGTCGACTATCTGAATCTGTCCCTGAAGTAATGATATTATCAAAGGCCGACGATTGGTCCTTCCCGAAAAAATTACCTAGAGCACTAAAGAGCAAGGTATGATTTTCGTTGTCTTCAAAATCTTTTTTATACTGCAGTTCATATTGATATTTGGGATTGGTCGCTGTGGTAAGCTCTTTTCGTCGAAATACATCGGTTTGCACATTTGAGGCATCAAAACTCTCAAAATTGGTGTTTGAATGTTCCGTTTCCCATTCATATGCGAAATGGCCTGAAAGGGTCAATACGTTTAAATCATTGATATGATAGTCGGTACCGAGGATGATATTAAAGAAGGTCTCATTTTTATCGCTTTCCCCCGAGCTTTTGATAACTGTATTGTTCAGCAAGTCACGATTCTCCGTTTCATCTTGGCTTGGAAAAGTTCTCCTCCCCAAACCCAATTGACTGAATAAATTGAATTTTTCAGTGCGTTTGTTCAAGCTTAGGCCCAGACTATGGTTATTAGGCGTACCGGTATTCAGTGTCACCGATCCGTTTAATCCTTCCTTTTCCTCCTTCTTCAAAACAATATTTATAATACCTGATGTACCTTGGGCATCATATTTTGCGGACGGATTGGTTATCACCTCAATCTTTTCGATCATGTCTGCGGTAAGTGTACCCAAGGCATTGCCTTGTTCATTAGCTAGCACCGATGGTTTTCCATTAATAAGCATTTGCACCCCTTGGCTTCCCCGTAGACTCACTTGCCCTTCAATATTCACATTTACCGATGGCACGTTGTTCAACACCTCTAGGGCACTAGCCCCCATGCTGCTCAAATCTTTACCTACATTGAACACGCGTTTGTCCAATTTAAATTCGGTCTGCGACACTTCTCCGGCCACCACCACCTCGTCTAACTGCTGGGAGCTCTCGGAAAGCACAATCGCCCCCAAGTCTATGATGCCATTTGTTGGACGCATATTTTCAAACGTTTTGGTCGTAAAGCCTATAAAACTAACTTCGATGTAAAAATCTGAAGCATCGGTCTCAAGCTCAAAACTACCATCGACAATAGTCGTAGTTCCCGAAATAGGTTTCTTGGTAACTTTATTGCCAACTAGTACCGTGGCAAACTCGATAGGTTTTTCGCCACCTTCCTCAACGACAACACCCCTTATAACCACTGAATTAACCGCCTGAGCTACTATAACTATCGGTATAAAAAAAATGAGGAAAAATAAAAAGCATGAGGTTTTCAGTTTCATCTATTTGGTTTAATAAGAAGATGTGATTATATATAACACTTTAATAGGCTGACTTTCATTACGTATTTCGAACATCCCGCAATTTTAATTGAAGACTTATATGGCCCTGCCATTCATTTTCGTCCAAAGAAAATGCTGCGCTAAAGCGGTTATCGTGTTTGACAAGAGGCAATTTCTCCCCAAGATTAAAGCCAATACATCCTATAGGGCCGATACCCTTTTGTTTCACTGCAAGTTTCAAATGCTTTCCATCTTCTCCAACCCCCTTGGCATAACCTGAATCCTGTAAGTTTTCCGACATAAAAACGGGTGTCATATTACCCGGACCAAAAGGTGCAAATTGCTTGATAATGCGCAATAACTTGGGGGTGATTTGATGTAGTTTAATTGGGGCGTCGATCTGTATTTCAGGAATCAGGAGCTTCGGGTCGATCGTTTCGCCCACTACTTTCTCGAACTGTTTCTTAAACGCTTCATACTGATCTTCCAACATAGTGAGTCCCGCTGCATATTTATGACCCCCGAACTGTTCAATGCAATCGGAACATCCTTCCAAAGCATTGTAGACATCAAACCCTTTGACCGAACGGGCAGATGCCGCCAACTTATCACCGCTTTTCGTAAAAACCAATGTAGGCCTATAATAGGTTTCAGTCAATCGCGAAGCCACTATACCGATAACCCCTTTATGCCATGTATCTTTATATACCACTGAAGTGTAGCGTTCTTCCTCTTGATTTTCAGCTATCTGGGAAAGCGCTTCCTTTGTGATTTCTTGATCAAGTTCACGCCTATCGAAATTGTATTTTTCGATACCCGCCGCAAACTTCTCGGCTTGTTTTAAATCGGTTTCAGTAAGTAAATCTACGGCATGTTGGCCATGCTCCATTCGCCCGGCCGCATTAATACGTGGCGCAATGATAAAAACTACATCAGTAATGGTCAGTTCGGTTTTTTTAATCTGATTGATAATCGCCTTAAAACCAATACGCGGACTTGCATTTATTACCTGTAAGCCAAAATAAGCCAATACCCTATTTTCACCCGTGATCGGAACAATATCTGCACCAATGGCTGTAGCTACCAAATCTAAATACGGCAGCAAATCATCGATGGTCTCGTTTCTTCGGGAAGCCAGCGCCTGAATCAATTTAAAACCTACCCCACAACCACAAAGCTCATCATAGGGGTAGTTACAATCATCGCGCTTGGGGTCTAAAACGGCAACGGCTCTGGGAAGTTCTTTACCCGGCCTGTGGTGATCACAAATTATAAAATCAATATGCTTCTTTTGGGCATATGCTACTTTATCAATGGCTTTAACCCCACAATCTAATGCAATAATCAATGAAAAACCATTGTCATCTGCAAAATCGATACCTTGAAAGGAAACTCCATACCCTTCGGTATATCTATCGGGAATATAGGTTGCAACGTTGGGGTAATAGCTTAGTAAATAAGAAGAAACCAATGCCACAGCTGTAGTTCCATCGACATCGTAATCACCGAAGATTAGAATGTTCTCATTATTGAGCAAAGCCTGTTCAATACGTTCTACTGCGATATTCATATCCTTCATTTGAAAAGGATCATGCAATTGCGTCAGTTCCGGTCTAAAAAACTTCTTTGCCTCGTCATAATTGGTAATACCCCTTTGAATCAATAGATGCGCCACCAAAGAGTCTACTTTCAATGCCTTGGCCAAGGCATCGATTTCATGTTGTTCCGGTTTTGGTTTTAACGTCCAGCGCATGGCTTCTATTCTTTCAAACGTATACGATTTTTAAAAATTTCCTTCCCATCGACTACTACTTTAATATAATAGCGCATTTTAGGAAGGTACGACAAATTATAAGTCAAATTTCCGCTGCTAAGATGGTGATAGGTATGTTCTTCCACAACCTTACTCTCGTCATTCTGATCCACTATAATGACCTTGACATCTTTAGGCTCATTATTAAAATATTCAAGAGCGATAGGCCCATCTGTTCGTGCAGGAAAAACCGATATAAAGGGTTTGTCATCCAGTTGATATTCCGCTTGGGGCCGTACCACAAAATTATATAGAATTCCACTTCCAAAATCAGACCCGAAATGTTTTATGGCCCTATCGAGCGTATCGAGAATACGCACCGAACCCTGACCCTCTTTCGCCTTGAACCAAAATTCCAATCCGTCGCCCCCTGCATCAAAAACCTCAAAACTATAGGATCCAGGCGATAATTGCAGGCTATCGCGATACGTTGTGCTAGGGTTTAACTGAAGGCTATCACGTTCGAAAACAACACTTCCGTCTGCCTTACTGATTTTGTATGCATTTTGGCGAACTTTGTTTGTTTTAAACTGCACAACAATATCCTGGGGCAGAATATCAGGCTTCCGATAGATGCTGACCATTTCATTATCTGCCGGAAAGCCATCCTTTTTACCGTTCGGTTTTTTTAGGCTTACCGTAAAAGGAATGGAGTCATTAACCGCATAAATCGCTTCCGGCAAGCTTAAAAGTGCGGTTTCACCAAAGGGGATAGTGCCTGACCAATCGAAATTTTTTGGTTTCCCATCGGCTAAGTGATATACGATACGAAGTTTCTTTAAGTCATTTTTCCCATTATTTTTTATGCGGATTACGGGGCATCCTCCGCTAGGATTTTTACGACGATGTATGTCTTTTTCCGAAGGTGAAATAATATCCAGCAAAGTCACATCATTTTCTGAGCTAATAGCTCCATATTCTACGACGTAGGCCCAAATATCTTCATTGGCACTAGGCTTTTTTGCCACATAGGGTTCCATATTGATATCAAGGGTAAAAGCCTCCCCGCCCGTTGTAGAAAGCATTACCTCATCGGGCTGTATCAATTGCCCCGGGCACCAATTGGCCCGATCAAAAATCCACGTACCGGCCTGCGGGTATAACGGATTGTCTCCACACTCCATCCATAACGCCTTATGGTCAATTATTTCTCCATTAAAAACCACTTCACGATATTTATTACAGAATTCACCGCATCCATCGGCGTCCATACCATGACCGGTTTGATGTACTCTTAATTTTGAAAAAGCATTTTCCGGTACCGCCTCAATGGTTTTAGCAATCAGGTGGTTTTCTATGGGATCTTGCTCATCACCATAGCGATAAGAACCGTTGTAAATTGTATGGACAGCCAAAGGTTTTGCCACTGGAGGCCCGTAGAGCACCTCAAAATCAAGTGTGAGCTTCCAGCCTCGATCCTTATTGTCTTCATAACCCGAATGTACATAATCGATTTCCACATCATTTCGTAAAATTTCACTAAAATCAGTTACATCGACCTCCCATTGAAATTTCCAATCTTTTTGAAAACGCCCCCCATAAGGAGTGATGAACCTTGCAATTTCATATGAAACGGTATCGGTTTTGGGCGTAGCCATAATATGGTCTGAATAATCCCAATCGGCACATCGCATGCTATCGGGGCATTCTAAGGTCAACAGAAGCATCATGCGCCGTATCGATTTTCCCTCTTGTGGAAACTTAGCTATTTGCTTATGTGATTTGTTCCCCTTCGAAGGATCTGTCACAATTACCGCTCCATCATGTGAAACTATATGCTCCTTGGATTGTGAAAACAGAACGGAAAAACTAAGAAGACATGCTATTATAATACTTTTTCTCACAGATTACATTATTTAATTTTTGTGAAAGAATGTCTTAATTTCCATTTTGGCGAACCGACGGAACATCTCCATCACCCCACAATACTTTTCAACCGAAAGGTCTACCGCCCGTTGCAGTTTTTTCTCATTGAGATTGCCGCCGTGAAAATGGTATTCTACAACCACGGAATCGTAATACTTGGGGTGTTCGTCGGTTAGATTAGCAATGGTCTCAATATGAAAATCATCTACCTCCAATTTCATTTTCTTAATTAGCCCGGCGATATCTAGTCCCGAACAACCCGCCAAACTCGATAGCATCAGTGCCTTTGGTCTAAAGCCCTGACCTTCGCCCCCATCATCGGGACTTGCATCGATTTTGAAGTTTAAGCCCGAAGGATTGTTGCTCTCAAATGCCTTTTCACCAAGCCATTTGGTCGTTATATGATTTGTGGTACCCATAAATATGTTTTTTAATTTCAAAAATAGACAAAAGAAACAGCATCGCATTCTCTGGTTCGATTAATTCGGAATGTTGCCCGAATTAATTATCTTTAAATATATTTTGAATCGGTTCCCGACCGATTGTTTAGTTTAAGAACGTAATGGAATCGATATGCCCCTAGTAAATCCACTTGATTCGAATCACGATTCCGAAACCAAGGAACTGGCAGAGTTCTTTGACGAAACCTTAGGCTTTTGTCCGAATTCTGTCTTGACCATGCAACACCGCCCAGCCATTTCAAAAGCTTTTATCAACCTCAACAAAGCCGTTATGGCCAATGAAGGGGGTGTATCTTCCGCCTTAAAACGAATGATTGCGTGGGTTAGCAGCAACGCCACTGGCTGCCGATATTGCCAAGCCCATGCTATTCGAGCTGCGGAGCGTTATGGGGCGAAGCAAGAACAACTCGACAATATTTGGGAATATCGCACCCATCCTGCTTTTTCCGATGCAGAGCGTGCCGCACTTGAATTTTCACTCGCTGCTTCTCAGGTGCCCAATACCGTGAATGCCAAAATCAAAAACAACCTATGCAAATACTGGAACGAAGGGGAAATTGTAGAGATGCTCGGTGTTATTTCGTTATTCGGGTTTCTGAACCGTTGGAACGATTCTATGGGAACTGCCCTCGAAGATGGAGCTATTGAAAGTGGAAACCAGTACTTAAAAAAATATGGATGGGAAAAAGGGAAACACACATAAGTTAATTCGAACGCAATTTTTATGCGTAATCTGAAAAGGTCAACTTGTCATTCATTTAGAATACTCAAAACCCGTTGCTGCAATTCAGGCACAACCGCTTTCTCAAACCACGAATTTTTACTCAACCAAAAGCGATTTCTTGGGGAAGGATGCGGTAACGGAAAATAACGTGGCCAATAGTTTTTATACATTCTAACGGTTTCGGTCAAATTTCTCTCCCGCTTTTCCTTTAAATAATAGCTTTGCGCGTATATGCCGATTACTACGATCAATTCTAAGTCTTGCATGCTATTAAACAATCTCTCGTGCCAAAGTGGCGCACATTCGGGGCGAGGGGGCAAATCGCCGCTTTTACCTTTTCCGGGATAACAAAACCCCATGGGAATCAGCGCAATTTTTGATTCGTCATAAAACACCTCATCGGTAACACCTAGCCATTTTCTAAGCTGCCGCCCACTGGGGTCGTCCCACGGAATACCCGTTTGGTGAACTTTAGTACCAGGCGCCTGACCGATAATTACAATCTTAGCAGTTGCATGAGCCGCAACAATTGGTCTTGGCCCTAAAGGCAAATGGGGCTTACAAACTTCACAACCTCGTATTTCAGATAGTAGTTCTTGCATGTCATAAGCTACTTTTCCTCTAAAGGGTTCTTTTCAAATGTGAGCTCTTCAAAACCTGCTTTCATAAAATTTCGAATGTTCTGATGACCGGTACCATCAGGGTTTTTAAGTACGTCGTCAAAATAATAACTGCCAAAGCACGCCAATGTTTCTTCTTTTGTCAAGGCTTGTTTTTTTGCAAACGCAAACAATTTGCAAGAACCCGTATTTTGTCCACTTTCGTTTCGTAAACTCCCATTCGTAAAGGCAGTTGGTTCAAACGTATAATTTTCATCGATAACTGCCATGGTCTCCGAAAACTCGACCAAGGTGGGCGTTTCTTTTATTTTTTTCTTGAATGTTTCCAGTTTCATTGTATTTATCTTTTTCCAGCTACTACTATTACAATTTCTCCTTTAGGCGGCTTTTCGGTATAGTGCTTCAAAACTTCCTTTGCCGTGCCGCGAATAGTTTCCTCATATAATTTGGTCAACTCCCTAGAGACCGTGACCAATCTGTCTTCCCCCAAATATTCTATAAAATTCGTCAAGGTTTTCAGTAATTTGTGAGGCGATTCGTAAAATACCATTGTTCGAGTTTCTTCTGCCAGTACCAATAATCGGGTTTGACGTCCCTTCTTCGGGGGAAGAAAACCCTCAAAAACAAATCTGTCGTTAGGCAGCCCGCTATTCACCAACGCCGGAACAAAAGCAGTAGCCCCTGGAAGACACTCAACGGCAACGCCTTTTTCCACACACAGGCGTGTCAATAAAAACCCTGGATCTGATATAGCAGGGGTGCCCGCATCGGAAATAAGCGCCATATCTTCGCTGGCCTCAAGTCGCCGAACCAAGCCTTCAACCGTTTTATGCTCATTGTGCATATGATGTGATTGCATGGGCGTGGCAATGTCATAATGTTGTAACAGTTTGCCACTTGTGCGGGTATCTTCTGCCAAAATCACATCAACGGCCTTCAAAACTTTTATCGCCCGAAGGGTAATATCTTCTAAATTACCTATTGGGGTAGGTACTATAAATAGTTTTCCCATTTTCTAAAATAAGAAGTCGAAAGCTGATTTACCAACTTTCGACTCGTATAATTTAAGTGTATTTATTACTATTTGATTAAGCAAACCTACGTTCAATCAACGCCATAAATCGATTTACATATTCTTCTTTGCCTTCCCAGTTATTATATTCGGGACGCACCAGATTATTTATAAAGGCCACGGACCGTTCTTCCGATTCAATAGTATTCAATTGAGATAGTACCCGGTTATAGTCTTCCATACTACCATCGAACAGGTGTTTTACAAACGCCAGTCTATTGTTAAGGTCGACTTTGATGTCTTTATTGGTCAAGGCATCATTTATAGATTTTTGAATTGTTTCTTTCTGTATACCATTCTCATTCGGCGGCATAAAAAGCTCCTTATCATTTTTCATGAACTGCGGCTTGGCCAAGAATTCTGCCAGCACCTCATCGACCGGTGTATCGCTGGGCATTTCAGAAACAATATGCTTGATGGTATCCATCCCAGGCGTCATAATGTCTTCTTCATGCGGATTAGTTTCGGGAACGGACGAATTCGCATTGAGCACTGCGTTTGCCATAAGCTCAAATTTAGAGGCGATTACATTTTTAGATACATCGACCTCCATCTCATTCAGTTCTTCATCGATAAACTTTAGTACGGCCAATTTCTCATAGAGGTTTTTAGACGCCTCATAGAGCTCGGCAACATTGTTCATATCTCGGGAGGTGATAATATCTGTAGACATTTTTATCAACTCTTCTTTCAACTTTCTTTTCATCGCTTTAATTTTTATGCTTCTAAAACGGCTTACTTTTTAGTTAATTTCATGTTCGCTATAATAAGAACGAAAAAACACCTTATTTTCGTCTAAAATTACAAAATGTTTCTTGAAAACACCGTTAATAATCAGGAACAATTCGGCTGGATAGAGGTTATCTGCGGGTCTATGTTCTCCGGTAAGACCGAAGAACTTATACGTAGATTAAAGCGTGCACAGTTCGCCAAACAAAAGGTCGAAATTTTTAAGCCTATCGTCGACACCAGATATCATGAAGATATGGTGGTATCACATGATGCCAATGAAATCAGATCGACTCCAGTCCCTGCAGCGGCCAATATCCGAATTTTAGCAGATACTTGTGATGTGATCGGAATTGACGAAGCGCAATTTTTTGATGACGAAATTGTTACCGTCTGCAACGATTTGGCCAACAAAGGTATTCGTGTTATTGTTGCTGGACTCGATATGGATTTCAAAGGAAACCCTTTTGGTCCTATGCCTGCCTTGATGGCCACAGCCGAATATGTTACCAAAGTACATGCCATATGCACCCGAACCGGAAATCTGGCCAATTATAGTTACCGAAAATCGAGCAATGACAATCTGGTATTGCTGGGTGAGACAGGAGAATACGAGCCTTTGAGCAGGTCGGCATACTACAAAGCCATGTTAAAAGAAAAAGTAAAACATATGAACGTTGCCGATGAAGAGGTTTTAGGGAACAAAAAGAATACCGATGCCCAAAGCTAAACAGACAATATTAGAGCTTAACCTAAACGCTCTAGCACATAATTACAACTATTTACGATTGAAATTGAAACCGACCACGAAGTTTCTGGCAGTCGTAAAAGCTTTTGCCTATGGCAGCGACGCCGTAAAAATTGCACTGAAATTAGAAAGTGTAGGGGTAGACTATTTTGCAGTTGCCTATACCAGCGAAGGTGTTGTTCTTAGGGAAGCAGGAATTAAATTACCCATATTGGTACTGCACCCACTAGCCGATAATTTCGATGAATTGTTAAGACACCGTCTTGAACCAAGTTTGTATTCTACCAAGATTTTGAGCGAATTTATCGCGCTTGCGCAAAAAAAAGGTCAAAAAGACTACCCGGTACACATCAAATTCAACACCGGCCTTAATCGATTAGGTTTTAGGGAGAACGAGGTAGATGCCGTTTTAGAAATACTAGACCGAAGTCCTGAAGTAAAAATGGCCTCTATTTTCTCTCATTTGGCCGCTTCGGAAGATTTGAATGAAAAAGCGTTTACCTTGGGTCAAATTGAAACTTTTAAGAGAATTGCGAAGACAATAGAAGATAAATTAAGCCGAGTTGTCTGTAAACATACATTGAATACATCTGGTATTATTAACTATCCGGAAGCCCAATTCGATATGGTCAGGAGCGGAATCGGTCTATACGGATTTGGCAATGATCCCGAAGTCGATAGGCAATTAAAGCCCGTAGCCACCTTAAAGACTGCCATTTCCCAAATTCATAGCATTTCACCGGAAGAAAGTGTAGGCTATAATCGTGGTTATATCTCTTCTAAAGAAAGAGTTACGGCAACCCTCCCCTTAGGTCATGCTGACGGCATTGGCAAGCAATATGGTAATGGAAAAGCATATGTTACGGTTAATGGGAAGAAAGCCCCTATTATTGGCAACGTATGCATGGATATGATTATGATCGACATCACTGGATTGAATTGCCAAGAAGGTGATGAAGTGGTAATTTTTGGGGAAGACCCAACCGCACACGAAATGGCCACAGGTGTAAAAACTATCTCATATGAACTCTTGACCGGTATTTCACAGCGCGTTAAGAGATTGTGTATCGACGATTAAATTAAATGCACCCCTTTGAAACAAAGGCCTTTTTAACTACATTGCAGTCTATAAACATTATTAAATAATTAACCATTTAAAGATTTAGACATGTTAAAAGAGTTCAAAGATTTTATTATGACAGGCAACGTCATCGAATTTGCCGTTGCAGTTATCATGGCTAGCGCTGTAGGCTTGGTCGTGAACGGATTTGTTGCCGACATCATCATGCCAATTGTCGGGCATTTTGCCGGAGGTGTCGATTTTGCCAATTTAAAAATAGTATTGACACCTGCATCAGGTACAGAAGGAGAAGCGGGCTACGTTGCCGAAAACGCCATCAGATGGGGCGCTTGGGTCAATACCATTGTCAACTTGATTATTGTTGGTTTTGTGATGTTTGTTATAATCAAAGCCTACAATAAGCTAAAAAAACCGCCAGAGGTCGTGGAAGAAGCTCCTGCCGGACCAACACAGGAAGAATTGTTAATAGAAATACGTGATTTGTTGAAGAAAAAATAAATAGTCACTCGATGACTGTTTGATCGAATACATCCGCTGCACTACAGCATTAATTTCAAAAACCGCAGACCAGGTTTCGCTAACAGGTCTGCGGTTATTTTTTGCAATATTGTTATTTATATAACATTTTGTTATATTTTAATAAATGTTATTCGTAGTACTTGCGAGACAATACCCGTTGCAGTACATTTGTCGCTCATAAATAAAGTGATATGAAAGTAGCAGTTGTAGGCGCCACCGGAATGGTAGGTGAAGTAATGTTGAAAGTACTGGCCGAACGCAATTTTCCGATAACGGAATTATTATTGGTCGCTTCAGAAAGGTCTGTAGGAAAAAAATTGCCTTTTAAAGGAAAAGAATACGCCATCATAGGCTTGGAAGATGCCGTTGCCGCTAAACCGGATATCGCCATTTTCTCTGCAGGAGGCGATACTTCGTTAGAATGGGCACCCAAATTTGCCGAAGTAGGTACTACCGTGGTAGACAATTCATCAGCTTGGCGTATGGATCCTACAAAAAAGTTGGTGGTTCCAGAAATTAATGCAGACGAATTGACCAAAGCCGACAAAATCATTGCCAACCCAAATTGCTCTACCATTCAGATGGTATTAGCATTGGCGCCGTTGCATAAAAAATTCAAAATGAAACGTGTCGTCGTCTCTACGTACCAATCGGTATCTGGAACAGGGGTTAAGGCGGTTCGTCAATTGGAAAACGAAATTGCCGGTATTCAAGGAGAAATGGCATACCCTTACCCCATTTCAAGAAATGCATTGCCCCACTGTGATGTTTTCATGGAGAACGGGTACACCAAAGAAGAAATGAAATTGGCCCGGGAGCCACAAAAGATATTCAATGATAAAACCTTTTCTGTGACCGCTACCGCTGTTCGAATTCCTACAGCTGGGGGGCATTCAGAATCGGTTAACGTAGAGTTTGAAAACGACTTTGATTTGAACGAGGTAAGACGTTTGCTCAACGAAAGTGCTGGAGTGACCGTTCAAGACAACCCCGACACCAATACCTACCCCATGCCAATCTATGCGCATGATAAAGACGAGGTTTTCGTGGGCCGCATTCGTCGTGACGAGACCCAACGAAACACTTTGAATATGTGGATAGTCTCCGATAATCTAAGAAAAGGTGCGGCCACCAACGCCGTTCAGATTGCCGAGTATTTGGTGGCAAATGACCTTGTCTAAATCCAACTATTGGTTTAAGAAAGTTAAAACCTTTGTAACGTAGATGTTCCAAAGGTTTTTTTGTGCTATTTTCGGGCAATTAACATCAAAAAAATGAAGTATTTCAGCATATTTCTCCTTATTTCCCTCTTATTTATGGCCTGTGAAACAAACACTACGAAAGAACCCATAACTGTGAACTATCCTATTACAAAAAAAGTTGATACTGTTGACAACTATTTTGGCACGGATGTCAAAGACCCCTACCGCTGGCTAGAGGATGACCGAAGTTCCGAAACCGAAGCCTGGGTCAAAGCCCAGAATATAGTTTCCTCGGGATACCTGAATGAAATACCATTTCGGGATGATTTGAAAAACAGACTAGAGAAACTCTGGAACTACGAAAAATTGGGAGCTCCTTTTAAAGAAGGTGACTACACGTACTTTTATAAGAACGATGGTCTACAAAACCAATATGTTGTCTATCGTAAAAAGGATGGGCAAGACCCTTCCGTTTTTTTGGATCCCAATACCTTTTCTGAAGAGGGAACCACTTCTCTAGCAGGCCTGAGCTTTACAAAAGATGGTTCTTTGGCGGCCTATTTGATTTCAGAAGGTGGTAGTGACTGGCGTAAGGGCATTGTAATCGATACCAAAACCCTGCAAATCGTTGAAGACACATTGGTCGATATCAAATTTAGTGGATTATCGTGGCTTGGTAATAAAGGGTTTTATTACTCAAGCTATGACAAGCCCAATGGAAGTGAACTTTCGGCCAAGACAGACCAACATAAGGTCTACTTTCATAAACTGGGAACTCCACAAAAAGACGATGTACTCATTTTTGGTGGAAAACCATCAGAAAAACATCGCTACATCGGTGCTAACGTGACCGAAGATCAAAATTATTTAACGATTTCGGCAGCTACTTCAACATCTGGAAACAAGCTTTTTATTCAGGACCTCAACAGCCCCAATGCCCCTTTGATCACGATAATCAATGATACAGAATCTGACAACTACCTCATCGAAAACGTAGGTTCAAGGTTATTTATCGTGACCAATAGAAATGCACCGAACAAAAAAATAGTGACAGTAGATGCCGCTAATCCGAGCCCGGAAAATTGGGTTGATTTTATTCCCGAAACCGAAAACGTACTTAGCCCGAATAAAGGTGGTGGATACTTTTTTGCGGAGTATATGGTCGATGCAATTTCCAAAGTTTTACAATACGATTATGATGGAAAATTGATTCGGGAAGTAAAACTTCCTGGGGTAGGAAGTGCTTCCGGATTTGGCGGAAAAAAAGAAGATATCGAATTCTATTTTTCATTTACCAACTATATCGTCCCAGGCTCTTCGTATAAATACAATGTAGAAACCGGCGAATACGAAACCTACTGGAAACCCGAAATCGATTTTAATCCCGAAGATTACGAATCCAATCAAATATTCTATTCTTCAAAGGATGGAACAAAAGTACCCATGATTATAACCCATAAAAAAGGATTGGATCTCAATGGTAAAAATCCGACGTTACTTTACGGTTATGGTGGGTTCAATATAAGCCTTACCCCCGCTTTTAATATCGTCAATGCAGTTTGGCTCGAACAAGGAGGTGTTTATGCCGTTCCTAATCTTCGCGGAGGCGGGGAATACGGGAAAGCTTGGCACGATGAGGGGACAAAATTTAAAAAGCAGAATGTATTCGACGATTTTATCGCGGCAGCGGAATATCTTATAGAAAACAAGTATACATCGTCTGATTATTTAGCTATTCGCGGAGGTTCTAATGGAGGTTTGCTGGTCGGAGCGACCATGACACAGCGACCTGAATTGATGAAAGTAGCTTTGCCTGCCGTAGGTGTTTTAGACATGCTTCGCTATCATACATTTACCGCTGGTGCCGGATGGGCCTATGACTATGGTACGGCGGAAGAGAGTGAAGCTATGTTCAACTATTTAAAAGGGTATTCACCGGTTCATAACGTTAAAAAAGGTATCGCTTACCCCGCAACATTGGTAACCACAGGCGACCATGATGATCGTGTAGTACCCGCACATAGTTTTAAGTTTGCCGCCGAATTACAGGAGAAACAAACGGGACCGAACCCTACGCTTATCAGTATCGAGACCGACGCCGGCCACGGAGCGGGCACACCGGTAAGTAAAACTATAGCGCAATATGCCGATATCTTTGGGTTTACTTTTTACAATATGGGCTTCGAAGAGCTACCAAATAAAGTGGTTTTAAGAACGTTCAAGGAATAACACGCTACTCGCATGATTAACTAAATCGCGTTTGTCGAATTTTGGGGAGGTTTCTTTGTGGGAACAGATCGATTTTTGATTCCTTATTTAAAGCATATCAAAAAGATAGGCTTCGTTTGTTTTGGTGCGTTGAGTCAAGAGAAGAAAATACCAGCCCAATAAGCTCAATGCCAACATTTCCCCACCGTCTTCCAACAATCCGAGTAAAAAGCCAAGGTATCTGTTTTCTCCCGAAAAAGCATGCGCCAAGTCTAAACCGATGCCAAAGAAAAGGAAGAACCCCACAAGTAATGTAATATCGAGACTGATGTATTTGAACCTTGTGCTCGACTTCTTCCAACTTAAAATGCCAACAATCAAGAACAAAGTACCCACAGCGGTAACATAGACAAGTTCCCCGAAATCGCGTCCGCGAAGCCCTATAATGGGTTGAATATCGAAAGTTTGGGCAATAAACACCCCTATTCTTTCATGAAATTCGAAAGCATCGTCAAAGAAAAATACGGTGAACAATACAAGCCATAAAAAGTGCCCGTATCTTTTTTTATACATGATAAGATATGCGATACAGCCGATAATCATAAGATACTTGAAATATTGAAAATATTCTGAATAGCCACCTTCCGTCGTCACCAAAAGGTTCGTTAAATCACCCCACGTATTTAAGTCCATAAAAAATATATACACCCCCACACTAAAGTGTATGCATATGAACAAAAAATCTATAGTCAAGAAGGCCCATAGTGCCGAATTGGTATAGCTATTGGAAAAGAAATTCTTTACAAATTGGGGTGATAATACATTCATTAAGACAAAAAATAACCAAATCTCCCTGGCCAAGATGCCGAAATCACATTAAAGGTTAACGCAAACGGGCTATTTAGAGATTGCTTTCCTTTTCAGCAAATAGCTTCAGTATTTGGTATTTTCACAGCAGCATCTGCTGTCGAATTGTTGAAAAAAAGCAAAGAGAATTCCGAAAGAGTTCAATATTTCAGTAGAAAACCCGTTTTTAGTAAGGGGCCCTTTTTAATAAATTATTCAATTTTTCATCGGCTGATTTTAATCTAAAAAAAGACGAAATTTGAACCCATATTAAAGCTATTGCCGCCATCTGACAGTTGTCTGAATTAAAGGCCTTGTATGCAAAAAAGACATGGGCAAGAGTGTAATACAAATAACCTTTAACAAGTGGGCTTTCGCCTAATATCTTAAAAGAACATTATATATGCTACAGGTAGACCACGTTTCCTTTTCCTATGATGATACTCCTGTGCTGGAGAATATCAATTTTAGGGTAAAAAAGGGAGAACACGTATCGATAATAGGTGAAAGCGGCTGTGGTAAAAGCACCTTGCTGAAAATCATCTACGGACTATTGGATATTAAGGTTGGTGAAGTCTACTGGGAAGACAACCAAATTCTCGGTCCGCTTTATAATTTGGTACCAGGAGAATCGTACATCAAATACCTTTCACAAGATTTTGACTTGATGCCATATACTACCGTGTTTGAAAACGTGAGCCAATATTTATCAGTTTTTGAGCCTGAGGAATTGAACCGACGTACACATGAGCTTTTGGAAATGATCGGGATGACCGAAAAGGCACGGGCCAAGGTCAGATATCTCAGTGGTGGTCAACAACAACGTGTCGCTCTGGCTAGGGTTCTGGCACAACAGCCGAAAATATTATTGCTAGATGAACCTTTCAGCAATATCGACAATTTTAAGAAAAACACCTTACGACGAAACCTTTTTACCTTTCTTAAAAAAGAAGGGATAACTGTACTCACCGTAACCCACGACCACAACGATATATTACCCTTTGCAGACCGAGTATTTGTTTTGAAAGACCAAAAAATCATTGCAAAAGAAACCCCTAAAAATTTATATGAACACCCGAGAGATCTTTACATAGCCTCTTTGTTCGGTGAGGCAAATAAAATTCCAATCAACGTGGTAAAATCGTATGCCGACACAAAAAGACGTATCATCGTTTATGCCCATGAATTTGGGGTTTCAGAGAAATCGGGTTTAGAAGTCACCGTAAACAGATCCTTTTATATGGGGGGTTACTATATGATTATTGGCACATATGAAGGCGAAAACATCAATTTCCATCATCATAAGGCATTAGAAATGGGTAAGAAGGTTTTTTTAAATGTTTCTATCGAAACCATAAACCAACGGCTAAACATTTGAACAAACAACTAATCATAGAAGAGCTTCAATTTAAAGCAGTACGAAGTGGCGGTGCAGGAGGACAGCATGTGAATAAAGTCGCGACAAAAATTGAACTTTCTTTTGATGTCGCCAATTCCCGGGCCTTAACCGAACATGAAAAAAGTCGGATCCTTATAAAATTAAAAAACAGAATTAGCAAAGAACAGTTATTATTGCTACAATGTGCCGAAACCCGAAGTCAACATAAAAACAAAGCACTTGCCATACAACGCTTTTTAGAAACTATCGAAGATGTTTTAAGAAGGCCTAAAAAAAGACGTAAAACGAAACCATCAAAATCGTCTATCGAAAAACGATTGAGACATAAAAAAATGGCTGCATTAAAAAAACGAAATAGGGGCAAACCGAATATGGACTAAAAGATTGAACGGCGCCAGAATCGGTGCTCGGTTGCCTCATTCACTTCCTATTTTTCGGCCGTCGAGCAAATGAATGACCCTTGACCCATACGAGGCATTTTTTTCAGAATGTGTTACTTGAATAATCGTGACTCCTTCTTCATTCAACTTTTTAAAAAGCTGCATAATTTCTTCACTTTGTTGTGAGTTTAAGTTACCGGTCGGTTCATCGGCCAATATCAACTTGGGGTTGGCGATTAAAGCGCGGGCTACGCCCACCAATTGTTGTTGCCCGCCACTAAGTTGAGTTGGGAACAAGTCTTTCTTACCCACAATATTAAAACGATCCAGCATGTCGGCAACCATGGCCTTACGCTCCGACCCTTTTATTTTTTTGTAAAGCAAGGGCATCTCTAAATTTTCATAGACCGTAAGTTCATCAAGCAAATGATACGATTGAAATACAAAACCTATATATTCTTTATAGAGTTTAGCCCGATGTTTTTCTTTGAGTTGGTGTACCGATTCGTGTAAAAATTGGTATTCTCCCTCATCGAACCCATCAAGCATACCAATAACATTCAGTAAGGTAGATTTACCAGAACCCGAAGGCCCCATAATTGAGATGAACTCTCCCTCCTCAACGCCCAGGTTGATATCTTTTAAGAGAAATATTCGTTGACCTCCTGAATTGACCCATTTAAAAATGTTTCCTAATTGTAATAGCATATTTTAGTTTTTTATTGATGACACCTTATATTATTGTTTCCGAGAAAACATACCAAATAAGAGATGTGGCCCTTCGAAAAATGTTACAATTCACGAATAGTGTTCTACTTTCATGCCAAAAATATAATCTTTTTATAATCAATAATTTACATGGAAAACTGGTTATCTGTCAAGGGATTTTGTCAAAATATTTTACAAATAGTGTCAAAAACATGTACAGTATTACCGAAAACTTGATTTGGATTCAAATCGGTGTCTATAAAACCGTGAAGATCACAATAGACCATACCTTTTTTACAAACAAACCTTCTTTGAAACCGTAAATCATAATAGGCAAAGAAATCCCATTTTCCAATCTTACTCGTCACGCAAAGCATCCACTGGGTTGGCGATTGCCGCCCTAAAACTCTGCCAACTTACCGTAAGCAAGGCTATGACCAAGGCAGTAATTCCTGCCAAGCCGAAAATCCACCAGCTAATCGAGGTTTTATAAGCAAAGCCTTCCAGCCACTTCGTAAATCCGTAATAAGCCAATGGAACGGCAATTACAAATGCTAAGACAACCCATTTTAAAAAATCTTTGTTCAGCAGGGTCAATATTTCGGAAACCTTGGCCCCATTCACTTTTCGAATACCAATTTCTTTGACCCTTCGTGCCATAGTAAACTTTGATAAGGCAAAAAGGCCAACACAAGAAAGCAGTATGGCCAAGATCGAAAACCATGCGATAAGTGTATTTACTTTTATATATTCTTTGTACTGTTCGTTAAGTTTTTCATCTGCAAAAAAATGAGTAAGGGCAGACGCCGGCAGACCCTCTTGCCATTTTTCGTTTAGCAGATCAATTACCTGAAAGCTAGCACCTGCTTTAGCTTTTACCAATAAATAATCCCAATCGGCAAAGTTTTCCGTTTCATGAAAAAAGTGAGCTAAAGGCTGTATCTCCCTTTGTACGCCTTGATAGCTAAAATTATCTATCGCGCCAACAACGCGGTACGCACTTCCAGTTTCAGAGCCTTCATGCAGAATTTGTCCCGTAGCTTCGGTAAAACCCAATTCTTCCATGGCCCTTTTATTCAATACCACGCTGTTTTTACTAGCGGAAGCTGGTTGATCGAAACCGGAGCCATTTAAAAACTCTATCCCCATGGTTTTAAAATAATGCCGGCCCACATACGCCTTTCTGAGGAACATACGCTCGACAGTACCGGAACCTTCGGGGAAAAAGCCATTATAATTCTCATCGTAGTCTCCAGGAATACTTCCTGAAAAGCTCACTGATTCTACAAGCGGACTCGCCTCCAGTTCTTCTGAAATTCTTTTTAAATTTTGAGATGCTTCTTCAAGGTTTTCGTACTGCCAGCTATCGGTTTGTGCGACAATCACATTTTCACTATCAAATTTGGGGTCCTTTTGAAGCATATAATCTATCTGTTTCCGAATCAAAAAAGTTCCGGAAATAAGTACAATCGCTATCACAAACTGTATGACAATCAGAGAATGCCGAGAGACCGATTTTTTATTGACCGGAAATAGATTGCCCCGAAGACTTTGTATCATTTTACTGCGAGACCAGAATAAAGCGGGAATTATCCCCGAAAACACCCCGACAACGGCCCAAATCAACATCAAAACACCCAATAACAGCATATTTTTAAAAGGCTTGAATTGCAGATCGGCTTCGAACAAGCGGTTAAATGTTGGCAGAAGCAAAACAACTAGGGCAATTCCTACAATCAAGGCAATCAGGCTTACCATCAGGGATTCCGTCATTATTTGGTAGAATAGGGTTTGTCGGGTGGCACCATGAACTCTCTTTATCCCAATTTCCTTAATTCGCACCAAGGAATTGGTTATGGTGAGATTTATAAAATTGACAATAGCAATGCCGATGATACCTAAGGCGATGATGGTCAAAATAACAATTAGGGTCCGGTTCGACTCTTCCTCGGCATGGTATTCACTAAAGGGTAGTAGGTTTAAATCGGTTTCATTCTCCCCCACCGGAAGAAAATTTTCAGTTACAATACGCTGTAATTTATCTTTGACGTCAGCGGCATTCGTACCGTCTTTCAACTGCACATAGGTTACAGAAAAGGTATTGTACCAATCATGGATATCTTTAATCCAAGGAGATATTTCTTCACCGGTTTCATAAGATGCCACGATATCGAACTTGACCGATGAGTTATCGGGAATAGCTACCACCCCCTTAACGGTTAGAAATATATCTTCGAATTTAATTCGAAGTTGTTTGCCAATGGGCGAATCGGTTCCAAAATATTTCTTTGCAAATGCCGTACTTATTACGACACCGTATTTGTCTTCTATTGCGTTTTTTGGCGAGCCCTCAGTAAAAGGAAAAGTAAATACGGAGAAAAACCCATTGTCTACGTAGTAGATGTTTTCGGGAAAGGCCACGTCTTTATAGCTCAAACGAAAGCCCTCCCAATCGAAAATGCGTGTGCCATTTTCTACTTCCGGGATTTCTTTTATCATTTGGGGCAGCAAAGGGCCTTTAGTCATTGTACTTTCCCCTTCCCGCACCCTATAAATATTGGACAAATTTTCATGAAAATGATTATAGGTCAAATCGTTGTAAACATACAGTAGCAGTACTAGAAAGGAAGCGATACCTACACCAAGTCCTAGCGTATTGATCAGAAAAGTACTTTTGTTCTTTTTAATGTTTCTAAGAAAAAGTAAAATGTTGTGTTTTAACATAGGTTCCTTTTTTAGTCATTCATAATTGAGCCGCTCCGCATTGAAAGGTCTTTATGCTCCTTTTATCATAGCGTCTAATCATCTTTTAAGGCATTCACCGGATTCATCGTTGCCGCCCTGAAACTTTTCCAACTAATGGTTGCAAAGGCAATAAGTATGGTAATCAATGCTGCCAAGGCAAAAAGCCACCACTGCAACTCTATGCGATAAGCAAAACTTTGTAGCCATTTCTCCATGAGATAATATCCTATGGGGAAGGCCACTATAAAAGAGATACCCACAAGTTTCAAGAAATCGGCGGAAAGCATGGCCACAATCTCAGGTACCGAGGAGCCAAGCACCTTACGGATACCTATTTCCTTAAATCGCTGTTGCGTCGTGAAAGTTACCAGTCCGAAGAGCCCCAAACAGGCCACGAAAATGGTCAACATAGCAAAAACGTAAAGCACGGTTCCCATTTTTTGTTCCGACAGATATGTTTGTCTATACGATTCATCAAGCAAACTGTAATTAAACGTTTCGTTGGTGTTAAAGCTATTCCAAAGGGATTCGGCACTGCCAATCAGACCCGCCATGTCGCCGGTTTTCGCACGTACAATTAATCCGCCATAGGAGCCATAGACCATGATCAAAGGTTCTATGGCCCGATGTAACGATTCATGGTGAAAATCTTTGACCACCCCGATTACGGTAAGCTTTACATTTTCAGAATTGGAAGCTGCACGTTCAAAAGTCTTTCCAATAGGATTATCACCGAGTGCAAAGGCTTTGGCGGCACTTTGATTGATAATGGTATTTCCTTCTTCCGAGCCAAATTCTTCCGAAAAATTTCGGCCCTCCAGCAGTTCTATTCCCATAACCGAAAGATAGTTCTCATCAACATTGTAGAGCGAACTTCTCCGTTTGAACTTCCCCTCCTTATAAATACCAAAAACACTACGGTCTGAAGGTCCGGCGGGTACAAACGGAGATTGAGTAATACCTGCTACTTTTGGGTCTTTCAACAATTCATTTTTTAGAACTTCATTGTCGTTTCCCAATAGATAAGAATCTCGTAATACAAGAATCTGATCTTTATCATAGCCTAAGTTTTTATTTTGGATGTATGTCATTTGTTGATTCACCGCCAAAACGGCCAATATTAACGCGGCCGATATTACAAACTGAAATACGACCAATCCACTTCGAATACCTTTGCTTTTACCAAAACCTAAAAACTTACCTTTTAAGGCTGAAACTGGTTTAAAGGATGAAAGAAAAAATGCCGGATAGCCCCCCGCTAGAAGGCTAATTATCATACCGCCTATAAGAAATATCGCCAAAAAAGAAGGCTTTAAAAGTTGTTGCGACTGTAGTTCTTTACCCGAAATCATGTTGAAAAAAGGCAAAGAAAGACTTACTATTACAACTGCCACAATAATGGCCATGACCGTAGCTATCACTGATTCCATTAAAAATTGTTTGATCAGTTGTTTTTTATTTGAGCCCAAAACTTTACGTATACCAACCTCTTTTGCCCTTTTGGCCGCTGCAGCCGTAGCCAAGTTCATAAAGTTGATGCAGGCGATAAGCAGCATAAAGAGTGCAACAGCACTGAAAATATAAATGTATTTGATATCACCCCCTTGCTCTAAAGTAGAGGCCTTTGAAAACTCGGGATTCAGGTGGATGTCGGTCAAGGGCTGCAGGTAAAGCCCCAACGAATTTTCTTGGTTGAATTCGTCATAGCTAACCCCCAACTCTTCCTGTAGTTGTGGTCCCATGTGCTGTTTTAGCACCTGCGGGAGTTTTGCCTGTAATTGTTCATAAGGATACCCTTTGCGCAATACCAAATAGGTAAAAAAATCGGAATTCATCCAAGTACCACTTTGGGCAAGTTCGTGTCCTTTCATAGAAACAAAAGCATCAAAATGAAAGTGTGAATTTTTGGGCACCTCATCGATAATGGCCGTGACCTTGTAGGGCTGATCATACCCCTCCAATTCCAGATTTTTGCCGATGGCATTTTTTGTATCACCAAAATAGCGCTGTGCTTCCTTTTTGGTGAGTACGATACTAAAGGGCTCTTCTAGGGGTGCGACCACTTCTCCTTCGATAACCGGAAGGGTAAACACCTCAAAAAAATTGGGATCCACCCAAGCGTATTTGCCATTTTTAAAAGTTGTGTTGTTGTACGCCACATTGGGCTCGCCCATTCTTCTTAGGCGCGTAGCGTCGTTTACTTCAGGAAATTCACGTTTTAGGGTTTCTGCGACCGGTGGCATTACCACAGCTTCCCGTACGTCTTCACCCTCAATTTTCGCCTTGAAAACCACACGAACGATTTCATCGGCTTTTTCGTTGAACCTATCATAGCTTAATTCGTCGATCACGAAAAGCATAATAACCAAACACGAGGCGATACCTAGCGACAGTCCTACTATATTTAGGGAGAAAAGTCCTTTATTTCTTAAAATATTCCGAAACGCAATTTTAAAATAATTCTTTAGCATGATTTTATTTCTTGTGCCAAAATCAATTCGGCATTTGTTATTCTTTAGCTCCCTTCTTTTTTCAAAAGAGGGGAATGAATTCCGTTTTGTGCCAAGCTTGTGCGGCACAAGAGGAAGAAAGGGGATTTTAAAGTCATGAACCTTGATGCACTAATCACCTAAAACCCTCCGATTCGATCTTCGATCGAACCACCTACCTTTGAAAAAAAGGGAGGAACCTTAACTATTTCTATTACTCCGTGCGTAAACTTTTTAACGGTTTGATCAAAGCCGCGCCAACAGATTGGTAACTAATTGTCGAAACAGCAATGGCCAAAGCGACTATTCCGGCTATTGCGAATATCTCCCATCCAATGTTGATATGATACGCAAAATCTTCGAGCCATCGCTGCATCATATACCAGCCAATGGGGATGGCTATGACAATAGCAACCAAGACCAATTTCAAAAAATCAAGTGTCAATAAGCTATAGATACTTTGGAAAGGTGCACCAAGCACTAGGCGAATACTGATTTCCTTTTGGCGTTGTTCTACCATAAATGCTGAAAGCGCAAATAAACCCAAACAGGCTACCAAAATAGCGAACAAGGCAAAACTGTTAAAGATTTTGCCCATACGCTGGACATCCTCATGCATTTGAGCAAATTTCTGATCCAGAAAACCATAACTTAAAGATTGGTTCGGCACATTGCTATTCCAAATTGTTGTGATTTCGGCTAGAGATTCCTTGATGTTCCCAGCACCGATTTTTACCGCAATCGTTCCAAAATCGTTACCCAATCGTAAGGCCACAGGTGAGATGTTTTCTTTCAAAGATTTAAAATGAAAATCTTCAACAACGCCAATAACAGTCCATTGCTGGCGGTTATTATCAATTTGCTTACCTATTGGGTTTTTAAGGCCTAGATCGAAAGCCATTTTTTGATTGATGATAATTGAATTGACCGAATCGGAAGCAAAATCCCTTGAAAAATCCCGGCCTTGCATTATTTTTATGCCCAAAGTCTTTATATAATCATAGTCTATTTGCCAGGTTTGGCTCAAGACGCCGCCATTTTCGTTTCCATCGCCTATAAGATTAAATGTAGTCTGATTGCGTTTGGAACCGTCAACCGGCAAATAATCGCTAGTGGAAACCTGTCGAACTTGTGGCAATTGCAAGAGTTGTTGTTTAAAATTTCCCGACTTATTTCCCAAGACATTTGCGCCTTCTAGAATCACGACCTGTTCTTTATTGTAACCTAAATCTTTTTTAAGGATAAAGTCCATCTGCTTGTAAATAATCAGCGTTCCGATAATCAAAATAACCGATGTTGCAAATTGAAAAACGACCAACCCACTTCGCAGTTTACCACTTTTACCCCCTCTACTCAAACTCCCTTTTAAGACATTGATAGGTCGGAAGGCGGAGAGGTAAAACGCTGGATATAGCCCGGCAAGAATTCCAATGATTAAAGCCGAAAGGAGTAGAACAGGTATAAACCACCATGACGCCCAAGGCATTGCAATCGTCTTTTCAGCTATGGAATTGAATATTGGAAGTAACAGCCATGCCGTTGCCACCCCAACTATAAAAGATATGATGCTAAATAATACGGCCTCTGTAAGAAATTGGTTCACAAGGTTACTCTTGAAAGCACCGACTGTTTTTCGCAAGCCAACTTCTTTTGCCCTGTTCGCAGATTTTGCCGTTGACAAGTTGATAAAATTGATACAGGCTAAAACTAAAATAAACCCAGCAATAGCCGCAAACAACCATACAAAACGAACGTCTCCGTGTTGTAACCCATCGGCCATTTCTATATCAGATTTTAAATGAATGTCGCTTATCGGTTGTAATTTGTATTCTATACTTTTTAGAATTTCTATAAATGATGCATCCCTGCCTCTTTCGATCTGAGCAGGAATTACATAGTTCTCTATTATAGCACGCATTTTGTTCTCCAATTCCTCCACGTTACTTTTTTCATCCAAAAGGACATAGGTAAAGTAGTTTTGTGATGTCCAACTTAGATTGGTATCATCAATGGGTAACAGAAAATCAAAATCGAGATGTGAATTACTGGGAAAATCAGGCATCACACCAGATATGGTATACGGCTTTGAAGCATTATCGTCTAAAATCAACGTTTGCCCAAGGACGTTACCTTGGGGAAAATATTTAGCCGCTTTCGATTCTGAGATAACAATGTTTCCCGGTCCAGTCAAAGCTTCCGTAGCGTTGCCCTGTAGTAGCGGTATTTCAAGTATCTCAAATATATTCTGGTCGCCATACAGGAATCCCCCCTCAAAGATGTTCTGCGTCGCTGCGCCTGAACGGAATGCTCTTTTTCCACCGGAAGAAAGTGCAGAACCGAATATTTTACCAGCTTTTTTAATTTCGGGAAAATCGGCTTCGATTGTCTGTGCCATTGGCAGAGGGAAATGGGTGCTTTTTTTCATTTCCCCACCTATTTCTGCCTGCAGTACTACCCTATAAATTCGATCCGAATTGGCATAATGCCGATCATAGTTCAATTCATCCTTTATGAATAATGCAATTAACAAACAAGCTGCGATGCCCACGGCAAACCCCCCAACCTTTATAAAGGTTAACAATTTTTCACTTTTGATGCTTCGCCAAGCGATTTTTAGATAGTTTTTAAACATGATTCTCGTTTTTTGATGCTTCCCCGCCTATGTACGGCAAAGGTTTGATGATGATTTATTCGTTACGCAACGATTCTGCTGGGTTGACCATAGCCGTTTTAAAAGATTGAGAAAGAATAGACAGCGCCGCGACCACTAAAACCACCAACAAGGGCGCTAAAAACATCGTAATACTGAGGTCGATTTTGAACGCATATTTTTCTAACCAATTTTTGGTGACAAAATAGATAATCGGTAGGGCTATCGCCCCCGATAGCAAAACCAAGCCTAGCAATTTTCTTGGAATTATTGCCAAGGCCTGTACGACAGTGGCGCCCATAACTTTGCGCACACTTATCTCTTTGGTCTTTTGCATGGCCATATGCGATCCCAGACCGAAAAGCCCCAGGGCCGCTATAAAAATTGCCAAAACAGAAAATACCAGACAGATGATTCCGAATTTCGATTCCGCTTTGTATTGTCGATTAAAGTAGTCATCGATAAAAAAGAAGTTGTAGAGATCGTTCGGGAAAAACTCTTTGAACTTGGTCTCTATTTGAGCCGTTGTTTCATGAATATTGTTACCTGCAATATTTACTGTTACAAACGAGGCCGTATAGTCGGCAAAGTGCATGAAAACAATGGGGTCGTATCCCTTTTGCAGCGATTGTTGGTGGTGGTCTTCTACTACTCCTATTATTTCAGTTGTTCGATCGATTGGCCCATATTTGAATATCATTTTTTGGTCTATAGCCGCCTCAGGGTCTGAAAATCCTAAATTTTTTGCGGCCGAACGATTGATTATCACACGGTGCCCTGAAGGAACTGCTCCCTCTCTTGTATACAATGTGGTGGCATCCTCTTTAACAAAATCTCTTCCTGCCAAGAGTTCGATGTCATAGGTTTTTATAAAATCTTGGTCGACAATAACGAAATTGGCATTGACACCTAGCTCCCTTCGTACATGTACTTGTCGAATGGTATTCCCCTGTATGATAGGTTTTCCGGGTATTTCATCGGACAGGGCCACACTATTGATCTTTGGGTTTTGGATCAGTTCGCGCTTAAAAGATTCTACTTTCAGCTGTGTGGTAGAATCGGCATACATTGGTGCAGAAAAAACAAGATTTTGCTCGGCATCAAAGCCAAGGTCTTGGTTCTGCATGTATGAGAATTGATTATAAACAATATAGGTTCCCGCTATTAGGGCAATTGAAATAGCAAATTGTGCAACTACCAACGTCTTTTGAAGGGTATTACCTTTTGATGTTTTATGAAACTTACCCCGCAGCACTTCAATCGGTACAAAACCGGACAATACAAAGGCAGGGTAGAGTCCTGCTAAAATTCCGCCTAATAGAAATATGCCTATCATGGCCAACCATACTTGCCATTGACCCCACATACCAAAGTTTAAAACTTCTATTCCGACCAACGAATTAAAAGAAGGAATCAATAAATTAATTAATACAAATGATATGATAACTGCAAAGAAATTAATGATCAACGATTCAAACAAAAATTGATGAATCAGTACTGACCGAGGGGCTCCAACTACTTTTTTAAGCCCTACTTCCTTGGCACGCTCCATTGATTTCGCGGTAGAAAGGTTAACAAAATTAATCATGGCGATAGCAATAATAAAGCCTGCTACAATGAGTAAAAAGTACAACGTACCCTCACTATTATTCGGAGAGATTTCCTTTAATAGATGAGATTTCAAATGAATGTCTTTAACGGGCTGTAATGCAAGTTTTGCTTCAAAACCATGCTCGTTCATAATATTCCCCAAATATTTTTTTACGAATGCCGGAAACTTAGCCTCGACCACCTTCGGATCTGTACCTGGTTTAAGTTTAACGTAATTGTAAAACTCTGGCCATACCCAACTGTTCGCATGATCACCATCTTGTCCGAAAATATTATACGAAACAATCATACCCATGGGTAAATGTGTGTTCTCTGGCCGATCCTTAAAAACACCGGTTACTTTGAGTTTGAAATTGTCATTGATTTCAATCATTTTGTCAATAGGATCTTCATTTCCGAAAAAGCGATGAGCTATTTTTTCAGCCAGAATAACAGTAATAGGTTCTTCAAGAGCCGTTGCCGGATCACCTTGAATGAATTGAATATCGAACAGGTCGATAATTGCGTTATCAGCGAAATAAATATGGTCATCATTTGCATCTGATTTTATTTCGTCACCGTTAGAATTGGTGTATGAAATATTCATGGTGCCAGAGAATCCCATTGGCTTATCGGCAATCCGTGTATAACTCTCAACTTCTGGAAAATCCGATAGCATTGCGGGGCCAGCCATTGGGTGGTTCGTTGCAGAAGTAGCAAAACCATTACCCCCAAGATTTGTGGTCAATGTTACCCTGTAGAGGTTATCGACTTCGGGAATAAAACTATCATAGCTTTTTTCAAATGCAATGTAACTTATCAATAGAATAAATGCCGTTATCCCAATTGAAAGCCCTAAAACATTGATGCCTGTAAAAAGTTTGTTCCTTAAAAAGAATCGTAAGGCAATTTTTAGATGATTTTTTAGCATGGCTCTTTGTTTATCATTGTTCGTTAATGGTTGTTGAACGGATCAATTAGCAAAAGGCAAATTTTGCTGCCAATAGCCATAATTTCTTAGAATTGTTCATTGTTTATTGCTCACTGTTCACTGTCTATTCCGTTCGCAAACTTTTTACGGGGTTCGCATTGGCAGCCTTTAAAGCCTGAAAGCTTACCGTCAATATTGTAATCGCCAAGGCCCCGATAACCGCCAAGGCAAAAATCCACCACTCTAATATTACATGGTATGGATAATCTTGAAGCCACCCGTTCATTACATAATATGATATGGGAATGGCAATAAAACAGGAAATGACGACCAATTTTAAAAAATCTTTGGAAAGCATATTCCAAACATTGAATACGGTAGCTCCCAGCACTTTGCGGACTCCTATTTCTTTGGTGCGCTGTTCCGCAACAAAAGAAGTGAGTCCGAATAGTCCAAGACAACTTATCAAAATGGCCAAGGCCGTGAAAACTCCCGATAAGGTACCGATGCGTTCTTCAGCGGCAAATTTTTCGCCATATTCATCATCTACAAAATCATACTGAAAGGGGAGGCTTGGAAAATGTTCTTTGAACACCCCTTCTATAATAGCCAGATTATGACTTGCACTTTGATTTGGGTTTAAACGCATGTTGTAAAAACTGGAATTGCCATGTTTGTCAAAAACATAGACGCCTTGTTTTACAGGTTCGTATGGTGATTGCGTAATCATATCCTCGACGACCCCGATAATTTTTAAAGGAGGACCAGGGTCTTCCTCATCATCGTCTTTTAAAAACTTACCAATGGGATCTATAATCCCCATATACTTTAAGGCCGTTTGGTTAATGAGCACCGCATTGGAGTCAGAAGCAAATTCACGTGAAAAGTCCCTGCCCTCTACGATTTTAAGGTTGAGTGATTTGGCATATTCGGGAGTGACCTCCGTCCAAGCCAGATCTTCTTGAAACCCATCTGGCTTACCTTCCCATTCAAAACCACTGCGATTGGACCATATTTGGGTAGTGGGACTACTAGAGGCCGACATTTCGACAATCGCACCTGAACCCAAAAATTCGCTGCGCATTAAATCATATTTACCGGCGAAGTCTTCGCTAAATGTGGGTATTTGTACCAAACCCTCTTTATCGTAACCCACGGGACGGTTTTTCGCATGATTGATCTGTTGCATTACAATTACGGTTCCGATGATAAAAGCAACGGAAACCGTAAACTGAAGTACAACCAAAATCTTCCTGGGCAATCCGGCATGTTTGCCAGATTTAAAGGTTCCTTTTAATACGTCAACCGGTCTGAAAGAAGACAGGTAAAGCGCTGGATAACTACCTGATAATAGAGCCGTAAACAAAATAAATACTACCGATATCAACCAAAAAACACTACTATTCCAAGGGAATGAAATCTCTTTTTTAGACAAATCGTTAAATCCGTTCATAGACAACAAAACAATCAAAACGGCAATCGAAAAGGCGAATAATACCACCAAGAACGATTCGCTCAAAAATTGGTTGATCAATTGATTTCTCTGTGAACCGATAGATTTACGAATGCCTACCTCCTTGGCCCGTTTTTCAGATCTTGCGGTACTTAAGTTCATAAAATTAATACACGCCAAAAGCAACACAAACGCCCCGATAATGCCGAATAACCAAACATACTTTATGCGCCCTCCTACCTGCTTTCCGTTTTCGAAATTGTTTCGTAAATACCAATCTTTCATGGGAAACAAGAAAAGTTGCGGGTTAAACTCGGCGGTATCTTCATTCAAGGTCTTTTTAACGTCCTTTATGGTTGTCGTGACCTTTTCCATAGTCGTGTTATCGGCAATTTGCACGAACATCTGAAATGAATTGTTTCCCCATTGATCTATGGCATTTTTCATCCATTCCTGGGTGGCGACCAGTTTCTCCCATGGCATAAGAAACTCAGCATCATTAAATGAATTATTGAGGGGAATGTCTTCATAAACCGCTGAAACCATTACATCGTATTGATTATTAACCTCAACGGTCTTTCCAATAGGTTCTTCGTCACCAAAGAGTGCGATGGCTACAGATTCCGATAACATAACAGAGTTCAGTTCGCGCAGGCCGTCTTGCTCTCCCTTCAGAATTTTTAAGTCCAACATTTCAGGAGCTTCCCGTTGCATAAAATTTCCGGTTTTGGACAGGCTCTTATCTTTGTACTTCAGGTATCTCGAAACATTCCACGAAGACATGACCAGGTGCTTAAAGTTATCGGCATAACCATCGCGAAACGCTTTTTCCAAAGGTCTGGGTATAGCAGGACCTGTTCCTGTTTCACTGTTGAACGTTTGTGACTGGAATACTTGGGCTATACTCCCTTTGTTTTTAAAATACGCGTTATGGGTAAGCTCATCTTGGATCCACAGCCCGATAATCAACGTAACGGCCATGCCCAGCGCAAGTCCACCGATATTAATAGCGGTATAGCCTTTGTTTTTCCAAAGGTTTCGCCACGCGATTTTTAAATAGTTCTTAAACATGGTTCTCGATTTTTGTCTATGTTTTTAGCTCTCCTCTTTTTAATTTTCAAACCCCCTGTCTTCCCTCAAAACAGGACGGAAATCCACCTCCTTTTGAGTTGTTTTCAAACCATCCGACCCTGACTGAAACGTCAGGGCCACCTCCCTTTAGCTAAAGGGAGGAGCCTCAACAGTTATTCGGTTCGTAAGCTCTTTACCGGGTTGGCAATCGCTGCCTTAATACTTTGGTAACTTACAGTAAGTATTGCAACGGTAAGCGCCATTAAAGCTGCAAGGCCATAGACCCACCAGCCAATTTCTATTCGGTATGTAAAATCTTCCAACCATTTGTTCATGGCATACCAGCCTATGGGCAACGAAACAACAATGGCGATACCCACCAGTTTTAAAAAATCTATGGTAAGTCGATATGAAATCTGGCCCACGCTGGCACCCAACACTTTGCGTACTCCTATTTCTTTGGTTCGCTTTTCGGCATTAAATATGGCTAGGCCAAAAAGGCCAAGACAGGCAATAAGTAGTGACAGAATGGTAAAAACAACAAAAATCTTACCCAAACGAAGCTCAGATTGATAGGTTTCATTAAACGCATCATCCATAAAATTGTAGCTGAATGGTTGTCCTGGAGCCACTTGTTTCCAGATATCCTCAATTTGTGAAATCGACGACGTAAAATCGCCCGCGCTCAGCTTAACGGCCATTCCGTTTGCATACCCCCCCAAAGACATGCCTAGTGCTCCTATATTGTCACGGAGGGATCGAAAATGAAAGTTTTTCACAACTCCTATAACCGTAGAAAATGAAATGTTTTTTTCGCCCACATAGGAAGTAATTCTCATCCCTAAAGCCTCCTCTGGCTCCACACTAAACAATTTAAGTGCTGTTTCATTGATGATAATGGCCGTCGAATCGGTGCCAAAGGCAGGATCAAAATCCCGTCCTGCAATGATTTCTAGCCCCATGACCGAAATATAATCGTAATCTACGCTCCAATCTTGCATACTTATAGACTGTTCTCCTCCTAACGCTCCTTCTCTGTTAAAAGCTTTATCACTTCTATTGGAAGGTGTTGGGTAGTAACTGCTTAAACTGGCATTTTGTACCGCCCCTAATTGTTTTACTTGCTGCTTAAAAGACTGTACCTGTTCACCTGCAGCATAAGCATCATTGATGAGTAGCACTTGATCTTTTGAAAAACCTAGGTCTTTGTTCTGAATAAATCGTAATTGCTGGTACACGACCAAGGTGCTTATGATTAGAAAAACGGAGATGGCAAATTGAAAAACTACTAAAGAGTTTCGCACCCCAGTTCCACCTACATTACCTCCTCCGCGACCCTTTAACACCATAACCGGCATAAATTTGGACATAAAAAAGGCCGGATAGCACCCAGAAAGCACACCTAATAAAACTGTTGACATAAGCAGAACCACCCAAAACATAGGTTCGGCAAAAGGTATGGTAAGTGATTTACCCGACAACTGATTGAAGATGGGCATGGCAACCGACGTCATAACGATGGCCATGATCATAGATCCTAATGCAACTAAGCCTGATTCAGTTAAAAATTGAACCCAAAGTCCGGTCTTATTAGACCCGAGGGTTTTTCGAATACCTACTTCCTTTGCCCTTTTTAGGGAGCCTGCCGTAGACAAATTCATAAAATTGACACTCGCCAAAACGATAAGAAACAAAGCTATAAAAGATAGTATGTATATATTTTGAATGTTATTATTTGAGCTAATTTCTGCAGATCTATCGGAGTAGAGTCGAATATCTCTAAGGCTTATAGTACTGAACTTCAAATAACTCCCTGATGCTATCAATTGCGCTTCAGTAATTCCAGGAAAAATTTCTTGAATACCCGGTACCACATACCTACTAACGATGGCCTGTAAACGTTCTTGTATGTCATCAGCTTCTATACCTGGGATTAATTTGATATACGTCTGAAAATTATTGCCACTCCAATTTGCAGACCAAGCATCAGGGTAACCTGCCATAGACATGAACACTCCATAATCCCTTAAAAATGAATTTTTGGGGAAATCATCAATTACTCCGGTAACTGTATAGGTGTCGCCATTATTTAAAACAAGAGTCTGGCCCAAGGCATTATTGATATCGAAATGCTTTTTTGCCGCAGTTTTTGTCAATACCAAGGTATTCGGATGTTTTAAAGCCGATTTTAGGTCTCCCACCAACAAATCAACTCCGAACATGTTAAAGAAAGTGGAATCTACATAAGTTGCTTGGGATTCTTTTATATTGACAACGGATCCTGTTTTTTTGACAAGCATGCTTCCGACAGTGCGAAACCTTGTTGTTAACTCTACTTCTGGAATATCACTTTTAACGGCATCGGCCATCGGGGCAGTAACCACGGCAAAATTGCGAATATTTCCTCCGAATTTCAGATCTCCATTAATTCGATAGATGCGATCGGCATCTACAAACATGCTATCATAGCTAAACTCATCATAGATATATAAAGCAATGAGAAGCCCCCCGGCCATACCAATGGCTAGGCCAAAGATATTTAGTGAAGTGAAGAACGGCTGCTTTTTAAGACTTCTCCAGGCAGTTTTTATATAGTTCTTGAACATGATGCTTGATTTTTGTCTATGTTTTTCGCTCTCCTCTTTTTAATCTTAATTTTCAAACCCTCCGTACCGACGATACCGTCGGGGCCACCTCAGTTTGTGTTGCTCTCAAACCCTCCGACCCTGACTGAAACGTCAGGACCACCTCCCTTTGGTTAAAGGGAGGAGCTTAACCTATTACTCTGTACGTAAACTCTTTACCGGGTTAATGCTGGCTGCTTTGATGCTCTGATAACCTACGGTAAGTATAGCTATGGCCCCGGCCAAAAACGCGGCTAGTGCCAACACCCACCAACCGATTTCTATTTTATAGGAAAAATCTTCGAGCCATTTGCTCATGGCATACCAGCCTAGGGGTAAAGAAATAAGTACCGCAATACCTACTAACCTTAGGAAATCAGTGGTCAAACGGTAGGTTATTTGGCCCACACTAGCGCCGAGCACTTTCCGAATACCGATTTCCTTAGTGCGTTTTTCAGCATTAAAGGCGGCTAAACCAAAAAGGCCGAGACAGGCAATCAAAATAGATAGCACCGTAAATACCACAAAAATGCGCCCTAATTTCTGCTCTGCCTGATAGGTAGTATTAAAGGAATCTTCCATAAACCGATAGTTGAATAATTGACCTGGAGCCATTCTGTTCCAGATATTCTCGATATTTCCAATCGCATTTGAAAAATTACCGGCTTTCAATTTAATGGCCAAAGCCCCATTAGAACTTCCCAAGAAAAGGCCTAAAGCACCAATATCTTCTCGGAGCGAGGCGAAATGAAAGTTCTTGACCACGCCTATGACGGTATAGAATACTGGGCTTTCTTGACCAAGATCTCCCGATATCCGTATGCCCAAAACATCTTCAGGCGCCATACCCAATCGAGCGACCGCCGACTCGTTAAGAATGGTCGCCGTAGAATCGGTGGGATACCGCTTATCAAAATTCCTACCGGCAATAAGCTGCATATTCAAGGTCGACAGATAATCATGGTCTACCACCCAATTCTGCATTTGCAGCGCGTTTTCCTGCTCAGTCGCACCTTCCTTAAAAAAGGAATTATCATTACGGTAAGAGGGCGTGGGCATATAACCTGTTAAGGTCACACTTGAGACTTGCCCTAATTGTTGTATCTCTTCCTTAATGGATAGCAGTTTGTTTCCTACAGCAAAAGTGTCATCGATAAGCAAGACCTGATCTTTGGCAAAGCCCAGATCTTTACTTTGAATGTATTTCAATTGTTGAAAGACCACTAAGGTGCCAATAATCAGAAATACCGAGATGGCAAATTGAAACACGACAAGGGAATTTCTAATCTTTCCACCCCCTACACTACTTTGTCCCCCACCTTTTAACACGGTGGCAGCAACGAACCTAGACATAAAAAATGCCGGGTAACTTCCGGAAAAAAGACCTAGAAAAGCTACGGCGACCAACAAAATCATCCAGAAAAAGAAATTGGTGAACGGTATAGCAATGGATTTACCTGAAAGGTCATTGAAAAAAGGAAGGGCAATCAAAGCTATGGTCAGGGCCAACAGTAATGAAATAAAGGAAATTAGGCCTGATTCGATCAAAAATTGCCGTATCAGTTCAGACTTGTTGGAACCCAAAGTTTTTCGAATGCCCACTTCCTTGGCTCTTTTTAGGGAATGGGCCGTTGACAAATTCATAAAATTAATACTGGCCAAGAGGATTAGAAACAAGCCTATAAAGGAAAGAATATAGACGTTTTGAATACTACTATTGGCACTTAGCTCGCTACTCCTGTTGGAATGCAAATGGATGTCGGTCAATGCAATGGTACTATACTTTAAATAATTGCCGGATGCCGCAAAAGATTCCGCGGTCATACCCGGATAGAATTGCTGCACATACGGTAAAATATAGGCTTCCAACATCGATTGTAAAGGAGCTTGAAAGTCGGCGATATCCGCCTCTGGCAACAATTTTACAAAGGTGAAGTAGTTATGGCTGGTCCATAACATTTGCTGCGCATCATTGAACCCGGCCATGGCCATTAACACGTCGTGATCTCGAAGAAATGAGTTTTTTGGAAAATCTGGAATTACACCTGCCACGGTATACGTATCGGTATTGTTCAACAGCAGCTGTTGACCCAAGGCATTTTGTATACCAAAGTGCTTTTCAGCCGCCGTTTTGGTAAGCACCAAGGTATTGGGTTCGGTCAATGCCGAAGTTACATCTCCTACGAGCAAGTCTATACCGAACATTTTGAAGAATGTAGAATCGGCAAAAGCCACATTCGATTCTTTGGTATTGGCTTCAGCTTCCGGTTTTCTTATGAGCAGACCACCTCGGTCCCTGATTCTTGTGACGGACTCAATTTGAGGAAAATCACGCTTTATGGCAGCAGCCATCGGAGCACCCACTTCGGAGCCTTTCATTATGGATCCACCGAACTTTATGTCCGCATTTATTCTGTAAATGCGATCTGCGTCGGCAAACATTTTGTCGTAACTGAACTCATCATAGATGTATAATGATATGAGAAGCCCCCCGGCCATACCAACAGCTAATCCGAAAGTATTCAAGAAGGTAAAAAAGGGTTGCCTTTTTAGGCTTCTCCAGGCTATTTTTAGGTGATTTTTGAACATGATTGATGATTGATGAATAAACTCCTTTTGTTATAGCATTGCTCCCATGGCCCTATTTTGACTTTCGGTTACTATTTGACCATCGAATAAGTTAATGACCCGATGTGCGTAATGGGAATCACGATCCGAGTGGGTCACCATTACTATCGTTGTACCTTCTTGATTAAGTTCTGTCAACAGGTTCATAACCTCGATTCCATTCTTAGAATCTAAATTTCCAGTGGGCTCATCGGCCAATATCAACTTGGGGTTCGTAACCACGGCCCGTGAAATGGCAACGCGTTGTTGCTGTCCTCCTGATAATTGCTGCGGAAAATGTTTCTCGCGATGTGCAATCTTCATACGCTCAAGTACGGATTTAACTTTTTCCCTGCGTTCCGTCTTGTTCATTTTCAGATAAATCAAAGGCAGTTCTACGTTCTCATAAACGGTAAGTTCATCAATCAGGTTAAAGCTTTGAAAAACAAAACCTAGATTGCCCTTTCGTAACTGTGTGCGCTGACGTTCTTTTAAACCGCCTACTTCGTGACCTGCAAATTGGTAGCTGCCTTCCGTGGGGTTATCTAACATGCCGATGATGTTCAACAAGGTCGATTTTCCACATCCTGAGGGACCCATGATAGCGGCGAACTCTCCTTCTGCAATATTCATATTTACGTTGTTCAAAGCCAAGGTTTCTACTTCCTCAGTTCGAAAACTCTTTTTTAAGTTCTGTATTTGTATCATTTTTTGATTGGATTTATAAATTTATATTAAGAACATTTCGACTGCGATCGACGTGACCGCTCTATTCTTATTTTTATGCTTTACTTTATTCTAAGCTACCTGCTTCGCCCAAGTTTCTTTTTTATAACATTGGTAGCTGAGCGTAGTCGAAGCTACTTTAAGACTATTTTCTCCGCTTCACCAAACGAATCATAATTACTCGTTATCACTTTTTCACCAGCCTGTAGGCCTTCCAATACTTCATAATATCGTGAATTCTGTTTGCCGATTCGAATGTTCCTCCGTAACGCCTCGCCCCCATCAGGGTTCACCGCAAAAATCCACTGCCCTCCCGTGCTTTGAAAGAAGCTTCCCTTAGGCAACAGTAAGGCATCACTTGATTCGCCCAATTGCAGTTTAATATTGTAGCTCTGACCCGTACGTATAGTTTCGGGTTTTGCATCGGTAAAGACCAATTCTACCTTGAATTTTCCGCTCCGAACTGTTGGATATACCTTTCGCAACCGTAGCGGGAATTCTTTTCCGTTGCGTTCCAACACCGCAATAAGATCTCTTTTCACGCGATCCAAATAGTGCTCATCAATATCTGCCTCGATTTTATAATCGGTGAGCACGTTAATTTCGCCTATACGCTGACCTTGGGATATATTTTGACCGATTTCCGCATCTAAAAACCCCAATTGTCCGTCTGCCGGAGCTCGAACGTTCAGATGGTCTAAACGTTGGTAGACCATGGATAATGTTTTTTCCATCCGGTTCAAATCCGTATCCAATCCTGTTAAAGAAGTCTTACGCAATTCATCGTCTTGCTCAGTCTGTAATTTTACGATTTCGTATTGTTGCTGGGAAAGTTCATAATTCTCTTTTGACAATAGATATTCTTCCTTGGAAATCAATTCGTCTTTATACAATGCCTCGTTCTGCTCATAATTTCGTTTTAGACGTTGCAAATCATATTTGGAAGTGGCAAGCGCCTTTTTACCTTCGACCTGTCGAGAATCGAAGGTTAATTTTGTGGATCGTAAATCATTTTGTTTTAAGGCCAAGTTGCTTTCGCTAGCCAAAATTTGCTCATATAGATTAGTGTTTTCCAATTTCAAGATGATATCGCCCTCTTTTACCATAGCGCCCTCCTCAATTAGTTTCTCCATGACGCGGCCGCCTTCATAGGCATCCATGTATATCGTAGTTATAGGAGCTACATAACCGTTGATCGTGATATAATCATCGAATTTTCCCTGCGTGACCTCGGCTATCGATAATTTTTCCTTTTCGGTTCTAAAAGTAGAAACCGAACTACCAAAGACCAACTGGTATCCCGCGAACAATAATAATAGTGCGAGTGCGATGTACCCATAATGTTTCGGTCGCAATCCTTTTTTCTTTTCAAGTTGTATGTCCATATTTATGTTTTATTATTATCAACCTCTTCATAGCTAGGGGTCACTGAAGCCTGTTAAAGTGACACGAGACCATCTATTCAACCTAATGTATACGTTCAAAAGTTTGCTTCACTCTGTTCGCAAAGAAGTTGTCATCATTTTATTTTTTATTCTATTTCGAACACTGGCAATCCTCTATAAAAATCTAAGGTGCTTTCATTTACCATACCACGGAACCGCACCTGTAAATTTTCATTCTGCGCTGCGGCGAACAAGGTTTTTGCCTGAAAAAGATCCAAGGCATTTATCAGGCCCTTTTCATATTTCTTTTGTGCAATGTTAAAAGCCAATTCTTGGGCTTCCACTTTTTTACCACTCTGTTCACTCTCTACTTGCAGTGCTTGATGTGCTTGTACCAGTTGTTGAATCAGCTGGTAGAGCTCCTGTTCTTGGATATCTAAATCATTCTGCGCCCTTAAATATTCTATCTTTTGCTGTTTCACCCTTGATCTGCGCGACCACCGATCACTAATAGGGATATTCATCGAAAAACCCACATAACGTGACATGTTGTCTTTAATTTGGGTAGAAAACGGGATAATACCATCGTCGTTGACATTCGTTTCAAAATATCCGGTTCCATATCCGGCTGCGAACGATATTGAAGGGTACAGGTTTCCCCGTGCCACTGCAACCTCTTTTCTAGCAGCTTTTGTTCGCAGTTCTTGCGCCTTTATAACTGGAACAAAATCTTTGGCCACCTCGAAAATCGAGTCGGAGTTCACTTCTAAGTGACCATTTTTTTCCGTCTTTGTTACAAAATCGTCGGTTATATTAATGTTATTCGTTTCTTCGAGATTCATTTCTTGAATTAAGACAAGTTTTGCCGCAGCCAAAAGATTTTCCGTTTGTGTAACACTCAATTTGTCGGTTAGCAAAAGGGATTCGGCCTCATAAAGGTCAGACCCTGCTTTCATGCCCAATTCAATCTGTTTGGCCACCAAATCATAATTGGTCTGCGAAACGGCCTCCTGTTCCCTGGAGACAACCAATAGTTCTTCATAAAAACGGATATCGTAAAAAGCTGACATCACCCTAAAGGCAAGCAAATATTTTTGTTGTAAAGCTTCTTCTTTGGTCGCCTTGTACAAGAACTTGGTCGCCTTAATGGCATTTATTTTTTGAAATCCTTGGAACAAGTCTATTGACGAGCCCAAAGAATAATTATTCGAAAAGAAATCAGTATTGATAATATCGTTTGTATTCGGGTCGGTCGACCGCCCATATCGAATATTATAATCGGAGTAGCCACTTACACCGGGCAATAGATTCCTAATGCTCTGCCGATGGTTTTCTTTGGAAGAATCTTCATTATACCTGAAATTGTTTACCGTAAGATTGTGTTCGACAGCGTACGCAATACAGTCATCCAAAGACCATATTTCTTGGGAAAACAATGGTGCAGTAACAAAGAAAAATAGAAACACAAATATCAAAGCTCTAGAAATCATATTCAAAATGGTATGCCATAAGGTTAACTATTGTTGTGCCAAGAACATAAATATCTATTAAACAGTATATTACAATCGAATAAAAGAAAAAACCAACCATTCATTGTAAAATTGTTATACACCAAGTGTAAAATTATTTGACACTTTGCCAAAAGTATTCTTTCTAAATCGTAGCTTAGGAATCTTCTTTTGAAGGACGATTTGGTAGTGAAACAATAAATTTAAAATGGCTACTAGATCAAATAGATTGCTTGACCCTCTTCGTAATGGTATGAATAAATATATTTTTCAATATGTTGGACGCAAAAATATTGGTAATCGATGATAGCAAAAGCGTATTGAGTGCGCTTGAGATACTATTGCAATTCGATTTTAAGACTGTAAAAACGATTCGTAATCCCAATCAAATTCCGTCATTCCCTAACTTACAAGAATTTGATATTGTATTGCTTGACATGAACTTTTCTGCTGGTGTAAATACAGGCAATGAGGGTTTATACTGGCTTCGTGAAATACGAAAAAAAGTCCCTCATATATCTGTAATAATGATGACGGCCTACGGTGCCATTGATTTAGCTGTGAAGGCCCTGAAAGAAGGTGCCACCGATTTCATATTAAAGCCTTGGAACAACGAAAAACTAGTAGCAACCGTAAAATCTGCCTATGAACTTCGAAAATCTTTAAAAAAGATTGATGAATTAAAACTGACCGAAAGTAATCTCAAACAGGTTATCAACCAAGATAAAAATTACATCATAGGCAATTCAAAAGCGTTGACCGCAGTGTTGAATTTAAGTCGTAAAGTGGCCAAAACCGATGTAAACATATTGATTACGGGAGAAAACGGAACGGGCAAAGAATTGATAGCCCGCGAACTGCATCGCATGTCGACCCGTAACAATGAAGTCTTTATCAACGTTGACATGGGTTCTATCTCCGAAACACTTTTCGAAAGCGAATTGTTCGGTCATGTTAAAGGTGCTTTCACCGATTCTAAAGAAGACAGGGCGGGCAAATTCGAAGCAGCCAATGGAGGAACCCTATTCCTTGATGAAATCGGAAATCTTTCGCTTCAAACACAAGCGAAACTGCTATCGGCCATTCAAAACAAAGTGGTAGTACGCGTAGGTTCTAATAAACCCATTGCAGTGAATATTCGATTGGTTTGCGCTACCAATTGTAATTTGGATAAAATGGTCACCGACGGACTTTTTCGTGAAGACCTTTTATACCGCATCAATACCATACATATCGAAGTTCCTCCATTGCGTGATAGAGATGGCGATATTTTAATATTGGCAGATTTTTACCTTAAAAAATTTGCATCTAAATATGACAAACCGGGACTGCGCATCAACAACTTGGCACAAGAAAAACTGATGGCTCATACTTGGCCTGGAAATGTACGTGAACTTCAGCATACTATGGAACGGGCCATAATACTTTGCGAGGGAAACGTTTTAAAACCCAATGACTTTCTCCTACATGCCAGTGAAGCTATACCCATGAATACGGAATCAATTACCTTAGAGGAAATGGAACACATTATGATCACCAATGCCCTCAACCAACACGACGGAAACTATAGTGCCGCAGCGGAGCAATTAGGAATTTCAAGACAGACCTTGTACAACAAAATGAAGAAAAGGCATTAAATAGTGAAAAAGTACCTATATCTTTTTATTGAACTTGATACTGAAAATTTAAACGTATAAAGAAATGGTCAGCAGACATATTTACCTGCAAATGATATTCCGTATTATCGGCATTACGGCCGCAGCCCTGGTTTCCGCATTTTTCTTTTTCAAAGACCAGTATATACTCGCCTCAGTTTCATTCGTGTTGCTCATTGCTCAAACTTCTTTTTTAATCCATTATGTAAACCAAACGAATCGCAAAATCGCCTATTTTTTTGACGCTATAAAGAATGAAGATTTTACGTTACGTTTCCCAGAAAAGTTAAGTGTAAAATCGTTGGAAGAGCTAAATCACAGCTTGAATATGCTCAATACCATGATTCAAGACATCCATATTAAAAAACAAATACAAGAACAGTACTATCAGGAAATATTAAAGCAGGCAGACATTGGTATTATGACAATAAACGAGAAAGGTCATATCTTATATGCCAACCCCAAGGTAGAGCAATTGGTCAATTACCATCCGCTCAACCATATCAAACAATTAACCCAGGTAGATAAAAACCTGTATGATCTTTTTTCTAAACTACAGCCGTTCGAGCGAAAATTGGTTCAACTTACCAATGAACGTGAAAAAAAACAACTCGCCTTAAAATCTACCTCAATTTCATTGGATAAACAGGACCTCTTGCTTGTGGTCGTGCAAGACATTCACAAAGAGCTGGATGAAAAGGAAACCGATTCATGGGTGCGGCTGATCCGTGTGCTCACCCATGAAATTATGAACACCATTACACCTATTACCTCTATTTCTGAATCTGTTTTAAAGTATTACAAAACCCATGACGAGCTGATTCCATTGGCGCAACTTAACAAAAATCAGATTCAAAATACTGTAAAAGGTCTCGAGGTAATAAAAGAACAGGGCAGCGATTTGATGGTTTTTGTGCAATCATACCGAAGTCTTCTTAATATACCTCCTCCGGACAAGACTTTGGTTCCTGCAAAAATGGTACTGGATCGAGTCAAAAAGGCATTGCAGTTTCAAGGAAGTAAAAAGAATGTCATTGCGATTGAAACCACGGTCTATCCACCTGAACTCGAACTATTCGTTGATGAAAAGCAAATCTCGCAAATATTGGTCAACCTCAGCAAAAATGCGCTTCAATCATTACACGAACAAGAAAACGGAGTTATTAAAATAGCCGCAGGTCAAAATAAAGAGGGCGATAAATATATTGAAGTGTGGGACAACGGCCCAGGTATTCCCCAAGAACTGTTAGACGAAATTTTTGTTCCTTTTTTCACTACCAAAAACACAGGAACAGGTATCGGTCTGAGCCTTTCAAAACAAATTATGCATTTGCATGGCGGTACCCTAAAAGTTCATTCGATTCCGGCTGTGGAAACTTCCTTTGTACTGGCCTTTTAATCATGTATATTTACCATAGCCATTGCCAATACGATGCCCGACAATTTCAAAGCATATCTAAAAAACAATTGGGGACTGACTTCTACAGAAGTTGAACAGTTGACCGAATGCATCAAAACCCAAAGTGTTCAAAAAGACGAATTTTTGCTGCGTCAGGGCGAAGTCTGTAAAATGACTTTTTTTGTCGAACAGGGTCTGCTTCGGTTTTATGCCTTAAATGAAAACGGAAAGTCTGATATACTCCAATTTGCACCTGAGAATTGGCTTGTAAGCGACCGCGGTAGTGTCTATTTTAATGAGCCTTCACATTATTTTATAGATGCCGTTGAAAATTCGACGGTGGTACTTATCGATTCCGATTTTATCGATCGTATTTCAGAAGTAAGTCCGTTATTCAGAAAATACAACGAACGGTTATTGCACAACCATATTCGTCATTTGAATAAAAGAGTCAGTCTACTTTTGGGAGCTTCGGCCAAAACCAGATACCTTGATTTCATAAAACTGCATCCCGAAGTCTTGCTTAGGGTACCACAGTGGATGGTGGCTTCCTATCTTGGAATAACACCCGAAAGTTTAAGTAGGGTTCGACGAGATTTGGCTACCCAAAATTTTGGAAAAAAATAGCGCATCCTCAAAAAGCACTTCTTACCATACATCAATGCCGGGACAAGTTTTGCTCACTACATTTGGATAAAATTTAAAACAATGAGCACAAAAACAATAGAATTAGTAGCAGCCCCAAAAGCACCTCACTTTGTGGGTGACGGATTTCGGGTACATAATTTTATCCCTAGCGGATTTCGTTTGGACATGGAACGGATGAGCCCTTTTATCCTATTGGATTACAACTCCAAATTCCATTTTCCCCCATCGGAAAAACCCAAAGGTGTTGGCGTACATCCGCACCGTGGTTTTGAAACGGTTACCATTGCGTACAAGGGCAAGGTACAACATCATGATAGTAGCGGGGGCGGCGGTATTATAGAAGAGGGCGGTGTTCAATGGATGACAGCCGCATCGGGCGTGTTGCACAAAGAATACCATGAGGAAGAATTCAGCAAAAAAGGTGGTGATTTTCAAATGGTTCAGTTATGGGTAAACCTGCCGGCCAAAGACAAAATGTCGAAGCCAAAATATCAAGGGTTTTCCAATGAAAACATCAATAAATATGAGCTCGAAGACGATCGAGGAACCATCGAGGTCATCGCAGGCCATTATAAAGATGTTCACGGTTCAGCCGCTACGTTTACGCCACTCAACCTGCTGAACGCAAAAATTAAGGCTGGGGCCAAGGCCGATTTCAGTTTTCCGGAGCATTACAATACAGCTTTATTGGTAATTGAGGGTCAAGTAAATGTGAACGGTTCCGAAAAGGTGCCTACAGATCACTTTTTACTTTTTGAAAACAACGGTGAGGATTTTGTAATCGAGGCTTCGGAAGATGCCGTCGTCTTAGTTCTAAGTGGAGAACCGATCAATGAACCGATCGCCGCCCAAGGTCCGTTTGTAATGAACACAAAGGAAGAATTGCGGCAGGCCATGAAAGACTATGGCATGGGCAAATTCGGCTATTTGGAGGAATAGACAATAATCCGTTGACAGTGAACAGTGGACAGTGAACAGTGAACAGTGAACAGTTTACATAAACTCAACACCGCAAAAAAGTATTCACTTTAATTTTATAAAACAAAGATGAAAACAGTATATCATAGTGCGGACTCTAGAGGTCACGCCGACCACGGGTGGTTAAATTCATACCATTCGTTCAGTTTTGCCAATTACCACAATCCTGAAAGAATGCATTTCGGCGTTCTTCGGGTCTTAAATGATGATACCGTTACCGAGGGAAAAGGTTTCGACACCCACCCTCATAAGAATATGGAAATCATATCGATTCCATTAGAGGGTGATTTAGAGCATAAAGACAGTATGGGTAATACTACAGTTATTAAGGAAGGCGATGTTCAGGTAATGAGCGCCGGTACCGGAATCTACCATAGTGAATACAACAAGAATGCCGATAAGGGTGTCAAATTCCTACAAATTTGGGTATTTCCGAATAAACAAAATGTAACCCCTAGATATGATCAAATTGCGACCGGGGACTTAAAAAAAGAGAACGAGCTATATCAAATCCTATCTCCAGACGCATTGGATCAAGGGGTTTGGTTGCATCAAGACGCATGGTTTTACATGGGAGATTTTGAAGCTGGTAAATCGACCTCCCAAAACTTTAATAAAAAAGGAAACGGCGCGTATGTTTTTGTTCTTGAAGGTGAGGTCGAAATTGCAGGTCAGACATTGGGGAAACGAGACGGTTTAGGAATTTGGGAAACCTCCAAAATAGACCTAAGAGCTACTAAGGATAGTCGGGTTTTACTTATGGAAGTACCTATGGAAATCGGTTAAAGTAAATCGTAAATTCAGCATAGGAATCCCATTTTGAGAACCTGCCCATATTGTAAAGACAGGCCTTAGCACTAAAATGTTAATAGGATAATACCGTGGCAATACCCGTCGTAAGCCTTAAAAAATTAATGTGATTAAATATTAGACCAATGAAAAATATACTTCAATTACCATTACTCCCTTATGCCGAAAACGTAAACCATAAATTGACATTACACCTGTTATTGCAGATTGTTGGAAAAATACGACTGAAGATGACCCCACGTAAAAATCATTGGTGGTACATTACAGAATACATAAGCACACAGGGCATCTCCACTGGCCCTATACCTTATCATTCGGGATTGGATACTTTTACCATTACCATAAATGTGCATACGCATCGGCTGGAAGTAATCACCAGCAAAAACGAAGTTTCAAGTTTTTCCCTGATCGATATTACGGTAGCCGGGTTTTACGACCAGCTAATGGAAGTTCTTAAAAAATTCGATATCCACGTCACTATCGTGACTAAACCTTTTGATTTGAACATCGACAAACATTTTGGAGCACTGACCGAATATCATCACTATAGTGAAACCTACACCAAAAATTTATGGCAAGTTCTATTATGGGTAGATGGGGTTTTCAAAGAATTTGGAGGGCGCTTTTATGGCAAAACATGCCCCGTACATTTGTATTGGCATTCAATGGATCTTGCAGTAACCCGGTTTTCCGGAAATTCCGCCCCACCAATGGGAAAGGAAGCACGACTTTCCGATAAGGATGCCTATTCCCATGAATGTATAAGTTTTGGTTTTTGGGCCGGCGATGAAAACATGAAAGAACCTGCTTTTTATTCCTATACCTACCCTGCCCCGGAAGGAATAAATGAAAAAGAGCTACAACCCTCGACTGCTGAATGGATCGACAGTAATGGTAGCCCCATGGCGATTTTGAGATATAATGATTTGCTGAACGCAACCGATCCCCGACAAGAAGTTCTGAATTTCTTGGAAAGTGCCTATCGGGCCGGTGCCGAACTTGCCGATTGGGATACTGAAAAATTAGACGTGCCGGCCTTACATAAACTATGAAGTGAAATTTAAACTTTCAATCAGTTTCCACCTATTTTCAATGGTTTTGCGGGCATTTTATTGAAATCTTGATCTATGTCCATAAATTTTAAGATGGTCGGAGCAATCTGATTGGTATACAATTGCTCATCCGCTTTTAATTCACCTTTGGGCGTTACGCCTTTGCCAAACATTACGATCCAAACTCCATTGGCGCCTTTAATATCCCCGCCATGGCTTCGCCAGGTATCCAAAGGCTCAGTACCCCGACCGTGGTCGGTGGTAATGATAAAAGTGGTATTATCTTTATAGAACCCATCTTGTTGTGTAAACTCCCAAAGCTCCTTAATCATGGTATCTGTGGCATTCGCTGATTTCAAATAAGCCTCATAGTCACCATCATGTGCAAAATCGTCGGTTTCACCATAGGCGATATAAACCAGCTCAGGACGGTCTTTTTTCATGGTCTCCAAAGCGTAGTAATGTGTAAAGGCGTCCAAGCGAACGGTACCCCAAGGGCTTGGCACTTTGGGCTGTAGTTCATTCAGAAATTTTTCACGGTCTGTCAGGTTGTTCCCCTTTGCGAGTTCAAAACCAGCATTTACCGGAACACCCGAGCGTTCTTCGTTAACGATATAAGGGAAAACGTCCCAACTGCCGAATGCGGCAACCTTACCCTTATATTCGTCGGTTTTGTTGGCGATTTCAAGTACCGTAGTATTGGGGTTGTCAATTTTATCATTACTATCGATACGATCATCATCAGCTCGGCCACTCAGTATTTCATTGTAGCCCGGGTAGGAGAACCACATTTTGTTGGTCAGGTCGACCTTGCTTCCCAAACTGCGATTACCGTGTAACTGCCCCATTTCAGACACTTTTGACCATAAAAAGGGGAGTAGTGCCTCCCGCCTTTCTTCTGCCGTTTTTCTCCAAAACAATTCTTTTAATTCCGTAGAATCCTTTACATACTTCTCGTTGGCCACCAAAAGTGGGTCGGCTCCCGTAAAAAGTTCTTGCCAGCGCAATCCGTCCAAAGTAATCAAAACCACTTTGGTGTTCTTAGACTGTTGTGCGGAAAGGGTAACGGTAAGCACGACAATGATTACAGTTAGTATTGTTTTTATTTTCATTTTTCCCCGGTTTTAAAAGTTTTAACCGTTGACCAATCGCTCCAATTTAGGTTTTGATCGCGATAACGCACCCGCCAATTATAGGAAGTATTGGGCTTTAATCTTTTCATTTTTTCATCGGTCAAATCATCGTCTTTTTGGCGATTTTCTTTATAGTACCAGTTTTCACACTGTTTCCAGCTATCAAATACCGGTTTTTCAAAACTATCTGTTTCTGACACCTGCCAATGTGAAGCGGCATGAAACGTTCCCGAGTGGGCACTCTTAAACGCACCAGCTTTTAAAACGGCTCCTGTTATAGAAACGTCAAATCCTGTAGGGGAAATGGCTTCGGGCGTCATGGGTTTGCGTTCTTTTCGATATACGGTAATACTGTCTCTCAATTCATTTTCTCGATAATCAATTGTATTGCCCCGGCTAATTCGTTTTATGGTAAATTTTGGATCAGTGCGATTACCGTCAATAGAGACCATAACAAAACCATACTCATCTTGGGTAACGGTAAACTCGTCATAATCCCTTCCTTCAAATTCGCCCCAGTTATCTATCGCACCCCCGGCGGAAGCTACATTGATCCAAAGGTGTTTGTGGTCTTTTGATTGCCCTCGGGAATACCCATGGGTATGTCCGAAAAAGTGGATGCTAGGTTTTCCCGTTTTCGTAGAGAACTGCTCTAATTCTTTAACTATTTTTCCGGTAAAGTCTTCTTCCCCTGGAATCCAAAGCTCTGATTTATAAGGATGATGCAATTGGGCAAAAACAAAATCGATGTTATCGTCATTCTCGGTTTCCACAAGCAACTGCTTTAACCACTCGTACTGCTCCCCAAGATTTCGGTAGCCATCATTTGAGTCTAAGCCAATGACCCGCGTATTACCGTAATCTTTATACCACCAATGTTCGGCGTAGGCGGGAGTACCATTTTCAGGCAGACTAAAATATTTAAAGTAATAGACCGAATTGCGCTCATGATTACCGGGAACAGGATATACGGGTACCTCAGCGAACAATTTTTCCGCTGGGTTAAAAAAATGGTCTTTCCATTGATAAAATTTGGATCCGCTCTGTACCAAATCACCAGGAATAAGTACCATTGCAAGATTATCTGGCAACGACCCACCAAACTCCTTTTCAAGGTAGCCGATAACCCCAGCATTTACTACTTCATTAAATTTATCAGGCTCATTACTGTCATACTGCATATCACTCATGGCGACCAACTTAAAATCTTCGCCATCATCAGAGAAGGGCGGCGTCTTGAATTGAAAGATATCTGAACGAATCTTTCCGGTACGCACCCGATAATAGTATTCGGTAAAACGTTCCAATCCTTCAATTTTTACGGTATGCACCTGAACTGCATCAAAATTGATCGCTTCGGCGGTGCCGGATGCCTTTTTCCCTAATTTCGGACTAGTACCCCATTCCACAATGCTTTCCTCTCCCGACGAGGTCTGCCACATCACAATCGCCGAATTGGGTTCTACATCTTGTATATAGGGTTTGATTTCCAATTCTTGTGCAGCGGCTTGAAAGCAAATGCCGGTAAATAATGAGAAAAAAACTGTGCTAAATTTCATTTTAATGTGTTTATGTTTAATTAAATTCAAGAAAGCAAAAGCCATTAAAAAAATCATCTTTTTACTTGAAGCTTCATGCTTTTGTGAAAGCAGCTAGCCCCTATTTTGAAATATAGGGGCCAAGCACGCCTTTTACTTTTTTTGTTCGAACCTAAAATTCAGATTGTGATTCTATTGTAACCACCATGGCACTTGACGAATGCCATCGTTATTCGATCCGAATTGGCTTTCTATAGCCTTGGATACGTTCTCGGTATTCTGATTGTATTCGCTCTGGGGATAAATCCATCGTGTTGGCGGAGTACCGCTATCAGGAATTAAAAAGTCAGGATACCCCGTTCGCAAATGTTCAAAATACATACGCCAACCCGTTTGATGAAACGAGGTGAAATATTTTTGAGTGATAATACGCTCCAATTGTTCTTCGAGTGTCGTAGCATTATCCCAATTAACCAAGTCTTCGAGAAGGTAAGCGTCTGCCTTGCTCTCGTCAACAAAAGATGCATAGTCGTTGACACCGGTTGCATCTCTTGCATTGGCCTGATAGAATGCAAAAGATGCCCGAATACCGTTTTCGTAATGTTCTTTTGCATCTTCTGATATCCATCCCCTACTTGCTGCTTCTGCCAAGATAAACTCTACTTCCCAATAACCAAGAACATTGTGAGGCTCAGCTACAGGATCGTCGGTATATCTGGCGTTGACTTTTGAAGCATCGCCCGCCGCTGCCTTGTCGTTTACCTCCCCATAAGGGGCAATAGGGTTACCTCCTTCGTAAGCACTGAAGTCATCGTCAAGCAAGCCAGCTTCTTTTGCATTTTTTGTTGTACTACAAAAAAGAAACAAACGAGGATCCATATGGTCTTGCAATTTTTTAATGAACGTAGAATCCATATACATTCCAGAACCGTAACTACTACTATTAAACTGGCTGTAGCGACTTCCGTCTTGGTCGATGAACTCTAACTGGGCATTGTCATCTAAGGAAGTCATAATGGGCTGACCACTATAAATCGAAGCAAACGCTGAGGCAATGTTCAACTCGCCATCACTTTCTTGCTTTGACAATGTCATTAAAACCTTTAGGCGGTACGAATTAATTAATTTTCTCCATTTGGTGGGATCGCCGTTAAAAATAATGTCCCCAGCAATTAATTCGGCCCCACTGGACAAAAGGGTGTTCGCTTCATCCAATTCTTTCAAGATTCCTTGAAAAACCTCCTTCTGTGTATCATAGCTTGGCAAATAAATATTTGATTCTTCACCTTGTAATGCCTCACTATAAGGTATGTCTCCAAAAGTTAGCGTGAGCTTGTAGAAATAATATGCTCTGAAAAACTTGGCAACGGCAATGTACGTGTCACTTTCGATACGCTCTGCCTCTTCCAACAATTTGGTCACATTTCTAAGGTTGCCATAATCACCAAAACCTGCCCGGTCCCAGTTATAATACTGGCTGTTGTTTTCCCCATCGGTCTGCACTAACATTCTGCCGGCATACATAGGCCCCGTGCCTTCCACTCCGAAGGCGCTATAGGCAACCTGGGTAAGCAACAATTGTGGGTGGGTTTCACTTACGTTATTTGGATTCTCGTTGATTTCGCTCAAATCTTTACTGCAAGAGGTTATTGTCAGTAATATCAGCGATACAAAAACGGATGTTATTTTTACTGTTTTCATTTCTTTGGGATTAAAATTTCATATTGATACCCAAGCCAATAAACCTGGATGATGGATCTTGCAAGTTATTTTCATTTCCGAAATGTGTGCTCGGCTCTGGATCCCCCTCAGACCTTCCCGTACCAAAGTCGGGGTCTACAATAGGTGCTTTTTTCCATATAAAAAGATTGTATCCGCTCAAGGCCATGTCGATATGCGTTAGGCCTTTTATTCGTAATAAATCGGTAAAATCATACTTTAAGGAAACGCTTCTTAGTTTAAAGAAAGTACGTTCGAAAACATTGGCGAATTTTTCATTTTCGTCTTCGGTAACACGTGCTCTATAGGGATAGTTCTGACTCCATGTCTGCCAGTTAACTTTTGTGGTATTGGGTTGAAAAACACGACTATCGGAAATAATGTTTCCATCAGTATCTTGAGTCAATTCACCACTAACGACATTAACCCCTACCGGTGTATAAACAGGTTGACCGGCAGCATACTCTTCATCCCTGAATTCGGTGGAGTTAGGATGCTTACCGCCCCACCACATTTTTTCAACTGTAGTTGAATTGAAGACACCGCCCCAAACACCATCGATGCCCACATCTAAAGCCCAGTTCTTGTACTTAAAATTGTTTAAGAAGCCCAGTTGCCAATCTGGTTCAAAATGTCCCAGATACTGACTGAAATTATCTCGTACTGGAAGCCCGTCGCTATTCAATATCAATTGGCCATCAGGTGCCTTTTGCCATACTGTGCCATAATAACTATCGGCGCGGTCATCAAGTCTTAAATTGCCATAACGGTCTTGATTGTCATAAATGCCTGTGAGTTTCTTAACCCATTTGGTCCAGTTAAGATTCACGTTCCAATTAAAGTCGTCACTCCTAATCGGAGTAAGGTTTAATGCCACCTCAAACCCGTTGGTGGTATACTCGTTGCCATTTACCTTTCTTTCGGTAAAACCAGATGCCTCTGATACGGGTAGGTTGATAATTTGGTTGGTGTCGACAGTGTTGTAGTAGGTAAAGTCCAACTTAAATTTCCCTTTTAAGAAAGATGCGCTGGTACCCATTTCAAAGGATGCCGATTTTTGAGGTTCTATTAGCGGATTGACTAGGCCGCCAGGATAAGACAACCTCGGATTAGATCCAAAAAACCCACTATTGCTATAAAATGAAGACAACTGATAAGGCGAAAGGTCACTGGAAACTTCTGCCCAAGAGCCAAAGACTTTCAAGTAATCAATTCCTTCTGGCATTGTAACAAGATTCGATACAACGAGACTCGCCGATACCGACGGATAAAAATACGAACGGTTCTCTTCCGGAAGAGTAGAAGACCAGTCATTACGTGCCGAAAAGTTTAAGAACAATGCATTGTAGATATCAACTCCCATTGTAGCATAGATACTGTTGATGCTCTTTTGTTGATAATACGTGGTGCCTTTAATATTACCCCTAGTGTTATTCAAACTATAAACAAAGGGTGCTACAAGGCCATCGGTGGCGTTATATTCTTGTTGATATTTTCTATAGTGCGAAGACGCCCCCGCATTAATATCAAAACCAAAATTTTCGCTAAATTCTTTTTGGTACGTTCCTAAAATGTCATAATCGACCAAAAGCACGTCTTGATTCCATGTTTTATAATCGCCGTCTCTAGGGTCACCATAGTTCAAATATGTTTTCGGACTTTGACGATCTTCGAATATATCCTTTAAAACAGCAGATCCCCTTGCCTGTAAATTAAAATCATCGGTCACTTTATAATTCAGTTTTAACTGGCTATTGATAACGTTGGCATCGTAAACCTGATTAAGCTCGTGAGCAGCAAAATATGGGTTGTTGTACCAGGCATAGTTCCAGTTGGCCTGACGATAGCCTTCTTGACCGGGAACATATAAGTGCTCACGAAGTTCTTTTCCGTTTACATCGTCTCCCATCCATATAAGAATCGTATACATATGGTTTTTAGGTCCATACCCATGGCGTGGGTAGTTAGGGGAGTAGACTTTATTATAGGATAGTTTACTGTCCAACGTTAATTTATCGGATAGTATGCTTGTTGACTTGAAATTCAATCCACCAGTATTCAAACTTGAGTTCGGCACACGGTCTTTCTGGTAGGCATAAGTTCCTGAAAGCCGAAAAGATCCCTTTTCTCCTCTGTGGGAAATAGCAAAATTGGTGTTTGAAATGTATCCGGTCTGAAGGAAGTCTTTTAAGTTATCATGGTATTCCCAAGCAATTGGAACCCGTGAATATCGTGATTTGTCATCATAAAGTGTTCCTGCAACATCACCCCACCAAGGAATGGTCTCGCCGCTTACATTATCAAGAATAGGACTGTTCCATTGTGCTATCATCTGGCCGGTACCAAACTTTGGGCCCCATATCATATCGCCATCGGATACACCACCATCTTTTCCATCCCAAAACTCATATTTGCCATTCGAGCCGTTTCCGTATTCCGTTTGGGTTTCAGGAAATACCGTAAAACCCGCTGTCACCATCATGTTATGTGATATGGAAACTTCGAGCCCCTCGGTCTTAGCGTTCTTAGTGGTAATCAAGATCGCCCCATTTCTACCTCTTGACCCGTACAAAGCCGAAGCCGTAGTACCTTTCAATACGTTTACATTACCGATGTCATTGGAGGATAAATCAAAAAAGTTCGTTTCTACAGGAATACCATCGATAACAATCAACGGACTCTTACCCCGTAATGAAAAGGAAGGTGATTGAAAAAGTCCCGTAGGGTTCGTAACCGAAAGCCCAGCTACTTGCCCCGTAAACAAACTACCTACGTTTGGGGCCTTTACTTCTTCAATGGTCGCTACATCCATTTGTTGGGTAGCATAACCCAATTTCTTTTCAGCTCGGGTAATACCCAAGGCAGTTACCACAACTTCCTCCAATTGCTGTGAATCAGGTTGCAATACAATCGTAGCCGATGATTTTCCAGCTATATTCACCGCTTGTGAAACATATCCGATATAAGATACTTGAAGCACTTCATCGTTGTTTGATACCTCAATTGTAAAATTACCATCAAAATTGGCGGCAACCCCTGTTGAGCTCCCCTTGATTACAACAGAAGCTCCTGGCAAAGGAGTGTTGTTCTCATCTAAAACTTTTCCCGAGAATATTTTCTGGGCGTGCGTTAAGGTTCCTATGAACAAGATAAGAACCAGTGTTAACAGCGTTTTTTTCATTTTCATTGATACTGATTTTGGTTAATTATTCGTGGTGCAAAATTGTCTTGAAAAACTTCTTTAAAGGTTTGTTTTAGGTTAACAAAAAACCAATAAACCATTAAAGTAACTCCGTCATATTTTATGATTACATTAATTCTAAACAAGTATTTAGGTCACTCCAAACACTTATTGTATGAATATCAAGAACAGTGAACTGTGTATGTTTCTAGGGGGGGAACTTTAATTACACCCTATGTATGAATAGGGGGTCGACAAGTTTGTCTGAGTGCATTATGAATTTAATTCGGTACCTATTCCTAACTACTATGTGCTGCCTGGTAAATAGCAGTGTTTAATTTTTAAGACAGTTAAGTAAAATAGGTGGTCTAAGCTAAAATTCTTCATTGAAAAAAGGTTTGGCGGTATGGTTTACTTTGGTCTTAGATGGTAAGATTTAGGTTGGACGAACGCACGAATGCCCTGCACCGATAGTGTTGCCCCGAGACCCGAATTCTTTCTTCCCGACCATGGAATATTAGGACTCACACGATCGCAGCAGTTCCAATAGACCGTGCCCGTATTCATCTCACGAAGTACATTCATCGCTCTATCCTCGTTTGATGAAAAAATGGCGGCCGTTAGTCCGTATTCGGTATCTTGCATCAGCGCTACGGCTTCTTCATCATCTTTGACTTTCTGAATCCCGATTATAGGGCCAAATGATTCTTCTTGCATCACTTTCATATCATGGGTACAATCGATCAACACTGTAGGTTGAAAATAATAGCCTTCGCCTTCTATTGCCTGCCCTCCTGATTTCAATATCGCCCCTTTGGCGATTGCATCACTCACTTGACTTTCAAGAATGGATATTTGCTGCTCTCGTGTCAGAGGACCTATAAAAGTGGCTAGGTCGGTGGGATCTCCTAGAACATACGATTCCACCTCGTTAACAAAAGCATCGACAAAGGCTTCATAAATTCCCTCTGAAACATAAATCCGCTCTACGGCACAACAACTTTGTCCATTATTATAAAATGCCCCTTCTGCCGCATTGACTGCCGCTACCGATACATCGGGTACATCATCGGCAACAAACAAGGGGTCTTTGCCGCCCAATTCTAATTGTACAGGAACCAATTTAGAGGCTACGGTACCGGCAATTTTTTGTCCCGTGGCGTGAGAACCGGTGAAAAAATAACCATCGAATGACTGCTCAAGAATAGCTTGACCTAGTTTTCCATCGCCCAGAACACACATGAAGACGTCTTTTGGAACACCGGCTTCATGTAAATACTTCTCAAATTGTTTGCCTGTGAGACTCGCATATTCCGAAGGTTTATACATTACAGAATTGCCGGCTACCAAAGCATAAAGGAAAACGTTGTATCCCACGTTATAAGGAAAATTCCATGCTGAGATATTAGCAATGACTCCCAAAGGTTCGTACACGATTTTTTCGTGTGTGGCACCTGAATCTACCAAGGTCTCATCGGCCAACCATTTTTCTGCATTATTTTTTAGATGGTCGATTCGATTTTGAGCCCCGACAATCTCGTTCAAGGCCTGTTGCAAGGGCTTCCCCGTCTCACTGGTCAGTGTTGCGGCTAGCTCTTCTTTATTGGCCTGCATTAATTTACCGAACTTTATGATACAATCTAAACGGTCATGTACCGACAAGCGGGACCATTCTTTTTGTCCGGTACGGAGCATATTCAGTTTAGATTTTATTTCCGAAGAATCATCAGCCGCTAGTTCAGCTATTACTGTATTGGTTGCCGGATTTTTTATTTTCATTTGTGAATTTGAGTTAATTTTCTGCTGTCATCTATTTACATGCTGCAAAAAGGCGTCGTACAATATATTTGGATCAATCAGTTCATCTTTCAGGGTATTGGAAAATTCAGGATGCCACTGTACCCCCATCACCTTACCTGGCGGTTCTTTCGTGTATCCGAACGCTTCTATCAAGCCGTCATTGGAATTCGCATAGACTTCTAGGTCATGGCCCAATTCTTTTACCGCCTGATGATGTACCGTATTCACCTGCGGATTTTTAATATCACCATACAGCGAATGTAAAAAGGCGTCTTGAACAAACTGTATGGGGTGTTTTATAGTATCGTATAATTCTGCCGACCTATGGCTATCAGCTTGTGGGAGCTGTGTGCCGATATCTTGGTAAAGCGTCCCCCCGAAATAAGCATTCATCAATTGAAATCCCCGACAAATGCCTAAGATGGGGAGTGAATTTTTAATGGCAAAATCCAATATCCTTAATTCATATTGATCTCTATGCCCATCACCTTTCCATCGACCAATAGGGGTTTCGCCATAGGTTTCCGGCGCCAGATCACTACCTCCTTGAAGAACGATACCATCAACTTCCGCCAGAATATCCTCCAAATAAATAGTCTCGACATCTGGAATCAATATGGGAAGAACGCCTTCCTGGGCGACATACCGTGCCATATCATTTTCTATATAACTCAATGACTTTGGCCCGAATACCGTACGTTCCTTATCGGGATACATAAAACAGGAAGTGATTCCAACTTTTACCATGGGTTGTAATTAAAGTGCTTTTTTATACAACTTTTTAAAATCTTCTATTGAAACAGGCTTGGGGTTATTGGGATGACAAAAATCTGCTTCCGCCAAAACCGAAAGTTGGTCGATGTGTTCTTCCTTAACGCCCAAATCCGATAATTTTGTGGGAAGCCCTAGGCTATCGTTCAGCGCAAAAAGATGGGATACTACCTTATTTCCTTCTTTTGACCCAAGCCCAAGGGCAAAAGCCATTTTATCGAATCGATCTTCAAATCCTTCGTAATTGAAATCCATTCCATAAGGTAGATTCACAGCATTTGCCAGACCGTGGTGGGTATCGAACATACTCGATAAAGGATGCGCCAAACTGTGTACCACCCCAAGCCCTTTTTGAAAAGCTACCGCCCCCATCAAGGAAGCCAACAACATTTTTGATCGTGCTTCAACATCGGGGTTTTTGGTCGCCTTTTCCAAAGATTGGGCAATCAGTGCCATGCCTTCAAGGGCAATACCATCACACATGGGGTGAAACCCTTTCGCTACATAGGCCTCCATATTGTGTGTCAGGGCATCCATACCCGTTGCCGCCGTGATAAATGGAGGAAGGTCCATGGTCAAAAGTGGATCGGCAAATACCACTCTTGCCAACAATTTAGGGCTGAAAAGTATTCTTTTCTTTTTTGTATCGTCTTCTGAGATAATAGCACTACGCCCAACCTCACTGCCTGTGCCCGAGGTCGTAGGTACGGTTATAAAATGGGGCACATCTTCAGTTACATATTTGTCACCGCCTATGAGATCATCATAATCAAAAAGGTCTCGCTTGTGGTTTACGCGCAACAGAATAGCCCGAGCCACATCTAAAGCGACACCTCCACCGATTCCAACAATACAATCACATTTCGAATTATGATATGCTTCCCCACCCTTGATTACATCAGATTTGACGGGATTTTTGTGCATCTCGGTAAACACTTCCACCTGTAACCCCTGTCGCTCGACATCAGTTTTTATTTTCTTGAAAAAGGATAATTCGGCTACATTTTGATCAGTGACGAACAAAGGTTTTTTTAAATTGTGGCTCTTTAAATAATCGGCCAGCTCATCGATTACACCGCTCCCAAAACGTATGGGCGTCGGAAAATTAAAAGTATAGGTCTGATTCAATTTTATTTCAAATTAGGTTAAGAGGCTTAAAAAAATATGCGATTGTTTCTAAATAATCTCGAAATATCTTTTGGTTTCCCAATCGGTAACTGCCGCTGAAAACTGTTTCCATTCCCATTCACGGGTATAGGTGAAATGATCCACAAATTCTTCACCGAAAATTTCCTTGGCTAAAGAAGATTCCCTCATTTTATTGGAAGCTTCCAACAAATTGGATGGCAATTTCCCATTTTTAGAATCCTCGTAACCATTTCCTACTGTAGGTTCAATATTCAGTTCTAGTTTATGTTTTATTCCGTACAACCCACTTCCCAGACATGCAGCCATGGCCAAGTACGGGTTGGTGTCAGAACCCACTACTCGATGTTCGATCCTTGTAGATTTCTCAGAGCCCACCAAGGGACGTAAGGCGGTAGTTCTATTGTCATGCCCCCATGTTGTGGTGGTCGGGGCCCAAGCGCCTTCTACCAAACGCTTATAGCTGTTAATTGTCGGGGCTAACATTGGCAGTATTTCAGGCAAACAAAGTAATTGGCCTGCTAGAAAACTGCGCATAACAGCACTCATATTATCTTTCCGACCCTCGTCATAAAAAAGATTTTTGTCTTGCTCTAAATTCCAAAGGCTCTGATGTACATGACCGCTACACCCTGGAAGCTCACTGCTAGGTTTTGCCATAAAACTTGGTACGATACCATGTTTATGGCCAATTTCCTTTACGGCGGTCTTGAACAATACTGCCCGATCTGCAGCCTCTAATATGCCGCTATATTGAATGGCGGCTTCGGTTACACCCGGACCTGTTTCGGTATGGAGCCCTTCTAGCGGCACTCCAAAATCGGCCAACAAATCGAACAGATCTTGAAAAAAGTCGCTATTTTCCGATAGCTTCAGCATTGAATAACCGAACATTCCCGAGGTAAGTGATTGCAGGCCCGAAAAATTCTTTTCGTGTACCGAACTTGAAGATTCCCTATAATTGAACCATTCGAACTCTTGGGAATACATAGCCGAAAAACCCATGCTTTCACCTTCAGAAATCACCTTTTTCAATACGCTTCTCGGGCAAACGGGAAAACTCTTCGAACCCTGTGAAAAATCGGCGAGAAAAAAGGGAGTACCTCGTTCCCAAGGTATCGTTCTAAAAGTATCCAAATCGATATAAGCATTCTCGTCACCATAGCCTGTATGCCAGCCCGTAACTTTTCCTTTTTCGTACGCCATGTCGTCCATATCCCATCCGAATACAACAGAACAAAAACCGAACCCATCCTTTAAGGCGCCGATAAACTTATCAATATGCATAAATTTTCCACGTAGCACACCATCGATATCGGCAATGGCCAATTTGACCTTATCATGACCACTCTCTTTCAATCTTGATATTATCTCTTTTTTGTCCATAATAACTTTTATTCCATTTTATGATTTAAAAACAGTAAGAAATATATATAAGATAAACCAACTATTCCCATAAAAACCAATGCTATATTAAAATTGTAATAGGCCATTGAAACAAAGGCAACAATAGCTATAACAAGGGCCGTAATTGGAAATAATGGAAACATGGGCACTCTAAAAGGGCGTTCTAGTGACGGCTCTTTCTTGCGTAGTGCAAAAAAGGAAAACATTGAGACAATGTACAGACCAAGCGCCCCAAAACAAGCTATTGTAATTATTTCACCCGTTTTACCCGTGAACAATGCAACGATACCCACCAACATATTTACAATTAGCGAATTAGCCGGGGTTCTATACTTGCTATGTATCGCCCCTAAAATCTTGGGGGCATAGCCCACCCTACCAAATTCAAAGGTCGACCTGCCCCCGGCAAGGATAATGCCGTGAAAAGAAGCAACAAGACCCAAAAGGCCTATGCCTACTAAAAGTTTGTAAAGAAAATGGTTGTTTGAAACGACATAGGATATGGCTAACGGTAGCGGTGAATCGGAAGCGACCGTACTTCCCTCTGGGTATACGACAGCCTCCCAGCCGGCAACCCCTACCGCTGAAGCAAATGTGAGCACACATAAGATAACCAAAGTTAGAATTGCCGAACCAAAACCAATTAAAATACTACGTTGCGGGTTAATTGCTTCTTCGGCAACGTTGGCCACGCCCTCTATGGCCAAGAAAAACCAAATGGCAAAAGGTATAGCGGCGAATATACCGGAAAAACCATTGGGCATTGGGTTTGATTGAATATTGGCCCATTCAAATTCAGGCAAGGTTACACCCGAGAAAATCAGAAGTTCGATTATGGCCAGAACTGTAATCACCAATTCGAAAGTGGCGGCAATTTTAACCCCAAGTATGTTAATACCGGTAAAAATGATATAAGCACCGATGGCAAATGTCATCAGGTCTATGGAGGGATAAATGAGATTCAAATACGCTCCGATAGCGGCAGCAATAGCCGGTGGAGCAAAAACAAATTCAATATTCTGGGTAATACCGGCAAGAAAGCCCAAATGCTTTCCCAAACCCCTATTGGCATATTCAAAAGCACCTCCTGCCTTTGGTATGGCACAGGCCATTTCAGTATAGCTAAAAGTAAAGGTAACATACATTATTATAATAAAGAATGTCGCAATCGCCAAGCCATAGGTACCACCTTCGGCCAAACCTAAATTCCAACCAAAATACATTCCGGAAATAACATAGCCCACTCCTAGCCCCCATAACATTAGTGGACTTAGTACTTTTTTTAGTTTGGGTTGGCTCATTCCTTGATATTTAATTACTGATATACATTACGCGAAAAGCACAATAATCAATCAGTATAATAATACCTGAAATTAATTTTTTTTAGAACAAAAAACCTATTTATACTAATTTTTAGTTAATTATGCATAAATTAATCTTAAATACAGTAAAATACTTCGGAATATACTGTGCCTCCTAACATTTTTTAGGCTAAAACTACTGTAGAATGAAACTCGATCGAAAAGACCTCAAAATATTGGACCTACTGCAAGAGAATGCCAATATTAGCAACAAACAAATTGCCTTGGCGACGAACCTTACTTTGACACCGGTTTACGAGCGCATCAAGAAACTAACTGCATTCTCATTACTAAAGAAGAAGGTGTATTTACTGAACCGAAAAAAGCTGGGATTAAATGTTATGGTGCTGGTTTCTGTAAAAATTGAAAAACATTCGGAAGAGGGGGCACTTTCCTTCATGAACGAAATAAAGAAATTTCCGGAAGTGGTGGAGTGCCTTCACGTTACCGGAGCTTTTGATTTTCAATTAAAGGTGTGTACTAAAGACATCGACCATTACCACGAATTTAATTTTAAAAAACTGGCTACTATAAAAAACATCAGTCAAATGGAAAGTTATTTTGTTATGAAAGAGGTGATCAACACTACCAGACTGCCTTTGTTTATCAATCAAAATCACTAAACACCAACTATGATCCTACCAAATTAAAAACGCAATTAGGCATCGTACCAGGCCCTGAAAGCCCTATAGGATATCGATAATCTCAATCTGGGTACCATTAAACATCACACGATCATGCTTTGATTTACCAATTAAGAGTTGTGCAATCGGTGTCTTAATAGATATGCAGTATACAGCTTGACTCTTCGTTTTATACTCACCAGCAGAAATTGCCAAAAAATAATCTGCTTTTGAGGTTTTTACCCAACTCCCAAGTTGCGCCTTCTCAAAATGATTCTTTACCACGACCTTTACCAGGGTTTGTTTCATCTTCTCGGCTTCGGCCAATTGATGCCCCAACTTTTCACGCTCCAGTTGCAACATCGCCCGACCGGTTTCATGTTTATCGCCTGCACTACTTTTCGTCTCCGAGGTCAAAGACTCCTGAATTCCTTTGATGTTGTTTTGAATTCGCATAATCCTATCGTCAACAAACGCACGACAAAAATCATAGAGCTCTTGTTTTGTTGTCATTTAATGCAAGTCTCTTTCCACTTTTGAACCTGAGCCCCCGACCAGAAAATCAAGATCGGCACCCTTATCGGCTTGTTCCACATGGTCGATATATATTTTCACGTACCCTCTATTTGCCAAAGGTTCAGGGGCTTTCCATGCCGTCTTTCGCTTTGCCAGTTCAGCATCGGAGACATCTAGATGTAGTTTGCGATTGGGAACATCAAGTTCGATAAGGTCACCATTTTGCACCAAGGCCAAGGTACCACCAACCGTCGATTCTGGTGAAACATGGAGAATAACCGTTCCGGCTGCCGTACCACTCATGCGTCCATCGGAAATACGTACGATATCTTTAACACCTTGAAGTATCAATTTTTCGGGCAAATCTACATTTCCAACCTCTGCCATTCCCGGGTAGCCTTTGGGGCCTACTCCTTTTAGTACTATAACACTGTCTTTATCAATATCAAGATGTGGGTCGTCAATACGGTTGTGATAATCTTCAATACTCTCAAAAACCACTGCCTTGCCTTTGTGTTGCATCAATTCTTTCGATGCTGCGGATGGTTTGATTACCGCGCCATTCTCACAAAGATTCCCTTTTAACACTGCAATACCCGCCTCTGTTTGTAAAGGCTTTTTCAAAGTAGATATCACATCGGTGTCGTAGCAAACTGCATCCTCATAATTCTCCGAAAAGCCCTTGCCATTAACGGTAACGCTGTCTGAATGCAGCAGTTCCTTTAATTCTTTTAGCACCACCGGAAGTCCGCCTGCATAGAAAAAATCTTCCATCAAATGCTTGCCCGATGGTTTAAGATTGACCAAAAGCGGCACTTTACTACCAATTCGATCAAAATCTTCCAACTTTAAATCGACCCCAATACGGCCTGCAATAGCTGTCAAATGAATAATCAAATTTGTAGATCCCCCAACGGCGGCATTTGTTATAATGGCATTCTCAAACGCTTTTCGTGTCAATATTTTGGAAAGTTTTAAATCTTCCTTAACCATTTCAACGATACGTCTTCCGGAAAGTTGGGCAAAAAGTTTTTTACGGGAATCAACGGCAGGAATTGATGAAAACCCGGGTAAGGTCAATCCTAAGGCTTCGACCATTGTAGCCATTGTACTCGCTGTACCCATAGTGTTACAATGGCCAATGCTACGAGCCACGCAGACCTCCGCTTCAATAAAATCAGCATCTGTATAACCCTCCAATTTCTGTCTTTCCTTGACCATCCAATTCATCGACCCCGAACCAATTTTTTCACCTCGAAAACGGCCACTCAACATGGGACCGCCTGGAACCACAATGGTCGGAAGATCCACACTACAGGCCCCCATTACCGTCGACGGCGTGGTTTTATCACAACCCGTTAGCAGTACAATGCCATCTAACGGATTGCCTCGAATCGACTCTTCGGTATCCATACTGGCAAGATTTCGAAAAAGCATGCTTGTCGGCCGAATAAGAGTTTCACCCAGTGACATTACCGGAAACTCCAATGGAACTCCGCCTGCTTCTAAAATACCGCGTTTAACAATCTCGGCAACATCGCGAAGATGGCCATTACAAGGCGTAAGTTCTGACCATGTATTGCAAATACCGATGACCGGTTTTCCTTCAAAATAATCATCGGGATAGCCCTGATTTCTAAGCCATGAACGGTGTGTAAAGTTCATTTTTTTGTCATCACTTTTGAACCATTCACTACTGCGAAGATGTTTCTTTTCTGCCATGTTGCTAAGCTGTTTAATCCGTTGCTATCTTCCAAATATAATAAGTTATAGTCTGATTTATTTAAAACATTTCGGAAGGACCAATTTTATGTCGAGAACGTACCCCTTCGGTATTTCAATACCCCCGAACGGGAAATCGAATAATTTTTGTAATTTGATATTAGAATCGTTCCCCCCCATTGATACCTAAAATTTTAAACTTCTGTTTATGCAGAAAGGTCTTGAAATACCTTCTATTTATGTTTCATATGCATGGAATCCTGAAAGCGATGCCATAGTCGATGCTATTGAAAAAGCATTTGGAAAACGGAACGTGCACATTATTAGGGATAAAAACGATTTGCAGTATAAGGGAAGAATTAAAGATTTTATGGAGCGCCTAGGTCAAGGCAATTGCGTGATTCTGGTTGTTAGCAATAAATACCTTCGGTCTGAGAATTGTATGTTCGAACTCCTGCAGATCTTTAAGAACCAAAACTTCTACGAGCGAATTTTTCCATTGGTGTTGGATGATGTTAAAATCGCCAAGGCGACAGATCGTATTGATCTTGTAAAATACTGGGAGGATGAAACTGAAAACCTAGACATCAAAATCAGGGAGCTAAAAGACCTTTCCAATATTCAAGGGGTGACCGACGACCTTAACCTATACACCGAAATACGCCATAATATTGCGCGGTTGACCAATATTCTCAAAGACATCAACACTTTAAATACCAATCGGCATATTAACTCGGATTATGAGCAGCTCTATAGCCTTGTTCGTCAAAAAATCGATGAAGATATAAGCAGCAGCAAAGATGTCAAGCTTAATGACGACACCGCTAAAGCGATTGAAGACCCCATTGGTGGCAACCCCAACATTCTAGTACGAATCAGCACAAAAATATTTGGAACAACTACATTTCTAGAATTCTTTAGAAAAAATCAAAACGGAGCCATCAAATTCGGAATAACTGCCGTTATTGGGGTTTTAGCCTTATTTTTAGTGCTTCCTCAATTTAGCATCAACTCGGAAAATGCAGCTCCGGAAGAGGTCGACTCAGGCACTTCCACGCCCCATGATTCCGTAGTTCTTGTCGAAAAAGATTCAACTCTCAACACCAATATTCAAAAAGAAGAGACAGCAAGCGCGGAACCGGCAGCAATGTATACGGTAGATCTTGTTGTGCCATCAACTATGGTAAATGGGTCGGTCTTTGTAGATGGTAAACCAGCAAATGTTCTAGAAAGAAATTTGCTCTTTATAAAGATTCGGGTTGAACAGAAGAAAGATAGTTACCATTTTGAAATTAAAGATGGAGCCACTAGCTGTTCTTCCGATAAGTTGATTTCAAAAGACAATGAAGAACTCATATTGTGTGACTAGTATTCTAGCTAGTTCTTTGTCAACTCTAGAAACAGTCTGTTTCTTCGAAATAAAACAAATTATACAGAAAATAAGCCTAATCATACAATGACAATGGCATACGACCAAAAATTATAATACCTTGATAATGAACCCTCAATATGACAATTTTATGAAAATTGTTACGCGCACACTGCTAATAATCTGCTTCTTATGTCTTATACCAAAGAACGTGAACGCCTTGAATCAATCAAATAATAATGATTCGATTGTATACGTTTGGGACTTTAGGGTGAGTGATGCCTCGATCAAAGAAATTGGGAGTATGCTTACCGATGATTTTGAAACCGAGTTGATCAATTCCAGTCTCTATACTGTGCTTGAGCGCAGGCATTATAATCGAGTGCTATCACATCGAAATCTGGAAAATAGAATAGCCAATATTCAAACGTTGCCCTCCGCATCAAAGGATAGTCTTAAGGCGAACAAAGCCGGGGTAGTTATTTTTGGTGAGGTTAAAGATGATATCAATAGCGGGGTGTACGAAGTTACCGTGACCTTTCAAAGACTAGATGAAATAATTCTGCGAAAAGGGAGCATACTGATTGGTCGGGGACTGATTGCCGATAATCAAACACGAAAAAACTTTATGAAAGATTTGGTGAACCGGGTACATGAAAAAGAACATATAGCCTTAAAGAAAGAACAATATGAACTGATTTCGGAAGTGTTAAAGACTTATATGGTTCGTGCGCGGGATGTTCAAACTCGGTTTGAGGATAGTGCACGCTTCGCCTTTGACGATCAAAATTATCTCGAAGAACTGGGTATTACCATATTTGCTTACAACGATATTTTTGAAAAGCTTACTGCCAACAGAGCAAAGTATCACTTGGATTTTATAAAACATTGGGAAGAGCCCAGAGGTCGGGAACTTGAGACAATTTTGAGCGGCATTCTTGACAATATCCATATTACCTATATTCTTAGGTTGCGGCAAATTCGTTTGGCTATAGCAGAATATGGAAAAAGTACCGCAAGCAAAAAAGAAAAGAAAAAGATGCGAAGCGACATACTTAAAAAAACCAAGGAAATGACTGATGACCTCGGAAGACAAATCGATATCATGCATGGAAAGATAAACCCATTTCTTTCCCATTTACAAGTTGAAATCAGTGGTTGATTTGATATGTAGAACCTAAATATTAAATTATGAAAAAATCTAGCTTATTTAAAATTATGGCGATTGGCCTATTGGCGGTCATAACAAGTTGTGGCGGTTCTGACCCGCCTGGTACAATATTTATTCCTGACTTCACAGCTACTTGGCCGGTCGATGGCGAAGAAGGTTATTTTATGAATTTGCAGTATCCTGACGACCCAAAATATGACGATGGTCCAGTACAATCAGGTGCGATTTTAGGTGAAGAGCAGCATGAGGATGATGATGACCCCCGACATTTCAATATCCTCAAAGGTAATTTTAACGGTCTTGATATTGAATTTACAATTGAGCGCGAAAATGGTGACAAGATAACATACAATGGCAAAATGACTCCTATAAGTGAAACGAATCATTTCATTGTCAAAATAGAATTACATTCCTCTGAAGGAAACGTTGTCTTGTCACGCTAATACAATTGTTAAATCGTATTTCAGCACCTACGCCCATTGGGAAAGAAAAAGAATCATACCAAATCGGCCAATTCCTTCCCAACCAGGCTTCCTATTGCAACACCCATACCCCCCAAACGAACACCACAAAATACGTTGTGCGATATGGATTGTACTATAGGCATCTTTTCATTACCCACTCCCATTATGCCGCTCCACCTTCGCTCAATTTTAAAGGGAGTCTCTGGCAAAATCACTTCTGCCAATAGTTTTTCCAATTGAGATTGTATTTGATCCGTTTCTCCTAAAACATCCGTTTCCTCGCCTTTAAAGTCTAGATTTCTACCCCCTCCCAACAAAATCCGTCCATCTATATTCCTAAAATAGTAATACCCTTCATCTAAATGAAAAGTTCCCTTGATATGTAAATTTGCGATTGGTTTGGTAATCAACACCTGTGCGCGCGCAGGTTTTACATTTTCCCTCTTTAATAAATGGGATGCAAAACCATTTGTAGCAATCAACAACTTTTTTGTTTTAAATTCAAATTGATCGGTTTTGACCGACACCGCGACGCCATGCTCAGAAAATTCCAAAACTGCCACTGAATTCAAAATATAAATTCCTTGGCTTTGCACCAATTGCAGCAGAGAGTCCATCATCTTACCCGTATCGAGCTGCGCTTCAAAATTATTGGTAATATAGTTTTGCTTGATCTTCTTGAACCCGAAAGAGTTTCCCTGCAGCTTAAAAACATCCTCATTAAAAATGGGATGTAGTATTTCATTTACTTCCAAAATTCTTTCCGAACATTGGACAAACAGTTCATGTTGGGTTTTTAAAAAAAGCTCGTGGCCACCATACCGTTGAAAGGCCATGGTCTTGTCGGGCAAATTTTTACGGAGTAGTTCGAGGCCCTTCCATCGCTTCTCAACCAATGCATAGACCTCTTCCCTAGAATGTTCTCGAAAGTCTGCCAAAATCTCGGAAATGCTCCCAAAACATGCAAATCCGGCATTTTTAGTACTTGCCCCTTGGGGAAGGGTTCCTCTTTCCAGTATTAGAATTTTGGCTTTCGAAAAACGTTTCCTCAATTGCAGCGCGCAATTAAGCCCTACAATACCGCTACCGACAATTGTATAATCAATATCTGACAGCCATGTCTTGTATTCCCAATAGCTCAAACGCATACCAATAAAATAACTACTGAAAGACCTATGTCTTCGGCTAGTACACTAGTTTTCGGCACTGGTAAGCTTTCCTAGCCTTTTAAACCGTAGGGTCTGTTTTATTTCAAAGAAACAAGCAAGTCTCGTATTCATTTATCGTTTTCAAACACATTTCATCGGTAAACAGAACAAATCAAAGCGCATCAAAGTCAGACAATCAGTAAAAACCGACCATTGGGTTTGTACGCCCAAGTGAAACACCGAGCATTTTGACCAGGAACAAGCTTTAAATCGGCTCTTTCTACTAGAGTTTTATCTACTCTTCCGGCTTGGGGTCCATTTTAAAGCTTTCCATAAACGAAGTGGTATAATTCCCCGCCAAATAATCGGGGTGATCCATCAACTGCCTATGAAAAGGTATCGTTGTCTTCACTCCTTCAATTACGAATTCATCAAGCGCCCGTTTCATTTTGTTGATTGCCTCTTCACGGGTCTGCGCCGTAGTAATAAGTTTGGCAATCATCGAATCGTAATTAGGTGGAATCATATAGCCGCTATACACATGGGTATCCATACGTACGCCATGCCCCCCAGGAATGTGTAAAGTGGTAATCTTACCAGGAGATGGTCTAAACCCATTGTAAGGGTCTTCAGCATTGATCCTGCACTCTATGGAGTGTAATTTCGGAATATAGTTCTTTCCGGAAATAGGGACACCACCGGCCACTAATATCTGTTCCCTGATCAAGTCATAATCAATTACCTGCTCCGTTATAGGGTGCTCTACTTGAATACGCGTATTCATCTCCATAAAATAAAATTTCCGGTGCTTATCTACCAAAAACTCTATCGTACCCGCTCCTTCATATTTTATAAATTCAGATGCTTTTACAGCTGCCTTACCCATCGCATCCCTCAATTTATCAGTCATAAAAGGGGAAGGAGTCTCTTCGGTCAATTTTTGATGGCGCCGTTGAATAGAACAATCCCGCTCTGAAAGGTGACAGGCCTTCCCATATTGGTCTCCTACTATCTGAATTTCAATATGGCGCGGATCTTCAATCAACTTTTCCATGTACATGCCTCCATTTCCAAAAGCAGCTGTGGCCTCTTGAACCGCGCTCTCAAAAAGATCTTGCATTTCCTCTTCGGCCCAAACGGCCCGCATTCCTTTACCACCACCACCGGCGGTCGCTTTTATCATCACCGGATACCCCATTTTCTTGGCTATCTTTTTGGCATCCTCCACATCTTTTAAAAGTCCTTCCGAACCAGGAATCGTTGGTACTCCCGCCTTTTTCATGGTCTCTTTGGCAGAAGCCTTATCGCCCATACGGTCAATATGCTCACCTGAAGCACCAATAAACTTTATCTCATGCTCTGCACAAATTTTCGAGAATTTTGAATTCTCGGATAGAAATCCATAACCGGGATGTATCGCATCGGCATTGGTTATCTCTGCGGCTGCTATGATGTTAGGTATTTTCAGATAAGATTCACTACTCGGAGCCGGACCTATACACACCGCTTCATCTGCAAATCTTACATGCAAACTTTCTTCATCGGCCTTTGAATATACGGCAACGGTCTTTATGCCCATTTCTTTACAGGTTCGAATAATTCGCAGTGCAATCTCACCCCTGTTTGCAATCAATATTTTTTTAAACATAACCGTTTTGAAATTTCAAATTACAGCCTCCAAATTCTAAACATTTGAACCGGAGTTTGAATATTGTTCCGATTGCTATCGGATTGGGATTTATTTTTACGACGGATCTACCAAGAACAAGGGTTGATCAAACTCAACTGGAGAGGAATCTTCTACCAGTACCTTGACTATCTTGCCCGACACTTCAGACTCGATATCGTTGAACAACTTCATGGCCTCAATCACACAAAGTACATCACCCTTGGCTATTTCGCTACCAACTTCGACAAACACAGGTTTGTCGGGAGACGGTTTTCTATAAAAAGTACCTATTATGGGTGACTTAATTGTAATGTATTTGGAATCGTCTTTTACGGTATCTTTCGATGTACTTTCCACAGGCTGTGCTGCAGGCGCCTCGGGCTGGGCATGAGACATAGGCGCAATAGGTTGCCCTACCGGAATCTGTTGTACCATAGTAGTCGCACCTTTAAAATTGCCATCACCTGTACGAATGGTAATCTTAATATCGTCTGTTTCTAGCTTTACTTCGGTCGCACCTGATTTCGCTACAAACTTAATCAGGCTCTGAATCTCTTTTATATCCATGAAATTTGGTTTTATTTTATAATTTGGTTTTGAAGAACTTAATAGCGCTAATTATAGGCCCATTTCAAATAAATGGAACCCCAGGTAAACCCTCCGCCAAACGCGGCAAAAACGAGCTTGTCTCCTTTCTTTAATTGGCCTTCATAATCATTTAAGAGCAGTGGCAAAGTGGCCGATGTGGTATTACCATAGCGTTGAATATTCATCATCACCTTTGAACTATCAAGACCCATTCGATTAGAAGTTGCATCAATAATTCTTTTATTAGCTTGATGAGGTACCAACCACGCTACATCATCCCCTTCCAAGTCGTTGCGCTCCATTATTTTTGCCGCTGCATCGGCCATATTGGTTACTGCAAACTTGAATACGGTTTTGCCATCTTGATAGATAAAATGTTGTCTATTCTTGACCGTTTCCTCCGAGGCGGGCAACAACGAACCTCCAGCATCCATTTTCAAAAAGTTTCTTCCCACACCATCTGACCGCAAATACTCGTCTTGAAGCCCCAAACCTTCTGTATTGGGTTCAAAGAGAACGGCTCCTGCGCCATCGCCAAAAATAATGCAAGTAGTTCGATCCGTATAATCTACAATCGATGACATTTTATCTGCTCCTACCAATAATACTTTTTTATATCGGCCAGATTCTATATAAGCTGCAGCCGTTGACATGCCATACAAAAAACTGGAGCATGCCGCATGCAAATCATATGAAAAAGCGTTTGTTGCCCCAATACTAGAGGCCAATAAAGCCGCTGTTGAAGCCACAAACATATCTGGGGTAGCCGTAGCCACCAATATCAAATCGATTTCCTTGGGGTCAATCGCTTTTTTTTGAAGGAGGTCTTCCGTAGCCTTTATGGCCAAATAGGAAGTTCCTTCGCCTTCTTCGGGCTTTAAAATTCTTCTTTCCTTAATCCCCGTTCGGGTAGTGATCCACTCATCGTTGGTCTCTACCATATCTTCCAACATCTTATTGGTCAATACAAAGTTAGGCACATATGCCCCCACAGCCGTTATAGCTGCTGAAAATTTGTTCATGCTAAAGTTGTTTTTGTATCAGAAAACCTTCAAAAACATATCAAAAGTTGTGAAAATTAGTGATTTTTTACGACTTTCTGATTAAAATCCGGATTTTTTAGAATTCCTATGAATATCCAAGAATTACCATATAATCGAACTACATGGCAATGCGGGGACTCGAAAAAAATAATCTTACTTTTGGTCAACAAAAAAACTCCCAATCTTGAAAGAGTGAGAGTTCTTATTTCAATGCCCTTGTTTCTAGGCTTCTGCTTCTTCAGTTTTGTCAATCAAAACCTGGCCCTTATAGTACAATTTACCTTCATGCCAATGTGCACGGTGGAATAAATGTATTTCACCAGTAGTAGGATCCGTTGCCAAAGTAGAAGCTACGGCTTTATAATGCGTTCTTCTTTTATCCCTTCTGGTTTTTGAAATTTTTCTTTTAGGATGCGCCATTTTAACTTATTTATCCGTTAATAATTTTTTCAGTGTATCCCATCTGGGATCATTCTCATCTTTATTTTCCTTGGTCTCTTTTGGTTGCAGGGCCGCCAATTTCTCAAGTGCTTCCGATTTAAGCGTGCCGTCTACTACCCCTGGATGTATTCTTTTTTGGGGAACGGCCAACACCAACATCTCATAGACATACTGAGCTATGTTCACTTGATGTTCCCCATGCGGAATAATCAAAAGCTCATCGTCCTCGTCATTGAATTCGTCACCAAATTTAACCACAAGTTCGAGCTTAGCCTCTATTTCTTGGTCGAAGGGTTCTCTGGTAAGGTCACAATCGACATTTACCAATCCCGAAGCCCTCATATCGAGTTCTAACATAGTACCCGTTTTATTCAAAATGACCGCTAAGTCAATATCGGCACCATTAAACTCATCATACTCAAAAGATTCAAAGAACTTTTTGTCAATACTATACTTAAACTCGTGTTTTCCTTGCTTCAATCCAGAGAAAGGAATACTAAACTCCTTTTGCTTCATCATGTAACACTGCTATATTGTTAAGTACGCCCTTTCAAAGGCGGGGGCAAAGATAATATTTTTTTGGTAAAACCCAATTTGAAAAACAAAATATATAACTACTAGTTATAAGAATGTGCATTACGAATCGACTTCTTCTGCGATTATCGTCTTATTTTCTGTTTTTGCAGCGTGTTTTCAGTCAATTCCATGTATTCCTGTCTATTTCTAAAAATTTGGATTGCCATAAAAACGGCCTCCTTGAAAGAGCTATGGTCGGCTTGTCCTTTTCCAGCAATCTCATAGGCCGTACCATGGTCTGGAGATGTGCGTACCTTTGGAAGTCCGGCAGTAAAATTGACTCCCTTTCCAAAAGACAAGGTTTTGAAAGGTATGAGCCCTTGGTCGTGATATGCGGCAAGTACGGCGTCAAAGTTTTTGTAGGCATCGGAGCCAAAGAAACTGTCAGCGGCATACGGACCAAAAACCAAGTGGCCAGAATCATACATCTCTCTTATCACAGGTTTCAAGACTTCTTCATCTTCTTTTCCGATAATTCCATTATCCCCGCTATGTGGATTTATACCCAACAGAGCCACCTTCGGTCGTCGAATGCCAAAATCTACCTGTAAAGATTTCTCGATTGTTCGCACTTTAGTACGGATCAAAATAGCATTTATGGCAGATGGCGCATCTTTTACGGCAACATGATCCGTTAACAACCCCACTTTAAGATCGTCGGTCACCATGAACATCAAACTCTCCCCTCCAAGTTCTTGAGCAAGATAATCGGTATGCCCTGGAAATTTAAAGTCTTCTGCTTGAATATTATTCTTATTTATTGGTGCGGTGACGAGCACGTCGATATCTCCTTTTTTCAAGGCTTCAACAGCGGCTCTTAGTGATTTTATTGCGTAGTCACCACTTTCTTTTGTTGCCTCGCCAAATCGTACTTTAGGCACTTCTTTCCAAACATTGACCACATTTATTTTGCCCTCTAACGCTTTAGACGCCTCATGTACCCCATTGTATTTAATATCTAATTTCAATTCGTTCTTTTGAAAAGAAATGGTTTTGTTGGATGCAAAAAAGACAGGGGTACAAAAATCGAGCATCCGGGTATCTTCGAAAGTTTTTAATGCCACTTCGCACCCGATACCGTTAAGGTCCCCGATAGATATCCCTAGTTTTATTTTCTGATTTTCCTCCATAATAGCCGTACCTTTGTGTCTTAATCGAATGCACAAAATTACTTAATTTAAACGGAAAATGTTTACGGGAATAATTGAAACTTTGGGCCTTGTCAACAAACTCGAAAAGGATGGGAGCAACCTTCACATCACCATAAAATCAGAACTGGTCAATGAGTTACAAATCGACCAGAGCGTCGCCCACAATGGAGTTTGTCTAACTGTAGTTTCACTCGGCAAAGATACCTACACCGTCACCGCCATTGAGGAAACTTTGCTAAAAACCAATTTGCACAAGCTTCAAGTTGGTGACAAGGTCAATCTGGAGCTGGCCATGGTTCTGGGCTCACGTCTGGACGGACATATTGTGCAGGGTCATGTGGACCAAACCGGCATCTGTACGGCTAGTGAGAAAAAAGATGGCAGTCATATCTTTACCTTTGAATATAATGCCGCGCAAAACAACATAACCATTGAAAAGGGCTCAATTACCATAGATGGGGTAAGCTTAACAGTGGTTAATTCTAAACACAATAGCTTTAGCGTGGCCATTATTCCCTATACTTACGAACACACAAGGTTTAACTCGTATAACATAGGTACAGAAGTGAATTTAGAATTTGATGTTATCGGTAAGTATGTCGCCAAAATGATGGAAAAGAGAAATTTATAGCGTTTTCTTGAGTAAGGTGCTTTCTTGAGTACGCCTATTCTTGCCCGATATAGAATATGCGTATCCCGTTAAATCTATTTAAAGGCCTTTTTCATGTTCTCCTTACTTCTTGAATTTACGCTATCTTTACTTTTAAACTCCTGTTCTGCTAGTTCATATATCAGGGTATGCCATGAATTTATTTTTGAGTTTTACCCAGGCGGTCTGTTGTAATGCAAAAGCCATAAGACAGCCTAGCTCAGTGGTGCTTGCTGGGAAGTAGGAAAATTAAAATTTAAACTCTAGCAACACTTCGAAATCTGTATATTCCAAGACTTTTTCATGGGTTGCTTCCAATACAATATTTGGAGCCATGCCCGCTTCTTCGGCCTCTAGCCAGCGCAAAACGCACAAACACCATCTATCTCCTGCTTTTAGTCCTGGAAAATGCCATTCGGGTATCGGGGTAGAAAGATCATTGCCTTTTGACTTGGAGAATTTCAAAAATTCATCGGTCATGACAGCACAAACGATATGGGTGCCTACATCCTCATCGCTTATTTGGCAGAACCCGTCACGATAAAAACCAGTGAGGGGGGCAAAACAGCAAGACTGTAATTCGGTACCTAAAACGTTTTTTGGTATTTCTTCCATAGTTGGATTTAATTTTACCAATACTAAAAAATCAAAGGCGTATGCATATATCGAACATCGTCTAATATCAAACCTTGATGAAAATCTTCTTTTTGTAAAGTATATATGCCAGTATCAAATAAAAGGCAACCACTGTTAAGGCGTATAACAGTGAAGAAAGTTGCATTGACACCTGGTCGTGTACATAAATGGTCTGGAAAAGCCAACCGTGCATCGATATGCCATCATTCACTTTTATTTGACCCAAAACTTTTCCTATAAAGCTTGACAAAAAGTAAAGTATAATAGCGTTGGCCCCTGCATAACGAAAAATACTTCCAAAACTCATACCCCTAACATCCGTAAGGTAATAAATGAGCGCCAAACCCAAATTGGCCCATCCGGCTGTCACAAGAACAAAACTGCTTGTCCAGAGTGCTTTATTTATAGGAAAGATTAAGTCCCATAAATGTCCAACAATCAACATCGAGCCTCCAATACCCATTAAAATGGTGGCTTTTTTAGGTTGTTTTGACATCAATATCAATCCCGTAAAAATACCTAATAACGAACTCACAATTGCGGGAACTGTACTTAACAAACCTTCTGGGTCATAATCGTCTTTATAACTATGCGTACCGAATACCTGTACGTCCAAATAATTTGCCAAGTTGTTTGGTGCCCGTTCAAAAGTCGACTCCATGCCATTTACGGGTATATACCCCATTAACAACCAATATCCTATCAAAAGAAAAACTGAAATACCTATTAAAGCTTTCCAGTTAAAATTGAGAAAAAGAACAGCGGCAAAGAAAAAAACCACCCCGATACGCTGTAATACCCCAGGAAAACGAATATCAGAAAAATCTTTTACAAAGGGAAAATAAATAGTAAATGCCCCTAGAAAAAGCCCTAGACCGATCAATTTCAAGCTACGAATGACAATTTTCTTATAGGTGCCGGCATTAACAGCCTTGTTTCTGTACGCAAAGGCTATCGAAGTACCTACGATAAACAAAAAGAAAGGAAATACAAGATCGGTAGGCGTGTATCCGTGCCAAGGGGCGTGCAAGAATGGGGCATAAACACTTGACCAAGTACCTGGTGTATTCACCAGAATCATCAAAACAATGGTCATGCCCCTAAAAATGTCTACAGCTAATATGCGATCCTTCATATGACTGAACCTGACTACAGAATATGATCTTTCATTCGGTTCCATGCCTTTATCAAGAGAACGCCTGAAATAACGGCGACTACCGTCAAGACCATGGCTTGAGTCGTACGGCCATAGATCCAATATCCAGTGGCAAACATGATGGAATAAATAAGCACACAACCAAGGAGCATCGCCGTAATACCGGAGGGCACGCTCCATTTTTCCTTAGTATTAATGATTTCGACATTATCCGCTGCCGCTTCCTTGACCACCTTAGACCAACCCGGACCGCCTGGTTGTATTTTTTTGTAGAAACCTCGAAGTACACCTTTCGATTCGGGTTGGGTCATAAACGTAGCAGCCATCCAAATGGCCGTAGTAATCAATACAATAAAGAGATATTCTGCCCAATCGGGGAATACACCTGTTTCAGCAGCAAATAAATATGGCCCGAGGGGAGTTAACTTAAAAATAATAGATATAATACCAGATGCAAACATAGCCGTGATTTCACTCCAGGCGTTGATGCGCCACCAAAACCATCGAAGAATAAAAATCAATCCGGTACCTGCACCAAAAGCCAATAAAACATCGAATAATTGCAGCGCATTCTGTAAAGCCAACGCCAAACCAGCACTTAAAACCATCAATACAACGGTGGAAATTCTACCCACAGCAACCAATTCTTTCTCGGTGGCAGTCGGTTTAACCTGCTGTTTGTAAAAATCAAATACGATATAGGAAGACCCCCAGTTCAATTGGGTAGAAATAGTACTCATGTAGGCCGCAATCAAAGAGGCCAACACCAATCCTAGAAGTCCGCTGGGCAGCTTGGTCAACATCGCCGAATAAGCCAAATCATGTCCCAATTTACTTTCCGCCACATTGGGAAATGCCTCGTGTATACTTGCGATATCGGGATACACTACCAAAGAGGCCAACGCTACCAAAATCCATGGCCAAGGTCGCAAAGCATAATGCATAATATTGAAAAAGAAGGTGGCACCAATGGCGTGGTTTTCATCCTTCGCAGCAAGCATCCTTTGGGCAATATAACCGCCACCGCCTGGCTCAGCACCTGGGTACCAAGAACTCCACCATTGAACGGCTAAGGGAATAATGAACAAGGTTATCAAAGCTTTTTTATTACTGAAATCAGGAAGAATATCAAGTTTACTAGTTACATTCTCATTCTCCATCAACGCCTGTATACCTCCAACTTCTGGAATGTTGACCAAATAATAGGCAGCCCCGATAGCACCGCCCATGGCAACAAAGAACAACAGGAAATCGGTATAAACCACTCCTTTAAATCCACCCAAAGCGCTAAATGTAACTGTAATCAACCCAGCGCTGATCACCGTTTGCCAAGGTTCAAGCCCCAGCATAATACCTCCTATTTTTATCGCGGCCAAAGTAACCGCCGACATGGTAATAACGTTGAAGATAACCCCTAAATATACCGCTCTGAATTTTCTTAAAAACTCCGCAGGCTTCCCGCCATATCGCATTTCATAAAACTCCAAATCTGTATTTACATTCGATTTACGCCATAACTTGGCATATACAAAAACCGTTAATAATCCTGTAATCAAAAAGGCCCACCACACCCAGTTGCCAGAAACACCATTTGTACGCACGATATCAGTAACTAAATTTGGGGTGTCGGTAGAAAAGGTGGTCGCCACCATAGAAAGCCCTAAAAGCCACCAAGGCATTGTTCTACCGGATAGAAAAAATTCGGAAGAGTTTTTTCCCGATTTTTTGGAAACATAAACACCTATTCCTAGAACAAGTGAAAAGAAAACGATAATAAAACTATAATCAAGCGTACTTAACTCCATAAAATGCTTTTTGGTTGATCGATAAAGATAAAATATTTTAAGATACATTTGCCCTTTGATTACTAAACATCAATTTTGATATTATCAACTTTATCTAACATCTCGATCATGTCATGGGGCATGGCGATAGCCGCAGCAATGGTTATCGGACTTTCAAAAGCAGGCATTAAAGGGATAGCTATTATCAACGTTACCTTGATGGCGTTGGCCTTTGGTGCGAAAGAATCTACAGGGCTTGTAGTACCCCTACTGGTAGCTGCAGACATTTTTGCCGTTATTTATTATAATAGGCATGCCCAGTGGCATTATATTATTCGCTTTTTACCTTGGATTCTCGCAGGTATCGTTATAGGTGTACTCATTGGAAACGATCTCGATGAAAGTACCTTTAAAATAAGTATGGCCGTCATCATAGTCATCAGTGTTGTGATGATGTACTGGTGGGACAGGCGAAAATCAAAATCAGTGCCCACCCATTGGGCCTTTGCCGGAGTTGTTGGCATAATTGCAGGAATTACGACGATGATCGGAAATTTGGCCGGAGCTTTTAGCAATATTTATTTTTTGGCAATGCGCGTACCGAAAAACGAGTTTATCGGCACTGCCGCTTGGCTCTTTTTGATCATTAATATCTTTAAGCTACCTTTTCACATATGGGTATGGAAAACCATTACGCCAGAAACACTATTGATTGACCTAAAACTGCTTCCGGGTATTCTAATTGGGGTTTTTCTAGGGGTTCGCTTGGTAAAAATCATCAAAGAAGACTTTTACAGAAAAATGATTTTGGTCTTGACCGCAGTGGGAGCCGTCTTAATACTATTCCGATAGAAGACGAAAAATATATCCCATTTATTCTTAGCTTTATGATTGTCTCCCCCGTCTAACGAACAATCATATGAAAATATATTTAAAAAGCCCTTGGCTTTTGTTCCTGCTTTTCTTAATCGTTTTGCCTTCCTGCCAATCGAAACAAAATAAGCAGGATGAAATTGCTACTAAGGTTTTACCTCAACTTGAAGAAGAGCTCAATGCCCTGGTAAAGGTCTGGTATCCAAAAACCATTGATAGTATTAACGGTGGATTTTGGTCTGATTTCAATTATAAATGGGAAAAAGAAGGAAAACAGAACAAAATGCTCGTTAGCCAAGCGCGCCATATCTGGACGACTTCTATATTGACCAACTATTATAAGGATGCACACTATCAAAAAATTGCAGCGCACGGATACGAATTTTTAAAAAACCATATGTGGGATACCATCAATGGTGGCTTTAATACTCTTTTGGGTATCGACACCGGTACGCTAAAGGTTCTTTCAACTGGCAAAAGTACCTATGGCAACGCCTTCGCCATCTACGGCCTTGCTACTTATTATTCCATTTCTAAAGACCAATCGGCCCTTGATCTTGCAAAAAAAACCTTCTATTGGTTGGAAGAACATGCCCATGACAAGACTCATAAAGGATATTTTGATGTTTTGAATCAAGATGGATCATTATTACTGGATGTTTCTGAAAATGATAACGATTACGCTAATTTTATTCGAAAAGACTGGAAAGACCAAAACTCATCAATTCATCTTTTAGAGTGTTTAACAGCCCTCTATCAAGTTTGGCCTGACAAGCTGGTCAAAGAACGTCTGGAGGAATTATTACTATTAATACGTGATACCATCACCACGGAAAAAGGATATCTCACGCTTCATCTTGAACGAGATTGGAGTCCTGTTTCGCTAAAAGATTCATCTGAAACCTATAGAAAACAAAATTTCGGGCTAGACCACGTCTCATTTGGTCATGACGTGGAAACCGCTTTTCTTATGCTGGAAGCGTCCCATGCGCTGGGACTTAAAAATGACAGCGTAACCCTTAGCAAAGCGAAAAAAATGGTCGATCACGCTTTGACCAATGGTTGGGATACTGAAAAAGGAGGTTTTTACGATGGCGGATACTATCATGAACCTGATGTTTGTACGATAGAAAACAAGGCAAAAATATGGTGGACAGAGGCTGAGGGCTTGAATTCTCTCCTACTAATGTCAAAGCTATTCCCTAAAGAAAAACATTACGCTGAACTTTTTAAAAAACAATGGGACTATATAAATACCTATATGATTGATCATCAATATAAAGGTTGGTACGGAGAGGGTTTAGATTCGAACCCTGAAGCGAAATACGATGTGAAAGCACAAATCTGGAAAGTTAATTATCACAATATACGCTCTCTAATCAATGTAATAGAAATGCTTCGTGGAGATTTTGTGCTCACCAAGAACCTTCACTGATTAAAGCTATTGTAGATTCCACTATTTTAAAAAGTTTAAATATGGCACTACTATTTGTTTATTTCACTTCGGGAAAATCCGAAAACGGCAGACTTCCATTTGTTGGTGAAAGCCCAAGTTTGAGGTTTAAGTATAAACCATCACCATTGTCTTCATAAGCAACCCGCTCTCCTGTTTACATGTGAAGCTACTTAGGGTTTCTTCACCTATTTCCTAATCTTTAATAATTGAACGGACGACGAAAGCCTCTGACTAAAATGTTATAGATTCTTTCTGTAATGGCGTTAACCTTTGAAATTAGATCGTATAAAGGAGATATGAACTCTAAAATCTATATCATGAAAAAATTAAAATTTACTCTAATTACACTGGCTTTTATACTAGTTTCTTGCGACAAATACAGTGATTATCCCTTTATAAAAGATAGTGAATCGACACCCTTTAAACTTGTTGATGTCTCCAAAGGTTCTTTGGAAGTTTCACTTTCGCCAACCTTACAATGGGAAAAAGCCTTTGATTGTGGTTTTTGCGAAATAACCTATGAAATTTATCTGGGTACAGAGAAACATCCAAGAGTTCCCGTGGCAAGCGAAGTAATCAAAAACCAATATAGAATCCAAACCGCATTATCGCCAAATCTCGAATACAATTGGTGGGTGTTGGCAAGGGATAGCCAAGGAAACATAAAAATTAGCGAACTTGGGTCTTTCACGACTAGATCGTTGCATTATAATTCGGTAACTTCCGATGCTGCTTTTTCAAAAAGAGCCAATCATACCTCCATTGCTTTCGATAATAAGCTCTGGGTAGTTTCGGGGTATGAAGGCCACTATTACGAAACTGATGTATGGTATAGCAGTAATGGTGCTAGCTGGTCGGCCGCTACAACATCGACGCCTTTTTACGGGCGGTCAGGGCATGCCACGGTAGTATTTGATAATAAAATGTGGGTTATTGGCGGGTACATTGGCGGTGAAAACAGTAACGATATTTGGTATAGTGATGATGGGATAAATTGGATCCGAGCAACAGACCCTCCGTTTTCAAAACGTGTCAATCATACCGCGGCAGTATATGATAATAAGATATGGGTTATTGGTGGTCATGGAAATTCGGCTGTTGGGGGAGAACTCAACGATGTATGGTATACTACAGACGGAATTTCTTGGGTCGAAGCTACAGCAGGTGCATCGTTTGAGCCCAGAGCAGGTCACACAACAGTCGTACATGATGATAAACTTTGGGTCATTGGAGGCAGAAAATCAGGGACGGGAAGTAATGGTTTGATGAACGATGTGTGGTTCTCTTCAGATGGAGTCTACTGGTCAACGGCTTCGCCATCAGCCGCTTTTTCTAAACGACAAGAGCATACCACTGTAGTGTATGATAATAAAATTTGGGTAATCGGTGGGAAGTCGGCAACAGCCACCGAAAATGATATCTGGTCAAGTCCTGATGGCAATATTTGGTCTAGAGCAACTTCTTCTGCTCCTTTCTCAACCAGACAAAGTCATACTTCTGTCGTTTTTAATTCAAAAATATGGATCATTGGGGGACAGCAAAGCAATGCCATATTGGACAGGGTAAATGATGTTTGGACTATAGAATAATATCGTATACGCATTGCCAAAGAAAGGCATGGCATGACCTCTATTTAAAAACCAAAGGGTATATTAAAAATACTCTTTGGTTTTTTTAATACTGATTATCAGCAAAAAGACGTATCCAATGTTTTAGCAAATTTCATACTATGATGCAAAGATGGAACCAATGGGCCAACCTTTTAACAAAGAAAATAAGGCTATTTCTTTTTCATTCTTTTTTATCCGTATTTTTAGGTGATAATCACGTATACAGTAACACGAAATTAAGGGGTTACCAAATTTGCCTAGAGTAGCGCTGTTCCAGTTTTATTCTTTCTAAGAACATCAAAATTTCTAATGAAAAACTACCTTTTTATACTTGCCCTTCTTTTAATAGCCTGTAAAGGAAAAGGTCAAACAAGGGAAGCCATCAATGCCCAAGATGAACAAAAGAAAGGTTTGACCAAGGAACAATCGGACCTGATATTCGAAAAGGTTAAAATGTTTCCGAATCAAACGCAAATAGCAATAGCAATTGTTAGTGATGGGGAAGCCAAATATTTTGGGGTAAAGCGGGAAAACGATTCTATTCTGACCATCGAAAATCATAAAAAAGTATTCGAAATTGGCTCGATAACAAAAGTATTTACCGCGACCCTTTTGGCTAACTTTGTAGTGAACGGGAAAATTGGCCTTGACGATAATATCAACGATTTTATTGGTTTTAAAATTAAGGATAACATCAAAATCTCATTGAAACAGCTTGCAACGCATACTTCAGGGCTTCCACGGGTACCTGAAAGTTTAAGTTCTCCTTCCCTAAGTTTAGAGAACCCTTATAAAAATTTCGGAGAGCAAGAGTTAAAACGATATCTCACCGAAAAGCTGGTCATGTTGCAAAATCCTGGAGAGAAATCCGAATACTCAAATTTGGGAGCAGGATTGCTTGGTTTTGTTCTCGGTAAAATCGATAATTCTAGCTATGAAGACTTGATTCAGACTAAAATTTTCGAAAAATATAGCATGCTTAGTTCCACTACAATTCGATCCAAAATAAGGGATAAATTGGTTATGGGACTTAATGAAAATGGTAAAGAGGTACCGAACTGGGATATGGGGGTGTTAATGGGCGCTGGCGGAATTTTATCGACCTCCGAGGATTTATCCAAGTTTGCCCTTGCCCATTTTGAGGATAACAATAAAGACCTTGCACTGACTAGAACTCCACATCATAGGGCAACCGATGACTTTGCAACCGGCTTAGCTTGGGGCGTAATAAAGACCGAATCGGGCGCCAAATGGTATTGGCATAATGGCGGAACTGGCGGGTATACCTCTTCAATGATAATGGATACCGAAGAAAAAAATAGTGTTATTGTTCTATCGAATATTACGGCTTTAGGAGCAATGGCCAGTGAGGTGATGAGCTTGTGCCCAGAACTAATGAAGACTCTAAGGTGAAGTGACTTAGAACGAAGTGATTTTAACATCAAAAGCGATTTCATATTCAACTTGTACGTACAAGTTGAATTTCCTACCTTTATCACATTAAAGTTTCTCTAGAACAAGTTTTTTCTTAAACAGATTAAATAATAGAGTATGAAGATTGCCATGCTAGGCTCGGGTTTTATCGCTCGCTTTTACGCCGAATCGCTGCACGCCCAAAGACGTAAAGACCATGTTGTCATGGTCTATTCAAGAAATAAGGAAAATGCCAAACGCTTTGCCTCAGATTACGGATTGCCCCATTACAGCACATCCATGGAAGAAGCCATTGCTCACCCCGATGTAGAAGTAGTCCTGATTTCACTTCCCAATCATTTGCATGAAGCAGCTGTACTTGCCTGTGCAAAGGCTAAAAAACATGTAATATGCACAAAACCCCTAGGAAGAACAGCGGACGAGGCAAAGCGCATGCTTGATGCGGTAGAGCAGGCCGGAATCTTTGGAGGGTATTTGGAAGACCTCTGCTATACGCCCAAATTTTTAAAATCGATGGAGAATGTAAAACGCGGCGATATCGGTCGCGTACTCTGGGCAAAGTCGCGCGAAACGCACCCTGGCCCGCATAGCGATTGGTTTTGGGACAAAGAAAAATCAGGTGGTGGAGCGATTATCGATTTGGGCTGTCACTGCGTGGAAATCAGTCGCAATTTTATCGGGAAGCATATAAAACCCATCGAAGTAATGTGTTGGGCAGATACGCAAGTACACCCAATTGATGCCGAAGACCATGCCATTGGCCTTGTAAAGTACGCCAATGGAGCCATTGGCCAGTTCGAGGTAAGCTGGACATTCAGAGGGGGAATGGACCTCCGCGACGAGGTTATGGGTACCGAAGGCACCATCTGGGTCAATAGTTTTTTGCGTACCGGTTTTGAAATGTTCACTACGGGAAAAGGCAGTGATGGCTATGTAGCCGAAAAGGCGGAATCGAGCACAGGCTGGTTGTTTCCTGTTGGCGATGAAGCCCATGAACTTGGCTACCCTCATATGTTTACCGATATGTTCAGCGCCATTGAGGAAAATCGAGACCCCTTGGAAACTTTTTATGATGGATATGTGGTCAATGCCATCTTGGATGCAGCTTTTAAATCTGCAGAAACCAAAACCTGGGAGCCCGTTATTTTAGAAGATTGGCGGGGTGATGACCCCCAAGACAACCAAAAACAATGGGATTCCTATGATGAGGATCATTATTTAATCAAAAAGGAAATTTTACCCAACGGGGATAGTACGCTCATCCTAAAGCATAAAAAATCTGGGGAAGTTTCCCAAAAGATAACAAAGGCAGAATAAAAGAATTACAATGGACATTTGCGGAAAATGCAATTTCTGCACTTCGTACGTCCAAGGAGACCTTCCTTGCGAACTTAAAGACTATGGATTTTAAAAACACTTCGTATATCATCATGGGCGGAACCACCGGAATGGGGCTCGCTGCAGCCATCGCTCTTAAAAAACAAGGTGCCAATGTACTCGTGGTGGGAAGAAATCTCGAAAGCTGTAAAAAATCCGAGGAAATTCTGGGTTCTAATAGTATTTCCCTGAGTGGAGACGCCACCGACCCGGAAACTGCCAAGAAGGCCATTCAAATGGCGCATAATAAATTTGGCACTATCACAGGATTGTTTCACGTAGCGGGAGGAAGCGGTCGAAAATGGGGCGACGGCGCATTGGATAAAATGACATTGGATGGCTGGAACAAGACCATGGAACTCAACCTTACTTCCATGATGCTTTCGAACCAAGCGATCATCAATTATTTTTTGAAACAAAATAAAGAAGGGGTCATTTTAAATATGGGATCCGTATTGGGCTATTCCCCTTCACCAAAATATTTTGTGACCCATGCCTATGCGGCGGCCAAATCTGCCATAATCGGTTTTTCAAAATCCATTGCCTCCTATTATGCTGAGCACAACATCCGTATAAATGTAATCGCGCCAAGTTTGTTTATTACGCCGATGGCCAAGCGGGCCGCCGAAGATGAAGAAATCCTTTCCTTTTTAAAGACCAAACAACCTTTGGATGGGGGTCGCCCCGGGGCATCGGAAGATATCAATAGTGCCGTGCTCATGTTTTTGCACCCCGATTCCAAATTCATCACAGGCCAAGTTTTAGCAGTGGACGGCGGATGGACGTTGAGCGAAGGGCAATATCAATAATCGCAAAATGAAAAAGCATTATTTGGGGATTGACATCGGGGGCACAAAAATAAAGACGGTCATTCTAGATGATAAGGGAACGGTCTTGGAACGCAATGAAGTGTTAACGGAAGACACTTCCAAGGGAAAAGAGCTTTGGAAGAAAAAAATGATTGCGCTAATTGAAGCGAAGTCGGAACAATACGCCAAATCAAACCCTGAAGCTTTAAAATGCGGTATTTCGGCACCCGGTCTTGTAGATGCAGAAAACAAAATGACCTTGCATATGCCCAAAAGGCTACAGGGCATCGAAAACTTTAATTGGTCGGAGGCGCTCCAAAGAGATATTCGAGTTATTAATGACGGGCATTCGGCCTGTTTGGCGGAATATGAGTCCTTTTATAGTGCCGAGGGTGTTCAAAACCTGTTGATGCTCACCCTAGGTACGGGCGTGGGCGGTGGAATTATTATCGACGGAAAATTATATCAGGGTACCCTGCAACGAGCAGGGCATGTTGGCCATATGACCGTTGATTTTCGAGGCTCCCAGACCATGACCAATATGCCGGGCAGTTTGGAACATGCCATAGGAAATTTTTCGGTTTCCGAGCGAACGGGCGGACGGTTCAAAAGCGTTCGCGAATTGGTCGATGCCTACGAAAACCAAAATCCAGAAGCCAAAACTTGGTGGCTGGAATCTGTTCAAAAATTAGCGGTGGCCTTGGCTTCACTGACAAATATTCTTTCTCCCGAACTGATTATTTTGGGAGGAGGTATTACAGCCGGGGCAGGCAATTCTCTTATGGATCCCTTGAAAGAATTCATGTCCGATTACGAATGGTGCCCAGGAGGTTATCAAATAAAAATTAAAAAAGCAAAACTAGGAGGATACGCCGGGGCCATCGGCGCGGCATTCTTCGCCAAAAACAAGTCACACTAAAATGAGCTTAACGCAGCAGTATTTATCAAAGGGAAAGGATATTATTTCTACCATAGAAAAACAGGAGGCAACTATTCAGGAAGTTGCGAAACTATTCGCCAAATCAATCCTAAGCGGTCGTATGGTACACCTTTTCGGGTCGGGTCACAGCCGTATGATGGTCGAAGAAATGTGGCCACGTTACGGATCGTTTCCCGGTTTTAACCCGATTGTAGAACTATCGCTTTCTTTTCATAATTTGGTGGTTGGCGCCAACGGACAACGGCAGGCAATGTTCTTGGAAAACGTACCCGGACTTGCCAATCGTATCCTTAGAAATTTTGATACGAGTCCGCAAGACACGGCGCTTATTATCTCCTCTAGTGGCTGTAACGTAGTGCCTATCGAAATGGCCGAGGAATTTCAAAAACGTAATGTGAAAGTAGTGGCACTTGTCAGTAGTTTACACCTGGAAGGAAGCACCTCTAAAAAAGCCGACGGTAAAAAGCTCATTGATTTTGCCGACTATGTTTTGGATACCGGAGCCCCCTTGGGCGATGCCATGCTTTATATCGACGGACTCGATTCTCCTGTGGCCCCGGGTTCGACCTTGGGCGGGGTTTTAATTATTAATTCCATAAAAGCGGAAGTGGCCAATATTCTCCATAAGAATGGAAAATCACCGAAAGTCTTGAGCAGCGGCAAAATTGTTGGGGAACAACGTGCCGTTGATTTGTTTGAATCGGCCTACGACGAACATGCACATTTAATGGCAAAGCTCTATGAAAATGTTGGTCCGAAAATAAACATTGATGACCTTTAGTTCTGCCATAGCAAAAACGTACCAGACCGATATCCTGATCATAGGTAGTGGCAGTGCGGGTTCCACGGCAGCGATTGCCGCATCCCAAGGAAAACACAAAGTAACGCTTGTAGAACGCTACGGATTTCCCGGCGGCACCTCAACGCAGATGTTGGACACTTTTTATGGGTTTTTTACGCCTTCAGAAAGCCCTAAGAAAATAGTCGGGGGAATTCCGGATCGAATAGTCAATGAGCTCAATAAATCTGGGGATATTTTTCTTCGGCCGAACACTTATGGGGCAGGAACCGGGGTGAATTACAACCCTGAAAAGTTGAAACAGGTCTGGGACAAATTATTGCTTCAAAGTGGCGTCGAGCTGTTTTATCATTCAACGTTGGTCGGTGTGGAAAGTGTCGGCGAAACTTCCAATTGTATATTTTTCAATAAAGGCGTGGGGTTTTTCTCGATTGTGGCAAAACGCATCATCGATGCATCCGGTGATGCCGATTATTGCCATTGGGCGGATATCCCCTATGAAAAGGCCGGTGAAAAAGATGCAGTCCAGAGTATGACTACAACCTTTCGAATGTCGAACGTTGAACATAAGGAATACGATGCGGCCGGAGGAAAAAAAATGTTAAAAGAAAAAATGACCCAAGCCTACGAAAAAGGTTCGCATCCATTGCCAAGAAAAGAAGGTTCGGCCCACGAAATGTGCCAACCAAAATGCATCTCTACGGTCGCTGTAAAAGTCGTAGATCTCGACCCCTTGGATGTTGAGGATATTACAAAGGCAGAAATCGAAGGGCGCCGACAAGCCTTTATATTTGAAAATTTCTTTCGAGCGGAAGTACCAGGCTACCAAAATGCAAAAATCATTGGGCTCTCACATCAAATTGGGGTTCGCGAAACCCGTAGAGTATTCGGGGAATATCGATTGAGCAGAGAAGATTGTATGTCTGCCAAGACTTTTGACAATCAAATATTTCTCTGTGGAGCACCCATAGAAGACCATAGAAAAGGGGCCACTGGCGATTCAGAAACTTTTTGGGAATATGTTCCGAATGGAGGTGTCTATGGGGTTCCTTATGGTACCATTATTCCCAAAGAAAGTACGAACACCTGGGTCGTGGGGCGTTGTTTTTCGGCTACCCATGATGCCCATGCCTCTTGCCGCTCCATGGCACAGACGATGAGCATGGGCCAAGCGGCCGGGGTGGCTGCGGTACTATCGTTGGATACGGATATGGACGCAAAAAATATCAACATTAAAAAATTACAGGATTCCCTTATTCGTCTGGGTGTCATTTTAGAATTGCCCAATAAGCTTGCGGATATTTCCCGCAACGGATGGACAAACAATTAAAAACTATGTCCCAAGAATTTTTTAGAACCGTTTTAGGCGACAAACCAACCTCCGAAATGGGCCTTACCTATTCACACGAGCATATCATCATTGATGAAAGCTATGTAACGGCCAAACACCCCGAGTTTTTATTGAACGATGTAAATAAGATTTCCGAAGAACTCACGAATTTCTATAATGCCGGAGGTAGAACAGTTGTCGATACCATGCCTGCCAATAGCGGCAGAAACGTTTTGAAATCCACAGAGGTAAGCCAACGTAGTGGTGTGAACATTATCGTGCCAACAGGTATTCATTTGGAGATTTATTATCCGGAAAACCATTGGCGATATAGTAGCTCCGAAGACGAATTGACACGTTTGTTTATTGCCGATATCGAAGAAGGAATAGATGAATTTGATTATTCGGGCACCTTTGTAAAAAGAACCCGACATAAAGCAGGACTTATTAAATTGGCCACGGGGGATGGTCCTTTTACCCAACATCAAGAATTGATCTTCAGGGCTGTGGTCAATGCGCATCTAGAAACAGGTGCCCCCATTTTGACCCACACGAATTTTGGCAAACAGGCACTCGAACAAGCCCGCCTTTTTAAAAAGCTGGGCGCAAAACTCGAACATGTAGTGCTATCCCATGTTGATAGGGCAAAAGATGTTGATTACAATCGCGATGTATTGGACGAAGGTGTTCGTATAGAATATGACAGTATATTTCGTTGGAAAAAAGACGGGCCTAATTATTCGTTGCAATTGTTGGAGCAACTGCTGCCCGATTACCCGGACCAAATCGTTTTGGGTATGGACATGGCCAAAAACGCCTACTGGAAAAGCTATGGAGGCAACCCGGGATTGAATTATTTGATTAAAACGATTCCCGATTTTCTAAAATCAAAAGAATTGGAAGAATACTATCAAAAGTTGTTTTATGAGAATCCGAAGAAGCTGTATTCTTTTTTTAAGCCATCAGGGGGTCATAGGAAATAGCTGTTCCGAATAGGATAGTCCGTGGTATTGCAATACAGGTCTCCGTAAAGATTTAGACCCGGTTTGCTCGTTCGAAAACGTACCGATATATGCAAAATTGGACTTCCCTCCTGTATTTCGAGGTTTTTGGCTACCTCTTTACTTGCCGGAATCGATTTCAATTCTTGCTCCGCACCCATAACCTCTATCAAATGCTTTTGGCTGAGTGTTTTGAAAAAGGAACCCGCTATAAAAGCATCCGAATCGATTAGCGGCAATTCATTGTTAGCATACCAATTATTTTCCAAAACTACCGGTCGATCATTGATATACCGAACTCTTTGAAAATAGACACAGTTTGATTTTTTTTCTTCTTCCGTTAGTGCAAATGCGATAATTGGATCCCAATCGGTGACTTTTGGTCCATCAGTAACAACAGTCTTTACCTCATGGTCAGTAGCTCCCGAAAAACCTTTGACCGTCAGAAGCCCCAAAGATTTTCGTCGTTCCAAAACTTTGCTTCCCTTGCCCTGTTCCTTCTCAATAAACCCTTCCTTCAACAATTCGTCCAAAGCTTTTCTAACCGTGGTCCTGGTAGTACTAAATTGACCGCAAATTTCATTTTCCGAAGGCAGGTAGCTACCGACAGGATACTTTCCCGTTTGTATACGTTTTCTGATATAGTCTTGAATCGTATGGTATTTTCTGTTTTTAATTTTTCCTGATTTCACGGCCACTAAGTTAGACATTGGTACCCAAATTAGGAATTGAAATGTATGAATTATAACTTGTACATACAAGTTGTTTTGGTTACATTAGCCTATAGGTAATATCCAGAAAATTTTGGATAACCTAAATTCTCGCATGGGTGGAATGCACTTAAAACTAATTTATGAGCAAAATTCCGATCAGAACAACCGTCATAGGGAGCTATCCTTTTCCAGGATGGCTTGAATTCGCATCACAAAATCTCGATAAATTCGGGGCCGCCGATATTGAGGAAGCCATCGAAGATGCCGTTATTGCCGCTATACACGATCAAACGACCGCGGGCCTTGATGTTATCACTGATGGCGAACAGACACGCCTAGATTTTAATTTATCCTTTTACGGGTTTATCAACGGCATTGAAAATAATGCTTCAGATACCAGAAAGTTTGGCCCTGCCGCACACGATCAGCGGGGGAAAAACAATATTGTCGGTGATTTGACCGCTCCCAATGGCCTTGGTGCCGTAAAGGAATTCGAACGTCTTAAAAAGTTGGCTCCGGTCGGTCCTGTACTCAAGGCTAGCATTCCCGGACCGTATACATTATCAGGCAGGTTATTGCCCAACGACAACTACAAAGATCGTTATGAGATTACCGAAGCTTTACTGCCCATCATTAGCCATGAACTTGAGGCCTTGGTGGCAGCTGGTTGTACCGAAATTACCGTTGATGAACCTTCAATGAGCTGTTATGCCTATAAGGCCGACACCAAACGCTTTGTCGATATTTTTAATCGTACCGTAAAATCCATTAAGGGAAAATGCAACCTCAGCACGCACCTTTGCTTCGGAAACTTTAAGGGAAGACCGGTGGGATATCGCAGTATAAAGCCAATGCTTCCCGATTTTTTAGATATGGATGTAGATGAGATTCATGTTGAAATGGCAAATCGCGAATTTGCGGAAATCGAACTCTTGGCCCCTTTTGCCGAAAAAATGAACGTTGCCGTCGGAATCATTGATGTTAAAAACTATTATATCGAAACGGTAGCCGATGTGGTCGAACGTATTAACCGCTGTCTGAAATATGTGCCAGCGGAAAAGCTTTCCGTAGCCCCCGACTGCGGGCTTAGTCAAACGGCCCGTTGGGCTTCACGACAAAAACTTATTAATATGGTCGCAGGGGCCAAAAAAGTAAGGGAGTCGTTATGAAAAATTTGATTCCCGCAATGAAAAAGGATGAAGCCCTTATTGAAGAAATGGATTCGTTTCTTCATCAAAAAGAAGGCTTTCGACTTTGGTGGCTGGGCCAAAGCGGTTACCTTCTGCAATGGAAGGGTAAACGGGTGCTAATCGACCCCTACCTCTCTGATTCACTGACCAAAAAATATGCGGAAACTGAAAAACCACATATTCGCATGAGTGAATTGGTGGTACGACCTGAACTGTTGCGGAATATTTCCGTAGTCACCTCAAGCCACAACCATACCGATCATTTAGATGCTGAAACCTTGGTTCCGATTCTAAAGAATAACCCCGACATCAAATTTATCATTCCAGAGGCAAATCGCAGTTTCGTTGCCGACAGGGTAAAATGCGACAGCGCATTCCCGATAGGTATGAACGATGGTAAATCGATTTCCATTGACGGCTTTACTTTTAATGGTATTCCCGCAAAACATAATGAAGTGGCCAGAGATGAAAATGGCAATTGCAAGTTTATGGGTTTTGTCATTCAATTTGGTAAATATGCCATATATCACAGTGGAGACACCTTGTGGTTCGAAGAAATGATCGGGATATTGAACCCTTTTAATATCGACGTGGCGATACTGCCCATTAACGGCAACAAACCGGAACGTAAAGTTGCAGGAAATTTAAATTGTAACGAAGCTGTTGCATTGGGCAAGTCTATCGGCGCAAAATACATCATCCCTTGCCACTACGATATGTTCAGTTTTAATACAGCAGATGTTAATGATTTTATTTTGGAAACCGAAGAAAAAGCTCAGGCCTATAAAGTATTAAAGGGAGGCGAGTGTTTTTCTGCTTAGATTTTTTTGCAAACAACTTTCAGTAAAACCCAATGATTTTACAATCAAGCAAACGCAACAACCAAAACTATCCCGGACAGGCACAACCAAAACTACAAATTGACCGATCATGAAAGTTCAAGAGCGCCAGAAATTAAAAAGCCTTAAACAGTATATAACTTTGGTCGCTTTAACCGCCGTCCTTTTAATCAGCGTTGTTTCCTGTGTTGACAAAAGATTGTCGGACTACAGTGTTCCCCAACTCGATTTTAAAACTACGGAAAACAATGGATTTATTGTTCCCAAGGGGTGGGAAGTTACCCTTTGGGCAGAATCGCCAGCGCTTTACAATCCGACCAATATGGATGTCGATGCCAAAGGAAGAATTTGGGTCACTGAAGCGGTCAATTATCGTGATTTTAATAATGATCCCGAAAAGCGCCTACATTTCGAAAAAGGAGATCGTGTGATGATTTTGGAAGATTCCGACGGGGATGGAATTAGTGATTCATCAAAAGTATTTGTACAAGACAAAGACTTGGTGGCACCCATGGGCATAGCCGTTCTCGGCAATAAGGTCTTTGTTTCCTGTGCCCCTTCGCTCATAGTCTATACCGATGAAAATGGTGATGATGTACCGGATAAGAAAGAAGTTTTTTTAAAGGGTTTTGGAGGTTTTGATCATGATCATAGTCTTCATTCCCTCATTGCCGGACCCGATGGCCGATATTACTTTAATACGGGTAACGCAGGCCCACATGAAGTAACCGACAAGGCCGGTTGGAAACTTCGCTCCGGTAGCGTCTATACAGGCGGAACACCCTACAACGATAAGAACGAGCCGGCACAACTCAGTGACGATGGGCGCATATGGGTCGGAGGCCTAGCCCTACGGGTCGAAAAAGATGGCACGGGCCTCACCGTTGTGGGTCATAATTTTAGAAACTCCTATGAAGTGGCTTTGGATTCGTATGGCAATATGTGGCAAAACGACAACGACGACCAAGTGGAAACCTGTCGTGTAACATGGCTTATGGAAGGAGGCAATGCAGGCTATTTTAACGTTGATGGTAAGCGTACATGGCAAGCAGATAAAAAACCTGGTCAAGATATTTTTACGGCTCATTGGCATCAAGATGATCCCGGAGTAATACCGGCCGGGGATAATACGGGTGCCGGATCCCCAACTGGGGTCGTTGTATATGAAGGGGATGCTTTTGGTCCGGAATATCGCGGTATGGTCTTAAGCGCCGATGCCGGCCGAAATGTCATTTTTGCCTATCAACCTTCAAAGAATGGTGCGGGCTTCGAACTTAAAAGAAGAGACTTGATTACTTCGATGCAGGAGTCGACCGAAGGTTATATTTGGAACGAAATTGACGGTGATAAACGAAAATGGTTTCGCCCTAGCGATGTAGCAGTGGGCACAGATGGCGCCATTTATATTTCAGATTGGTATGATCCCGTCGTAGGCGGGCATCAAATGAAGGATTCTGTTGGCTATGGCCGTATTTACCGCCTTACCCCCAAAGGATCGGAACTGAAAAACCCGAAAATAGCCCTTTCCTCAACTGAAGGGCAAATTGCGGCTTTATTAAATCCAGCAATCAATGTGCGGAATTTAGGTTTTGAAAAGTTGAGAAGTCAAGGGGAAAAGGTCGTTCCCCAAGTAGCCCAAATTCTAGAATCAGAAAATCCTTTACATAAGGCCCGGGCAATTTGGCTTTTATCACAACTGGGACCTCAAGGATTAGAAGTCGTTGAAAACATTTTAAAGAGAGAAGCCGACCCAAGGTTGAGAGTCGTTGCTTACAGGGCACTCAAGACTAACGATGCCATTTTAAAATATGCTGCTATAGGAGCGGACGATTCCGCTGCAGAAGTTCGAAGAGAAGTTGCACTATCGCTCAGGGATGTTGAATGGGATAAAAGTGGAAAGCTGATTAAAAAATTATTTCAGGGCTATGACGGAAAAGACCCCTGGTATCTTGAGGCTTTGGGAATGGCTATGGAAGGAAAAGAAGAAATGGCCTATGCCGAATTGCTTTCCGAACAACCTGAAAACCCTGTGGATTGGCCCGAAGCATTTACTTCATTGATTTGGAGGTTGCACCCTAAATCAGCAATTGTTGCTCTGCAGGAAAGAGCAATGTCCAAAACTTTAAACGAACACCAAAGAAGAAAAGCAGTTGATGCCTTAGCCTTTATCAATGAAAGGGATGCAGTGGCTGCCATGATAGCGATAAGCAAGGAAAGTAATCAAACCGCCATAAAAGAATTAGCTGATTGGTGGGTCGACTTTCGAATGACCAACGATTGGTATGCCCTTTGGGATTGGAATTCACAGGAGGGAGAAACTTTCGAAATTCCGGAAAAAATAGCCGTTCAGCAAAAAATTCTCGTTGATGGTTCTAAACCCCTTAACGAAAGGATTAAAGCAGGCAACCAAATGGCAGGCTCATTGATTGGAGGACGTCTCTTAATAAACCTGGCCGCCGATAACAAACTGTCAGAAGCACTATTAAAAGGTATTTCCGAAGCAATTTTCAAAAATCCGGAATTGGAAATACGTACTTTGGCGAGCGAATATTTCACAAAACCCAGTAAAAAGCCGCTTTCCATTCCAAGGATCCTAGCTATGAACGGAGATAGCAGCATAGGTGAGAATGTCTTTACTTCCAAATGTACAGCATGCCATAAAAATGGAACCAACGGCAACGATATTGGGCCTGATTTATCTTCCATTGGTGAAAAGTTCGATAAAGCGGCGCTACTGGATGCGATCATCAATCCGAATGCATCCATTGTGTTTGGCTATGAACCCATGATGATTAAAACAAAAAGCGGACAGGCATTTTATGGCTTTCTGCTTTCAGAAGGAGAAACCACGGTACTAAAGGACATGACGGGAAAACAAATCGTAATTGCCCCCGACGATATTGAGCATAAAGAGGTAATGAAAACAGGAATCATGCCCAATGCAGCGGCCTTAGGTTTAAAAGAACAAGATTTGGCAAACTTATCCAGCTTTCTCTTGACATTAAAAAACAGCAGTCTATAATATTATAGGCAATTCATTGAAAATGGGGAAATAATGAACGAAAAATTAACCAGAAGGGAGGTCTTGAAATCATCAATCGGATTAGTAGGACTGAGCTGTTTGGGGGCTTATGAGGTCTTTGCATCTAGTTCTTTAAACCGATTTAAGGTCGGAGCATGTGACTGGTCAATAAAACAACTCGCCAAGGTCGACGCCATCGAAGTGGGGCAAAAAATAGGTCTTGATGGGGTACAGATCAGTTTGGGAACCCTGAACAATAACATGCACTTAAGGCAAAAGAAAATACAGCAACAATACAAAGACGCCTGTGAAAAATTTGGCATGTCTATCGGTGGTATTGCCATTGGAGAAATGAACAATATTCCCTATAAGTCGGATCCAAGGGCCGAGCAATGGGTTTTCGATAGCATCGATGTTGCCGAAATCATGGGAGTAAAAGTAGTTTTGCTCGCATTCTTTTCCAATGGTGATTTAAAAAATGACCCGGGCGGCACAAAAGAAACTATTCGCAGACTCGAAAAAGTAGCCCCAAAAGCGGAGGACCGTGGTATTACGTTGGGTATTGAATCTTGGTTAAGTGCCGAAGAGCATATGGAAATTCTAGATGCTGTTAATTCCCCAAACGTCAAGGTCTATTATGACGTTGCCAATTCCAATAAAATGGGATATAATATTTATGATGAAATCCGTTGGCTGGGCAGAGAAAACATTTGCGAATTCCATGCAAAAGAGAACGGATACCTTCTGGGTAAAGGTTTAATCGATTTTCAAGAAGTTCGTAAAGCAATCGATGATATCGGATACGACGGTTGGGTACAAATTGAGGGTGCCGTCCCCGAAAACACCGATATGTTCGAGAGCTATCTCTTAAACAACGTGTATCTCCGATCTGTTTTAAAAGATTAGGACATAAATAGTGGGCTTTGAGGGGTATTTTGAAACCTAACCAAGTCATTGATCTTTAGAAAAGCCCAGTCCCTTTTTCCGGTCTGGAATGAATTCATTTTCAATAATGCAGTAGTTATTCAAAAGACAGTATTGGTTCTAAAGTTAACACTTAAACCCACCTTGGCCTTTTAGATTACAAGTTTCAAAGCTCATCTATTCCGTTAATGAGAGTTTCAATTGGTCTATTGCCATTACTAATGACAACAAATTGAAATTCTTGACCAATACCAAAATTGCCATTTAATTGAAAAAATGTTACACACTACTAGAGGAATTGTCCCCTGTTTAGACAAGAGCAAAAAACTAAGTACAAGAAAAAAATTAAAAAATGTACTCCGATGTTTCATCTCCACAATGTTATAGTCATTTCCTTATATTTATAATGATTTTGACCCTATTTCATAGAATTGATGTTGAAATAATCGGCATAAACTATCTCACAATGACAGAAATAAAAGATTTAGCGGAAAAACATAGGATGGTTTCCGATATGTTTAAGCTTCCTAAGTCGAAAGAAGCATGGGAGCCTTATCGATTGACCGATGAACAAGTCGCTCATTTTCATGAAGAGGGCTACGTTTCAGGTATAAAAATGTTGAACGAGGCTCAAATAACGGTATTGCGGAACGATCTTGAGGAGATTTTGGATCCAAAACATCAGGCACACGAGCTATTTTATGAATTCCACAGTAACGAATCGACGGATCTGGATTCGGTGCTGTTCCATTCACTCGGGCATTGGCGCATTACCGAAGGCTTTCATGACGTACTATGGAACCCTGCTTTCGTTATGGCCGCGCATCAATTATTGGACAGCAAACCGGTTCGCTTTTGGCATGATCAGTTATTCTGCAAACCTGCCAAACACGGAGGAGTGGTGGCCTGGCACCAAGATTACTCGTATTGGACACGAACCATTGCCATGCAGCACCTGACCTGTTGGACAGGCCTTGACGATGCAACGGTCGAAAACGGATGTCTTCACTACATTCCCAAAAGCCATAAATGGGGATTGCTCGATGCCCCGGAACTTGCGGGGGACATGAATGGAATAATGGCCTATTTAACCGAGGAGCAAAAGGCAGCGTTTAAGCCTGTACCCATTGAATTGAAAAAGGGGTATGCCACTTTTCACCATCCATTAATGGTGCATGGGTCCTATAAAAACGAATCCAATAGAAGTAGAAGAGCCTTTGTGCTCAATGTTTTTGCAGACGGTACTATTAGCAACACAGATGATGAGCTGTTGGCCGGTGTCCCCCCGATTCCAAAAGGAAACAAAATGGAGGGTAAATTTTTTCCACTACTCTTTGATGCTGAAATTTAGTTCATTGAGTTTCAATATATATGATGAGATCCAGTCCTAATATGTTTGTGTTTCTCGCCTGCTAGTAAAAAAGGGGTAGGTCTACAGTGTTGTCAGTCGTCTCAAGCAATTGTCTGTTGTACTCTTAAATCGTGCAAGAATAAATAGTCTTTTTCTATTCTTGACTTACTCTATTTAACAAGATATCAAGTTTAGGGCGTGTTAGTTTAAATTAACCTTGAAAAACGTGAAGAGAAAAAGGAAATTGAACGCTGTGGCCTTTCCCTTTTTGTAGCCTTGCGCAAAAATCACGCATTAATTATACATTACATCTTCTCAATGGAAGCCTGGCATGGGCAAATTAAGATCGGCATTTTCCAAAATTAAAATCCAATCCTGACCTCTTCCCGAGGTAGGTGGCTTATAGGTCTGAATCCCATCGGTGTCCGAGGTGCTTAGGTGATGGGAAACACCATATCTGGGATCGAACCAAATGGCTTTTTTATTGGCACCTGAAATCATGGCTTTATCTAAGGTAAACGGCATCCCACTAGGGGAATAAATCATGGCAAAAGACGCATCTGATGCCATTACGGCCCTAATGGGAACTCCCGATTCTTCCATACTATTTTTGATAATTTCCGGATTAGGTTTCAATTTAGAAAAGGAACGTGCCTCAAAAAGGGTTCGCAGATGTTTCATTTGAAAGGCCCCTGGATGGTCCAGGGCATCATACCACGGTATATTTGCTTTAATGATAGGACTTCGATCCGGAGCGTACATCTGCCAAATATTATTGTTGCCATAAGTATGTCCGCAGGCTCCACCGAATAAAGACCAATAAGCGGCCTGCCTCACGTCATAATCGTCAAAGCGATCTCTAGGGTCAGTTCCTTTAAAATAAAACCCTACTTGTATACCTTCGTATCTAGGTTCTCCGTCCAAGGTCGGCTTTGTGGGTTCCAGATGATAGTCGTGCTCGGAATAAAGCCCATTGTCGTGCCCATGTTGGCCATGCGAGGATTGAAACATGTTAAAGTCCAACCATTCGGCATCATGAAAATAATCAGATGACATACCAGGGCCCCTTGGATGAAAAGTAATAAGTTGTTGGCCATTACATCCCTGTTTTATCCCCTTTGCCATGGCTTCCACAATTTTCCGATCGTTGTTCGTTCGAATATTGCGATCCCCACCTAAAATCCATATAATAGGCTTATCCTTGTACCTTTTTCCCAAAAACCGCCCAAATTCCTCTGCATTTTCGGGCGTAAAAATAATCTCCTTTTCGTGTAAGGAGCTCCAATAATTACCCCATGTTGGAAGTATGCCCATTGTAAGCCCCAAAGAACTGGCCTTATCCACTATAACGTCTACATGTTTAAAATAGGCCTCGTTCGGTTTTTTAGGGTCTTTATTGAATAGCGGCAAATCCCCATTGGCGTTGGGGACATTTAGACCTTCCAATTCCGATAATATAACTGACTGAACAACAGTAAAACCCTTATCGGCCCGGTTTTTAAGATAATGATCGGCCTCTTTACTATCCAGTCTATGGAACATCTCCCAAGCGGTATCCCCAAGGTAGAAAAAGGGAGTGCCATTTTCCTTTTCAATGTATCTTCCATTTTCACTTATTCGAAGAGACTGTGCTAAAATCGATGGGAAATGTAATAGCACAAATAACAAACTAAAACAAAATAGTAGTTTTTTCATAGAATGGTGTTTATCTGTTTAAAAATACCTAGTAATAACCATATTTAGGCTTTCTCTAAATAGAACTGGTCAGTGTTTAAAATATCATCAAAGAGGTGCTATCTCTATAATAAACCAGACGAATTTCAATCCAGGAATTTGTTTTGTCTATGTTATTTCCGCGTACAGTTGGGCCATCATGCCCATGCCCATTTGGGCGATGACCCTATAGTCGCCCTGTTGCAACGCCACCCCGCCCCGGTTGTCCTGGG